>NZ_DASZVF010000083.1:0-19330 GCF_035547335.1 Humibacter sp. | reverse complement strand
CTGTCGGCTGAGGGCCAGGGAGAGAACAGACATGGCCATTCGCAACTACAAGCCGACGACCCCGGGTCGTCGCGGCTCGTCGGGCGCCGACTTCGCCGAGATCACCCGGTCGACGCCCGAGAAGTCGCTGCTGCGGCCCCTGCCCAAGACGGGCGGCCGCAACAACGCCGGCCGGATCACCACCCGCCACATCGGCGGCGGCCACAAGCGCCAGTACCGCGTGATCGACTTCAAGCGCAACGACAAGGACGGCGTCGACGCCAAGGTCGCGCACATCGAGTACGACCCGAACCGCACGGCGCGCATCGCGCTGCTGCACTACGTGGACGGCACGAAGCGCTACATCATCGCTCCCGACAAGCTCAAGCAGGGCGACATCGTGGAGTCGGGCGCAGGCGCCGACATCAAGCCGGGCAACAACCTGCCGCTGCGCAACATCCCGACGGGTACCGTCGTGCACGCCATCGAGCTGAAGCCGGGCGGCGGCGCCAAGATCGCGCGCTCTGCCGGCGCATCCGTCCGCCTCGTGGCGAAGGACGGCCCGTACGCCCAGCTGCGCATGCCCTCCGGCGAGATCCGCAACGTGGATGCCCGCTGCCGCGCCACGATCGGCGAGGTCGGCAACGCCGAGCAGTCGAACATCAACTGGGGCAAGGCCGGCCGAATGCGCTGGAAGGGCGTGCGCCCGACCGTCCGCGGTGTCGCGATGAACCCGATCGACCACCCGCACGGTGGTGGTGAGGGCAAGACCTCGGGTGGTCGCCACCCGGTCAGCCCGTGGGGCCAGAAGGAAGGCCGCACGCGTCATCCGAACAAGGAAAGCGACAAGCTGATCGTCCGCCGCCGCACCGCTGGCAAGAAGCGCAAGTAGGAGTTAGTAGAAGATGCCTCGCAGTCTCAAGAAGGGCCCCTTCGTCGACGAGCACCTGCTTACCAAGGTGGTCCGCGCGAACGAGTCCGGCAGCAAGAACGTCATCAAGACGTGGTCGCGTCGCTCGATGATCGTGCCGGCCATGCTCGGCCACACGATCGCCGTGCACGACGGTCGCAAGCACATCCCGGTCTTCGTCACGGAGACGATGGTCGGCCACAAGCTCGGGGAGTTCGCCCCGACCCGCACCTTCCGCGGACACGTGAAGGACGACAAGAAGGGTCGTCGCCGCTGACGCGGTGACCAGAGGAGGAGAAAGAAATGGTGGAGTCGATCGCACGCGTGCGACACATCCGCGTTACGCCTCAGAAGGCTCGTCGCGTCGTCAATCTGATCCGCGGCAAGCAGGCGCAGGAGGCCCTGGCCATCCTGAAGTTCGCCCCGCAGGGTGCGAGCGAGCCGGTCTACAAGCTCGTGGCATCCGCGATCGCGAATGCCAGGGTCAAGGCCGATGCCTCGAACCAGTATCTGGACGAGCGCGACCTCTACGTGAGCCGCGCCTTCGTCGACGAGGGCACGACGCTCAAGCGTTTCCAGCCCCGCGCACAGGGCCGCGCGTTCCGCATCAACAAGCGCACGAGCCACATCACCGTTGTGCTGGCCACACCTGACGAGGGGACGAAGTAATGGGTCAGAAGGTCAACCCCTACGGCTTCCGTCTGGGAATCACCACGGACCACGTGTCCCGCTGGTTCTCCGACTCGACGAAGCCCGGTCAGCGTTACGCCGACTACATCGCCGAGGACGTCAAGATCCGCAAGCTGCTCCAGACGCAGCTCGACCGGGCAGGCGTCTCGCGCATCGAGATCGAGCGCACCCGTGACCGCGTGCGTGTGGACATCCACACCGCCCGTCCCGGCATCGTGATCGGTCGCCGCGGCGCAGAGGCCGAGCGCATCCGCTCCGACCTCGAGAAGCTCACCGGCAAGCAGATCCAGCTCAACATCCTCGAGGTGAAGAACCCCGAGGTGGATGCCCAGCTCGTCGCTCAGGGCATCGCCGAGCAGCTCTCCGCTCGTGTGGCGTTCCGCCGCGCGATGCGCAAGGGCCTGCAGGGTGCCCAGCGCGCCGGCGCCAAGGGCGTGCGCATCCAGGTCTCCGGCCGCCTCGGCGGCGCCGAGATGAGCCGTTCGGAGTTCTACCGCGAGGGCCGTGTGCCGCTGCACACGCTGCGCGCGAACATCGACTACGGGTTCTACGAGGCCAAGACCACCTTCGGCCGCATCGGCGTGAAGGTCTGGATCTACAAGGGCGACATCACCAACAAGGAACTCGCTCGCGAGCAGGCTGCCGCCAAGTCCGGCCGCCCGGACCGCAGCGACCGTCCGCGCCGTGCGCCCCGCGCTCAGGCCGAGGCCCCCGCGGCAGAAGGAGCCAGTGCATAACCATGTTGATTCCCCGCAGAGTCAAGCACCGCAAGCAGCACCACCCCGGCCGTAGCGGCCAGGCCACAGGTGGCACGACGGTGACCTTCGGCGAGTTCGGCATCCAGGCCCTGACGCCCGCCTACGTGACCAACCGTCAGATCGAGTCAGCTCGTATCGCCATGACGCGTCACATCAAGCGTGGCGGCAAGGTGTGGATCAACATCTACCCCGACCGTCCGCTCACGAAGAAGCCGGCCGAGACCCGTATGGGTTCCGGTAAGGGCTCGCCCGAGTGGTGGGTCGCGAACGTCAAGCCGGGTCGCGTGCTGTTCGAGGTGGCTGGCGTCAACGAGACGCTGGCCCGCGAGGCACTGACCCGTGCCATCCACAAGCTGCCCCTCAAGGCACGCATCATCAAGCGCGAGGAGGGCGACGCGTAATGGCGATCGGATCCAAGGAGCTCGCTCCCGTCGAGCTCGACACCTTCGACGACGAGAAGCTCGTCGATGAACTGAAGAAGGCCAAGGAAGAGCTGTTCAACCTGTGCTTCCAGTCGGCGACCGGCCAGCTCGAGAGCCACGGCCGCCTGCGCGCCGTCAAGCGCGACATCGCTCGCATCTACACGGTCATCCGTGAGCGCGAGCTCGGCATCCGCGCGACGCCGGCACCGGTCGAGGTTCCCGCCAAGGCCACGAAGAAGACCAGTAAGAAGGCCGCAGCCGCTGAGGCTGAGACCGAGACGAAGGAGGAGGCGGAGTAATGGCTGCCACCAACGCCAAGACCGCCGACGCCACGACGGCCGAGACCTCTGCGGGCCACGAGCACGCTGCGCACGACGTCAAGGAGGCCGGCGCCCGCGGATACCGCAAGTCGCGCCGCGGCTACGTCGTCAGCGACAAGATGGACAAGACCATCGTCGTCGAGGTCGAAGACCGCGTGAAGCACGCGCTGTACGGCAAGGTCATCCGTCGCACCACCAAGGTGAAGGCGCACGACGAGCTGAACACGGCGGGCGTTGGCGACCTGGTCGTCATCAACGAGACCCGTCCGACCAGCGCCACGAAGCGCTGGCGCCTGGTCGAGATCCTCGAGAAGGCCAAGTAGGCCTTCCGGCTTGCTTGTGACAAGGAGTAAGAAGTGCTTCAGCAGGAATCACGCCTGAAGGTCGCCGACAACACCGGCGCAAAGGAACTGCTCACGATTCGCGTTCTCGGTGGCTCGCAGCGTCGTTACGCCGGCCTCGGCGACACCATCGTCGCGACGGTGAAGGACGCCATCCCCGGCGGCAACGTGAAGAAGGGCGACGTCGTCAAGGCGGTCATCGTTCGCACCAAGAAGAACACGCGCCGCTCCGACGGCTCGTACATCAAGTTCGATGAGAACGCCGCAGTGATCTTGAAGAACGACGGTGACCCCCGCGGCACCCGCATCTTCGGACCGGTCGGTCGCGAGCTGCGCGACAAGAAGTTCATGAAGATCATCTCGCTGGCACCGGAGGTGATCTAGTCCATGGCGAACATCAAGAAGGGCGACCTGGTGCAGGTCATCTCGGGTCCGAGCCAGGCCCGCGGCGGAGACCGCGGCAAGCAGGGCAAGGTCATCGAGGTGCTCGTCGACCAGGATCGCGTCGTGGTCGAGGGCATCAACTACGTCACGAAGCACGTGAAGGTCGGCCAGACCCAGCGCGGCTCCAAGACCGGAGGTCTCGAGACGCACGAGGCGCCCATCCACGTGTCGAACGTGGCGCTCGTCGACCCGGAGACCAAGAAGCCGACCCGCGTCGGCTTCCGCGAGGAGAAGGTGACGAAGGACGGCGTGACCAAGACCGTTCGCGTCCGCTACGCCAAGAAGTCAGGTAAGGACCTGTAATGACCGACACCGCAACTGCCGCGCCGGCTGGCAAGATCCAGCCGCGCCTCAAGCAGAAGTACAAGACCGAGATCGCTGCCCAGCTCAAGGAGCAGTTCGGCTACGGCAACGTGCACGAGGTGCCCGGGCTGACGAAGATCGTCGTCAACACGGGTGTCGGCGACGCCGCCCGCGACGGCAAGATCATCGACGGTGCGGTCGCCGACCTCACCAGGATCACCGGTCAGAAGCCGCAGGTCACGAAGGCCCGCAAGTCCATCGCGCAGTTCAAGCTGCGCGAGGGTCAGCCGATCGGCGCGCACGTCACGCTGCGCGGCGACCGCGCCTGGGAGTTCCTGGACCGCCTGCTCACGCTGGCGCTGCCGCGCATCCGCGACTTCCGCGGTCTCTCCGACCGCCAGTTCGACGGTCACGGCAACTACACGTTCGGCGTGCAGGAGCAGTCGATCTTCCACGAGATCGACCAGGACAGGATCGACCGGGTCCGCGGCTTCGACATCACCGTCGTCACCACAGCCAAGACGGATGACGAGGGTCGCGCGCTGCTCAAGGCGCTCGGCTTCCCGTTCAAGTCGAACGACTGACACAACTGAACACAGCCACCCCTCGCTGGGCTTGGCCGGTCGGGCACAGCCCGTCCGGGACCTGCGTCGCTGCGACGGACCATCGGACCGTCGCTCCAGGCTCCAGCGTCCATCTACGGTCGGTTCCCTTGTAAAGGGCCCCGATACCGGATGAACGAAGGACGAACTCCATGACCATGACAGATCCGGTCGCAGACATGCTGACCAGACTGCGCAACGCGAACTCGGCGTACCACGACACCGTGTCGATGCCGAGCTCGAAGCTGAAGGCGCACATCGCCGAAATCCTCAAGAACGAGGGCTACATCTCCGACTGGAAGGTCACCGACGCGCGTGTCGGCCAGACCCTCACGCTGGACCTCAAGTTCGGCCCGAACCGCGAGCGGTCCATCGCGGGCATCAAGCGCGTCTCCAAGCCGGGACTGCGTGTGTACGCGAAGTCGACCGAGCTGCCTCGCGTGCTCGGCGGCCTTGGCGTCGCCATCCTGTCCACCTCCTCCGGTCTGCTCACCGACCGCGAGGCCGAGAAGAAGGGCGTCGGCGGGGAAGTCCTCGCCTACGTGTGGTAGCAAGATGTCCCGAATCGGAAGACTCCCCATCGACATCCCCGCAGGCGTCGACGTCAAGGTCGACGGGCAGGATGTGACCGTCAAGGGCCCGAAGGGCGAGCTCTCGCTCACGGTGGCCCAGCCCATCCAGGTGAAACTCGAGGACAACCAGGTTCTCGTGACGCGTCCGGATGACGAGCGCGACTCGCGCTCGCTGCACGGCCTCACGCGCACGCTCATCAACAACCAGATCATCGGTGTGACGCAGGGCTACTCGAAGGGCCTCGAGATCGTCGGCACGGGTTACCGCGTCGCGCAGAAGGGCTCGGCTGTCGAGTTCGCGCTCGGCTTCTCGCACCCGGTCACGGTCGAGGCGCCTGCCGGCATCACGCTGACCGTCGAGGGCAACAACAGGCTCACGGTCGCTGGCATCGACAAGCAGGCCGTCGGCGAGGCGGCAGCGAACATCCGCAAGATTAAGAAGCCGGAACCGTACAAGGGCAAGGGCATCCGCTACGCAGGCGAGGTCGTCCGTCGCAAGGCCGGAAAGGCTGGAAAGTAAGCATGAGTGTCAAGAGCAAGTCCGCGGCACGCGACCGCCGGCACGCGCGCCTTCGCAAGAAGGTCGTCGGCACCGATGTGCGGCCCCGTCTGGTCGTGACCCGCTCGGCGCGTCACGTCTTCGTGCAGGTCGTCGACGACTCGAAGGGGCACACGCTGGCCTCGGCGTCGACGCTCGAGGCGGATCTGCGCGCGTTCGACGGTGACAAGACCGCCAAGGCCCGCAGGGTCGGCGAGCTGGTCGCCGAGCGCGCCAAGCAGGCCGGCATCGACGAGGTCGTGTTCGACCGAGGCGGCAACAAGTACGCAGGCCGGGTCGCGGCGATCGCCGACGGCGCCCGGGAAGGTGGGCTGAGCCTGTGAGCGACAACGAGAACAAGAAGGAGCAGGACGTGGCCGCAGATCAGACTGCTGCAGAGCAGACGACTGCCGAGAAGCCCGTCGAGACGGCGGCAGGCACGGACACGACCAGCCGTGACGCCCGTGAGGGTCGTCGTGGCGGTCGGGACCGCAACCAGGGCCGCGACCGCGGCAGCCGGGATGCCGACAAGAGCCAGTTCCTCGAGCGCGTCGTGACGATCAACCGCGTCTCGAAGGTGGTCAAGGGTGGTCGCCGGTTCAGCTTCACCGCGCTCGTCGTGGTGGGCGACGGCAACGGCCTGGTGGGCGTCGGATACGGCAAGGCCCGCGAGGTGCCGCTGGCGATCTCGAAGGGCGTCGAGGAGGCGAAGAAGAACTTCTTCCGCGTCCCCCGCGTCGGCAACACGATCCCGCACCCCGTGCAGGGCGAGGCGGCCGCCGGTGTGGTGCTGCTGCGTCCGGCCGGCGCCGGTACCGGTGTCATCGCCGGTGGTCCGGTGCGTGCCGTGCTGGAGTGCGCAGGCATCCACGACGTTCTGAGCAAGTCGCTCGGATCGTCCAACACCATCAACATCGTGCACGCGACCGTCGAGGCGCTGCAGCAGCTCGAGGAGCCTCGCGCCGTTGCCGCCCGCCGGGGGCTCGACTTCGACGAGGTCGCTCCCGCTCGTCTGCTGCGTGCAGAGGCACAGGCGGCCGAGGCCGCCCGAACCGCGAAGGCTGGTGCGTAATGGCGCAGCTCAAGGTGACCCAGATCAAGTCCAAAGTGAGTGAGAAGCAGAACCAGCGCGACACGTTGCGCAGCCTGGGTCTGAAGCGCATCGGCGACGTCGTGGTTCGCGAGGACACCCCGCAGAACCGCGGCTACGTCAAGACCGTCGCTCACCTGGTGAAGGTTGAGGAGATCGACTAATGGCTGACGAGAAGAAGACCCCGGCCGAGGCCGAGGCCACACCCGCCAAGAAGACCTCGGCGAAGAAGCCCGCCGCCAAGGCGAGCGCCGCCTCGAAGCCGGCCGAGAAGACGAGTGCGGCCAAGGACGACAGCAAGTCGACCGCGACCACCTCGTCCGCCAAGGCTGGCAAGAAGGACACCGCCGACGCCGTCACGCGTCCGCAGGTGCTCAAGGTGCACCACCTGCGCCCGGCTGCAGGCGCCAAGAAGGACCGCACCCGCGTCGGACGCGGCGAGGGCTCGAAGGGCAAGACGGCCGGCCGCGGCACCAAGGGAACGAAGGCGCGCTACCAGGTGCGTCCCGGCTTCCAGGGTGGCCAGCTGCCGTTCCACATGCGTTCGCCGAAGCTGCGCGGGTTCAAGAACCCGTTCCGCGTCGAGTACCAGGTCGTCAACCTGGAGAAGCTTGCCGAGTTGTACCCGGCCGGCGGCGACGTCACCGTGAGCGACCTGGTCGCCAAGGGCGCCGTGCGCAAGAACGAGAAGGTCAAGGTGCTCGGCAGCGGCGACATCGCCGTGAAGCTGAACGTGGAGGTCGACAAGGTCTCCGGCTCCGCCGAGCAGAAGATCGTCGCCGCCGGAGGCTCCGTCAAGTAGCCCTCCGCAGCAGGCGGTGATCGCCGGATGCCGAGCATCCGGATTCACCCCGTAAAGTAGTCGGGTCGGGTGGCCGCCGAGGCCGCCCGGCCCGATTCCTTACCGGAAAGCAGGAACTCACTTGTTCAACGCCATCGGGCGGATTCTCCGCACCCCGGATCTTCGACGGAAGATCGGCTTCACGCTGGGGATCATCGCGCTGTTCCGCCTGGGTTCGTTCATCCCGGCCCCGTTCGTCGACTTCAGCAACGTCCAGGCGTGTCTGTCGGCCAACCAGGGCACGACCGGTCTGTACGAGCTCGTGAACCTGTTCAGCGGCGGCGCGCTGCTGAAGCTGTCCATCTTCGCGCTGGGCATCATGCCGTACATCACGGCGTCGATCATCGTGCAGCTGCTGAGGGTGGTCATCCCGCACTTCGAGGCGCTGTACAAAGAGGGTCAGGCCGGCCAGTCCAGGCTGACCCAGTACACCCGCTACCTCACCATCGCGCTCGGCGTTCTGCAGTCCACCACGCTCATCACGGTGGCGCGCAGCGGCGCCCTCTTCGGCTCCAATAGCACATCGCAGTGCTCGCAGCTGGTCACGGATGACTCGTGGTACGCCGTGCTGCTGATGGTCATCACCATGACCGCAGGCACCGGCCTCATCATGTGGATGGGCGAGCTGGTGACCGAGAAGGGCATCGGCAACGGCATGTCGCTGCTGATCTTCACCTCGATCGCCGCGCAGTTCCCCACCTCGCTCTGGGCCGTGCAGCAGACCTCGGGCTTCGAGATCTTCCTCGTCGTGATCGTGATCGGCCTCTTCATCGTGGGAGCCGTGGTGTTCGTCGAGCAGTCGCAGCGGCGCATCCCTGTGCAGTACGCGAAACGCATGGTTGGGCGTCGCACGTACGGCGGCAACAACACCTACATCCCGATCAAGGTGAACATGGCGGGTGTCATCCCGGTCATCTTCGCCTCCAGCCTGCTGTACCTGCCGGCGCTGATCGCGCAGTTCAACCAGCCTGCACCGGGCAAGGCGCCTGCGCCGTGGGTCACGTGGGTGACGAACTACCTCACCAAGGGCGATCATCCGCTGTACATGCTGCTGTACGCGCTGCTCATCATCGGCTTCACGTACTTCTACGTCGCGATCACCTTCAATCCGGAGGAGGTCGCGGACAACATGAAGAAGTACGGCGGCTTCATCCCCGGCATCCGCGCCGGCCGCCCGACCGCCGAATACCTCGACTACGTGCTGACGCGCATCACGCTGCCCGGGTCGATCTACCTGGCGATCGTGGCGCTCATCCCGCTGGTGGCGTTCTCGCTGCTCGGCACCAGCCAGAACTTCATGTTCGGCGGCACCTCGATCCTGATCATCGTGGGTGTCGGGCTCGAGACGGTCAAGCAGATCGACTCGCAACTGCAGCAGAGGCACTACGAAGGGTTGCTCCGTTGACCGTGTCGAACGAAGAGTCCAACCGGGAACGAGGAGCTCGCCTTCTCATCGTCGGCCCGCCCGGATCGGGCAAGGGCACTCAGGCGACGTTCATCGCCGACGCGTTCGGCGTGCCCGCGATCTCCACGGGCGACATCTTCCGGCACCACATCACGAACCAGACCGAGCTCGGCGTGCGGGTGAAGGCGATCGTGGATGCGGGCGACTACGTTCCCGACGACCTGACGAACGAGCTCGTCGCCGATCGTCTCTCGGAGCCGGATGCCGCGAAGGGCTTCCTGCTCGACGGCTACCCGCGCACGCTCGACCAGGTGCGGTTCCTCGATGAGCTGCTGGCATCCGACGGCAAGCTGGAAGCCGTCATCCGTCTCACGGCCGACCAGGACGAGCTGGTGCGCCGGCTCACCCATAGGGCGCACGAGCAGGGTCGCGCGGACGACACCGAAGACGCCATCCGCCACAGGCAGAACGTCTACGCGAAGCAGACCGCTCCCATCCTCGACGTGTACCGCGAACGCGGTCTGCTCGTCGAGGTGGACGGCATCGGCAGCGTCGACGAGGTGGCTGCGCGCATCCGTGAGGCTCTCGCGTCGCGCGGCATCGGCGTCGTCGGCGACACCGCGGCGGCCTGAGGCGCCGTGCCAGGTCTTCGGCGATCCATCTACAAGTCGCCCGCCCAGCTCAGGCTCATGCTCGCGCCCGGCCTGGCGACGGCCGACAGCCTCGACGCCGTGCGCTCGGCCGTGCGGCCCGGTGTGACGACTCTCGAACTGGATGCCGTCGCCGAGCGCGCCATTCGGGCCCGCGGTGGCAGCTCGAACTTCAAGCTGGAGCCAGGTTACCGGCACACGATCTGCGCCTCGGTCGACGACGAGGTCGTGCACGGCATCCCGGGGGAGCGGGTGCTGCGGCCTGGCGACATCCTCTCCATCGACTCCGGCGCCATCCTCGACGGCTGGAACGGCGATGCGGCCTTCACGATGGTGCTCGACGACCCTGAGCGGCCCGACCTCGTGGCGGAGCGCCGCGCGCTCAGCGACGTCACCGAGCAGTCGCTGTGGCACGGCATCGCGGCGCTGGCAAGCGCATCGCACCTCAACGAGGTGGGTGAGGCGATCGAGTCGTACATCCTCTCGCGCGGCGAGTACGGCATCCTCACCGACTACATCGGCCACGGCATCGGACGCCGCATGCACGAGGCGCCCCCGGTGTTCAACTACGGCGTGCGGCAGAAGGGTCCCGAGGTGCGTCCGGGGCTCGCCGTGGCCATCGAGCCCATGGTCGTGACGGGGTCGGCCGACACGTACGTGCGCGACGACGGCTGGACCGTCGCGACGGAGGACGGTTCGTCCGCCGCGCACTGGGAGCACTCGGTCGCCGTGCACAAAGACGGCATCTGGGTGCTCACGGCGCACGACGGCGGGGCGGCGGGGCTGAAGCCGTTCGGCATCACGCCCGTGCGTCCGGCCTAGCGACCGGCGCTTTCCGACGTGTCGCTCTAGGCTCGGTCACGTGCCTGTCTTCATGATCGACGTCCTGCCGGAGGATGCGCCCGCCGCCAGCATCGAGTCCTCAGTGCATCGGGTGGACGGCCAGACGCCGACGCTCGATGTGCGCGACCTCGGTGCGGCGCGCGGCGACGGCGTCTTCGAGACGCTCGGCGTCGTCGGCGGCCGTCCACAGGCACTGGATGCCCACCTGGCGCGGCTGGCCAACTCCGCTTCGCTGCTCGATCTGCCTGTGCCCAACGACGCGCAGTGGCGGCACGCGATCACCGTGGCCGCCGCCTCGCTGCCCGCCGACCGCCAGGGTGGGCTCAAGGTGGTGCTGACCCGCGGGGCGGAAGGCGGCAGCAGACCGACCGGCTGGATCGTCGCGACACCTGCCGACGGCGACTTCGCCGAACGTGAGACCGGCATCTCGGTCGTCACGCTCGACCGCGGATACTCCAGCGACGTCGCCCAGCGAGCGCCGTGGCTGCTCGCGGGTGCGAAGACGCTGTCCTACGCCGTGAACATGGCCGCGTTGCGCGAAGCGAGGCGCCGCGGCGCCGACGACGTGATCTTCCTCACGTCGGACGGCTTCGTGATGGAGGCTCCCACCTCGACCGTGATCCTGCGCCTCGGAGACAGGATCGTGACGCCGCGCACCGACATCGGCATCCTTCCCGGCACGAGCCAGCTGAGCGTGTTCGAGTTCGCGGCCGATCAGGGGTTGCGGACGGAGGAGGCGCTCGTGCCCGCATCCGACCTCACGCGAGCGGATGCGTTGTGGCTCGTCTCCAGCGTGCGGCTCGCGGTTCCCGTCACCTCCGTCGACGGTGCCGACGTTCCCGTCGATCTCGAGCTGACTCGCGCCATGAACGCGGCGCTGCTCGCCCGCCGCAACTGAGCGGCAGCCGGTCGGCGGTGCCCGATGCAGCACCCAACAGCGGCGGAAGCGGGGAATCATACGCCGCACGCGCGCGTTGCACTAGAGGCCACGCGGCATCCGAGTGGCGAACTCGTCCGGCATCGCCTACGATGGATCTTTGGTGTCTTGCACCTGTTTCGTGGTGTGTGCCCGAGGGTATCCCGAGGGCGTATCCGGACACCATCCATCCACCGCACGACCGGCACTGCAGTGCCTGAAGCGATAGTGAGGCTATGGCCAAAAAAGACGGCGTAATCGAGATCGAGGGATCTGTGATCGAGGCGCTGCCCAACGCGATGTTCCGCGTCGAGCTCACCAACGGTCACAAGGTGCTCGCCCATATCTCGGGCAAGATGCGTCAGCACTACATCCGCATCCTCCCTGAGGACCGCGTGATCGTGGAGCTGAGCCCCTACGACCTCACCCGTGGCCGCATCGTCTACCGCTACAAGTAGTCAGTCACCGGAAAGTAACGGCCCACGACACCGTGCGCGGAGCATCCGCGCGTCGTGGCGCACGAGGACAGCGATAAGGAATCACTCATGAAGGTCAAGCCCTCCGTCAAGCCCATCTGCGAGCACTGCCGCGTCATCCGACGCAACGGCCGCGTGATGGTGATCTGCTCCAGCAACCCGCGCCACAAGCAGCGGCAGGGTTGAGCCCTGCCGCTGCTTGTGGCGCTTGCGCGGCAGCGCTTTTCGTTTGAGATCGTAAGCGATCTCAAAGGGCAGCGCCTCGTTGCAACACGGCAGCAGCAGAGCAAACGGCTTCCGGATGCCAGACATCCGGCGACACAACTTCACATCGCGAAGAACTGCAGCATCAGAAACCGCGCAAGCGGTGGACACCTCGGGTTGGAGGCCCGGGCACCGATGCTGCTCCACACCTCCACCTGATCAACAGGAGTAGCCGCACATGGCACGTCTAGCAGGCGTCGACATCCCGCGCGAGAAGCGCGTTGAGGTCTCGCTCACCTACATCTACGGCATCGGCCGCACTCGCGCGCTCGAGACGCTGAAGGCCACCGGGATCTCCGGGGACATCCGCGTGAAGGACCTCACCGACGAGCAGCTCGTCGCCCTTCGCGATCACATCGAGGGCAACTTCAAGGTGGAGGGCGACCTCCGCCGCGAGGTTGCGGCCGACATCCGCCGCAAGGTCGAGATCGGCTCGTACCAGGGCCTGCGCCACCGTCGCGGCCTGCCCGTGCGCGGCCAGCGCACCAAGACCAACGCGCGCACCCGCAAGGGACCGAAGCGCACCGTCGCCGGCAAGAAGAAGGCCCGCTAGGCCAGGGCCAGCGCTTCGAGATCTCAGGAGTAGGAAAACATGGCAGCACCCAAGACGGCAGCTCGCAAGCCGCGCAAGAAGGAAAAGAAGAACATCGCCGTGGGCCAGGCCCACATCAAGTCGACGTTCAACAACACGATCGTCTCGATCACCGACACCAACGGCGCCGTGATCAGCTGGGCCTCCTCGGGCGGCGTCGGCTTCAAGGGCTCCCGCAAGTCGACCCCGTTCGCGGCTCAGCTCGCCGCCGAGTCGGCGGCGCGTCAGGCGCAGGAGCACGGCATGAAGAAGGTCGACGTCTTCGTGAAGGGTCCTGGCTCCGGCCGCGAGACCGCCATCCGTTCGCTTCAGGCCGCGGGCCTCGAGGTGGGCTCGATCAACGATGTGACGCCGCAGGCGCACAACGGTTGCCGCCCGCCCAAGCGTCGTCGCGTCTAGTTCTCTCTCACCGCGTCCGGGGCCCGAGACGGGCCCCGCCGCTGGGGTCGCGGCGGAGGCCGTCCACGCCTCCGCTTCCAGCTCCACCGCGCAACTCAATACCTGATGAAGAGCAAGCGTCATATAGCGGACGCTTAGCCGAAAGGAATCAATAGTGCTCATCGCACAGCGCCCCACGCTCACCGAGGAGAACATCTCGGAGTTCCGCTCGCGGTTCGTGATCGAGCCCCTCGAGCCGGGCTTCGGATACACGCTCGGGAACTCGCTCCGCCGCACGCTGCTGTCGTCCATCCCGGGCGCCGCGGTCACCAGCATCCGCATCGACGGCGTGCTGCACGAGTTCACGACCATCCCGGGCGTGAAGGAGGATGTCACCGAGATCATCCTCAACATCAAGGGTCTCGTCGTCTCCAGCGAGCACGACGAGCCGATCACCGCCTACCTGCGCAAGACGGGCGCGGGCGAGGTCACGGCCGCCGACATCTCGGCGCCGGCGGGTGTCGAGATCCACAACCCCGAGCTCGTGATCGCGACCCTGAACGAGAGCGCCCGCTTCGAGGTCGAGCTGACCATCGAGCGCGGCCGTGGCTACGTCTCGGCGCAGCAGAACCGCAACGAGTACAGCGAGGCGGGCCAGATCCCGATCGACTCGATCTACTCTCCGGTGCTCAAGGTCACCTACCGCGTGGAGGCCACGCGTGCCGGTGAGCGCACCGACTTCGACCGCCTCGTCGTCGACGTCGAGACCAAGCCCGCGATCAGCCCCCGGGATGCCATCGCGTCGGCCGGCCGCACGCTCACCGAGCTGTTCGGCCTGGCGCGCGAACTCAACTCGCAGGCCGAGGGCATCGAGATCGGCCCGGCGCCAGTTGACGCCGTGCTCAGCTCGGAGCTGTCCATGCCGATCGAGGACCTCGAGCTTTCGGTGCGTTCGTACAACTGCCTCAAGCGCGAGGGCATCAACAACGTCAGCGAACTGGTCTCGCTCTCCGAGACGCAGCTCATGAACATCCGCAACTTCGGTCAGAAGTCGGTGGATGAGGTCAAGGACAAGCTGACGGAGATGGGCCTGTCGCTCAAGGACTCGGTTCCCGGGTTCGACGGCACCCACTTCTACAGCGCAGGCGACGACGAATACCGCTGATCCAGCGGCAGGCGACGCCACCCATCCGAACTGACACCGGCCGTGCAACGGCCTGAGAACGAAAGACACAACAATGCCTAAGCCGACCAAGGGTCCCCGTCTCGGAGGCGGCCCTGCACACGAGCGGCTCCTGCTCGCGAACCTGGCCTCCGCGCTGTTCACGCACAAGCGCATCACGACGACCGAGACCAAGGCGAAGCGTCTTCGCCCGCTCGCCGAGCGTCTGATCACGTTCGCGAAGCGCGGAGACCTCCACGCTCGCCGCCGTGTGCTCGGCGTCATCCGCGACAAGGGCGTGGTGTACGAGCTGTTCGACGTGATCGCGCCGCAGGTGGCCGACCGCGAGGGCGGATACACGCGCATCACGAAGATCGGTCCCCGCAAGGGCGACAACGCGCCCATGGCCGTCATCGAGCTCGTGCTCGAGCCCGTGACCCCGAAGCGCAAGGCACCGGCCGCCCCGCCGTCGCCTGCCGCACGCGAGGCCGCGAAGGCCGAGGCGGCCGAGGCGGCGACCAAGGATGCCGACGCCGTCGAGGCAGAGCAGGCCCCGGAGAGCGAACCGGCCGCGGAGACCACGTCTGAGAGCAGGTCGGAGAAGAAGGCCGAAGCTGCTGCAGAGGTCGAGGCCGCCGAAGAGGCTGCGGAGGCCGTCGAGGCCAGCGACACCGACGACGAGAGCATCGACGCCGGCGAGGACGACAAGTAACACCTAGCGCACGACGGAACCCCCTGCATTCGATGGATGCCGGGGGTTCCGTCATTTAGCGGTCATCGGCCGTCAGTTCGCGTGGCCCGTCGTGGCGTCTCCGCCTCGTCTCCCTCCCGTCTCCGCCTCCGTCCCGTCTCCGCGTCCGTCTCCGCGTCCGGCCCCGTCCACGGTTCTGCCCACCGCCCGCAGTCCTGTGCCGGTCGACACCGACGCGCGTTCCGCCCGGCCCCTAGACTGACCGGGTGGTCGAGGGGAGCGGCGAGGGAAGCGTCGAAGGCGGGCCGCACGCGGCGACGACGCGCATCCGCCTCGGCATCGCGTACGACGGCACGGGCTTCAGCGGCTGGAGCAGGCAGCCGGGACTCCGAACCGTGCAGGGCGTGCTCGAGGAGGCGCTGCACACGCTCTTCCGGAGGCACGAGCCGGCACCGACGCTGACGGTGGCCGGACGCACCGACGCGGGCGTGCACGCGCTCGGACAGGTCGCCCATCTCGACCTCACGCCCGACCAGGTCGATGCGCTCCTGCGGCCGCGTAAGCCGCGGAACGCTGCGGACGACGCGGATGCCGCCGCCGCGCTGCGCAGACGGCTCACGGGCATCCTCGGCACGGCCGACTCCGACGTCGTCGTCACCTCCGCCGCCCTCGCGGAGCCGGGCTTCGACGCCCGCTTCTCGGCCAGCTGGCGGCGGTACGAGTACCGCATCGCCGACGCCGTGACTCCGCGGAACCCGCTGCTGCGGGCGAGCACGCTCTGGTATCCGGCTCGCCTCGACGTCGACGCGATGGATGCCGCGGCCGGCACGCTGCTCGGCCTGCACGACTTCGCGGCGTACTGCAAGCCGCGAGAGGGTGCCACGACCATCCGCACCCTGCAGGAGTTCCGCTGGCGCAGGCACGGCGACGGAGTGATCGTCGCGAGCGTGCAGGCCGACGCGTTCTGTCACAGCATGGTTCGGGCTCTCGTGGGGGCGTGCGTCGCTGTCGGAGAGGGTCGGCTGCCTGCAGAGGACCTCGTGCTGCTGCGCGACGTCGGCACGCGCACGAGCGCGTTCAAGGTGATGCCGGCGAAGGGGCTCACGCTCATGGAGGTGGGGTACCCGCACGGCTCGGAGCTCGCCGCCCGCGCCGAGCAGACGCGCGCGAGGCGCATCCTCTGACCCCAGGCGCGTCGGCCGGTGAGCGCGCAGCTGCGTCATCGCGGCCGGTGAGTGTGCGGCGACGTCCTCTCCTCGGGGGCGAATGTGCGGCGACCGGTCCCCTTGCTGTCGACCGGTCCGGCCGTTGACGCGGATGAGCGGACCGCTGGGCAACGAGCGGACCCGTCGGCGGCGGAGAGGCCTGCGGCGTGCGCGACACCGGGATGCCCCGGGGGTGCGACGCGGGCGCGCCTCACACCGCGTCGTCGGCGGCGCGGGCGAGCACCACGTCGACCGCCTCGCGGCGGCCCGGGCCGGGCAGCACGGCGGATGTCGCGTTCCTGGCGAGCCTCAGCGGTGTTCCGACAACCAGGGCGAGGTAACCCGCGAGGCTGCGGTCGTGCTCCCCGAACGCCCGCTTGCGTTCCCATGCGCACCGCAGCGGGCCGCCCCTGCTCACCCGCACGGCGGCCCGTTCCGGAAGCCGGGACGTCTCCCGGAGCGTGAGCAGCATGTCCAGCTGATCGGACCAGTCATCGTCGCCCGCGTCGTGGAAGTAGTTGTCCTCGCGCCATGACGGCACGACGTGCTTGAACCGCGCCGCGATCAGGTCGCGCGAGGTGCCGAGCAGGCCGCTTCCCATGAATACCTCGTTGATGAGCTTGCCGCTCACGCCGAAGTCCGCGAGCACGAGCGACGGCACGCCGTGCGCGATCGCCTCCAGGGTGGCGGTCGAGCTCACCGTGACGAAACCGATCGCGCGCTCGAGCTGGTCCATCATGGAGCCGCCCTCGACGACGAGGTTCGACGGCGCATCCTGCGGAACCAGGTCGGCGTACGGATGCTTCTCGCTGTGCGTCTGCCCCTCGCCGTTCCTGGCCCGGATCTTGACGACGACGCGCACGTCAGGGTGCGCGGATGCCGTCTCGGCCAGCCAGCCCATGAGCATCCGCCGCGCCTCGAGGCCCGCTGGCACCGTTGGCTGCGCCGCGAACACGATGCTGTCGCGCCTGTGCCCGGAACGTATGCCGCCTGCGGCATGCAAGAAGGGGAGGGTGGCCAGCCCGAAGCGGTGCGTCATGTCGTGCGATGCCGCCAGCGCGCGATACTCGCGGATCTCCCGGTGGCTGTGCAGCACGAACAGGTCGGCCCTGGCCCGCAGGAACAGGCCCTTCCACTTGGCGGGAGTGGAGATGCCGGGGAGCCCCGTCACGATGACGGGCCGCCGGGGGACCTTGCGGATGATGGCGTCGATGAGCACTTCGGCGATCGGTCCGCGCGTGGCGACGAGCACGGCATCCGGCCGGTGCCGTCGGATGTGATCCACGACCTGCTGGTGCGAGAGCCGCTGAACGGGCCTGCCGCCCGTGCTCGCGTGTCTGATGGCCGTCGACAGCTGGACGTCGCTGGCAGTCGCCGCCGTGTTCACGGCGACGAGTGACGTCTCCCACCCGTCGGGCAGCGCGGCCAGCAGGCTCGCGCCCCACTTGGCGAACGAGTCCGAGTCGACGATGCCGAGCATCCTTCGGGTCACAGCTCAGGCCTCCACCCTGCGCAGCTTCGCGAGCGGCGCGAGCTCACCGGGGAAGACGCGCTTGACGCCGTCGCCCATCGCCTCCTCGATCACCCGGATGTCGCGCACCAGGTGGCGGAGCCCCTCCGGTTCCAGCGACGCCGCGTGGTCGCTTCCCCACATCGTGCGGTCGAGCGTGATGTGGCGCTCGACCGCGACCGCGCCGAGCGCGACGGCGGCCAGTGAGATCTGGAGCCCTGGCTCGTGTCCGGAATAGCCGATCGGCACACCCGGGTAGCGATCGCGAAGGGTGCTGATCATCCTCAGGTTCGCCTCGGCGGCCGGCAGAGGGTAGGTGGAGGTCGCGTGCAGCACGATCAGCGGTGAGCCGTCGAGCGCCGTGACCGCGCGGTCGATCTGGTCGAGGGTCGACATGCCGGTCGAGAGGATCACGGGCTTGCCCGTCGCGTGGATCGCTTCGAGCAGCTCGAGGTCGGTCACCGAGGCCGAGGCGACCTTGAACGCGCACACGTTGAGGTCTTCCAGGAAGGCGACCGAGGGCGTATCCCACGGCGAAGCGAACCAGTCGAGACCGCGAAGGGTGGCGTGGTCGCCGAGCTCGATGTACTGCTCGCGGTCGAACTCCACGCGGTACCGGTACTCGAGGTAGGTCATCTCGCCCCACGGCGTCTGCCGCAGCGTGCTCTTCATGTGCTCGGGAGTGGAGATGGCCGGGGTGCGTTTCTGGAACTTGACGGCCTGGGCGCCGGCATCCGCCGCCACGTCGATGAGCCGCTTGGCGAGCTCGACGTCGCCGTTGTGATTCAGGCCGATCTCGCCGATCACGTAGACCGGCATCCCCTCGCCGAGGTGCCGGGTGCCGATGCGCACGGTGTTGTCGTGGATGGTCATGCGTTCGCTTTCTGCTGGAGCGTGTGCTGCAGGATGAGTTCGGCCAGCTCCCGCACGGCGCCGGCCCCGCCTCGCGCGGACAGCACTCTGCGGGCCGCGCCGATCGCCTCGGGGTGCGCGTCGCGCACCACGAACGGCCAGCCGACGGCGCACAGCGCCTCGAGGTCGTTCACGTCGTTGCCGAGGTATGCGACGTTCTCCAGTCGCACGCCAGCCTCGGCAGCCCACTCGGTCAACGCCGTCCGTTTGTCGTCGACCCCGTGCAGCACGGGAACGCCGAGTTTGGCGGCGCGCGCGGCCACGACGGCGTTCGGCTCGGTGGAGAGGATGAGCACCGGGATCCCCGCTTCCCGCAACAGCCGGACGCCCAGCCCGTCCCTGCGGTTGACCGTGACGGATTCGACGCCGTTCTGGTCCACGACCACCGTGTCGTCGGTGTGCACGCCGTCGAAGTCCGTGACGACCGCCTCGATCCGGCCAAGGCCGGCGTCGTCGTCCAGCGCGGAGACATCGTCGTTCAGCGCTGACGCGAGCTCTTCATCGAGTTCTGCGCCG
>NZ_DASZVF010000082.1:0-9136 GCF_035547335.1 Humibacter sp. | reverse complement strand
ACAGAGGTCGTCTCGATGTGCGACCGCACGGGCGTGCGCCTGGTGGTGCTCGCGGCAGGGGAGTCGGAGCGCAGGCACGCGCTGGCGCTCGGCGTCTACGACGCGTTGGATGCCGCGGCGGACTGGAGCGCGCTGGAGCCATCGCTCCGCGGGGTTCCGGCCGTCCCGTCGCGAGTCGGCGGACCGATCGGAACGCCCGACGCCTCGCGGGTGATCGCGGTGTGGGGTCCGGCAGGGGCGCCCGGCCGCACATCCGTCGCCATCACGATCGCCGCCGAGCTCGCCGCGCTGGGGCACAGCGTGGTGCTCGCCGACACCGATCCGTACGGCGGCGCCACGGCACCAGCGCTGGGACTCCTGGATGAGGCGCCCGGTTTCGCCGCTGCGTGCCGGCTGGCGGCATCCGACTCCCTCACGCACGACGAGCTCGCGCGCGTGGCGCAGCGGTATGCGAGCCCGCGTGGCGCGTTCTGGGTGCTCACCGGCATCGGCCGTGCCGCGCGCTGGCCGGAGCTCACCGCCGATCGCGTGGAGCGCGTGCTGGCGCAGTGCAGAACGTGGGCGGACTACACGGTCGTAGATGTCGGCTTCAGCCTCGAGACCGACGAGGAGATCACGAGTGACCTCTATGCTCCGCGGCGCAATGCGGCGACGCTAGCAGCGCTGCAGGGCGCTGACGACGTCATCGCGGTGGGGCTGGGCGATCCGGTCGGTCTGTCCCGGCTGCTGCGGTCGTTCGGAGATCTGGTGGACGCGGCGCCGGAGCGTCGGCCGCATGTGCTGGTGAACCGCGTGCGGGCTTCGGCGGTAGGTCCGCAGCCGTTCGCGCAGGTCGCCTCCACGCTGCTGCGCTTCGGAGGCCTGGAAGCCGCCGCCCTGATCCCCGATGACCCGGCAGGCTTCGATCTCGCCGTGCTCACCGGCAGCACGCTGAGGGATGCCGCACCCAAGTCGCCGGCGCGGGCCGCGGTGCGGCGGTTCGTGGAGCGCGAGCTCGCACCGGAGCCCGAGCCGGAGCACGGCAGGCGACGCCACGCGGCGAGGCCGCGGCCGGTCACGGAACCGGTGTGACCTGCCGGAGCTTCTCGATGAGGGCCCGCCGAGCGCTGCCCTTGCGTCGCCCGGCCGTTGCATCATCCCAGACCGCTGGCGGAAGGCGGCGGCCGGCCGCCGGGGGAGGAGCCGGCGCGACGCTCATAGACTGAAGCGATGTCCACGCTCAGTGATCTCGTCGTCGCGCACGGCCGTTCGACCTCCGAAGACATCGAATGGCTGCACCTTCTGGTCGGCGACTGCCAGCTGCTGGCCGACCTCGCGTTCGCGGACATCGTGCTCTGGGTGCCCACCGACGACGGCTTCATCGCCGTGGCGCATTCGCGCCCGTCGAGCGCTGCGACCCTGTTCTACCGCGACTTCGTCGGGCAGCCGATCCGCTCGGAGTGGAAGGGTCTGGCCACGGAGGCGTTCGAGGTCGGCGCTATCGTCGACTCGCACGCGCCGGACTGGTACGAGGAGATGCCGACGCGGGTGCGCGCGGTCCCCGTCTTCCGCCGGGTGTCGGCATCCAGCGCCGAGGTCGTGCCGACGCCGATCGCGGTGATCACCCGGCACACGAACCTCAGCGAGGCCCGAACCCCCAGCAGGCAGGAGCTCACGTTCAACGCCTGCGCGAACGACCTGTTCGGGATGATCGCCACGGGCGACTTCCCCGACCTCGGTGCGCCGTCGGGGCCGCGCAGAGGTGCGCCACGCGCATCCGACGGCCTGCTGCGTCTCGACGTGGATGGCGTCACCACGTTCGCGAGCCCGAACGCGCTCTCCGCGTTCAACCGCATGGGATTCACCGAGGAGCTCGAGGGGGAGTCCCTCGCCGACGTCACGACCCGACTGATCGCCGGCAATTCCGTCGTCGACGAGTCGCTTCCGCTCGTGGTCACCGGGCGCGCGCCCTGGCGCACCGACATCGAAGCGCGCGGCGTCACCGTCTCGCTGCGCACCATCCCCATCCGCACCCACGGGGAACGTACCGGCGCCATCGTGCTGTGCCGCGACGTGACCGAGATGAGGCATCAGGAACAGGAGCTCATCACCAAGGATGCGACGATCCGCGAGATCCACCACAGGGTCAAGAACAACCTGCAGACTGTCGCGTCGCTGCTGCGCATCCAGGCGAGGCGCACGCACTCCGAGGAAGCGCGGGAGGCGCTCGGTCAGGCGATGCGACGCGTCTCGGCGATCGCCGTCGTGCACGACACGCTGTCGGAGGGCCTGGCGCAGATCGTCGATTTCGACGACGTGTTCGACCGGGTGCTGCTGCTCGTCGCCGAGGTGGCGAGCACGCACAACACCACGGTTCATCCGAAGTCCTCTGGAAGCTTCGGAGAGCTGCCGAGCGAGTACGCGACACCGCTCGCCCTGGCGCTCACCGAGCTCGTCACGAACGCGGTGGAGCACGGTCTTGCCGGCCGGTCGGGAGAGGTGGAGATCATCGCCCACCGATCACCGGAGACTCTCACCGTGAAGGTTAAGGACAACGGCTCGGGGCTTCCGGAAGGAAAGGTGGGCGACGGTCTCGGCACGCAGATCGTGCGCACGCTGATCCAGGGCGAGCTGAGCGGAACGATCGACTGGCACACGATGGTCGGAACCGGCACCGAGGTGACGATCGAGGTGCCGTTGCGCTACCTGCGCAAGGCGTAACGCCCAGCGTGAGTGAAGGAGAGCCTCGACCCATCGGTCGAGGCTCTCGTGTATGTATGCGGCTCAGTGGCGCGGCGGGTTGAGCGGCAGCCAGTCGGCCAGCGTCGTCGCGAAGATCTGCGCCCCGTCCACCGGCACCAGCTCTCGTTCACCGACGAGCGCTCCGTAGTACGTCGCCGACTCGTCCCGGACGACCTCGCGGGGATCGCCCCGGAAGGCGAGACCGCGGCGCACGAACTCGTCGAGCCCGAACTGCTCGGGCCCCGCGATCTCGATGTCGGCGTTCAGCGGCGCTCCGGCCGCCGTGCGCGTGACGGCCGTCGCGACATCCTCTGCGGCCATCGGCTGCACCAGGCTGCCCGGCAGGTGCACGGCGCCATCCACCATCGACGTGTCGGCGATCGCGCCGAGGAATTCGAAGAACTGCGTGGCGTGCACCAGCGAGTAGGGCACGCCGGACTCGCGGATGAGCTTCTCCTGAGCGGCCTTCGCCGCGAAGTAGTCGATGTTGTTCGGGCGGTTCGTGCCCACGATCGTCAGCGCGACGTGATGCTTCACTCCGGCGTGCTTCTCGGCCGCCAGCAGCGTGTTCGTCGACGTGGTGAAGAAGTCGAGCACGGCCTTGGCCTCGAACGACGGCGAGTTCGAGACGTCGACGACGACATCGGCGCCCGCCAACGCGTCGGCGACGCCCTCTCCGGTGATGGTGTCGACGCCGGTGCTGGGCGCGGCAGGGATCGCCTCGTGCCCGTGCTCGTTGAGTTTCGCGACGACCTTCGATCCGATCAGCCCCGTGCCGCCGATCACGATGATGCGTGCCATGTCCTTGCCTTCCGTCCTGTGCTGGTTCCTCGCGGGGTTGCGCTTACAGGAGCAAAGACCGCGCACATCGCCGATCTGTGACAGCTCGGCGACGCGGCGTCGCATGACGGCGGAAGTGGGTCAACCGGATGATGTCGCTCCGGCGAGCGAGACCGCACGGTCAGCTGGCCGCGGATCAGTGGCGGGCCGCTTCCGGGAACGGAAACACGGGGCGCCCGGCGGTACTGGTTCCGGTACCCGTGAGGGACTGCGGCCGGCGGTACGAGATCGTCCGGCGGTGGGAGATCAGGAGGCGCGGCGCGCGCGCGCGGCGCGGCGCTTCAGCGCCCGCCGCTCATCCTCGGAAAGGCCGCCCCACACGCCCGAGTCCTGACCGGTCTCGAGGGCGTACTGAAGGCAGGCTTCGGTCACGGTGCACCTGGCGCAGACGCTCTTCGCCTTCTCGATCTGCTCGACAGCCGGTCCCGTGTTGCCCACCGGGAAGAACAGTTCCGGGTCGGCTGTCAGGCAGGCGGCTTTGTCGCGCCAATCCATGGGGGTGCTCCTTCAATAGCGTGCGTCAGGTGACGCCCGGGCATGACCGAACGGTCAAGAATGCGGGTAAGCGACGAGTTCAGGGTGATGATCGTGGCGGACCTTTACCGACGGGCACGGCTGATATGCGGACCGTTCTGCCTGGTGGACTGGGTACTCTGCGATGGACACCTGCCCACCACCCTGTGAGCGCAACTCGACCAAGAAATGCTCGCATACTGGTAGTGCCAAATCAAGAGTTTCGAATGGGATAACGCTGTGAACACAGACCGGAAACAATCGCCCGATATGGGCATTGACCGGCCCGAAAAGTCGTTTCCGCCGCTCCTGACGTGCCTCGTCGTGCTTCTCGCGCTCGAGGCCCTGGCGGCGATCGGACTCGTGAGCTGGCTCGGGGTGCAGGCGGCGCAGTCCACGGCATCCGACGTGGGGAGCGGCATCGCCATCCTCGTCATCGGCGCGTTGTGCGCGCTCTGGCTCGTGCTCACCACGATCGCCGCAGCGCGCAGGAGATCGTGGGTGCGGGCATCCAGCATCACCTGGCATCTGCTCGTGCTGGCGGTCGCCGTGGGATCCTTCACGGGCGTCACCGCCGTGCCGCAGGCCGGCTGGGTGCTCCTCGTCGTCGCGTTGATCGGCATCGGCCTGTCGGTGACGCCGCAGGTGACGCGAGCGACCACCGACGCCGGGTCGCGACCTGGCGGCTCACACGCAGGCGACTCCGAGGAGGACCGCTCGACGCCCGGTGCCCGGTGAGCTCGGCCGCTCGCTACGGCCCACGGAGCCTGGGCCGTCAGCCCGCCAGGCCGAGCTTCTTGCGCAGCGAGGCGACGTGGCCCGTGGCCTTCACGTTGTAGAGCGCGAGACGGATGCTGCCATCCGCGTCGACCACGAACGTCGACCGGAGCACACCCGTGATGGTCTTTCCGTACAGGGTCTTCTCGCCGTACGCGCCGTACAGCTTGTGGACCGTGAGGTCGGTGTCCGAGAGCAGCGGGAAGTTCAGGTGGTCGCGATCGCGGAACGTCGCGAGAGTGGCCGGGTCGTCCTTGGAGATTCCCACGACCTGGTACCCGGCTGACGCAAGCGAGTTGAGGTTGTCGCGGAAGTCGCAAGCTTCCTTCGTGCACCCGGGGGTCATGGCAGCCGGGTAGAAGTAGACGACCACGTTGCGCCCCGCGAAGTCGTGCAACGACACTTCGGACCCGTCCTGGTCGAGGAGGGTGAAGTCGGGCGCCGCCTGACCGGGGACGAGCCGAGGGGGGATATCGCTCATGACCACAAAGGTAGCGGCCCGGCTCGGCGAGCGGTCGTCAGGAGAAGGTGGCCAGGAGCCGCTGCAACGAGTCGAGCCGCCGGCGGCCGCGCTCGCCGAGTTCGCCGGCATCCACGGCTTCGATGATCGCGCAGTCCGGGGCATCGGGCAGGTGGGTGCAGCCTCGCGGGCAGTTCTCGGCGATGGCCGCGAGCTCCGTGAACGCGCGCAGGATGTTCGCCCTGTCGACGTGGCCGAGGCCGAACGAGCGCACACCGGGCGTGTCGATGATCCAGCCGTCGCCGTATGGTGAGCGCAGCCGCAGCGAGACGGTGGATGACGACGTGTGGCGTCCCCGCCCTGTGACCTCGTTGACGTGTCCGATCGCCCGGTCCGCCTCAGGCACCAGCGCGTTCACGAGCGTCGACTTGCCCACGCCGGAGTGACCGACGGCAACCGTGTCGTGACCGGCAAGCGCACGGAACAACTCGTCGAGCGGGATGCCTGCGGCCGCCGCACTCGTCTGCGCGGCCGACTGCGCTGCACCGCGCACGTGGTCGCGTTCCCCACCGGACGAGCTGAGGAAGATCGGGAGGTCGAGCCCGGAGAAGTTCTCCAGGAACGGCCCGGGATCGGCGAGGTCCGTCTTCGTGACCACGAGGAGCGGCTCGATGCCGGCGTCGTACGCCGCGACCAGGTAGCGGTCGACCAGGCGGGTGCGCGGCTCGGGGTTCGCCGCTGCCACCACGATCAGCATCTGGTCGGCGTTGGCGACGATCACGCGCTCCACGGCATCCGTGTCGTCGGCGCTGCGGCGCAGCAGCGTGCTGCGCTCGCGGATGCGCACGATGCGCGCGAGCGTTCCCTCGTCGCCGCTCGTATCGCTGACCAGGTCGACCCGGTCTCCCGTGACCACGGCCTGCTTGCGCAGCTCGCTCGCCCTGGCCGCGATCGCCTCGTGCTCGTCCGGGGTGCCTTCGTCGAGCAGAACCGTGTAGCGGCCCCTGTCCACACCCAGCACGCGGGCGACAACCGCGTCTTCGTGCTCAGGGCGGGTCTTCGTTCGTGGCCGGTTGCCCTTGGGATTGGGTCGCACGCGAACCGAGGATTCGTCGTACTCGCCGTACGGCTCGTCCTCGTCGTCGGTATCCCACCAGCTCACGCCGGCACCGCTCAGCTTGTCGCCTGCCGCACGGCGGCATCCTGGTCGTTGCTCGCCATCCCCTGCCACAGGGTCGTGAACTGCGGCAGCGTCTTGTGCGTCGCCCGCACATTCTCGATGCGGATGCCGGGCACGGCCAGTCCGATCAGGGCGCCGCTCGTCGACATCCTGTGATCGTCGTAGCTGTGCCACACCCCGCCGTGCAGGGTGCGAGGCGTGATCCGCAGGCCGTCGTCGAGCTCGTCGACCTCGCCGCCGAGCCCTTGGATCTCGGTGGCGAGAGCGGCAAGGCGGTCGGTCTCGTGATGTCTGATGTGGCCGATCCCCGTGATGGTGCTCGGTGCGTCGGCCAGCGCAGCGAGCGCGGCCACCGTGGGCGCCAGCTCGCCGCCCGTCGTGAGGTCGAGCTCGACCCCGTGGATGCCGTCGCCGCCGCGCACGGTGAGCTCGCCGCGCGAGCGCTCCACCGTTGCACCGAACGCGGGCAGGATGTCCGCGAGGTCCGCGCCGACCTGTGTCGTCGCATCCGGCCATCCCGTCACCGTGACGCTGCCACCGGTGACCAGCGCCGCAGCGAGGAACGGCGCGGCGTTGGAGAGGTCGGGCTCGATGTCGAGGTCGCGCCCGCGGATCGCACCGGGGGAGACCGACCAGACGCCGACATCCGGAGTCTGCACGCGCACCCCCCGGCCGGCGAGGGCGTCGATCGTCATCTCGATGTGGGGGAGGCTCGGCAGCCGCTGACCCACGTGCGTCAGCCGCAGCCCGTCGTCGAAGCGAGCGGCGGAGAGGAGCAGCGCCGACACGAACTGGCTGGAGGCCGATGCGTCGATCTCGATCGAGCCTCCCGCGACCTGGCCGGTGCCATGCACCGTGAACGGCAGCGCACCTCGTCCGTTGTCGTCCACGTCGACCCCGAGTGCCTTCAGGGCGGCCACGATGCCGCCCATGGGACGGCCGCGGGCCGAGTCGTCTGCGTCGAACGTGGTCGGCCCGAGCGCCAGCGCCGCGATGGGCGGCACGAAGCGCATGACCGTTCCCGCCTGTCCGCAGTCGATCGTGGTGCTGCCGGTGAGCTCGCCCGGCGTGACGAGGAGGTCGGCACCGAATGCCCCCGTGCCCGGCCGCTCCTCGATGGTGGTGCCGAGCGCTCGGAGCGCCTGGATCATGTTCGAGCTGTCTCGGGAGTGCAGCGGAGCGCGCAGCAGCGAAGGCTCATCGGCGAGGGCGGCGAGCACGAGCTCCCGGTTCGTGATCGATTTCGAACCGGGCAGTGACACACGGGCGCGCAACGGCCCGGCGGCCGTGGGAGCCGGCCACAGGGCATCCGGTTCTTCCGGCTTCCGGTCGCCGTAGGGATCGAAGTCCGGTGCGGAATATTTCGAGATCAGCATCGCTTGTCAAGAGTATCGATCCAGCAGGAGATACGGAGAGGAGCGTGCGGATGACGCAGGCGCTGCTCGACCCTCCGCTCACGATCTCGCTCGCGACGGTGCTTCCGCAGCTTCCACCGTCCGGGCTTTTCGGCGGCACCGAAGGCGGTTCGGCGTTCACCGGATCGATGCAGGTGCCCGGCCTAGACTGGGCCGTGATGTCGACTCCACACGAGGAAACGCCCGGCGAGGGATCAGGCCAGGACGTCGGCGCACTGTTCGAAGAGCAGGCGCTCCCGTTCATGGATCAGCTGTATGCGGCGGCCCTGCGCATGACGAGGAATCCCGCCGATGCGCAAGACCTCGTGCAGGAGACCTTCGTCAAGGCGTACGCGGCGTTCGGCCAGTTCAAGCAGGGCACGAACCTGAAGGCGTGGCTATACCGCATCCTGACCAACACGTTCATCAATACGTACCGCAAGAAGCAGCGCGAGCCCTACCAGAACCCCATCGATGAGCTCGAGGACTGGCAGCTCGGCGGCGCCGCGTCTGCGACGTCAGCGACCTCGCGCTCGGCCGAGGCCGAGGCGATCGACCACCTTCCCGACTCCGACGTCAAGAACGCACTCCAGGCGATCCCCGAGGACTTCCGTCTCGCGGTCTACCTGGCCGACGTCGAGGGCTTCTCCTACCAGGAGATCGCCGACATCATGAAGACCCCGATCGGCACCGTGATGAGCCGTCTGCATCGTGGCAGGCGGATGCTCCGGGAGCTGTTGACGGACTACGCGCACGAGCGCGGGCTCTCTGCTGTGCAGAACAGTGCCGCACCCGACGGGGCGACCCGACAGAGGGCCGGCGCCGTGCAGAACACCGGGAGCACCAGATGAGCGACTGCGGCTGCGAGAAGGCCAAGAAGGACATCGAGGAATACCTGCACAACGAGCTGCAGGCGGACGACGCGGCAGACATCCGCGAGCATCTCGCCAACTGCACGGACTGCGAGAGCGAGGTCCACGTCGGGATGGTGCTCACGGAAGTCGTACAGCGGGCGTGCAAGGAGACGGCACCCGAGGAGCTACGCGTGCAGGTGCTGGCGCGACTGCGGAGCATCCAGGCGACTCACCTGTAGGACCCGGGCGGTAGCTGTGGGGCCGGCCAGTCGCCTTTCAGGAGACATGCCCCCGCGGCCGCTTCGCGTCGCTCCCGCCAGACCCGGTGCCAGCTCCTGAAAGCAGACTGGCCGCCCCCATTCGTCGGAGCGGCGGGCATCCGCTTCTCGGAAGCATG
>NZ_DASZVF010000081.1:0-49583 GCF_035547335.1 Humibacter sp. | reverse complement strand
CGGCGCATGGTCGGCCACTGTTCGCTCGGGTCGATCCCGACGAGATCGAAGCGCCAGCCTTGGGGGAGAAAAGTTCCGAATCGCATGGCGACCACGTTAGCGGCGCGTCCTCTTGCGGATTGCAACGTGGCAACGGCGCCGACGCGGATGCCGCCGCGCATGCGGTAGCACCCGGCGCGGCGGCACCCGGTGCTGACGCCCGCGCTGAGCCGCGCTCGCCGCCCCGCGCCGCGCTGGCTTGCCACGCGCCGAAAACAGCAGTGTTCGCGCTCTCGCGTCGAATACAGCGGAAATCCTGCTGCATCGGATGACAGCTGCTGTTTTCGGCGACGTCATGCGGCGCGGACGACCAGTCGGTCGGCAGGCGTGCCCACGAATCGAGCTGTGGTGGCGATCGCATCGAAGAACTGCAGCATGGTCTCGCCGATGTCGCCCAGCTGAGTCGCGTCTGCTCGAGTTGTGCGGTCCTGGCGCCGAGCGTTTCCGGGTCGCCTCACAGCAGACGTCTTGTGCTTGCCGGATCGTCTGCTCGCTCACGGCACGGACGTTCCGGTTGCCGCGTCTCCGACGGAACGATCGCCGAGACTACGAATCCGCGCCGAGACTAGGGCTGATATCCGTAGTCTCGATTCGGCACCTCTAGTCTCGACGTCTTCGCTACCGCTACCGCTACCGCTACCGGGGATTGCGTCTCAGTGTCATCAGCATCCCGGTATCCTGCGGGCGGATCGGCTGCAAGCCTGCGCACCGGAGCTTGCGGTCAAGGCGTTCCGGGTGCACGTCGTCGCTGAAGCTCCAACGGACAAAGCCTGCTTCGTGTCGCCGAAGGCGGTCCTCGCGCTGCTTCTCGGAAACGAGACGGCTCTCGGACCTTTCGATATCGCCGGTGCGGTACTTGGCGTACCCGTCGGACTCGCCGATGACGCGCTGAGCCCGCCAGTAGAAGTCGACGCGATCGATGGCGCCTTCGTACCGGAACTCCGTCTGCAGGTCCGGTCGGGGGTAGCCCAGCCAGCCGATCACGGCGCGTCCGACCGATTCGGCTACGGACTCCGCTACCGGGTTCGCTTCTGCCAGAACCCATTCGAGTCGGCGGATGCCGCGCTTCCACGTCTGTCCGCGCGCTCGCTCCAACAAGGCGGATCTCGTGACACCGGGTGCGGCACTTCGCAGCGCGGCGTCCATGACGGCTAACGCGAACGCAGGTGGCAAGACCCGGCACAGGTCGAGAACCGTGTCTGCCACGTCGACCACCGCTCCTTCATCTTTCACGGTGATCGCCCGTTCATCGATGAACGTGTGGAACGCGAGTCCTGCCGAGGACGTCGAATGAGCGTCGGGCCACTCATTGAAGACATGAACGTACCTCGGCTCGCCGAATATCGGCAGGCCCAGCAGGGCCGCTGACGACTCGAGGCAGAATACCGATCCCGGCCGAATCAGACGTACGGCGTGCACGCGCGCCAAGTATCGATCCCAGGGTGCCAGGGCATCCCATTCCTCCTTCTTCGCGTACACGCGCGAATGCACACGCGTGAGAGACGTGTTCCGGTGCAGCGGCTTTCCGGCCGGCGTGCGACCGGCGAGCAGGAGGGCGACGGGAGACGGGACGAACGCGGCCACCTCCCGATGCTGGTGGACCGCGATCCGCGCTCGGCGTCTCCAGCTCGATCTGTGGACAACCGCTCCTGTGGGCAACGCGCTTGTGTGCGACCGCGCCCGTGGAGGACGGCGTTCCTGGACAACGGCGCTCCGGCGAGCGAGTCCGCAGCGCTTCTCTCGACGCGCGCCGCGGATGCCGACACTACGGAACGGATGCGGGTCACGACCGCAGGCGAGACTACGGAATTAATGCCGAGACTCGGGTCGGGGTGCCTAGTCTCGTGGCCCGCGCCGTAGCCTCGACACCCGTTCCGTAGTCTCCACGGCCGTTTCGTAGTCTCGGCGCCCGCTGGGTACGGTTGGCGCCCGCTGGGTAGGGTCGGCGCCGGGTCCGCAGCGTCGGCGCGCATTTGTTACGGCACACGGCATCGAGTAGAATATTGCGGGTGTGCGCTCTGAGCGCGCTAGGACCGTGACCGCCGAGCAGGCGGACGAGGAACCGGCTCAATCCGAAACCACACTCTAGGGAGCCTTGCATTCGCGGGCTACCCCCACGGCATACCCACCACACTGAAGCTGCCGCTCTTCTGCGGCATCCGGTGGGTCGTGATGTGAACAAGATCATCAATGCTGTCACCGTGCAGCGCAACTAGGAGAAATAGTGCCAACCATTCAGCAGTTGGTCCGCAAGGGCCGCACGCCGAAGGTCTCGAAGACCAAGGCGCCGGCCCTCAAGGCCAACCCGCAGCAGCGCGGCGTGTGCACGCGCGTCTACACGACCACGCCGAAGAAGCCGAACTCCGCGCTCCGCAAGGTTGCTCGCGTCAAGCTCTCCAACGGCACCGAGGTCACCGCCTACATCCCCGGTGAGGGTCACAACCTGCAGGAGCACTCGATGGTGCTCGTGCGTGGCGGTCGTGTGAAGGACCTGCCCGGTGTGCGCTACAAGATCATCCGTGGCGCGCTCGACACCCAGGCCGTGAAGAACCGCAAGCAGGCTCGCAGCCGCTACGGCGCGAAGATGGAGAAGAAGTAATGCCTCGCAAGGGTCCCGCTCCCAAGCGTCCCGTCATCGCAGACCCGGTCTACGGTGCTCCGGTCGTCAGCCAGCTGGTGAACAAGATCCTGAAGGACGGTAAGAAGTCCCTCGCAGAGAGCATCGTCTACGACGCGCTCGAGGGTGTCGCAGCCAAGAACGGTCAGGATGCCGTCGCCACGCTCAAGAAGGCGCTCGACAACGTGCGCCCCACCATCGAGGTCAAGAGCCGCCGCGTCGGCGGATCGACGTACCAGGTGCCCGTCGAGGTGAAGCCGCACCGCGCGAACACCCTCGCGCTGCGCTGGCTCACGAGCTACGCGAAGGCCCGTCGTGAGCGCACGATGACCGAGCGTCTCATGAACGAGATCCTGGATGCCTCGAACGGTCTCGGCGCCGCCGTGAAGCGTCGCGAAGACACGCACAAGATGGCCGAGTCCAACCGCGCGTTCGCCCACTACCGCTGGTAGTGGCGCACCGGCCAGGACGGAACAAATCCGGCCAGTAACCGGTTGTAACAGTCAGACGCACGGGGCGGCAGGATGCCCTTTCCCCGCCCCGCGCGCCGGCTTGTCCGGCCGGCAACCCACACCAATCTTTCTCCGGAGGAATCCCCGTGGCACAAGACGTGCTCACCGACCTGAAGAAGGTCCGCAACATCGGCATCATGGCGCACATCGATGCCGGTAAGACCACCACGACCGAGCGCATCCTGTTCTACACGGGCGTCAACCACAAGATCGGCGAGACGCACGACGGCGCCTCGACCACCGACTGGATGGAGCAGGAGAAGGAGCGCGGAATCACCATCACGTCCGCGGCCGTGACCTGTTTCTGGAACAAGAACCAGATCAACATCATCGACACGCCCGGACACGTGGACTTCACCGTCGAGGTGGAGCGCTCGCTGCGCATCCTCGACGGCGCCGTCGCCGTCTTCGACGGCAAGGAGGGCGTCGAGCCCCAGTCCGAGACCGTGTGGCGCCAGGCCGACAAGTACAACGTTCCGCGCATCTGCTTCGTCAACAAGATGGACAAGCTGGGCGCCGACTTCTACTTCACGGTCGACACCATCGTGAACCGCCTCGGTGCCAAGCCGCTGGTGCTTCAGCTCCCGATCGGCAGCGAGAACGACTTCGTCGGTGTCGTCGACCTGATCGAGATGCGCGCGCTGGTGTGGCCGGGCGACGCCAAGGGTGATGTCACCATGGGCGCCCACTACGAGATCGAGGACATCCCCGCCGACCTCAAGGAGAAGGCGGAGGAGTACCGCGCCGCGCTGCTCGAGACCGTCGCGGAGACGAGCGACGAGCTGCTGGAGAAGTTCTTCGGCGGCGAGGAGATCACGGTTCCCGAGATCAAGGCGGCCATCCGCAAGCTCACTGTGAACAACGAGATCTACCCCGTGCTGTGCGGTTCCGCATTCAAGAACCGCGGCGTGCAGCCCATGCTCGACGCGGTCGTCGACTACCTGCCGAGCCCGCTCGACGTGCCTGCCGTTCAGGGCCACGACGTGCGTGACCCGGAGAAGGTGCTCGAGCGTCACGCGGATGCCGCAGAGCCGTTCTCCGCGCTCGTCTCGAAGATCGCCGTGCACCCCTTCTTCGGTCGTCTGACCTACATCCGCGTCTACTCGGGTCACCTCGATTCCGGCGCGCAGGTCATCAACTCGACCAAGCAGAAGAAGGAGCGCATCGGGAAGATCTTCCAGATGCACGCCAACAAGGAGATCCCGGTGGACTCCGTGACCGCGGGTCACATCTACGCCGTGATCGGCCTCAAGGACACCACGACCGGCGACACCCTCTGCGACCCGGCGCACCAGATCGTGCTCGAGTCCATGACGTTCCCGGAGCCGGTGCTGAAGGTCGCGATCGAGCCGAAGACGAAGGCCGACCAGGAGAAGCTGGGAACGGCCATCCAGAAGCTCGCAGAAGAGGACCCGACGTTCCGCGTCGAGCAGGACCAGGAGACCGGTCAGACCGTCATCGGCGGCATGGGCGAGCTGCACCTGGACATCCTCGTCGACCGCATGAAGCGCGAGTTCAAGGTCGAGGCCAACGTGGGCAAGCCCCAGGTGGCCTACCGCGAGACGATCCGCAAGACCGTGGAGAAGCTGGACTACACCCACAAGAAGCAGACCGGTGGTTCCGGTCAGTTCGCGAAGGTGCAGATCTCGCTGGCTCCGCTGGAGATCACCGCCGAGACCACGTACGAGTTCGAGAACAAGGTCACTGGTGGCCGCGTTCCGCGCGAGTACATCCCCTCGGTCGACGCGGGCATCCAGGATGCCATGCAGGTCGGCGTGCTCGCCGGGTACCCGACCGTCGGCGTCAAGGCGACGCTGCTCGACGGTGCCTACCACGAGGTGGACTCGTCCGAGATGGCGTTCAAGATCGCCGGTTCGATGGCGTACAAGGAAGCTGCCCGCAAGGCCAGCCCCGTGCTGCTCGAGCCGCTGATGGCCGTCGAGGTGCGCACGCCCGAGGAGTACATGGGCGACGTCATCGGCGACCTGAACTCCCGCCGCGGCCAGATCCAGGCCATGGAGGATGCGCAGGGCGTCAAGGTCGTGCGCGCGCACGTCCCGCTGTCGGAGATGTTCGGCTACATCGGAGACCTTCGTTCGAAGACCTCCGGCCGTGCCGTCTACTCCATGTCGTTCGAGAGCTACGCGGAGGTCCCGAAGGCTGTGGCCGACGAGATCATCCAGAAGTCCAAGGGCGAGTAGCACCTTCCGTGCCCTGAGCCTGGCGAAGGGCAACGGGACGCTCAGCGAGCGACCCGCCAGCAACATCCCGTAACATATACACGATCCCCGTAGAATGTCCGGTCGGTCCATGCCGCCCGCAGCTTCTACACGAGAGTCCTGAGGAGGACCCACAGTGGCTAAGGCCAAGTTCGAGCGGACCAAGCCGCACGTCAACATCGGAACGATCGGTCACGTCGACCACGGAAAGACGACGCTCACGGCGGCGATCTCCAAGGTTCTCGCTGACAAGTACCCGTCGAATGTGAACGTCCCCCGTGACTTCGCATCGATCGACTCCGCTCCCGAGGAGCGCCAGCGCGGTATCACGATCAACATCTCGCACGTCGAGTACGAGACTCCGAAGCGCCACTACGCGCACGTCGACGCCCCGGGTCACGCGGACTACATCAAGAACATGATCACCGGTGCCGCTCAGATGGACGGCGCGATCCTCGTGGTCGCGGCGACCGACGGCCCGATGGCGCAGACGCGTGAGCACGTGCTGCTCGCCAAGCAGGTCGGCGTTCCCTACCTGCTCGTGGCGCTGAACAAGGCCGACATGGTCGACGACGAGGAGATCCTTGAGCTCGTCGAGCTCGAGGTTCGCGACCTCCTGTCGAGCCAGAGCTTCGACGGCGACAACGCGCCCGTCGTGCGCGTGTCCGGCCTCAAGGCCCTCGAGGGCGACGAGAAGTGGACGCAGTCCATCCTCGACCTGATGGAGGCCGTCGACGAGTCGATCCCCGACCCGGTGCGCGACCGCGACAAGCCGTTCCTGATGCCGATCGAGGACGTCTTCACGATCACCGGTCGTGGCACCGTCGTGACGGGCCGCGCCGAGCGTGGCACGCTCGCCATCAACTCCGAGGTCGAGATCGTCGGCATCCGCCCGACGCAGAAGACCACGGTCACGGGTATCGAGATGTTCCACAAGCAGCTCGACGAGGCGTGGGCCGGTGAGAACTGTGGTCTGCTGCTCCGCGGCACCAAGCGCGAGGATGTCGAGCGCGGTCAGGTCGTGGCGAAGCCGGGTTCGGTGACGCCGCACACGCAGTTCGAGGGCACCGCGTACATCCTGTCCAAGGACGAGGGTGGACGTCACAACCCGTTCTACGCGAACTACCGTCCGCAGTTCTACTTCCGCACCACCGACGTCACGGGCGTCATCTCGCTGCCCGAGGGCACCGAGATGGTCATGCCCGGCGACACCACCGACATGACGGTCGAGTTGATCCAGCCGATCGCCATGGAGGAGGGCCTCGGCTTCGCCATCCGTGAGGGTGGCCGCACCGTGGGCGCCGGAACGGTGACCAAGATCATCAAGTGAGTCCGCAGGGCTCAATGCGCACGGCGCGTTGAGCCCGAACGACTCAGATCGAGCTTGTCGAGATCTCGACCAGCTCAGCGATCTCGAAAGGGGTCGGGCCTTCGGGCCCGGCCCCTTTTTCGCACCCGGTTCAGCCCTTCTTCTTGACGGGCGCTCAAGAAGTGTCTGGTTGAATACCCCCATGCCCGACTCGACAGCCGCCCCACGACTGGAGACTCGGGCGCGCAGGCGGCGGATCATCGTGTGTTCGATCGTCGGCGTCATCGTGCTTCTCATCGCATGCGCCGTCTGGGTCGCGGTGCGGGCTCTGAACGCGAAGAACGAGCTCGAGGCGGCCCTGCCGCTCGTCGACACGGTGCAGACGCAGATCACGTCCGGCGACTCGAAGGCAGCGGCCGCCACAACGCGATCCCTCGCCGATCACCTCCATGCCGCACGGGATGACACCTCGGACCCGATCTGGCGCGCCGCGGAGGTCGTGCCGGGCATCGGACCAAACCTGTCCGCGGTGCGCACGCTCGCGGCGGCGGCATCCGATGTGACCGACAAGTCGATCGTCCCGCTCGCCCAGGTGGCGGGCACGATCAACGTCGACAGCTTCAAACCCGTGAACGGCGCCGTGCCCTTGCAGCCTCTGGTCCAGGTGGCGCCGACAGTGACGAAGGCGAACTCCGCGCTGCAAACCGACCTCGAGATGGTGCGCGGCATCGACGCCTCGGCGACCATCGGTCCGGTGCGCGACGCCGTCGAGAAACTGACGGCTGCCCTGCAGAAGGCGGGAGCGGTGACGGATGCCGTCAGCCGGGCTGCGAGACTGTTGCCGCCCATGCTCGGTGCCGACGGTCCGCGCGACTACGTGCTCGTCATCCAGAACAACGCCGAGGCGCGCGCCACAGGTGGCATCGTCGGGGCGCTGGCCCTTCTGCACACCGAGAACGGGCGGATCTCGCTCGTGAGCCAGGCATCCGCCCCCGACTTCCCGCAGCTCGACAAGCCCGTCATCCGGCTTCCCGCGCAGACCGAGAAGCTCTACGGGCCGATCACGGGCGAGTTCATCCAGGACGTCACGCTCACGCCGGACTTCGCCACCTCGGGCCGGCTGGTGCAGGCGATGTGGCAGCAGCGGTTCGGCACGAAGGTCGACGGCGTGCTCTCGATGGACCCGGTCGCGCTGAGCTACCTGCTCAAGGCGACCGGACCCGTCGACCTCGGCGGCGGAGTGCAGCTGACGAGCGACAATGCGGTGCAGGTGCTGCTGAGCGCGTCGTATGCCAGGTTCAGCGACCCTCTGGAGCAGAACGCGTTCTTCGCGTCCGCCGCGGCTTCCGTGTTCAACAGGGTGGCGAGCGGGCAGTTCGACACCACGGCCATGCTGTCGGCACTCACGCAGGCGAGCAACGAGCGGCGAGTGCTCGTGTGGAGCGGTGACGCGCACGAGCAGTCCAATCTCGCGGGCACGTCGCTCGCCGGGGGACTTCCGGCGAGCTCTGCTTCGGTGCCGGCGAGCTCTGCTTCAGGACAACCGTTCGGCGTTTATCTGAACGACGCGACGGGCGCCAAGATGGACTACTACCTGCACACCGCGATCGGCCTCGGCCAGGCATCGTGCCGGCAAGACGGCCGGCCCAACTATCTGGTGCAGGTGAAGCTCTCCAGCGACGCGCCGGTGGATGCCGCCCAGTCGCTGCCCGGCTACGTGACGGGCGCAGGCCTCTCCGGAGTCCCCGCTGGCGACACGTACACGACGGTGGCGGTCTACGCACCGCCGGGATCCGTGATCATCGGGGCGTCCACCGGTGGAAAGGATGTCGCCATCCAGCGCGCCACCGATCAGGGCCATGCCGTCGCGCACGTGCTCGTGAAACTCCACCCTGGGCAGAGCGCCGTGTACGACTTCCAGGTCGTCGGAGCGGCGGCCGAGGGGACGTCGGCTGACGCCGGAGGACCGCAGGTGCAGGCGACGCCAGGAGTGTGGCCGACAGAGGTGGGACGGGTCCCGTTCTCGTGCGCCGACGTCTTGCGCTGATCCTGAGGCTCGTGCGCCGATCTTGACGCGTTTACACCCGATCGGGGGTGTGGTGCAAGGCTTGCGTCTGGGTAGACTAGGCGTTACCCGAATTGCCTTCCCAACCCGAATAGGTAGGCCACCCAATGAAACGCCATATCTTGGCGTGCCTCGGCGGGACCGCAGTAGTGGCAGCAGTCACTTTCTCCGCTCCCCTTGCCGCAGCAGCCGAAAGTTACGTACCCATAGACCCGTGCGAGACGTCCTGTAGCAACGTGACCGTTCACGTGCCAGAAGCAGGTCTCGCGGATACCGGCAGCACCGTCTCCTGGCCTCTCATCGGCCTGGCGGGTGCGGCCGTCGTGGCCGGCGGCGGAGCGATCGTGCTTTCGCGGCGTCGCGTCCATCGCTCCAACTGACTCCCGATCTCGAGTCGTCCCGCTGAGCGGGTGCGATGGCGCATGCCTGCACCCCGATGAAAGCCTCGTGACCCCAATTCGGGAGAGCCCCTTATTAGGGACATGAGGAATCCTCAGCAATAGATAGACTCAACACAGCTGAGGTCGTCCGCCTATCCCGAGGGCTTCGAAAGAAGCTCAGGCGGCGACCTCACACCCGGTACTCGCTTACCCGAACCCGAGGTGCCGAAGTGGCCTCATTGGCGGGGGCGGCGCGTGGAACCCGAACCACGCGTCGCCCCGATTCTCAGCACAGCCACGCCTCCGCTTGCGGTGCGCGGCCGGCTGTTCTCAGCTGCGGGCGTGCAGCATGACCGGGCTCGACGATCGCAGGGCGATCGCGCTCGGCCGGCCCACGCTCGGTCGCGTCTCCGCAGGCTCGCGTTCCGCCGCACTCTCGGCCGAACAGCGCTGGAGCCGCACTTACCGCACGAGGCTCGTTGTCAGTGACACGATCATCGTGACGGCATCCGTCGCCGGGGCCTTCCTCGCACGTTTCGGGCTGAGCGCGGACGACCTCGGCGGCCTCGACGAGCTCTACTGGCTGATCTCGCTCGGCGTCGTCGCGACGTGGCTGGTTCTTCTCGCCACGTGCCGCACGCGCGACCCGCGAGTCATCGGTGTGGGCTTCGCAGAATACCGGCGGGTGGCCAGCGCAAGCGCCTTCACGTTCGGATCGCTCGCGATCATCTTCCTGGTCGGCAAGGTCGAGATCGCGCGTGGATTCTTCGTGCTGACGCTTCCGATCGGGCTCCTGGCGCTGACCATCAGCCGGTGGGCCTGGCGTCGCTGGCTCTCCAGCCAGCGGGCGAACGGCCGTTACCTCTCCCGCGCGCTCGTCGGCGGTTCTCCGGCAGACGTCGCCTACGTCGTCGACCAGCTGGAGAGCAAGACGGGTGCGACGTACCACATCATCGGCGCGGCCCTCGACGGGACGGCGGGCGACGACAACGGCGTCGAGCTCCGCGTTCCCGTCGTGGCCGACCTCTCCAACCTGGCGATGGCGGCGGCGAACCTGCAAGTGGACACCGTCATCCTGGCCGGGCAGCCCAGCGATGACCGCGGATTTGTCAAAGACCTCAGCTGGCAGCTGGAGGGCGCCGCGACCGACCTCGTGCTCGCCGCGGGGCTCACGGATGTCGCCGGCCCCAGGATCCACTTCCGTCCCGTGGAGGGTCTGCCGCTCATCCACGTGGAGATCCCGCAGTTCGACGGCACCAAGCACGCGCTGAAGCGTGCGCTCGACGTCGCGCTCTCCGGCATCGCGCTGGCCTTGCTCTCTCCGCTGTTCCTCGTGCTCGCCGTGCTGGTGCGGCTGGACAGCCCGGGCGGTGCCTTCTTCTCGCAGCAGCGCGTCGGCCGCAACGGCGAGCGGTTCACGATGTACAAGTTCCGCAGCATGGTCACGACGGCGGAGGCGGAGGCGAAGAATCTCGCGGAGATGAACGAGGGCGCGGGCCTGCTGTTCAAGATGAAGGACGATCCGAGGGTCACCAGGATCGGGCGCATCATCCGCAAGTACTCGCTCGACGAGCTGCCGCAGCTGTGGAACGTCTTCATCGGCGACATGAGCCTCGTCGGCCCGCGCCCGCCTCTGCCGCGGGAGGTCGAGGCGTACGAGAACCACGTGCAGCGCAGGCTCTTCATCAAGCCAGGACTCACCGGCATGTGGCAGGTCAGCGGCCGCAGCGACCTCAGCTGGGACGCGAGCGTACGGCTGGATCTCTACTACGTGGAGAACTGGTCGCTGATGGGCGACCTCATCATCCTGTGGCGCACCGCGAAGGTGCTGATCAGGCCGGTGGGAGCGTACTGAGGCCATGCCGTCGCGGTGCAAGACCCGGCCCGGTTCGGGATAGCGTGCTGTACATGACGCGACGACCGGAACCGGGGCGAGACCGCTCGCGGGCACAGCAGCGCCGGTCGGGCTCGAGTGAGGACGGCGCTTCGTTCGCGACGCGGTGAATCGAGTGAGCGACACGACGGAAGAAGCGCCAGGCGAGGCTCCGGCTCGAGGTACCGCACCTCGTTCCGGGGAACTCGCCCGCGCCGTCCCCAGTCGACACCGGTTCTCCTCTTCGCACCTGCGCATCGCCGCACCGCACGCCCTGATCAGGGTGACCGTGCTGGCCGTGTGCTGTGTCGCCGCCTACCTCCTCTTCGTTCTCTCCGGCCAGGGCCGCATGGCCGACGCGAGCGCGTTCGCCTCCCTGATGCCGCTGAGCGACGTCTTCGGAGCGACGGCCGACGTCGTACGGCAGGTCATCCCCTTCGTGCTGGCGGCGCTCGTCGTCGTGCTGGCGGCCGCGGCTCTGGCAAGGCAGCGCTGGGATGACGTCGCCCGATCGGTGGTGCTGGTCGCCTCGTCGCTCATCGCGGCCGAGGGGCTCAAGTTCCTCCTGCCTCGGCCGGGAACGGGTGGTTCGGTCGCGATCATCGGCAACAGCTATCCGAGCGGCCACGTGGCGGTGACCCTCTCTCTCGCGTTGGTGGTCGTCATCCTGTCGCCGACCGACAGGTGGCACGTGTGGCTGGCGCTCTTGACCGGTGCCGCGACCGTGGGGGTCGCCTGGTGCTCGGTGCTCTCGACCGCGCACCGCGCGAGCGACGTGATCGGCTCAGCGCTGCTCGTCGGCTTTCTCGTGCAGGTGGTCTTCTGGCGCAAGATCGCGATGGTGGATTCGCGAGCCCGCCTCGGAGCAGCGATCCTGCTGTGCGCCGCTGCTGGGGCGGCGCTCGTGGTGGTGGGCGGCGTGTTCGCGGGCGGTCCGCCGGTGCTCGCCGCGGCAGGCATCCCGGGATGGCTGCTGCTCTGCGCGGCTCCGGCAGCGTACTCGGTGATGCTCGCGCCGACCGGTCCGCTGATCCTCCCGCCGGCGACGGAGGAGGACGCTCCCGATGACCGGCGATGAGCGGCGAGGCCGGATCACCCGGCGTCAGGCACTGATCGGCGGCGCCGGAATCGTCGTCGTGGGCGCGTCGGCAGTCGTGGCGGGGCAGCTCATCGAGAACTCCGCGCGAGCCGGAGGGGGGACGGGCTCCGATGGGAACTCGATCCGTCCGGGGGCGTCATCGCGGCCGAAGCGCATGCTGCAGGCGGCCGCGTTCTGCGGCGTCTACTACGGCCGTCCGACCATCCGGCTGACCGGCGCGACGAACGAGCTGAACAAGTTCCAGCTCGACCTGCCGATCGGCGCGACGAGCTGGCAGGTGCTGGATGCGCGCGGCCGGCGAGTCGGACACGGGTCGATGTCGGCGCGGGACAGCAAGCTCACGGTCTGCACCGACGGCGTCTGGCACGGCGGATCGCGGGCAGTGCCCGGCCACTACACGGTCGTGACGAACGCGGGATCGAACGGCGTCGTGACGGGGACAGTCGTCGTGTGCCCGCCGACGAAGCTGCACGTGCCTATGGGCCAGCCGGCGATCGGCGCGTGGCTCGCCGTTGCTCCCGACCGCGACCTGTACTCGTACCGGCCAGGGCAGATCCCAGACCTGGTGTCGGCCTTGAAGCACGATCCGTACTTCACCGGCGCGCAAGACCGGGCGCGACCCCGCCCCGTATGGATCGCGCCCTCGCCGCAGGCTCAGGCGCCCAAGCTCGACCCGTCGCCGCAGGACTGGGGAGACCTTGCCGCTGCACTGCGTGCCGCCGGATACGCCGGGGCGTACTACGAGTGCCCCACGAACGAGCCCGAGAACGGCGGCTGGTCCATGCCTGCGCTCATCTCGTACTGGACGCAGTGTCGCAGCGCCATCCTGGCGGCGGATCCGACGGCGCACGTTCTCGGATTCGACTCGGCGGGCGTCATGTCCGCCACGACGCTCGACGGGCTCGGTCGCTTCCTCGACTCGTGCAAGGTGGACGGCTTCACCGACCACCTGGAGAACTCGCACCAGAATCTGTCGAACATCGTGGCGCTCAGGCAGCTCTTCGGTGCCCTGAAGGACAGGTTCACCGACTCGCAGCGACCCGACCTCGACCTGTGGCTGACCGAGACCGGGATCCTCGGCGGCGGCTACGGAGTGCTCCAGCCGCGCCGCGAAGCACGGCAGCGCACGGTGCTGCGTCTCGTCTTCGAGTCGTTCGGATGGCCCAAGGAGCACAGCTACGACTTCCGCGTGTTCGATGCGTTCGGCTCCGGTCTGCCGACCTACATGGTGGATGGGCAGAACGGCGGCACGACGGGCAACCTGCGCGCCGGTGCCTACGCGGTGCACGTGATGTCGGAGGCGCTGCACGGCACGACCTGCACGCCGCAGAAGCCTCCGACGGCGTTGAGATTCGGACCGAAGGGCGGTGTGGGCGACAGCCTGTTCGCCGGCCTGCACTACCGCGGCGTCGACAACGACGTCGTGGTGCTGGCAGCCAACGGCATGGAGCGTTCGACCGTCGACCTGAGCGTCTCCGCGTCCGGTTCGCTGGAAGTGTGGGACGGCATGGGGGTGCCGTCGACGGTGCAGGTCGCGGACGGACGGGTGAGCATCCCGCTCGACGATCTGCTCACGTACGTGTTCCTGCCAGCTGGCAGTTCCGTCTCGGTCGCACCTTCGTGGTGGTCGTCCCTGGATGACGCAGCCCGCGGAAAGAAGGTCAAGGCGAGCTCAGGGCACGCGAGCGTCATCACCTCCGGCGGCTTCGGGGCCAACCTGCAAGGCGGAACGGTGCCGGTGCCCGCCCAGCCGTATGCCACCACCTCCCTTCCCGCCACGTTCGAGGTGAAGACGACGAAGCCGGCGAAGGGCTTCGCGCTCTTCACGGGAGGGCCTGCCTGGCAGACCGTCGGGTGCTCGATCGTGGAGTTCGAGATCGCCGTCGACGGGAAGACGGTCTACTCCTACACGTGCGAGTCGGCTCGCAGCCTGCCGATCCCGTCGCCTTCGTCGGACAACAGCTCCGATCCGTGCCTGTATACGACGTACTGGACGGGGCCGTTCGCGTGGCTGGAGAAGGTGGACATCCCGGCCGGCACCGTGCGGCTCACCGTGAAGAAGACCAGCTACGGCGGCCAGCCCGACCGGCTGGCGTCGACGGCGCCGGGCGGCGAGTCGGGTGAGGGTGACGGACAGCGCCTGCAGCTGGCCGCCTGGCAGCTCCTGGCCTGACGGCGGGCGACGACTACCCCGGCAGCCGGCCGCCGTCGGTCCGTCGGATCACGCTGCGTGAGCGCGAAGGTCAGGACCTGAGGTACGCGTCCGCCTGCAGGCTGAAGAGCTCCGCGTACAGGCCCTGCCGCGCCATGAGCTCGTCGTGCGTTCCGTGCTCGACCACCTTGCCGGCATCCAGGACGTAGATGCGGTCGGCCGAGCGCACCGTCGAGAACCGGTGCGACACGAAGAGGGCGGTGCGACCCTGAAGCGTGGCCCGCAGCGACGTGAACAGGTCGTGCTCCGACCGGGGATCCAGAGCCGACGACGGTTCGTCGAGGATGACGAGCGGAGCCTGACGGTAGTAGGCCCTCGCGATCGCGACGCGCTGCCACTGACCGCCCGAGATCTCGTGCCCTCCGTCGAACAGGCGGGACAACGGGGTCCGATAGCCGTCGGGAAGAGCCGCCAGGAAGTCGTCGGCTCCCGCCTCCCGCGCTGCGGCGCGGATCTTCTCGATGTCCACGGGCTCGTCCGCGCGCCCGAGACCGATGTTCTCCTCGGCCGTGAACGCGTACCGCACGAAGTCCTGGAAGATCACGGCGATCTGGCTGCGCAGCCGGCTCTGGTCGAATGCGCTGACGTCAGTGCCGTTCCATTCGACGGTGCCGCTGTCCGGTGGGTACAGCCCGGCCATGATCTTGGCGAGTGTGGTCTTGCCCGAGCCGTTCTCGCCCACCAGCGCGACCACCTCGCCGGCTTCGAGATGGATGTCGACGCCGTCGAGCGCCGGTTCAGGGCGGCCCGGATAGGTGAACCGCACGTCGTCGAGGTCGAGCGACGCGAACTCGGGAACGTCGCGCACCGGTCCACGAGACTGCTCGTCCTGCTCACCTGTGACGAACTCGTGCACATCGTCGAGGAACAGCCCGGACTCGAAGATGGTCTGCACGCCGCCGGTCAGCGATTGGATCTGCGAGGCGAGCAGGCGGATGGCCACGATCGCCGCTCCGGCGCCCGCGATGCCGATCTGTCCGACGGCGATCAGCCACATCAGGGCCAGCAGCGTGAGGGCCAGCACGAGGGCCGCACCGAGGTTGCCGAGCACGTTGAGCGTCGAGCGTCTGCGCACGTGTCTGGCCAGGTCGGAGCGATACGTGTCGTACATGCGGCTGAACCGATGGGTCAGGAACCGCTGAAGACCGAACGCTCGCACCTCCTTGGCCTCGTCACGCGCGGTGAGAAGCAGGGCGATGTACGTGCGCAGCCGGATGCGTTGCGTCTGCTCCACGTTGAACCGGAACTCGAGCCTGCTCTCGCGTCTGCTGGTCAGCAGCATCGGCACACCGCCGATGAGCAGGAGAGGCAGCAGCAGGGGGTTCAGGGCGACGATCGTGATGCCGACGCCGATGCTGGCAGCCGTCGCACCGATGACGGCGAGCACACCGTTGGTCACCTGGAACGGCCGGCTGAGCGCGTTGGAGCGCATACGTTCCAAGCGGTCGTAGAAGTCCGTCGACTCGAACCGTCGCAGGCCGACGCCCGTTGCCATCTCGAGGATCTGGCCCCACATCGACTGTGCGACCGACTCGCCGACGTACCGGCCGAGGGACGCCTGGAGCGACCCTGCGACGGCGGTGAGTGCCGTCAACAGAGCCAGGAGCACGACGGGGAAGACGAACGGGAGTAGACCCTGCTCGCGGGCCTTCGCATCCAGGATCACGCTGAGCGTCAGCTGCACGGCCAGCACCTGGCCTGCGAGGGCGACGGCCGAGACGATCTGCAGCGCGACGAGGCCGACGAACGGCGCGCGTGCAGCGCTCCAGACCAGCCCGAAGCTGAACTGCAGGAGCGATCCCAGGCGTCGCAGGGACTTGCGAGGAGCGGCCGGCGTGGTCATGAGGCATCCCCTTCCGCCCTCACCGCGACGAGGTAGCGACGACGCGCCTTCTCGTCGGCGATGTCGCGGTGGAGCGTGCGTTCTTCCGCCCCGCGGCGCCGCAGGCGACGCTCGATCATGCGGATGCGGATGGCCGAGCGCGCTGTGGCGACCGCCGAGCCGACGGCCGTGCTGCGCGCTCCTCCGATCAGGTTCCCTCCGGCGTGCGAGTCGACAGGCAGTGCCGGGAACGGTCTGTTGGCGCTCAGCCGGCGCACCACGGTTCCCCAGGCACCGCCGGAGTCCAGCGCCGCGTACACGTCGGGCCGGGACGAGTCGCCGAGGGCCGACGCGACTCTCCACAGCACGAGCGACACCGGCCGGGTGATGCGGTATTCGGCGGCGCGGCGCCAGAACTCGGCGGTGTCGAAGCCGGGCGCCTGCAGGGCGTAGTGGATGTCGCCCGCCCACATCAGCTTGCTCGCTCCTGCCTGCGCGGCGTGGAAGGCCAGGTGCAGCACGGTGTCGATCTCGTCGAACGTGCGGATCCGCAGACCGTTGCCGACCTCGATGGACCGTGCCCTGTCGAGCATGGCCTCCATGTCGACGGCGAAGGCGCGGCGCAACTCCGGTGGAACAGCCATGTGCCAGTGCAGATCGATGGGAGTGCCCAGCGGCCCCAGAAGAGCGACCTCAGCACGCATGGTCTGCGCGAGCTCCGGCCAGTTGAGATCGACGAGCGTGCACCCCGATCGCAGGAGCACGTCCAGCGCGTCCTCGAACTGCGACGCCCGGACGAACAGGTCGAGATCGTGGTATTCGCGCATGTCCGGGTGCGGCCAGATGACGTCGGCTGCGACGGGGCCCTTGGCCACGACCGATGGGATGCCGTGCGACGCGAGCGTGCGCGTCAGCTGTTCGAGCTCGGCCCGGGTTCGCATATGCCTGATCAGCTGCTGATGGCGCGTCATGGCGAACGCGTTCTCCCAGGCGTCGGGCGGCGACTGGTCGCGGATGCGCCGGTAGACGGCCGGCGCGACCCGATGCTCGTCCGCCGCGCCGAGCGTGGTCGTCAGCGACAGCGTCGACAGGTCGTGGGGGAGCGGACCCGGCACGTTCAGCACGCTCTCGATCAGAAGCCTGGCCTCTGGTCGCAGGTTCGCGGCAGTGGTGTCGGCGCCGCTCATGATGGCGCGGACTGGAATCGGAGCCGACGCGGGGCACGATCCTCGTTCAGCTCGGCGACGATGCTCGGGGCGATCTCGGGCGCGAACGGCGGGCCCCAGGGAATGTGTGCGACGGTGAGCGGCACGGTCTTCACGAGCAGAGAGGTGAGCTCGAACTGAGTGCGGCGAACGGATTCGTCGAGCCATCCGAACAGGCGCGGCGTGCGCAGCAGGGCGAACAGCGCGTCGGATGCCGAGACCCGGTCGAAGCCGACCTCGGCGGACTCCCGATCGGGAACCGGAACGAAGATCGCAGACAGTCGCAGGCCGTCGGATGCGAGGAGGCCCGGCTCGACCACCTGCCGGCTGTCGGCCGTGATCCGTCTGTCGGGCCGGCGGCCGGATTCGAAGGCCTCGGCGAGCTCGTCCGCCCCTTTGCGAAGGCGCAGTTCGGATGAACCGAGCCTGACATACGGCTGCCCGTCGACGAAGTCGATGGCCAGGAGGTCATCGGTGATGACCCTGCCGCCTGCTGCGGACATGATCGTGGCCATGGTCGACTTGCCACCACCTGAGCCGGCGACGAAGGCGATGGCCCGGTCGCCCACCTGGATGGCGCTCGCGTGCAGCACGAGCACACCTCGCATGTAGAGCTGCCACGCCATGAACGCCCCTGAGGCCAGCACGTCCTCGATGCCGGGCACGGTGTCGCGATGCCTGATCACGGTCGCCATCGAGAGGTCGGGGGAGACGGTCATCTCGCACGCCTCGGCGAACACGAGGTTGTATCCGCCGTCCGGGCGATGCTCGCAGAAGTACTCCGCGTCCTCGTACTTCAGGTCGAGGAGCAGGTTCTCCGTGCCGGCGCTGCGGGAGTCGATCTCGGTGTCGGAGTGCAGGATCACGAGGTCGGCAGGCAGCTCCGGGTCACGCTGCCTGGCGAAGCGCTCGCGGAAGAGCGGCCGATCGCTGTCGACGAGGAGCCCGTAGATGAAGTAACGGAAGAGCGGCATCAGGACTCCGGTCGACGCAGGGGGATGAAATCGCGGTCGTCCATGGGGTCGAACGCGTAGCCGTCGACCTCGATCCACGCGTGAGCCATGACGGCGCCGTCGGCCTTCGCCACTCCGACGCGCAGGATCGGCGTGCGGTCGCGCAGGATGTCCGACATCACCAGCGCCCTCCGCAGGCAGGTGCCGTTGAGCGAGCTCTTGCGAAGCACAGCGAGCGCGACGCCGAGGTTCGCCTTCTCCCGTTCGCTGAGCGACGCCTCCGTGGCGAAGGAGGCGGGTGGGTCGAACGAGAGGGTCGCGCCGAATCGGCGCGCCGTCGCATCCAGGGTCTCGCTCTGCAGCGAACGCTCGATCCGGCGTGAGACCACTGCGGTTCGCGCCATCCGGTTCCATGCGCCGGGTCCCAGTGCGGCCACGCGGGCGATCGCCGAGAGGCTAGGCATGCGACGCCCCCTCCCAGGGCAGGCCCTGCGAGTGAAGCCATGCCGCGTGCAGGGGCAGCGCCGACGCGCCGGCCGGCCGCTCCGACAGCCACTCGGCCCGTAGCCTTTCGACGTCGAACAGTTCGGTGGAGAGCCCGTCGCCGTCCCAGGTCTCGGCGAACCGTCGCTCTTGCGCTCCCCAGCGCACGGAGCCGAAGTGCGCCTTCGTCGAGCGCGCGAGCAATTCGTCGGGGAGGAGGTCGGCGAAGAGGTGCCGCATCAAGTCCGTTCGGCCGGCGTATCCCCAGCGGCCGCCCTCTCGCGCCAGCGCCGAGGTGAACTCCGGCGACTGCAGCGGATGCACGTACGTGACGTCGTGCTCGTCCGCGAGCAACTGAAGGTTGTGCGTCAGGTCGTGGGTGATGCGTCCCGTCACCATCGACTTGGTCTGCTCGCCCCAGTGCAGCGGGGTCTTCGCTGCGCTGCGAAGGTCGTGACGCAGCATGGCTCGTGCCTTCTCGGTGAGCCACGGCGACCGGGCGATCGTCGCTCTGGCCGCTCTGCGGGTCCGCCCTGGCGCTACTTCCTCCAGGGTCCACGACAGCAGCGTTCTCGACGGCCGACGACGGTACTTCACGAGAAGTGTGAGCGGCGTGATCCTGTGCGGTCCGAGGATCTCGTCACCGCCTTCGCCGGTGAGCAGCATGCCGCCGCTGGCCAGGGGACGGATGTGGTCCTTCAGCTGCAGCGCCGGCGGGAACAGGAGCCCCCTGCGCCGCAGGTTGGCCTGCGTGTCGGCGTCGAGATACGTCGGAGGCGTGTCGAGTTCGAGGACGATCGGGTCGTCGATCCCGAGGTGGCCGAGGACCAGTTCCTGCCATTCCGTCTCGTCGGAATCCCGGTCGCCCGGGTAGCGCAGGATGATCGGGCGGGGCAGTGGGAGGTTCCGTTCGCGGGCGACGTGCACAGCGGTCGCGAGAACGGCGGACGAGTCACGGCCGCCGGAGAAGCTGACGAACGTGGGACCGGAGGTCAGTGCGCGCGCGACCACTGCCTCGAGAGCGAGTCGCGCGGATCCGGGAACTTCGGCGACAGCGCCGCTCGAGCCTCCCCGGTCTCGGACGCCGAGAGCGAGCTCCGTCATGGTGGGACGGATGTACGAATCAGGCATCGGAAAATGAGCAGCCCCGGACAAGCCAGCTTCGGCTCGTCCGGGGCTCATCAGGTCGATCAGGACGTCTTCCCAGGAAGCGGGATGAACAGGATGTGGTCCTGGTCTCCGGTCTGGTCCTGACCGAGCGTCAGGTCGGAAACCGAGCCGACAGCTCGGATCTTGGGTGCTTCGTACGACATTGCAATCTCCCATCGGGTATTGAGATTCCGGGTTGCGAGCGGACGCCACGGAAGTGACAACCCCTCAGAAAGAACGTAACAGCCTCACAGCGATCTCCCCATGCCCCGAACAGGGGGACAGTGGAGACGAGACCCGGAGCACCTGGACCCGTGCGTCACACCCGATCGGGCACGCTCGCGGGAGCGCCGCGGCGCTCTGCCGCGATGGCGTCCAGGCGGCCCACGACGATCTCCATCGCCTCGTCCTGTCCCGAGCTGACGCGAAGCGAGTGGTCGGCGTTCTTCGCGCGCACCACGCGGAACCGCGGCGACCTCCACAGCGAGCGACCCCACGTGGCGTTCCACAGCCGCCCGGTGCGCATGCCGTCCAGATCGTCATCCCCGACCACGAGGGTCACCTCGCTGCCCCGCTTGACGGCCAGCTTCGGCACCCAGAGCGCCGCGCGTCGCGGATCGAGGGCGCTGGATGCGCGCCAGAGGCTCCACGCCGTCCTCCGGTGGCGGATGGCCAGCTTGGTGACAGAACGGCTCATCCGGCGGAAGACGGTCCATTCCCTGGGGGTCGAGGAGTCGGCGCGGATCATGAACGGCACGTTGATGGCGACCGCCTCGCGAAGGGCGCCCCGGTACAGGGCCTCCAGCACGCTCGCCCCCGATGAGCACAGCCCGACGCCGACCACGTCGCGAGCCGGATCCGCCGCGAGCTCGTGCGCCACCTCCGGTACGTCGTCGAGCCAGAACGCGTCGCAGACGCGGTCCAGGCGCTGCCCAGGGTGGACCCCGCTGTCCCCGGCGCCGGAGTGGTCCACGCGCACCGATGTGAACCCGGATGCCGCCGTGCGCCGCGCGAGGGTGAGCCAGCTGCGCCCCTCGCCGACGTGGCGCTCCGCGGCGATGTTCACGTACAGCACGACGGGAAGTCGCGGGTCCGCTGCGGGCGAGGTCGTTCGCATCCCGAAGACGATTCGCTCGCGTCCGAAGAAGTCGGGCGACTCCTCGACCTCGACTCCGGATTCCACCCACCTCGCCACCTGGCGTGGGTGCACCGTGATCCCCGTCGTTCCTTGGGGCGCTTGCGCCGTCAACGCGGAAACCACCTTGTCCACGCCGTCGTGCGGAACGGCGGCGTCGATCGTCGGCACGTCGAGCAGGGCGGCCTGGTCGTCCACTTCGGCCCATTCCACGCCGTCGCCTGCGATGAGTTGCTCGAGTCGGCCGTCTCGCTTGCGGTCCGAACGGCTGAGCACGAGCATGCGACGAGCGATGGGGTCGTCCGTCGGCCGGATCGAGAACGAGCGGACGTCAGCGGCGGCCTCCGGCGTGAAGCGGTAAGACGGCGTCTCGACCCAGCCCTCCGGCGCACGGTCGACGTCGGCGATCCAGGCGGCGTGGATCATCTGCCACTCGCGCAGGAAGGAACGGCCCGACATGACCGGATCCCACAGCACCAGTTCCTCGACATCCGCCGACGATCGGGCAATAGCGGTGTGGGCGATCGCAGCGCCCATCCGCATGCCCACGACGCTGATCCGGTCCACTCCGCAGGCGCGCACAGCGGCGAGCGCGTGATCGACGGATGCCAGCCACGACTGCGCCCTGTCCCCGTCTTCGAACGAGCCCGCGCTGTCGCCCGTGCCGTCGTAGTCGAAGCGGAACGCGAGGTATCCCTCCTGGGCGAGCCGCTGCGACAGTACGCGGAAGGTGCGGTACGCCATGTTGCCTTCCTCGGCAAGCGGCTGGCACAGCACGACGGCGCCCCTGACCTGCTGATCCTCCGGGTAGACGAACCAGCCGAACAACGGTCGTTGATCCAGCCCGAACCAGGTCGGCGTCTCGACGATGCCGTCGTGACGGAGTTCGACACGGTCGGTCGCGTCCGACGCTGGAGCTCGATCATCGTGTTCGGCTCGGCCCGTCGCCGATCCGGCGGCCCCGCTCATGCCATGGTCCTTTCCCAGCCGTCCAGATGCACGCCGTCCGGGTGCGCGCCGTCCAGCTCTGCGCCGTGCAGCTCTACGCCGTCCGTGCATGCGCCGCCCGTGTCCGAGCAGTCCGTGCCGCTCGGGCAGTGGCCGTCCGACCGGCGCCGTGCCTCAGCAGGCAGCGAGGCGCTCGTGAACTCCCACCGTAGCCCACCGACGCATAGCCGATTCATGGAACCGGCCAGGATGCCCGCAAGGCTCTTCCCAGCCATCACGTGCGCACGGTGACGACGACCCGGTCGTCGAACTCCTCGCGGATGCGGTACGCGGCAGCATGGTCGGGCGCTGATCCGAAGATGCCGGCGATGAAGCCCGGCGTTCCCGCACGCCACGTGCACTCGTCGCCCGCTCGCAGGCCGGGGATGACCCGTTCGACGCCCGGGATGTCGGCCACGCCGTCGAGACCGTCGATCGTCAGGATCTGCTTGGCGTCGGCATCCGGCTGGATCTCGAACAGGAATCCCACGTCCGCGGGCCTCGGCGGCTCGTCGAACTCGATGTGCTCGCGGGCAGCGATGCGCATGGCGAGCTGCAGCACGTCGATCCCCAGTGCATGCCTGATGAGGTCGCGGATGGCTCCTCCGCCCATGACGCCGTTGACCTCGATCACCACGGGGCCGGCATCCGTGAGCTTCACCTCGATGTGCAGCGGACCGGTCTCGACGCCCAGTGCGCGCGCCGCATCCACCGCCGCGGCGATCACCTCGTCGCGCCTGTCTTGCGGGAGGTCGGCCGGGAAGATCACGCCCGTCTCGCGGAACGGAGGCGCGAGCGGAGGCCGCCCCGTGACGCCGAGCACGCTGATGGCCCCGTCGCTGGCCACGAGCTCGACGGACACGTACGGTGCGCTGCCCGTGCCCTGCGCAGCAGAGGTCGGGTCGGGGATGAAGCCCTCGACGAGCATGCGCCCCGGCTCTGCTGCTGCGAGCAGCTCGCGAAGCTGCTCCGGCGACCGGATCGGCTCGACGTCCTGGCTGGCACGCCCCTGTCTGGGCTTCAGCACGAGCGGGTATCCCGCCGCCCGCACCACATCGTCGGGCGCCGGATCGGCCGCCAGCTCGTCGGCGTCCCAGAAGTCGGGAGTCGGGAGTCCGTGGGATCGAAGCGCGCGACGTTGCGCGAGCTTGTCGGTGAGCCCGACAGCCGTTTCGCGGCTGAAGAACGGCAGACCGAGCGGCTCGGCGATCTCGGCGGCCCAGACCAGGTACGTGTCGTTGCAGCACACGATGCCGGTCGGCCCGTGCTCGCGAATGGCGTCGGCCGCCGCTTCGCCTTGTAGACCCGTGACGTCGACGACGTTGCCGAGCCCTCGCAGCATGCGCAGAACTGCTCGCGGCATCTCGCTGGCATCCGGAAGCACCCACAACAGGTGGGCCACGCCGTCCGCGGCCTCGGCCAGCAGGAGCGGCGGGTCCTCGGAGTTCAATCCGCTGTACACGAACGCGAGGCGCGGAAGCGCGCCCTGTGCCTGGTCATCCGACATGGGCGTATCCCTTCTCAGTCCCCCGAGACGACGATCGTCGCGAGCACCTGCTCGCGGATGCGACGCGCGTCTTCGTGGTCGCGCGCTGTGCCGCTCACCTCTGCGACGTATCCCAGCGATCCGGTTCGCCAGGTGAATGGGCTGCCGGGCGCGGCAGCGGGCGGAAGCGCGACGTGTTCCACCCCCGGGATCTCCTGCACTCGCTCGAGGCCCTCGACGGAGGTGATCCGGTGCACATCGAGCGCCGGCTGAACCCAGAACATGAAACCGACGTCTGAAGGCGACTCGGGCAGCGGCAGGTCGAACGAGCCCCCCAGGGCGAGACGCATCATCAGTTGAAGCAGGTCGACACCCGTCGCGCGTTTGATGAAGTGATGTACGAGCCCGCCGCCCGGACGGCCGTTCACCTCGATCACCACGGGTCCGTCATCCGTCGGCTTGATCTCCACGTGCAGCACGCCTGTGGTGACCTCGAGCGCGCGGGCGGCATCGATGGCCGTAGCGATGAGCCCAGACCTCGTCGAGGGAGCCACATCGGCAGGAAAGAGCTGACCGGTCTCACGGAAAGGTGCCGCAAGCGGAGTGCGTCCGGTCACACCCAGGATGCTGATGCTTCCACGGCTGACGGCGAGCTCGACAGAGGCGAAGGGCGCGCTCCCTGGCCCCGTGAGCGGGGTGGCCGGATCCGGGATGTATCCCTCGATCAGCATCGTGTCCGATGCCACGGACGCTGCTGCTGCCCGCAGCTCCTCCCTCGAGCGCAGCGGCTCGGTGTCCTTCCCGGCAACACCGCGGCGCGGTTTGAGCACGACGGGAAGGCCGACCTTCTGCACGACCTCCGTCAGCACGTCGTCGTTCGCAACCTCTTCCGCTTTCCAGAAGTCCGGCGTGGGCAGCCCGTACGCGCGGAGGGCGTTGCGTTGTTCGAACTTGTCTGTCAACGCCGTGGCCGTGCGGCGACTGTGGAACGGCAACCCGAGCAAGTCGGCGACGTCGGCCGTCCACGCGATCGTCTCGTCGATGAAACACGTGATCCCGTGGGGGTGATACGCACGGATGGCTTCGGCGGCCTCCGCAGGTGACATCTTCGAGGCATCGACGACATCGCCTTCGATCTCGCCCTCTGCTTTCAGCAGGCGGATGGCGACGCGGGCGTCCTTGCGGTCGAAAGGCAGCACCCAGAGCAGCCGGCAGATTCCCTGAGACGCCTCGGTCAGCCGTCGGAGCGGCTGCTCGAGGGAGAGCGACCCGTACACGAGCGCGAGCAGCGGAAGAGCATCGTCTTTCGCCTCGGCGTTCACGGTGCAAGTATCGCGCCTGCTGCGCGCGTTCGCGAAACGCTCGGACGTGACCTCTTGGGGTGTCCTCCAGGCGGTCCTGCTGGTGTCGTTCGTCGCCCGTAGCTCCGTCCGGTGCTGGATTTCGCCCACGAGTCCCCGGCACCTGGAAAGATCGGTTCGAAGCCTGGGTACACGAGGGGGAGACGATGACGAACACGGAGGTGCCTCCGGCGCTCGAAGAGCAGCGCAGGACGTTCCGCGATGAGCTGATCGAGAACCGATGGCTGCTGAGCTCGGCATCGACCGCGCTGCCCGGCCTCGGACCCGCCGCCGTCGCGGTGTACGACGGGCTCGCAGCGCTTCTGTACCGGGTGTCGCGCCAGGAGTTCGACGCCGACATCATGCCGGTGCGGTTCCCGCCGGTGTTCGCTGCCAGGATGCTCGAGCAGACGGACTACGTGGCGTCGTTCCCGCAGCTGCTGGGTGCCATCACGTCGTTCCTCGGCGACAAGAAGCAGTTCCGCGACCTGCTCGCCGCGTACTCGTCAGGTGAGGATTGGCAGAGATTCCTGGAGCCGACGGGATTCGCGCTCACGTCGTCGGCGTGTCATCCGCTCTACGGATGGCTGGAGGGCAGCGTCGCGGACAACGGCACGATCTACGAGCTCACCGGTGACTGCTTCCGGCACGAGCCGAGCGAGGACCCGATGCGGTTCGTGGCGTTCCGGATGCGCGAGTACGTGCGACTCGGCACGCAGGAGCAGGCCAAGGCGCACCGTGACGCGTCTCTCGACATCGCGAAGGGCGTGTACGAGTCCCTCGGCCTCGACGTGTCCGTCGTGCCTGCCAACGACCCGTTCTTCGGTCGCGGCGGAGCGATCCTCGCCTCCAACCAACTGGAGTCGCAGGCGAAGTTCGAGATCGTCGTGGAGATCTACCCTGGCACCGAGACCGCGATCGGCTCCGGGAACTACCACGACACGCACTTCGGCGAGGAGTTCTCGATCACCACGCCGGACGGCGCGACCGCGCACAGCTCGTGCCTCGGATACGGCATGGAGCGGACGGTGCTGGCGCTGGCCAGGCGCCATGGCTTCGACCTCGCGTCGTGGCCGACGGCCGTGAAGACGGCGCTCGGTCTCTCCGCCTAGAACTCCGAGTAGGGCGGATATCGCGGCGGCGCTAGGACGCCGTCTGCGCGCTCTCGTCGTCCTCGACGCCGCACGAGACCACCGCGTCGCGCAGCGCCGAGATGCTCGCGAACGTGTCCCGGCGCAGCAGCGAGTCGGGCAGCTCGATGTCGAAGGCATCCTCGATGCCCATCAGCACGTTGACCGTGCCGTGCGAGGTGAGACCGCGCTGGTACAGGTCGTCGTCGTCGGAGAGCGTCGACGCGTCGGCGGTCAGCCGGGCGACGTCGTTGAGCACTCCGCGGATGGTGTCGGCGATCGAGGACATCGGAACTCCTTCAGTCGTGGGCGTCGTGAACGTCTTCACGGCCCTTCGGGTCGGGCAGCGCCCGGAACGGCTCGTCTCCATCATGACCGCCGATCTGCACCAGGGTAGTGGTCAATCCGATCAGCGCGTGCAGCTCCTCGAAGTCGCGAACGGTTCCCGTGAGATGGAACACGTGCGCTTCCGACCCCTCCCGCCAGTCGATGCGCTGGCCGGGGCCGCGCACGAGCACGATCTCATCCACGCCGTCGACGGCCGCGAGATCGGAGAGGCCATCGACGGTGTCGATCCACTCGAGGTCGGTCGTTGGGAAGACGTACAGCAGGTAGCCGATGCGATCGGTGGGCACGGTGTCGCGCAGCCCGACGGGGTCTCCGACGGCCAGGCGCAGTGCCGTGCGCAGGATGCTGAAGCCGCCGGATGCGCGCTCCAGCATCTCGGACATCCCGCCGCCCGGCCTGCCGTTCACCTCGATCACGACGGGCCCGTCGTCGGTGAGCTTGATCTCGGTGTGCAGGCATCCGGTCGTGATGCCGAGTGCGGCGGCCGCTTCGCCGGCGACGCGCAAGATCTCCTCCTGCAGGTCGGGCTCGATGGCCGTCGGAGTGCAGTACCCGGTCTCGCGGAACGGCCAGCGGAACGGAGTGCGCGAGCTGATCCCGGCGTGCGCGATGCCGCCGTGTTCGACGACGCTCTCGACGGAGACGAACGGGGCGAAGCCCTCACCGCCGAGCGGGGTGGACGGGTCGGGCACGAACTGCTCGAGGATGAACTCTTCCGCGCCCGTCGGCCGTGCCCTCAGCTCGGCCACGGTGGATTCGAGTTCCGCGAGCGACGCGATCGGCAACGTGTCGCGGCTCGACTGGCCTTCGCGCGGCTTGAGCACGGCGGGATACGCGAACCCCGTGCCGATGCTCGTCACCTCGTCAGGCCCTGCCTCCGTGGGGATGACGCGGAACTGCGGAACGGCGAGGCCGGCGGCCGCGAGGGCTGAGCGCTGGGCGTACTTGTCGGTGAGCTTCACGGCCGTCTCGACGCTGTGGAACGGCAGCCCGAGGGCCTGTGCCAGCTGCGCCGTCCAGACCAGGTCGGCGTCGTGAAGCGAGACGACGCCATCCACTCCGAGCTCGTGCAATTCCGAGGCGACGTCGTCGACGGAGCGGCCGGCGGCGTCGATGACCGGTCCCGACTTCTGCAGCAGGCGCCGGAAGACGGCGGCGTCCGGATCGGACATGTCGATGACCCAGACGAGCTCGCACACGCCAGCCGCGGCATCCCTGATCGACAGCGGCGCGAACGAGAGCGGATGGTAGACGTACGCCAGCCGGGGAAGCCGGGATGCCGCATCCGATGTGCTCATCGCCGCATCCGATGTGCTCATCGCTGACCAGCCATCGGCGTCCCTGCCATTCGTCGTGCCGTCCTCTTCGTGCCCGGGCGAACCCGCGCAAGCAGAGACTACTCGGAGAGCAGCGCGCGGCCTTGCGGGACTTGCAGGCGGCGCCGGCACCGATCCGCACCCGTGTTCACGTAATGGCGACGACCATCGCGACGGCCGTCTCCTCCGTGTGGCTGATCGACACCTGGAACTCGTGCAGTCCGGCCTCTGCCGCCAGCTCGGCCGCGAGCCCGTGCAACAGCAGCGTCGGCCATCCGCCTGGCTCCCGCACGAGCTCGACATCGGTCCATAGCGGAACGCGCTCGCTGACCCGCAGAGCCTTGAACGTGGCCTCCTTCGCGGCGAACCTCGCGGCGAGGCTCGCCGCTGCCGTGGTTGTTTCCGCGCCCCATCCGCCGCTGTCCTGCACCTCGCGCTCCGTGAAGAGCCTGGTGCGGTAGCGATCGCCGAAGCGCGCGAGCGAGCGCAGCACGTCTGCGACCGGCTGGATGTCCACTCCCACGCGCATCGCTGTCATTCTAGGGACGCCGAAGCCTCGGACGAGCGGCTCACTCCGCCGTGTACAGGCGCTCGTATTCGTCGACGATGCGCGCCAACGAGAACTCCCTGGCCCGCTCCAGGCCAGCGGCCGTGAGCCTCCGCCTGCTCGCGTCGTCGGTGAGCAGGTCGCGCAGCGCGGGGCCGAGCAGATCGAGAGGCACGAGCACGCCGGCGCGCGCGTCATCCGTCACGTAGCGAGCCCCGATGTTCGGTGTGGCGACGACCGGGACGCCGGATGCCATCGCCTCCGCGTACGGGATGCCGAAACCCTCGTAGTCGGACGGCAGGCAGAACACCCAGGCCCGCTGGTACGCCTCGACGAGCTCGGCGTCGCTCAGGCCGCCGAGGATGCGGATGCCCGCTCCCGGGTCGGCGGGTGCGTCCCTGCAGACCATCTCGAGCCGCGCATCGGGCACGGCGGGGAGCACGTGCCTCTCGAACGCCTCGGCCAGGTCTCTGCCTCGTTTGCGATTGCCCCACGTGCCGACGAAGAGGACTGTCGGCACCGGCGCTCGCAGCGACGGCTCCGGATGGAACCGGCGATCGTCGACGCCGTTCGGGATCACGCGCCGCACCCACGGCGTCCAGCGCCGGGTGCGTGGAGAGACCACGACGGTCTCGTCGGCCATGAAGCTGGCGAGCACCTCGCTGAAGCCCAGCGCGAGCATCCTGAGCTTCTCGCCGAGACCCTTGATGTGGATGGCCTCCTCGAAGCACGAACCGTGGATGGTGCGGATGTGGCGGGGCACTCGCCGCTTCCACAGCCAGTAGTCGTCGCCGTGGGCGTGCAGCACGTCGTACGACGAGAAGTCCACCTTGCGCAGCTCGAGCGCGAAGCGGAACGTGCGCATGCGACCGGAGAGCTCGATGCGGCGATGGCCGTAGATCGCGCCGTCGACGGGCGGGCATTCGCTGAACACGTCGACCTGGTGACCGCGCCGGGCGAGCTCGGTGGCGAGCTCGTGCACCTGGTAGCCCACGCCGATCTTGCTGCCGCTCGGCAGGTAGTACGAGATGACGGCGATGCGCAGCGGACGCCCCGGTTCGGCGGTCATGTCGTCGCTAGTCCGCGCTGCAGCGTGGCCAGCCACTCGCGGCCGTATTGCAGGTCGGGCTCGAGGTAGTTCCCCTCCGCCCACTCGTTCCACGACTTGATCCAGAGCAGGCGTTCCTCCGGCTCACGCGTCTGGAGCGTTCCGACCGCGTGCGCGAGATTCTGCGCGAACTTCGCCGGATCCGATCCGTCGAGCGCGAGGCCGCGACGACCGGAGCGCGGCGTGTTGTCCCAGTTGGGGTAGACGCTCGGTTGCAGCGCCGGGTCTGCGCGCACGGGACCCCACGGCGACGCATCCGTCGAGTACGGATACACCTCGGGGCCGCCCAGCTTGCGCCGGACTCGCATTCGCAGAACGTCGGCCCGCGTGCGGCGTGCCGGAAGCCGCACGTATGCGCCCGCGTCGAATCCGTCGTTCGAGACGGTGCGGTATCGCGGTCCGTTGCCCAGAAGGTCGCTCACCTCGGCGACGAGATAGAGGCCTTCGAGACCTGCAGCGCGGGCCATGCCCTGCCACCGGTCGACGAACTCGGATGCGCTCGGCAGCTCCTCGGGGCGGAACACGTAGAACACCGGGCGGCCGCCGACCCTGAGGTAGCGCGGATCGCGGAACGCCGGCAGGATCGCGTCGAAGTGCGCCTGGTCGTCCTCCGGTCCCGGGTATGTCTGCTGCCGTAGCACGCGGTTCTCCGCGCCGTGCCAGATGCCGGTCCACGTCTGGTTCGCCCACCCGAGGCAGAACGAGATCGACGGCTCTCCCGATGCGAGCACCTCGGTGAACGGCCGCTCCAGGATGCGCGACCCCTTGCCGAACCAGTAGTGCCAGTAGCAGAACGCCTCGACGCCGTACTCCAGGGCGAGATCGCTCTGCGCCTGCCTGGACTCGGGCAGGCGGAGGTCGTAGAAGCCGAGATCGGCAGGCAGATGCGGCTGGTTGTGGCCGCGGTACAGAGGTCTGGCGCGGGCGGCGTTCGTCCATTCGGTGAAGCCCGGCCCCCACCACTCGCTGTTCTCGGGGATGGGATGGAACTGAGGCAGGTAGAACGCGATCGCCCGTGCGGCACGCTCGCTCATGACGAGATGAGCAGCTTCTTCTCGGCGAGCTGTTCGATGAAGGCCGCCGTGTCGGCGGCGGCGACGTCGTCGGCGATGTCGAACTCCGCAGCGAGCGCCGACGCCAGCTCCTGCTCGGTGCGCTCTTCGGTGAGCAGCTTCGCCAGGAAAGCGCCCGACCCGTTCGTGGTGAGGTACATGGAGGACTGCAGATCGAGGATGACGAGCTCGCCGTCGATCTCCTGCCACGTGATTCCCTCGGTGCGCAGTCTCACGGTGTCTCCAAGTCTTCGTCTGCGGGCTGTCTCCCCAACATATCCGCAGCCGCGTCCGGTGCGGACCCCGGAGACCGCCCCAAAGCGCGGGCCCACGATGCCTCCACGATCCGCGCGCTCCGCCTGATGTCGAACCGCTCGCGAGCACTCCTCACGCCGTTCTCGATCATCCCGGCTCGTTCGGCGGGATGCTCGAGCATCCACGTCATGGCGCGACGCAGCGCATCGACGTCGCCAGGGGACACCAGGAGCCCGATGGCCGTTCGCCTCACCCCGGGAGCGACGATCTCCGCGCCGTCGTCGGCGAGAAGGATCTCGGGAACGCCGCCGGCATCCGTTCCGATCACGGCCGTGCCGGCGAGCATCGCCTCCACGAGCACCTGGCCGAACGGTTCGGGAACGGGGGAGGCGTGCACGAGCGCCGTCAGCTCGCGCACCGCGGTCGCCGGGTCGTCCACCCAGCCCGTGAAGGTCACCCGGTCGCCCAGGCCGAGCGAGTCGGCCAGCGCGTGGACCTCGGAAGCGAACTCCGCGTCGTTGAACAGCGCGTCGCCGATGACGGTGAAGCGGGTCTCCGCGTGATCACTCGCGACGGCCGCCGCTGCACGCAGGAACTCGAGCTGACCCTTCGTCGGCGCGATCCTCCCGAGCAGCCCGAACGTCGGCGCCGCGTCCGCGGCTCCGGACACCGCATGCCGCTCCGGGCCGGGATCCACGCCCGGATAGGCGACGGAGACCGTCACGTCCGGAACGGACGGCATCGTGCTTCTGGTCGCGATCGAGTTCGCCACGATCGTCCGCGGGCCGAACCGGGCGAGCACCCGCATCGCCTGCGCGAGGCGCGCCGGCAGGTAGTCGTCGGCGAGCCGGTCGTGCAGATGCCACACCCATCGCCTGCCGGCCAGAGGCGCCGCGATCGCGGTGAGCACGGCGGACTTCAGCGTGTTCGCCACGACCAGGTCGGCGTCTGCGCCCTTGATGGCGCGGACCATGGCAGGCACCAGCGCCAGCGTGCGCATCGCATTCGCGACGGTCGCAGCGAGCGAGGAGGTCACGGCGTCACGCGCCGCGCCCGTCAGCGTCTCGGACGCCGGGATCACCGCGAAAGGCGTGCCGTCCCGGCGCAGCACCTCGCAGAGCGGCCCGTCGGAGAGCAGCAGCACGCGCACGTCGAACCGCTCGGGATCCACAGCGGCGACAAGCCGGGCCATGGCGAGCTCGCCACCCCCGAGCTGTGCGGTGTGATCGATCACGACCACGCGCTCAGGCCGCTGCACATTTCCCCTCCCTGCGGGTCGAGCGCAGCCGCCGCATCGGCATCGCCGTCGCGACGTCACCACTTCGGGTCTGTTCGCTGGCTGACTCATCGTCAATCTAGTTGAATGGTCAGACGCAAGCCCAGCGCGACGATCGGCCGCGACGAGAACGAGTGGAGCTCATGGTGGCCAGGAGGATCGGGGCGTACTTGTTGCCCGGCGATCCCGTCTGGCTGCAGAAGACGCTGCGTCAGTACTACGACATCGTCGACGTTCTCGTCATGCCGATTCCGGTGAGCGGCCGCGGCTGGAGCGGCTCCGTCATCCCGGTGCACCAGGTCGAGGAGCTCGCGCGCAGCGTCGATTCGCGAGGCATCCTCCGCGTCGTGGAAGGCGACTGGGTCGACCCCGAGAACCCCATGCAGGCCGACACGGCCCAGCGCCGGTCGGCGCTGGCGGCGCTCGAGGCCGAGGGCGTCGACTGGGTGATCCAGCTGGACAACGACGAGTTCCTTCCCGACAAGGATGCCCTGCTGGCCGTGCTCGACGACGCGGAGCGGCTGGGCGCGGACGCGGTCGAGTGGCCGATGCGGGTGCTCTACCGCCGCACGGCATCGCACGTCTTCGAGGTCGTCGCACGGGACGGCGGACCCTGCTACGAATACCCCGGACCGGTGGCCGTGCGGCCGACGGCGGAGCTGGTCAACGCGCGTCGCGCAGCAGGCGACGTGCTGCGCGTCACGGTGCGGGGCGACGAACGTTCGCTGCAGCTGCGCAGACCGCCGGACCCCGGCGAGCACAGGCTGGCGGCCATCGACCATGACCAGGCGATCATCCACAACACGTGGGCGCGCTCGCCGAGGCGGATCCGCGCGAAGCTGCGCAGCTGGGGCCACTCCGGCGACTTCCCGCGCACGTTCTACTACTGGGCCATCTGGTGGCCCGCGCCGCTCACCTGGCGCCTGCTGCGGGACTTCCACCCGTTCTCGCGCGGAGTGTGGCCACGATTGGTGCGCAGGAAGTCGGCCGGTGCGCTCGCCGACTGACCCCATGGCGGACGGCGTGCGCCACGTCGTCGTCGTGCTGTCATGGAACGGCCGCGACGACACGCTGGCGTGCGTGGAGTCGCTCGTGACGGGATCCGGAGAGACGACGGTGCTGGTCATCGACAACGGGTCGCACGATGGCGTGCTCGAGGCGGTCGAACGACGGTTCCCCGGCGTGCTGACTCAGCAGAACGGCGAGAACCTGGGCTTCGCGGGCGGCATGAACTCCGGCATCCGCACTGCTCTCGACCTGGGCGCCGAGTGGATCACGGTGCTCAACAACGACACCGTCGTCGCTCCGGGCGTGATGGCCGTCATGCGGTCGACCGCGGGTGCAGACGGAGTCGCCAGCCCGGAGATCTACTTCCGCGACGAACCCGATCGGCTCTGGTTCGGCGGTGCCGCCATGGATGCCGGCGACGCGTACCCGCATCACCTCGCCGCGAGCGAGCTGCAGCCGTGCGCAGGCGGCATACGCATCACCCAGCTCATGGCCGGCTGCTGCGTCACCGCGTCGCGCGCCGTGTGGCTCAAGGTCGGCATGTTCGACGAGCGGTACTTCCTGAACTTCGAGGACTCGGAATGGAGCATCCGGGCCGCACGGCTCGGCGTGGAGCTGCGCGTGGCGTGCGACGTACGCATCGCGCACTCGGTCTCCGCATCCTTCAGCGGCGCCGCCGGGACGCTCGGCACGTACTACTACGCCCGCAACGGCCTGTTGTTCAACCGCACGGCGGGGGGCACGTTCCGCTCCCGCCTGCGGTTCCTGCGCAGGCACGTGTTGGCAGGCATCCGATCGCAGCGGGCACGGGACCGGGTGCGCACCGGGATCGTCGTGCTGTGGGGCGTCGGCGCGTACGCGCTGCGGCGCTTCGGCTCCGCGCCACGACCGCTGCAGGCGCTGGCGAGACGCTGGAACCGCTGACGCGGCGACCCTGAGGCCGCCGACCCGACCGGTCAGATGACGTCGGCGAAGCCGCGCTCGTAGCTCTGGAACACGACGATGCCGCCGAAGAAGACGATCAACGCCGTCACCGGCAGTGCGACGAGCTGCCACACGGGCGGCATCGGCTGCCCGAGCGTCGACCAGCGCACGACCTCCATCAACCAGGTGAGCGGGTTCAGCTCGAAGAGCCACTTGAGGTTCTGCGGCACGGCGGAGAGCGCATAGGCGATCGGTGTTGCGTACAGCAGGATCTGGAGGATCCACGGCAGCACGTACGTGACATCGCGGTACTTGACCGTGACGGCGGATGCGGCGACGCCGATCCCGCAGGCGAGCATCAGCGTGATGAGCAGCCAGACGGGGGTGAGCAGCACCTGCCAGCCGGGGTCGACGCGCAGCACGAGCAGGAGCACCACATACATCGCGAACGCGACGACGAAGTCGAGAAGCACGGAGATCACGCTCGACAGGGGCACGACGAGCCGTGGGAAGAACACCTTCGACACGAGCGCCTGGTTGGCGACCAGCGACGTCGAGGAACGGCTCACGACGTTGTTGAACACGTTCCACGCGAGCATGCCGGCGAAGCTGAACAGGAAGTACGGAACACCGCCGGTCGGAAGGCCCGCCACCTGGCCGAACACGATGGAGAAGATGCCGGCGGCCACCAGCGGCTGCAGCACCACCCAGGCGACGCCGATCGCGGTCTGACGGTAGCGCAGCACGATGTCGCGCACGCCGAACCGGTACAAGACCTCGCGGGCCTCCCAGAGCTCGCGCCATTGGGGCAGGTTGAGCCGCCCGGGCGGGCGGATGAGGATGCGGCTCACGATGCCGCCTCGTAGCTGAAGTCCGCCAGCACGGCGCCGTGCGACATCGCCTCGTCGGACGTGAGCTCCGGGTACGGCGAGGACGGAAGCACATCGAACGTGTCGGCGCCCTGCCACGCATCCATGACACCCGCCTGGCAGACGAACAGATCCACGAAGTACCGGCCGGGCTTCAGCCACAGCGATCGCACGACGAGCGAGCCGCGCTGCGGGACGGCCGGGTCGAACCATGCGCCGACGAGCCGGGAGTCGCACTGCACGACGACGTTGCCGTCGGCGTCGTTGATGTGGCAGGAGACGAAGTACTTGCCCACCACGTCGGGGTTCGATCCCACCTCGAACTCGATCACGATGTCGTCGGTCGGATCCTGGGACTGGTCGGCGACGCGCGCCCCGATCAGCCTCAGCTCTCCGGAGCCGAAGCGCTTGCTGGCATCCTTCTGCTCCAGCTGGAACGTCTCGAACGTGCTGCGGTACCGCTCCATGGCGCCGTCGACATCGCCGTAGTACGACAGCCTCCCCTGCTCGAGGAACATGGCCGACGTGCACAGCGACGTCACGGTGCTGGCCTGGTGGCTGACGTAGAGAACGGTGCGGCCGCTGTGGGCCACCTCGCGCATCTTGGCGAGCGACTTCGCCTGGAACTCGGCATCGCCGACGGCCAGCACCTCGTCGATCGCGAGGATCTCGGTCTCCAGGTGCGCCGCGACGGAGAACGCGAGGCGAACGTACATGCCGGACGAATAGCGCTTCACCTGGGTGTCGAGGAACTTCGAGACGCCGGAGAATTCGACGATCTCGTCGAATCGGCGCCTGATCTCCTTACGGCTCATGCCCAGTAGCGACCCGTTCAGGTAGATGTTCTCCCTGCCGGTGAGCTCGGGGTGGAAGCCGGTGCCCACCTCGAGCAGGCTGCCGACCCGGCCGCCGAGGTCGATGAGGCCGGCGGTCGGCGCCGCGATCCGCGTCAGGAGCTTGAGCAGCGTGCTCTTGCCGGCGCCGTTCCTGCCGATGATGCCGACGGCCTCGCCCCACGGGATGTCGAACGTGACGTCGTCGATGGCGGGAAAGCTCGTGTATTCGGCACGGCGGAACGGATGCCGCATGCGCTCGAGCACGGCCTCGGTGATGCGGTTGTTGCTCGCTGACCCGCGAACGATCCGGTACGTCTTCGTCAGATGCTCGACGGTGATGGCGGTGTCGGGCATGGTCCGCTTCGCTCCCGCTGGTCTGTACACGCCGGCCGGTGGCACGACCGTTCGATGCTAACAGCACGTTTCCGCCGGTATCGGGGGCGGCTCACCCCCATATCGGGGAGCCTGACGGCGGACGGAACTGAGAATCTCTCACGGCGTCGGATAGTCTGGGCGACGTGGTGAGCAGGGGAGGGACCGCCTCGATGCCGCCTATTACCATGTGTGCATGGGGCGCGCGAGGGTGAGAGCCGCCGCTACCGCTCCGGCACTCGTGGCGGTCGGGGCGTTCGCCGTCGTGGTCGCGGTCGCCCTCGGCGTGCTGAGTGTGAACAGCACCGCGCTCGCGCTCGTGGTGGGCATCGCCGTGCTGCTGGCGGGAGTCGCGGCGCGCGACTTCACGATCATCCCGGTGCTCGCCGTTCCCGCGACACTCGTGCTCACCCGGGTCGGCAGCGCACTCAGCGTCTCGGACATCGTGCTGGCCCTCGCATCCGTCGTGTGCCTGCTGGCACTGCGCGGACGCGGGGCCGCCGTGCTCCTCCCCATCGTCTGGGCCGGCGTCTTCTACCTGGCCACCGCGATCCCGACGCAGATCCTCAATCCGTACTCGGCCAACGGGGTCGAGTGGATCCACGAGGTGTTCCTCGTCCTCGGCAGCCTCATCGTCGGGTTCATCGTCGGCCGGGCCGACCGTGCGCGCGTCGCCGTCACGCTCTATGTGCTCGGATGCGTCGGCATCGGGCTCGTGACGATCGCCGTGTCGCTCGTGACGTTCGCGCAGATCCACACGTTTCAGCCCGTCTACCTCACCGATCTGAACAAGAACACCATCGGAGGCATGCTGGGCATCACCGCCGTCATCGCCTTCGCGCGGCCGGTGTGGCTGCAGTGGTCCCCGGGATGGTCGTGGCTGATCGTGATCGTCACGTCGCTCGGCGTGCTCGCCGCGCAGTCGAGGCAGGGACTCGTCGGCGAGATCGTCGGCATCCTGATCGTGAGCGTGCGCGCCCGCCCGCAGACCGGAAGACGCGTGCGCATCGTCTGGCTGGCCGCCATCCCGGGCATCGCGTGGGTGATGAGCGAGCTCACGTCGCAGCTGGCATCCGACAACCAGTTCAACTCAGCCCATCAGCGCGTCGACTGGTATGCGCAGGCGTTCGACATCTGGCTGAAGAGCCCCATCTTCGGCGTCGGCATGCGCTGGTGGTACACGGACAGGTTCGCCGGGCAGTACGAGTCGTTCCAGCCGCCGAACGCCGAGCTCGAAGTGCTCACGACGGTCGGCGTGTTCGGCCTCATCGGGTTCCTCGTGCTGTTCGCCGTGGCCGGCTGGTACCTCTGGAAGATGGATCCGGTGTACGGGACGGTGGGGTTCGCCGTGGTCGCCACACGTTTCACGCAGGCCCAGTTCGATCTCTACTGGGTGGCGGGTCAGGCGTCGCTGCTGTGGATCGTGGTGGGAATCTGCTACGGCGTGCGCGAGCTGGACAGGGATCGCCGGGCGCGAGGCGAGCCGGTGCCGTGGGAGCAGGCGGCCCTTCTGAAACGTCAGAGATCCGCAGCACGACGTCCGGGCCTGCGGCCGGGACACCCGCTCCCCGGGCCGCGCGTCGGGGCATCCCGCCAGGCGTAAGCGTTCGCACGAGATCGAAGGGTCAGCATGAGAGTTCTTCGCATCGCCCACCATGCCGTCGTGTCGGCGTGGCGGCAGCGCGAACGAGAACTGGCGGCGCAGGGCGTCGACGTCGAGCTGATCTCGTCGCGGGTGTGGAATGAGGGCGGCCGTGACGTGCGACTGGATGCCGAAGGCGACTCGTTCGTGCGCGGCGCGTGGACGATCGGCAGGCACCCGAGTGTCTTCGTGTTCGATCCTGTTCCGCTCTGGCGCGCGATCGGCGAACGACCCGATCTCATCGACCTGCACGAGGAGCCGAACTCTCTGGCCACCGCTGAAGTGCTCCTCCTCCGCTGGCTGCGCAGGAGCACGGCGCCGTACGTGCTCTACTCGGCGCAGAACATCAGCAAGCGATACCCGGTTCCGTTCCGCTGGCTGGAGCGGAGGGCGCTGCGCGGCGCGGCGGCCGCGTACGTGTGCAACGCCGAGGCCGGCCGCATCCTCACGGCCAAGGATCTCGCGGGGCCGGCCGTCGAGATCCCGCTGGGCGTCGACGTGCGTACGTTCGCTCCCGCCGACCGGCAACCGCCCTCGCAGGGCGTGAAGACCATCGGCTACGTCGGCCGACTGGAAGCACACAAGGGCGTGGACGTGCTCCTCCGCGCTGCCGCCGGGCGAGCCGACTGGCGGATAGCGATCACGGGCGAAGGCCCGCAGCGCGCAGAGCTCGCCGAGCTGGCGCAGGCTCTGGGGATCGCCCATCGGGTCGACTTCCTCGGGTTCGCGAGCGGCGCCGAGCTGGCGGAACGCTACCGGGCCCTCGACGTTCTCGCGGTTCCCTCGCTGCCCCGGCCGAACTGGCTCGAACAGTTCTGCCGCGTCGCCGTCGAGGCCATGGCCTCCGGCGTCCCCGTCGTCGCGAGCGACTCGGGCGCCATACCCGACGTCGTCGGCGACGCCGGGCTGCTGGTGCGGCCAGGGGATCCCGACGCGCTCGGCGAGGGGATCGGACGGATGCTGGAGCCGGAGCGGTGGAGCGAGCACCGGGAACGCGGCCTCGCCCGCTCCCTCCGCTTCACCTGGGACAACGTCGCCCGGATGCACCGCGAGCTGTACGAGCAGGTGCTGGCCGATCGCGACGCCGGCGCCGATTCCGCGCCACACGTGCTCATCGTCGCCTACGGGCCGCCGGATCAGCTTGTCGGATGCCTCGCGGAGCTCGGCGACGGCTTTCCCGTCACGATCGTGGACAACTCCTCGTCCGACGAGACGCGCGCCGTGGCCGAACGCTTCGGCGCCGGGTACATCGACTCCGGATCGAATCTGGGTTTCGCCGGGGGCGTCAACCGGGGTCTGGCGGCGATCGAAGCATCCGAGGATCGCGACCGCGACGTGCTGCTGCTGAATCCCGACGCCAGGATCGCGCGCGACGGCGTGGAGCGCATGCACAGGCTGCTGCATTCCCGTGCCCGGCTCGCCGCGGTCGGCGCCACGCAGACCGAGCCGGGCTCCGGCGCGCCCGTGCGCGTATGGTGGCCGTTCCCGACGCCCGTCGGCGCGTGGATCGAGGCGATAGGACTCGGCGCTCTGCGCAGACGTCACGACTTCGCGATCGGGTCGGCCCTGCTGCTGCGACGAGCGGCCCTTCGCGAGATCGGGGCCCTCGACGAACGCTTCTTCCTGTACGCCGAAGAGACCGACTGGCAGCGCCGCGCCCGCTCGCAAGGCTGGGACATCGCTGTCGCGAACGTGAAGGCGACGCACGTCGGCGCGGGGACGGGCGGCGATCCGCGCCGGCGCGAGCGCCACTTCTACGCGAGCGCGGAGCGGTACATCCGCAAGCACTACGGCGCGGCGGGATGGCAGGTGTACCGCGCGGGAACGTTCCTCGGCGCGGCGGTGCGCGGCGCCGTCCTCCCCGGCGAACGGGGTGCGGAAGCCCGCAGGCGAGGCGCCCTCTTCCGGCACGGACCCGTGCGCGTCGAGTCCGCGCTCGTGCGGCCTCGGCCGACCGCGCGGCGAAAGACCCTGCACGTCGTCCAAGTGGTGTGCTCGGAGGCGTTCGCCGGCGTCGAGCGGTACGTCCTGCAGTCCGCGGTGTCGCTGCACGAGGCGGGATGCGACGTCACCGTGGTCGGCGGCGGCGAGGACTCGATGGGGACTGCGCTGAAGGCTGCGGGAATCGGCTGGCGCCCGGGGACCAGCATGGCGGCGGCGTACCGGCAGCTGCGCAGCATCCGGGATGCCGACGTCATCGTCAGCCACATGACCGCAGCCGACTTCGCCGCCGCCGCGGCCGGGCGGATGCGTCGTGTTCCGGTCGTGAGCGTGCGCCACTTCGCTGCGCCGCGCGGCGGAAATCCCGCCAGCAGGGCCGCGGCCGGAATCGTCGGTCGGCTGATCGGCGGGCAGATCGCGATCTCGCGCTTCGTGGCAGACGCCATCGAGGGGGAGAGCGTCGTCGTGCACACCGGCGTGGCGGATGCCGCGGATGTCGACGAGCGGGCACGGGAGCCGTTCGCGCTCGTGCTGCAGAGGCTGGAGGCCGAGAAGGCCACGGATGTCGCGATCCGGGCGTGGGCGGCCATGCCCGTCGCCGAGGGCTGGCGGCTCGTCATCGCGGGGGAGGGCGGCGAGGAGGCAGCGCTGCGGCGGCTCGTTCGCGAGCTCGGTGTCGAGGGCTCGGTCGACTTCGTGGGGTTCCAGGCGGACGTGCAGGACTGGCTGCGGCGGGCATCCGTGCTCATCGCGCCGACGCCGCGTGAGGGGCTCGGCCTTGCGGTGCTCGAGGCCATGGCCCAGGGTGTGCCCGTCGTCGCCGCGGCCGGTGGCGGCCACCTGGAGACGGTCGGGAGCGTTCCGGACGCCGCGCTCTTCCCGCCGGGAGACGCCGAGGCGGCCGCCGAGCTGCTCGCAGGGCTCGTGCGCGACGGCGATCGCCGGCGCGACTACGGCCGCGCGCTGCGCGAGCGACAGCGCGCGGCGTTCACGGTCGCTGCGCAGACGGAGCTGACCGTCGCCGTGTTGCGGAGTGCGGCGCGGTCCCCGGCCCCCTGATGGGGACTTTCGGCGGTGGAAGCGCTCGATATCCTGGCGATCGACGTCGTGTCATCCGAGCGCGACGGACGGGACAGGTATGGACGGGGTCCGTAGAACCGCGTTGATCACGGGCATCACCGGCCAGGACGGCAGCCACCTCGCATCGCTCTTGCACGACAAGGGCTATCGCGTGTTCGGCCTGATCCGCGGCCAGCACAATCCCCGTCGAGCCGACGTGGAGCGCGATCTTCCGTTCGTCGAACTCCTCGAGGGCGACGTGACGGATCCCGCTTCGCTCGTGCGGGCGGTCGAGGACTCCCAGCCGGACGAGCTCTACAACTTCGCGGCGATCAGCCACGTCGGCTATTCGTTCAAGCATCCGACCCTCACCATGGAGGTCACGGGCAAGGGCGTGCTCAACGTTCTCGAGGCCATCCGGCTGTCGGGACTCTCGACGAAGACGAGGATGTACCAGGCCTCGACGTCGGAGATGTTCGGAGGCGTCGATTACGCCGTTCCCACCACCGGATACACGGAGGAGTCGCCGTTCCACCCCCGAAGCCCGTATGGCGTGGCCAAGCTCTACGGTCACTGGATCGCCAAGAACTACCGCGAGAGTTACGGCATGTTCGTCGTCTGCGGCCTGCTGTTCAACCACGAGGGCGAGCGGCGCGGGACGGAGTTCGTGACGAGGAAGATCACGAGAGCCGTCGCGCGGATCAGCCTCGGCCTGCAGGACACCGTCAGCCTCGGCGTGCTGTGGCCCAAGCGCGACTGGGGTTACGCAGGCGACTACGTGCGCGGCATCTGGATGATGATGCAGCACGACCAGCCTGACGACTTCGTGCTCGCGACGGGAACGGCACGCTCGATCGAGGACTTCCTCACCGCGGCGTTCGCGCGGATCGGCGTCGAGGACTGGCGGCCGTACGTCTCGTTCGACCCTGCACAGACGCGCGCCGCAGAGGTCGACAACCTGTTCGGCGACTCGTCAAAGGCCCAGGAGGTGCTCGGCTGGCGGCGCGAGGTGGACTTCGACGGGCTGGTCACCCGGATGGTCGCCCACGACCTCGACCAGCAGCGAACGCTCAACGGCCTGGCGTCGCCGCTTCCGCCCGAGGCGCATCCGCCGCACCCCGTGCAGACATGACGCGCCGCATCGTGGTGGCCTCCCTCGAGGCGTGGGACGGCGTGTGGCGCCGCAATCAGTACCTCGTCGACGGGCTGCTCGACTCGGATCCCGGAACCCGCGTGCTGTTCGTCGAGCCGCCGAGCGACCCGCTGCACGACGCGCTCACGGGACACAGCCCACGGCGCGGACGGGGGTCACGTGTCGGCGGCTACGACGGCAGGCTCGTGCTGCATCAGCCGACCAAGGCGCTGCCCCGGATCGCGGGGCCGCTGGCGGATGCGCTGCTCACGCGGGACGTGGTCGCGGCCGTCCGCCGACTGGGCTGGAGCGATGGCGTGCTGTGGATCAACGACCCGGCCGCCGTGCCGCTCGTGAACGCCCTCGGCTGGCCGGTCGTCTACGACGTGACGGACGACTGGGTCCAGGCCGAGCGAACGGGCAGGCAGCACTCGCGCATCGCGGCGGCCGACCGGATGCTGCTCGAGCTGAGTTCCGAGGTGGTCGTCTGCTCGCCTGCGCTGGCGAGCACGAAGGGTGCTTCGCGTCGGGTGCATCTCATCCCGAACGCCGTCGACGTGGAACGCTATCGCCTCGGGGTGCCCCGGCCGGGCGACCTCCCGGACGGCCCCGTCGCGCTCTACGTCGGCACACTGCACGAGGACAGGCTGGATGTCGACCTCGTGCTGCGCACGGCCGATGCGGCTGCGGCATCCGGCGGCTCGGTCGTGCTCGTCGGGCCTGACGCCCTCGGCGCGCGGAACCGCGAGCGGCTGGCCGCTCATCCCGGCGTCGTGGCCCTCGGTGCGCGCGAGCACGACGCCGTGCCCGGCTATCTCCAGCACGCGAACGTGCTCCTCGTGCCCCACGTCGTGACCGCGTTCACCGAGAGCCTGGATCCGATCAAGCTGTACGAGTACCTGGCCGTCGGCAGGCCCGTCGTGAGCACTCCGGTCGCCGGGTTCCGGGAGACGAAAGGCCTGACGGTCGCCCGTTCGGACGCCTTCCCCGGCGCGGTCGCGCTCGACCTCGCCGAGTGGCGGCCGTCGGTGGAATACGATGATCTCCCCGACTGGCGGGAGCGGGTCGCAGCATTCGGCGACGTCATCGAAACCGCGTCCGGCACGCGCACCCCACGAGAAGGAGCCACATGACCGGCGTGATCGTGCACGAGTGGCTGGAATCGGTGGGCGGCGGTGAGCGCGTCGTCGATGCGCTCGCCGCAGAGTTCCCTGACGCGCCGATCATCTGCCCGTGGGACGACGTCGAGGATCGCTATGGGCCGGGGCGCGTGCGGGAGAGCTGGCTGGCTGCCACCCCGCTCAGGAACCACAAGGCGGCGGCACTGCCGTTCCTGCTGCCGTGGTGGCGCTCGCTGCCCGCGATGGATGCCGACTGGCTCCTGATCGGCACGCACCTGTTCGCGCACCATGCCCGCCTGCGCGGGCCGTCGCGCGACATCCCGAAGTACGTCTACGCCTACAGCCCCGGGCGGTACATCTGGGAGCCGGACATCGACGAACGCGGGCAGAGCGCGCTCGTGCGCGCGGCATCCGTTCCGCTGCGCAGCATCGACCGCAAGCGTGCCGCCGAGCCGGTGAAGGTGGCGGCCGTCTCGAACTTCATCGCCGAGCGCATCGAGCGCTGCTGGGACCGCGAGAGCACCGTGATCTACCCGCCCGTGGACGTCGCCGCGTTCCCGGGAAGCGACGACGAGCTCACCGAGGACGAGCTGAGGGAGCTCGAGGCGCTGCCAGCCGGGTTCATCCTCGGCGCCTCCCGGTTCGTCCCCTACAAGCGAGTCGACCTGGCGATAGCGGCGGGCGTGGCCGCGGACCTGCCGGTCGTGATCGCGGGCGATGGCCCGGAGCGCGAGAGGCTGCTCGAGCTCGCGCGCCGGAATCCCGGTCGCGTCACGTTCGTGCACCGGCCGTCCAACGCCATGCTGCGTGCCCTGTACCGCAGGGCGGCGGTGTACGTGTTCGGCGCGGTCGAGGACTTCGGGATCATGCCCGTCGAGGCCATGGCAGCGGGCACGCCCGTGGTGGGGAACGCGATCGGGGGCGCATCCGAGACGGTGGTCGACGGCGTCACCGGAGCTCTGTTCCGCTCGACGGATGCAGCGGAGCTGCGGCGTGCCGTCGAGGTTGCCTCCGCCGTGGATCCCGCAGCGTGCCGGGCCCGGGCTGCGGAGTTCGACGGCTCGACCTTCGGCGGCCGCATCAGGGAGTGGATGGCCTAGCGCGCGGCGAACTGGGCGTCGAGCGGCGCTCCGGCCCGGTCGCCGACGAGATGACGCGCCATGCTGTCGATCTCGCTCGTCAGCTCCGCGACCAGTACCCGCCACGCCTCGGCGGGCTCGTCGACGGGATCGGCGATGTCGTCCTGCTCGTTGGAGCCGATCATGTCGGAACGTGGGCGCTCCGACCCCGCGAGCTCGATCCATTCCCGCAGCAGCACGTGCCTGCTCGGGGGATGCTCGTCGAGCCAGCGCACGAACTGCGGCAGCGTGAACACGCGCGGCCACAGCTCCCGGTCGGCGGCCACCAGCTCGCGCACGTGCTCCCTGGTCATCGTGAGGATGACGTCCCACCCGCGCAGCTGCGTCGTGTCGGCCCGCTTGCTCAGGTGACCGGACAGGTCGAACCCGTTCTCGCCGGCCACCTGCACCCCGGCGGGCGGCATCGGCCGTCCGCCTTCGATGAGGCCGGCGGAGGCGAACGCGAACGGAAGGCCCGCGAAGCGACGGCGCGCGATCGCCTCGGCCATGGCGGAGCGACACTGATTGGCCGTGCAGACGAACAGGATGCGCGTCACATCCCGGTCCCCGTCCGTGCCTCCCACCTGGTCGGCGTACGACGCGCCCTGCACGGCTAGACCTTCTCGTCCTCGGCCGAGTCACGTCCTCTGCGGCTCCTGCCAGAGCGCGCGGGTTCGTCGTCCGCTTGCTCGAACCCGGGCCAGTCCTCGAGCTCGTCGTCGTTGTCGGGGTCTGCCTGGTCGTCTCGTGACCCGCCCTGGTCTCGGGTGCGGTCCCCGGTCCGGTCACCGGCGCGGTCATCGTGCTGCCTGCCGTTGCCTCCGACCAGGTTCGCGAAGCCGTCCTCGTCGTCGAAAGCCGTCTCGTCGTCCGCGGGGGCCGGTGCCTCAGCACTGCGTGCCGCGGCGACCGTGCGGCGACGGGCCGATGCACCGGATCCGTAGTACGCGGAGTACGACTTGGGCATGCGCCGCCGCGAGCGATTGGCCACGACACCGAGCACCGTGATGCCGTTGCCGGTCAGAGCGTGCACGGTCTCGAGCAGCCTCTTGCGCCTCGTACGGCGAATGGATGCCACGAGCACGGCGCCGTCCGAGTGCGCCGAGAGAAGGCTCGCATCCACGAGCGCGAGCGACGGCGGCGAGTCGATGACGACGATGTCGCACATCGTGCGGAGCGCGGCGAGGATGTCGCCGAGTGCTGAGACGGCCAGCAGGTCGGCCGGATCGTACGGCTCGGAGCCGGCCGGCAGGATGCTCAGCCCGCGGAACTTCGTGCGGTTCAGGCTTGCGGCGATGATCTCCGCACCCGGGGCCGAGCCGCCGTTGGCCGCAGCCTGCAGCAGCTCGGTCAGGCCTCTTCCAGTGGCCGCCTCGCCGAAGTAGGCATCCAAGCTCGGCCTGCGCAGGTCCCCGCCGACGAGGATCACCCGCTTGCCGGTTCTCGCCCAGGCCAGCGCCAGGTTCGCCGAGACGAACGTCTTGCCGTCTGCCGGCTCCACGCTGGTGACCACGACGACATCGTTGCCGCGCGGCAGGAGCACCTGCAGCGTGGTGCGCAGAGCGCGGAGGCCCTCGTTCAGCGAGGTGCGCTTGCGGCCGGCGGCCGGCAGCCAGTCACCGCGTCGCTGCATGCGCTTGTCCAGCCTGAGCTCTCCGAGCGCGGGAAGCCCGGTGATGTCCTCGATGTCGTCGTCGCCGCGCAGTCTGTCGTCGAACGCATCCCAGATGAGCGCGATGCCGATGCCCGCGACGAGGCCCGCCGCGAGGGCGACCGCGATGGCGATGAGCGGACTCGTGCCCTGGAACTGCCCAGGAGTCGCGGCCTTCGTGACCGTCAGCGGAGAGCCGGCGCTGTCGATCTTCTGCACCGTGTTGTTCGCGCTCGCCAGCGACGAGATGGCGTTCGCCAGATTCGACTGGGCGATGGAGTTGGCGGGGTTCGCGTTCACCTGCGCCTGGTACGCCTCGGCGGAGGCCGTCCATTTCGCCGCTTGAGCCTCGGCCGCCGACTTCGCCTTCGCCGTCTGCGCCTTCAGGTAGTCGTTGTATGACTTCACCACGGCCTCTGCGTGCTTTTGCGCCTGTTCAGCGGTCCTGCCGTTCGCCGTGATCGTGAGCGTCTTCGGCTGCGCCTGCCCGGTTGCCTGCACGGGCGTCGCGGTGACGACCCACGACCCCGTGGAAGAGGCAGGCTCGCCGACGGCTTTCGCCGCGGCATCCAGCACCGCGGGCGAGGAGATGCTCGTCGGATCGAAGTCGACGGATGCCGTGCCGATCTGCCCGCTCGCGGACGCGCTGGAGGCCAGAGCACTCATGCGCACCGTGGTGGTGGACGTGTAGACGGGAGTCTGCCGCACGAGGAAAATGGCTGCGACGGCCACCGCCAGAAGGACCACGGCGACGACGAGCAGCCGCCTCTGCCAGATGGCGCTCAAGGCTTGCCGAAAAGTCACTATGTCTCCCGCTGGCGTCGCGACTGCTCGATAAGACTACCGGGCGCGGCTCGGCACGCCCCGAATGCTGTCCGACCCTTCATCATGAAGCCGACGAACGGCGCTGGCAGCCCCCTGAACGGGGCGCCAGTGGGTGCGCCGGTGCCGCGACACGCCCGAGTTGCACATACCCCTGCGATCTGGCAAACTTTTGGGGTTCAACATTTCGGTGCTGCGCGCCCCGCGCGATGTGCATCGGATCACTGCCAGGCAGTGCATAGCCGCTTCGAGCTGGCTGATCCGAACGATCGGATCGAGTCCTCGGGGTTCGGGTTAGGCCGCGGGCAGAAGGACGCAGCTTAATCGACATCCGGAAGGCCATGGGCTATCCATGTGCCTTGCGAGGGCGACACGCCCGAGCGCGGGGGCCGATGAGAGGCAAGGGATGCTCCGGCGCGAGCATGAGCATCCCCTCGCCCTTGACAGATAAATAGCGGTGCGGCACCACGTGGCGTTCCCAAGAGGTGCCGGCGCGAGAGCGTCGGCGCGCGATGCGTCCAATGCGGCTCTGACTGCCGTAAGACGCCTGAACAGTAGAGAGAGAGTCAGATATGGCGGGACAGAAGATCCGCATCCGGCTTAAGTCGTATGACCACGAGGTCATCGACACCTCGGCGCGCAAGATCGTCGACACGGTGACCCGTGCCGGTGCTCAGGTCGTCGGGCCGGTGCCGCTCCCCACCGAGAAGAACGTGGTGTGTGTCATCCGTTCGCCCCACAAGTACAAGGACAGCCGCGAGCACTTCGAAATGCGCACGCACAAGCGGCTGATCGACATCATCGACCCGACGCCGAAGGCCGTCGACTCGCTCATGCGTCTCGACCTGCCGGCCGACGTCAACATCGAGATCAAGCTGTAGGGGTCCACTCATGTCTACTACTGAGACCAAGACCGTCAAGGGTCTGCTCGGCAAGAAGCTCGGCATGACCCAGGTGTGGGACGAGAACAACAAGCTCATCCCGGTGACCGTCGTCGAGATCACGCCCAACGTGGTCACGCAGATCCGCACCCCCGAGGTCGACGGCTACAACGCCGTGCAGATCGCCACCGGCGCCATCGACCCGCGCAAGGTGAACAAGCCGGCCACCGGTCACTTCGAGAAGGCGGGCGTCACGCCGCGCCGTCACGTCACCGAGGTGCGCACCGCAGACGCAGGCGAGTACACCGCAGGACAGGAGCTCACCGTCGAGGCCACGTTCGAAGCCGGCCAGAAGGTCGACGTCGTCGGAACCTCGAAGGGCAAGGGCACCGCAGGTGTCATGAAGCGCCACAACTTCAAGGGCGTCTCCGCCTCGCACGGTGCGCACCGCAACCACCGCAAGCCGGGCTCGATCGGCGCGTCCTCGACGCCCAGCCGCGTGTTCAAGGGCATGCGGATGGCCGGTCGCATGGGGGCAGAGCGCGTGACCGTGCTGAACCTCACCGTGCACTCGGTCGACGCGGCCAAGGGCCTGCTGCTCGTCAAGGGCGCGGTTCCCGGCGCTCGCGGCCGCATCGTGTTCGTCCGCAACGCAGTGAAGGGAGCGTAGTCCATGGCTACCTCGATCGACGTTTTCGACGCATCCGGCAAGAAGTCCGGTTCCGTCGAGCTGCCGGCGGAGATCTTCGACGTTCAGGTCAACGTCCCGCTGATCCACCAGGTCGTCGTCGCGCAGCTCGCAGCAGCGCGCCAGGGCACGCACAAGACCAAGAACCGTGGTGAGGTCTCCGGCGCCGGCCGCAAGCCGTTCAAGCAGAAGGGCACCGGCCGCGCCCGTCAGGGTTCGATCCGCGCCCCGCAGATGACCGGTGGCGGCATCGTGCACGGCCCGACCCCGCGCGACTACGCGCAGCGCACGCCCAAGAAGATGATCGCCGCGGCCCTGCTCGGTTCGCTCAGCGACCGCGCTCGTGGCGAGCGCATCCACGTGGTGGAGTCCATCGTCGCCGGCGATTCGCCCTCGACGAAGGATGCCGTCGCGCTGCTGTCCGGCATCGCCGCCTCGAAGCACGTTCTGGTCGTGACCGAGCGTGACGACGAGACCGGCGTGAAGAGCGTGCGCAACCTGCCGACGGTGCACACCATCTCGTACGACCAGCTGAACGCCTACGACGTGCTCGTCTCCGACGACATCGTCTTCACCAAGGCTGCTTTCGACTCCTTCGTCGCAGCCAAGCAGAAGGCCGCAGCGACGAAGAAGGAAGAGGTGAGCGCCTAACATGCCCGCCATCAACAAGGACCCGCGCGACGTCATCATCGCACCGGTCGTGTCCGAGAAGAGCTACTCGCTCATCGACGAGGGCAAGTACACCTTCCTCGTCGACACCCGCTCGAACAAGACCGAGATCAAGCTCGCGATCGAGAAGATCTTCAAGGTCGAGGTCGCATCCGTCAACACTCTGAACCGTCAGGGCAAGACGCGCCGCACCCGTTTCGGCACAGGCAAGCGCAAGGACACCAAGCGCGCCATCGTCACCCTCAAGTCCGGTTCCATCGACATCTTCACGGCTGTCGGCTAGGGAGCAAGGGAACAACCATGGCTATTCGCAAGTACAAGCCCACGACCCCAGGTCGCCGCGGCTCGTCCGTGGCCGACTTCGCCGAGATCACCCGGTCGACGCCCGAGAAGTCGCTGCTGCGCCCGCTGTCCAAGACCGGCGGCCGCAACAACCAGGGCCGCATCACCACGCGCCACATCGGCGGCGGGCACAAGCGCCAGTACCGCGTCATCGACTTCCGTCGCAATGACAAGGACGGCGTGAACGCCAAGGTCGCGCACATCGAGTACGACCCGAACCGCACCGCGAACATCGCGCTGCTGCACTTCGTGGACGGCGAGAAGCGCTACATCCTCGCCCCCAAGGACCTCAAGCAGGGCGACGTCATCGAGCAGGGCCCCAACGCGGACATCAAGCCGGGTAACAACCTGCCGATGCGCAACATCCCGGCCGGTACCGTCATCCACGCTGTGGAGCTGCGTCCGGGCGGCGGTGCCAAGCTGGCCCGCTCGGCCGGTGTCAGCATCCAGCTGCTGGGTAAGGAAGGCGCCTACGCCACGCTGCGTATGCCCTCGGGCGAGATCCGTCGCGTCGACGTGCGCTGCCGCGCCACCGTCGGCGAGGTCGGCAACGCCGAGCAGGCGAACATCAACTGGGGCAAGGCCGGCCGT
>NZ_DASZVF010000080.1:0-68087 GCF_035547335.1 Humibacter sp. | reverse complement strand
CGATCGCCTACGCCATCGGCGACCTGGCCGTCTTCGCCGCAGCCGCCGTGGCGGGCAGGGAGTTCCGGTTCGACGCCATCTCGCTCGGCGCATACGTGCTGTTCATGACGTTGCTGCTGTTCTCCAGCCTGACGCAGGGGGTGTACCGCAGCGCCCACGCCTCGATCATGCGGATGCTCCGCCAGCAGCACGCCGACGAGTTGCGCCGGGCCCTCGCGGGCGAGTTGCGAGCCGAGCTGCACGACACCACGCTCAGCGAACTCGCCGCGATCGCCACCGCGGTGCCGGGACCCGTGCCCGAGCGGTTCCGGGAACGATTGCAGGCGGACATCCTGCACTGGACGGAGGATGCGCAGCGCGCGGACGCGCAGAGCTCGGCGGAGGAGGGCGGCTGGGGCGCCACCGAGCTCGCGCAGGCGATCGAACAGGCACGCGACGCGGGACTCGTGGTCGAGGTCTCGGGTGATCCGGCCCCCTACACGTTCCTGCACAACGACGCCCGGCGCGCGATCGGACTGGCCGCCAGGCAATGCCTCGTCAACGTGCTCAAGCACTCCGGGCAGTCGTCGGCCGAGGTCATGCTGTCGGCCTCGGGGGGCGCGGTCTCGCTCGTCGTGGTCGATCCCGGCCGGGGCTTCGACGTCGGGACCCTGAAAGCGGAGGGCAACGACCGCATGGGCCTGCTCCACTCTGTGATCGAGCGGGTGGAACGCGTGGGAGGATCCGTCTCGGTGTTCTCGCGTCCGGGAGCGGGAACGTCCGTGCTCATGGTGGTACCCGCTGCAACGGAAGCCGGCGCCGCATGAGCGAAGCGACGTTCGACCGCCCGCCGAACCGGCTGGATCCGATCGGAGCGACCGCAGCCTGGGCGATGACGCCCCTCACGTCCGGGGCCGCCGTCGCCTACGCGGTGGTGCAAAGCATCCTCCACCGGGATCAGGTGGTGTCGCCCGTGCTCGCGGTCGTCGCGCTTCTCCTGCTCGTCGCGGCCGGCGTCGAGCTGTCGGTGGCGGCGCACCCCAGCGTCGGCCGTCTCGACCGAGGCGGCGCCGTGCTGGTCGTGGGCACCGCGGTCGCGGCGGCCGTGGTGTCCTCCCTGTCGATGTGGGGCAGGAATCGCATGGTGCAGGACGACTGGGGTCAGATCGCCGTCGCGCTCATCGTCTTCGGGCTCGTCTGGCTGCGGCCGCCGTGGGAGATCATCCTCTTCGGCCTGGCCGGTGGCCTCGTCGTCGGCACACTCGCCGGCGAGCAGCCCGCACTGCGCATCTCCACCACGCCGTACGTGTACGGGGTGGTCGCCGCGACTCCGGTGCTGGTGCTCGCGGCCGTCGCCGCCACGAGCGGTTTCGTCGTCATCCGGTTCAGCGCGGACTGGACGGCGTCATCCGAGCGGGGGATGCGAGCCCTGGAGCCGGAGTTCCGTCTGCTGGAACAGGATGCGCTGCGTCGCGCCCAGCTCGAGGAGCTGCGCAGGGCGACCCTGCCGCTGCTGGCATCCATCGCCGAACGCGGCGTGATCGCCCCCGACGACGTCGCGACGGCGGCAGCCGTCGCCGCTCACCTGCGGGGGCAGGCGCTGGCGGAACTGCGCACCACGTGGGTGGACAGATTGCTCGCCGATGCGCACCTTCAGCCCGATGACGTGTACGACCCGGAGAGGCTGCTGCCACTCCTGCGCGCTCCCGAACGAGCGGCTTTCAGCGCGTGCCTGCTCGAGCTGCTCAGACGCGGCGCGATCGACGCCGCTGACGTGCGTCTCGTCCTGCTGCCGGAACCCGGGGTAGATGCCGGGCGGGCTCGGCTCGAGCTGTCCGCCGGCATCACTGCCGACTGGGGGCTCGCGCGCCGCACAGCACGCCCGTTCGTCAGCGTGCTGCGCTCGTTCAGCCCTGACGCCACGATCACGAGGAAGGGATCCATCATGACGATGAGGTTCGGCTTTGCCACCGCGTGAGTCGGGAGCCCGCGTGCGCGTGGGCATCCTGGACGACCACGAACTGCTGCTCGACAGTCTCTCGAACTGGATCCGCGAGCATGAGCCGCTCTTCGACCTCGCCGTCGCTGCGCCCACCTGGGTGGAGCTGGTGCATTCGCCGGCGTTTCCCACCGACCTCGTGCTCATGGACCTCAACCTCGCCGAGAAGGTGTCGATCGAGGCCCGGGTGCGAACGTGTCGCGCTGCCGGCGCATCCGTCATCGTGCTCACCGCCCTCGACACGCCGGAGGAGCGTGAGCGCTGCCTGGGAGCCGGTGCTCTCGCCTTCCTGTCGAAAGCGCAGCCGGTGCGCGAGGTCATGGCGACCGCGAAGGCCGTGATGGGGCTCGCGGATGCCGACACCGCCGAGCCCCACCAGGTCACGTCGAGCTCGCGCCCGGTCGCCAAGCCCAAGCTGAGCGACGGGGAGAAGAGGGCGCTGGTGCTCTACGTGGAGGGGAGCTCGACCTCGCAGGTCGCCGAGCAGATGAACGTGCAGTTCGAGACGGCGAAGACGTACCTGCGGAGGGTGCGCGAGAAGTACACGCGGGCGGGACGGCCGACGAGCACGAGGTCGGACCTGATCCGCAGAGCGGCCGAGGACGGGTACCTGACCTGATCGTCGCGGCGACCGAGGACGGATATCCGACCTGATCGTCGTCGCGGCGCAGGACGGGTACCTGACCTGATCGGTGCCGTCGTCGACTGCGCCCGTGCCGCATCGCTGCCCTCGCCGATGACGGGCTCTACGATGACGGGGTGGCGAAACTGTACTTCCGGTTCGGGGCGATGAACAGCGGCAAGAGCACGGCGCTTCTGCAGGCTGCCTACAACTACGAAGAGCGCGGTCATCGGGTGCTGCTGGCGAAGCCCGCGATCGACACCAAGGGTGACGCGGGCATCGTGTCGCGCCTCGGGGTCGAACGAAACGCGGACTTCACCATCGACCCGGATGCCGACCTCTACCACCGCTTCCAGGTGCTGCGCGAACGCACGATGTCGCGCTTCGGTCGTGACGTGAGCTGCCTCCTCGTGGATGAGGCGCAGTTCCTCAGCGAGGCGCAGGTCGACGACCTGCTGCGCATCGCGATCCTCGAAGACATTCCGGTTCTGGCATATGGCATCCGCACGGATTTCCAGACCGTCGCATTCCCGGGCAGCAGACGGTTGCTCGAGGTGGCGCACAGCCTCGAGGAGCTGAAGACCATCTGCCGCTGCGGGCGCAAGGCCATCTTCAACGCCCGCACGATCAACGGTGTCTTCGTCTTCGACGGCGACCAGGTCGCGATCGAGGACGGCGACGACGTCGTCTACGAATCGCTGTGCGGAGCGTGCTACCTGCAGGAGAGCGGCGGCGTGCTCAACAACGGACGGCGTCGTTGGCCGCTCACCTCGGAGGCCGTCGCGTACGCGTCCGAGCCCGACGCCGACTTCACGTAGATGCGCGTTCTCTTCGTCTCGCTGGCGAACCGAATGTCGGACGTGCGCGCCACGCTGTGACCATGCCCATCGAATTCCTGCAACCGGCCGGACTCGTCAACTCGCCGGCATTCAGCCATGTCGCTGTCGTGCCCCCTGGTGCGATGACCGTGTATCTGGGGGGTCAGAACGGAGTGGACGAGACCGGAAAGGTCGTCTCCGATGACGTCGCGGCCCAGTCGGTGCGTGCGCTCGAGAACGCGATCGTGGCGTTGAACGCGGCCGGCGCGACCCTCGACGACGTGATCCAGTGGACCATCCTCTTCGACGAGCACGCAGACCTGAGAGCGGCCTACGGCGCCATCGCGTCCAGGCTCGGACGCCAGGGCTCTCCGCCACTCGTCACGGCCGCGCGTGTCGCCGGTCTCGGTGTTCCCGGCGCTCTCTTGGAGATCAGCGCCGTCGCTGCCGTCGTGACGGAATGAAGCGCGGCGGAATGACCGGCCTGGGAATCCTGATGAGTGCAGGCGGTTGAACTGAAGGTGACCGAACTGCGCAAGGTGCCGCTGAACGTGCTCGATCTCGCGTCGCGAGAGGCGGGAGCGACGAATGCGGATGCGGTCGCGGGCAGCATCCGTCTGGCGCAGGCCGCGGAGTCGCTCGGCTTCCACCGCTTCTGGGTCGCCGAGCACCATGGGATGCCTGCCGTCGCCTCGAGTGCGCCCGCCGTGCTGATCGCCGGCATCGCGGCCCGCACCGAACGCATCCGAGTGGGCAGCGGGGGAGTGATGCTTCCGAACCACGCTCCGCTCGTGGTGGCCGAGCAGTTCGGAACGCTGCGTTCGCTGTACGGCGACCGCATCGATCTCGGCATCGGACGTGCTCCAGGCACCGACCAGGTGACGGCGGCTGCGCTGCGGCGAAGCGCGGATGCCCTCGGTGCCGAGGACTTTCCGCAGCAGCTCCTCGACCTGATCGGCTTCTTCACCGGCGGTTTCGGACCGAACGACCCGCTGGCAGGCATCCGTGCCGTGCCGGGGCTCGGCGACCAGCCGGAGATCTGGCTGCTCGGCTCCAGCGGATACAGCGCTCAGGTCGCTGCGGCGCTCGGGCTGCCCTTCGCCTTCGCGCACCACTTCGCGGGCGAGCACACCGAGGAGGCCCTGAAGCTGTACCGCGAGCGGTTCCAGCCCAGTGAGACGCTGCAGGAGCCGCACGCCATGATCGCTGTGACGGTGCTGGCGAACGAGGACCCGGAGGAGGTGCACAGGCAGTCGCTGCCCGCCGCCATCTCCTTCCTGCAGATGCGCAGGGGGCAGAAGCCGGAACCGGTCTCGGTGGCCGAGGCGTCGGCCTACGAGTTCAGCCAGCTGGAACTCGACTTCATCGCCGCGCGCAATGCGCGACAGGCGTACGGAACGCCCGAGGTCGTGCGTGACCGCCTCGCGTCGTTGCTGTCCTCGACCGGGGCTGACGAGCTCATGATCGCCTCGGGTGCTGCGGAACCCGACGCCCGTGTGCACTCGCTCGAGCTCGTCGCGGACCTCTTCGCCTGAGTCCACGGGAGAGACACGATGCCGAAGCGGCGGACATCCGTCGCGAAACGGCGCTCATGACACGTTGCCCGGCTTGACGGCGATCCTGCCGCCGCCCATGCGCTGCAAAAGGAGCTTCTCGCCCGTGCGGTCCAGCCACTCGTCGACGGCCTTCCTGGCGCCCTGCCAATGCGCGTAGTCATCCAGCAGCAGCACCGCCCGGCACGAGCCGGTCGTACATGTGCTCGAGTTCGTGCGCCGTTGAGCTGTACCAGTCGGTGTCCAGGCGCAGGAGCGCGATCTTCTCGGGCAGGATGCCCGGAACGGTCTGCTCCACCGGTCCCTTGACGAAATGCAGCCGCTCCTCCGGATACGGCACGTCGGCGAAGCCGGCCTTCACCTCCTCGAGCGACGCGTACGCCCAGATCGCACTGTCGCGCTTGTGGTCCGCCGAGTGCTCCAGCCACTGCGAGGGATGCGCCCCGTCCCACCGGAGATCCTGCTCGGTGGGTTCGGTCATCCCCTCGAAGGTGTCGTAGAGATAGAGCTCTCGACCGAGGTCACCGCAAGCGGCAAGGGTGCGCGCGACCGCGTGCATGCTTCCCCCGCGCCAGACGCCGCACTCGACGACGTCGCCCGGGATCTGGTATCTCACAACGTAGCGCGTCGCCGTGATCAAAGCGTGCAGCTTGTCGACGCTGGTCATGGTGAACGGCGCGACGGCACGGATGATCGTCGCCAGCTCGTCGTCGAAGTCGCTCGGAATCTTCGGCGGCGGCACGGCCTTCGGCCCTGTCCGGTCCGGCGACGCCGACGATGGCCGGGGCGCGTTCCTACCGGATGATCGACGTGGCACCCTGCGCAGCTGGAAGCCGGTGATCCGGCCGATGGCCTCGTTGATGCGATGCAGTCCCGACACCATGCCAGCCAAGCACGGCCCGTCGATGCCGACCACCCTGTGACGAAACACGCCGACGCTTGGTCAGCCCTCGGCCGCCGCCCGCCGCCCTGCGTGCCTCGCCACAGGCGAACGGCCAGAGCGGCCCAAGTGCTGAGGGCCCGTCGGACGATAAGGAAAGAGGGACCGAGCGCGTGCCGCGGTCCCTCTTCTGCTGGGTCGGGGTGGCGGGATTCGAACCCACGGCCTCTTCGTCCCGAACGAAGCGCGCTACCAAGCTGCGCCACACCCCGGTGGCCCGAAGGCCTCCATAAGAATACACGGTGGCCGAGGGGCGGACGACCAGGAACGACTCGCTCAGACATCGCTCCGTGCCCGCCGGGGAGCGCGGCGCGGCTCAGGGGTTCGTACCGCCCCCGGCTCAGGGGTTCGTGCCGCCGCCGGGCGCGCCTCCGGTGTCTCCGCCGCCTCCTGGCCCGTCGCCAGGGCCGCCACCGGGTCCTGCTGGGCCGCCCTGGCCTCCGCCCGTGTCTCCAGCGCCGTCGGACTGCGTCGGCGGATTGGGCCCGTTGCCCGGATTGCCGCCGTTGCCCCCACCTCTGTTGCCGGGATTGGTCGGTGCGGGACTGTTGGTCGATGGACCCTTGGACCCGCCGCTGCCGTAGATCAGCTTGTTGTCCGGAGCCGGGAACGGCGAGCCGCCATACACGCCGTCGAGCGCCGCCTGGATCTGCTTCACCACCGAGAACTTCACGTTGTTGCCCTGGATGCCTTTGAAATACACGTAGTGCATGTCCGTAGCGCCCGAGATGAGCCCGATCCAGGTGGCCTGCGCCACCTTCGACGTCGAGGTGACGAGCCAGTTCTCGTGGGCGTAGTCGGTGGTACCGGTCTTGCCCATGATGGGCACGCCGTCGTGCGGGTTGGCGCCCGTCGCGGTGCCTGCGGTCAGCACATGCTCGAGCGCCCACGCGACCGTGGCGGCGACGTTCGCGGGGATCGCCTGTGTGCAGGTGGTCTTGGGAACCGCGATGTCCTTGCCGTTGGCATCCACGGCCCTGTCGATCGCGATCGGGGTGCACATCTTGCCGCCGTTCGCGATGCCGGCGTAGGCCTGCGCCATCGTCAGCGGCGAGATGTAGTTGGTTCCGAGGACCATCGGCGGGTTGATCACCCACGGGTTGCCACCCTCATCCGCCGGCGCTGGGTTCGCGGTGTGCACGCCGAGAGCCTGCGCTGCGTTCGAGATGCTGCACAGGTTCAGCTTGGTGGCCATCATGGCGAACGCCGTGTTCACGGATGCCTCGGTGGCCTGGAGCACCGACATGTACCCGCCCTCGGATGACTCGTCGTTCGCCACATTCCAGACCACGTTGCCGAAGCCGTCACCGCACGTCGCGAACTGCGACTCGGGGAACGAGTGGACGTTCGCGTTCACCGACTCGTACAGCGTGTGGCCTGCTTCCAGCCACGCGGTGAGGTCGAAGGCCTTGAACGAGGAGCCGGTCTGGAAGCCGCTCGAGCCGCCGTACGCGTAGTCGGTCGTGTAGTTCACCGACGTCGTGCCGGGCGGAGCGCTGCTCGTGTCGTTGAACTGCTTGTTCTCCACCATCGTCACAACACGCCCGGTGCCGACCTCCATCGAGACGTTGGCGCCGCCCAGGTCGAGGTTGCCGTACGTGGGAGGGATGTAGTTGCTCAGCGCCGCCTGGGCCGTGTTCTGCAGGTCGAGATTCAAGGTGGTGTACACCTTGAGCCCGCCCTGCTGGAACTGCGCCTGCCGCTGCTCGGCCGTCTTGCCGAAGGCTGGATCCTGCAGCATGATGCGCCGCACGTAGTCGCAGAAGAAGCCGGCGTCGAACTGCACAGCGCTGGTGCATCCGGACTCCTTCGGCGTGATGTGCGGCTCGATCTTCGTCGCCGTGGCCTGCTGGTATTGGTCCTTCGTGATCTTGTGGTTGACGTACATGCGCTTGAGCACGTAGTTGCGGCGCTCGAGCGTGGCAGGGAAGCCCTTCGCGGCGACGTTCGTCGACGAGCTCGACTGATCGTCGATGCGCAGATAGTTCGGGTTGTTCAGAATGGCGATAAGCGTGGCCGCCTGCGGAAGCGTGAGCGACTTCGCATCCGTGCCGAAGTAGTACTCGGCTGCCGCCTGAATGCCGTACACGCGTCCGCCGAACCCCACGATGTTGAGGTAGCTGAGCAGAATCTGATCCTTGCTGTAGCGCTTGTCCAACCCGATCGCGTACCGGATCTCCTGCACCTTGCGCTGCACGGTAACGCCCGTCGCATCCGTGTAGCAGGCCTCGAACTTCGCCTGCTGCTTCTTCTGCACGGCGGGGTCGGCATCCGGGTCGACGGCGTCATTCTGCTCGCAGCGCTGCACGAGGATGTTCTTCACATACTGCTGCGTGATGGATGACCCGCCCTGCACGTCCTTGCCCGTCGCCGTGGACAACGCGCCACGCACCGTGCCGACGAAGTCGATTCCGCCCTCGGTGTAGAAGCGCGGATCCTCGGTCGCCACGGCCGCGTCCTTCACGGATTGCGCGATGCCGTCCCACGGCACGTCCTCGCGGTTCTGCGCATAGAACGTGGCGATGGGCACGGGTTTGCCGCCCTGGGTCCCGTAGAAGGTGGTGGTCTGGTCCAGAGCCTGCGGGGCGAGGTAGTCGGGCAGCCCGTCGAACATCCCTGTGCCGTCGCTCACGGCCAGCGAGGCGACGGCCACTGCAGGCGTCACCGCACTGACGACGAGGATGCCGGCCACCGCGCTCATGGCGATGAACCCTCCGAGAGCCCCCCAGGCTTGCAAGCGTGGATGCGTCACCCTTTCGAGGCTACGCTCGGCTCGCCGTCATTTCCCGGGTTGACATGGCGGATGTCGGCGACCGCCTCTCTCCGCCCCGGTCGCCCCTGTCGAGACCAGCGCTCCGTGCCGTTGGTTGAGCCTGTCGAGACCAGGTCGTCGTCCCGCTGGTTGAGCCTGTCGAAACCAGCTCTCTGTACCGCTGGTTGAGCCTGTCGAAACCAGCTCACCCACCGGTCGGTTTCGACAAGCTCAACCGGCGGTACCGGTTTCGACAGGCTCAACCGGCGGTACAGGTCTCGGCGGTACCGGTTTCGATAGGCTCAACGGCGGTCGCACTACCCGCCCGTCGACGGCGGGTTGGTGCCGCCGCCCTGGCCGGTTCCGGTACCTTGCCCCGTCCCGGCGCCGGGACCGCCCGATCCCGAGCCCTGGCCGCCATCGCTCGCACCTGTGCCTCCGCCGCCGTTCGTCGGGGCGCCGTTGCCGTTGCCGGGCGTCGAGGGACCCCCACCGCCGTTGGCGCCACCGTTGCCCGCTCCGCCGTTGCCGTTGTCACTGCTGTTTCCGGCACCGGACTGCGTGCTCGAACCCTTGCTCGACCCGTACAGGAGCGAGTTAGGAGGCGACGTGAACTCGGAACCGCCGTAGTTGGCATCCAGAGCGGCAAGAATCTGCCGGTCCGCGTAGAACTTTGCGTACGCGAGCTCGGTGCCGTTGTAGTCGTAGTCGCGCAGGTCGTGCGAGCCTGAGATCTGGCCGACCCAGATGGCGTTGGCGACCTTGGAGCTCGAGGTGACGAGCCAGTTCTGCTGGTAGCTGTCGGTCGTTCCCGTCTTCGCCAGAGTCGGTGTGCCGTCGTGCGGGTTGGCCGAGGTGGCCGTGCCCGCGGTGAGCACGTGCTCGAGCGTCCATGCCAGCGCGGCCGCGACCGTGGAGGGGATCGCTTGCGTGCACGTGGACTTCGGCACCGCTACACTCGCGCCGCTCGTGGTCACGATCTTGTCGATCGCGACATTGCTGCAGAACTTGCCGTTGTTCGCGATGCCCGCGTAGGCCGTGGCCATGGTGAGCGGCGCGATGTAGTTCGTTCCGATCACCATCGACGGCACGATCTGGAACGGGTTGGTCGTGGGAGAAGCCGAGTGCACGCCGAGGGCCTTCGCGACGTTCGCGATGCTGCACAGGTCGGTCTGCGTCGCCATCTGCATGAAGGCCGTGTTGACGGACTCCTCGGTGGCCTGCAGCACCGACATGGTGCCGCCCTCCGACGACGAGTCGTTGCTGACCGGATAGGAACCGCCGCTCAGCCTTCCGCCTTGGCACGACGCGGTGAAGTCGCTGAACGGGAACGGATACCCCGAATAGTGCGCGTTCACGCTCTCGTACGCCGTGTGGCCCGCCTCGAACCACGCCGCGAGGTCGAATGCCTTGAACGAGGAGCCGGTCTGGAAGCCGTTGGACCCGCCATAGGCGTTGTCGGTGTTGTAGTTGATCGCGGTCGATCCTGCGCCGCCGGAGCCCGTGTCATCGAACGACTTGTTCTCCACCATGGTGACGATGCGGCCGGTGCCCACCTCGACGGAGACGTTCGCGCCGCCGACGTCCACCTGCGCGTCGGATGACGGCACGTACGCGCTGAGCGCGTGCTGCGCCGTGTTCTGCAGGTCGAGGTTCAGGGTGGTGTAGACGTTCATTCCGCCGCGCTGGAATCGCAGCTGCCGCTCGTCGGCGGTCTTGCCGAACGCGGGATCCTGCAGCATGACGTGTTTCACGTAGTCGCAGAAGAAGCCGGCGTCGTACGCGACAGCGGACTGGCATCCTGAGGGCGTCGGCGTGATCTTCGGCGTGATGGGCGTGGCGACCGCCTGCTTGTACTGGGCCTTCGTGATCGACTTGTGCACGAGCATCCGCTGCAGCACGTAGTCACGGCGCGCCTTCGTGGCCGCGAAGCCGTTCTTCGAGTTGTTGTCGGTCGCCGAGTCGTCGGGCTTGATCGATCCGTCGTCGATGCGCAGGTAGTTCGGGTTGTTCAGGATGGCGACGAGGGTCGCGGACTGGGGGAGCGAGAGGTGTTTCGCATCGACGCCGAAGTAGTACTTCGCCGCAGCCTGCACACCGTAGATCTGACCGCCGAACCCGACGATGTTGAGATACGAGCGCAGGATGTCGGTCTTGCTGTACCGCTTGTCGAGGCCTATGGCGTACCTGATCTCCTGCAGCTTGCGTGACACCGTGACGCCCGCGGCGTCTTCGTAGCACTGCTCGAACTTCGCCCGCTGCTTCTTCTGCTCCGCCGCCGACGCGCTGGGATCCACCTGGTCGTTCTCGTCGCAGCGCTGCACGAGGATGTTCTTCACGTACTGCTGCGTGATCGACGAACCGCCCTGCACGTCACCGCCCGTCGAGGTCGCGATGGCCCCGCGGATGGTTCCGTAGACGTCGATGCCGCCCTCCGAGTAGAAGCGCGGATCCTCGGTGTCGACGGCGGCGTCCTTGACGGTCTGCGCGATCTGGGCGGATGAGACATCCTGCCGATTCTGCGCGTAGAAGGTGGCGATCGGCACCTTCTGTCCGCCCTTGGAGGCGTAGAAGGTGGTCGTCTGATCCAGTGGCTGCAAGGCCAGGTAATCGGGGAGCCCGTCGAACGTGTTCGTCGCGTCGCTCACCGCGAGCGAGGTGACCGCCGCCGCGGGAGTCACCGCCGCCACGACGAGGACACCTGCCACAGCACTCATGCCGACGAAGGCCGCGAGCGCTCCCCAGAATGTGCCAGTGGTCTTCACCCGAGCACCGTACGCGGCCACTCTGACCCGTCGATCAGCGTGGACTATGTCGTTTCTCAGAGAACGCGGTGGTGCATCAGCGAGCCGCGATTCAGGTGACGTTCGCTCCGAGGAGGAGGCTCGTCCACAACCTGGACGTCAGGGGACGTTCGCCCCGCGGCGGCCCGCGGGCGGCCCGGACGTCAGGGGACGTTTGCTCCGTGGCGGCTCGTGGGAGCCGGAGGCCAGCGGACGTTTGCTCGGCGGTGGAGGCTAGACGGCGACCGAACGGTCAGCGGACGTTTGCTCCGGTGGCGGCGCGTCGGCGACGCGGCGGTCAGCGGACGTTCGGTCCGTCGAAGGGCGTGTCGTGCGGGACGAGAGTGACGAGGGATGCTTCCGGCCTGCAGGCGAAGCGCACGGGAGAGTAGATCGACGTGCCGAGACCGGCCGAGACGTTCAGGTACGCGACACGGAGTGCGTGCGTCCAGGTGCTGAGGCCCTTCGCCTGGCGGCGCGGGAGGTCGCAATTGGTCACGAGCGCGCCGAAGCCGGGCACGCAGACCTGACCGCCGTGGGTGTGTCCCGCGAAGATCATGCTCGCTCCGTTGGTGACGAAGGAGTCGAGGATGCGCCGGTACGGCGCGTGCGCGACGCCGATCGCGACAGTGGCCCCCGGGCGGCCGTCGCGACCGCCGTCGCGCCAGCCGCCATCGGTCTCCTCGGATGCCCTGAGCTCGTCGAGCTCGCCCGTCACCGTGTCCAGCCGATCGAAATTGCGGTGCGGGTCGTCCACCCCGAACAGCTCGAGTCGCGTCCCGTTCAGCGTGAGCGCACCCGCGCGGTTGTTCAGGTCCAGCCAGCCCAGCTCGTTCGCGAAGTATCCGGTGAGCTCACCGGTGTCCAGGTTGGACGGCTTCGCGTGCAGGGTGGAAGGGCCGCTGAAGTACCGCATTGGGTTCTTCGGGATCGGCCCGTAGTAGTCGTTCGACCCGTTCACGAACACGCCCGGGACACCCTTGAACGCGTCGAGCGCGTACTTCACGCCGTCGAAGCCGCGCTCGTGCCCGAGGTTGTCGCCCGTGTCGACGATCAGATCGGGCGCGTAGGACGCGAGTGAACGGATCCACTCCTGCTTGTCGCGTTGCCAGGGCGCCATGTGCAGGTCGCTGAGATGCAGCACCCGGACCGGTTTCGAGCCGGAGGGCAGCACAGGAGCGCTCACCTGCCGCAGCGCATACCACCTGCGCTCGATGAGCGTGCCCCAGATCAGAGCACCCATGGATGCCGCGCCGGCGACGAGTGCAACCGTTCCGATCGCACTCGCGCCCCGGCGTACTGTCATCCGTTGGCTCCGTTTCCTCCGTTGCCGCCGCCTCCGTTGTTCTTCGCGGTCTTGATCGTGACCGTCGAGCCGGTGGCGGCAGGGGTATTCGCAGCCGGATCGGTAGAGACGACCGTGCCGGTCGGATCGCTTCCGCTTGCCCAAGCCACGTTGAATCCGGCGTCGCTCAAAACCTTGGCAGCATCTTGGCCTGACTTGCCGGTGACGTCGGGTACCGCCTTCTGATTCCCCTTCGACGTGTACACCGTGACCACCGCACCGATGCCGACACTGCTGCCGGCAGGCGGGTTGGTGCTCGCGACGACGCCCGCTGGCAGCGCCGAGTCGACAGGGCCGCCGTCCTGGTACGCGAAGCCCAGGCCCTCGAGCGTGGACTGCGCGTCTGCGGGCGACTTGCCCGTCAGGTCGGGCACCGTCACCTGCTTGGCCTGCAGAACGCTTCCGGTCGCCTGCGGGAACGGGTCACCGCCGTACAGCTTGTTGAGTGCTGCGATCACCGGCTTGGCGACGTGGAGCTTGGCGTTGCGTCCGTTGTCGCCGTTCAGGCTGAAGTTGCCGAAGTTGACCCAGTTTCCGTTGGTCTGCTTCGTCTGACCGACCCAGGAGACCGTCGCCGTCTTGGTCGTGGACGAGACGAACCAGTTCTGCGCGGCGGAGTCGGTCGTACCCGTCTTGCCCAGGATCGGAACACCGTCGTGCGGGTTCGCGATGGTTCCCGTGCCGCTCGAGACGACGCCCTGGAGGGCCTTGATCGCGCCGGCGGCCACGTTCGGATCCACGCCCTGCGTGCACTTCGTCGGCGTGACCGGGAGGTCCTTGCCGTCTGCGCCCACGATCTTGTCGATGCCGACAGGCGTGCACCACTTTCCGCCGTTCGCGACTCCCGCATACGCGGTGACGAGAGTCAGCGGCGAGAGGTTGTTCGTGCCGAGGATCGCAGCAGGGTTGCCGAGCAGCGGGTTGGGAACCTGCACCTCGTTGCCGGCGGCGTCGGTGGTCCACACCTTGTCGCTGGCGGGGTGGATGCCCATGTTGACGGCGCTCTGACGGATGCCGCAGAGGTCGAGCTTGGTGCCCATGATCGCGAACGCCGTGTTCACCGACTCCGCTGTGGCGCTCGAGACGCTCATCGTGCCGCCTTCACCCGGGCCGTCGTTCTCGACCGTCCAGGATGCGACCGGCGAGGTGTCCGAGCACGTCGTGTGCCACTTGCTCGCGGGGAACGTGGTGCGGGCGGAGGGCGCCGTTATCCGGTCGTTGATGGAATGGCCCTCCTTGAGCCACTCCAGCAGCGTGAAGAGCTTGTAGGTGGATCCAGTCTGGAAGCCGCCTGAGCCGCCTTCGTTGAAGTCGGTGTTGTAGTTGATGCTCGTGGAGTTCGGGTCGCCGTTGTCCACAGCGGTGTAGCTCGTGTTCTGCACCATCGAGATGACGCGACCGGTGCCGACCTCGACCGAGAGGTTCGAGCCGCCGATGGCGACGCCAGGACGCGAGCCGGGCACATAGCTGCTCAGCGACTGCTGCGCGACGTTCTGGATGTCCAGGTTGAGCGGCGTGTAGATCTTCAGACCGCCGGCGCGCAGCAGCGCGTCGCGAGCGGCCGCGGTCTTGCCGAGCCCGGTGTCCTCGGAGATCAGGTCCCGAACCCAGGAGCAGTAGTAGGCCGCGTTGTACTGCGCGGCGGTCTCGCATCCGTTGGGCTGCGGCGTGATCTTGGGCTCGATCTTGGTCTTCACCGCATCGTCGTACTGCTTCTGCGTGATCTTGTGGGCTTTCAGCATGCTGCGCAGCACGTAGTCGCGACGCTCAAGCGTGCGCTTGAACCCGTTCTCGGCGTTGTTGCCCGGGTTCGTCGCCTTATCCTGATCGATGCGGAGATTCGCCGGGTTGTTCACGATCGCGACCAGCGTCGCCGCCTGCGGGAGCGTGAGGGTCTTCGCGGTGGCACCGAAGTAGTAGCGGGCCGCCGACTCGACTCCGTACACGGATCCGCCGAATCCTGCGATGTTGAGGTACCCCTTGAGGATGTCGTTCTTCGAGTACTTCTTCTCGAGCCCGATGGCCTGCTTCATCTCCTCGACCTTGCGGGAGATCGTCGGGTCTGTCGCGGCGTTGTAGCAGTCCTCGTACTTCTTGTCCTGAGCGGCCTGACGCTTCTTCTGCTCAGCCTCGGTGGGACCGGAGACGATCTTGTTCAGCGCCTCGCACTGCTGCACCTTGACGTTCTTCACGTACTGCTGGGTGATGGATGATCCGCCCGACGTGGACTTGTGCAGGAGTCCCGTCAGCACGATGGCACGCGTCGTGCCCTCGAGGTCGATGCCGCCGTGCTGGTAGAAGCGCGGGTCTTCGGTGGCGATCGTCGCATCCTTCATCACCTGTGCGATGTCGTCCCAGCCCACCTCGACGCGGTTCTGCTGGTAGAAGGTGGCGATCGGAACGGGCTGTCCGCCCTGGTTCGCGTAGATGGTCGAGACCTGGGGAAGGGCGCCGATCTCGAGGTATTCGGGGAGGCCGTCGAACGCGCCGATGCCGTCACTGGCGGCCATGCCGGTGACCGCGATCGCAGGAGTCACCGCTGCTGTCACAAGAAGGCCGGCGACGACGCTCATTCCGACGAACGCCCCCAGTGCGCCGAGCGCACCTCTAGCCGTGGGTTTTTGGGCAGACATGCGCCACAGGCTATCGGCAGAACCTGGCAAACCGCTCGTTCGGCGGCCGCCGCGGGAAAGCGGGCCTTGGCGGTCGCGTGTGGAGGAGGAGCAGAGGGTTCGCGGCGCGGCTCTGCGGGATGTGACGCAGTTGCGCGCGGCATCGCGATGAGGTTGCCTTGGATGCGCTGCCGTCGTGGTGTTCCGCGACTCCTATCGCCGCTCCACGGCAGCGTGATCGACACAGCAGACCCGCACGCCGGTGCGCGAGAAAGAAGGACCCATGCTTCGGTGGGAGTACATGACCACGCCGCTCATCGTGCACAACACGGCGGCGATCCTGAACAACTGGGGCTCCGAGGGCTGGGAGCTCGTGCAGGTCGTGAGCGGCCCTGAGGGCGGGCTCGTGGCCTACCTGAAGCGTCCGATCTCCGAGGAGGGCTGATGGCGACGCACGAGGAGCGCCTGGCCGAGCTCGGCATCCAGCTTCCGGACGTCGTGCCGCCGGTCGCGGCGTACGTGCCCGCGATCGTCGACGGTTCCCTCGTCTACACCGCCGGGCAGCTGTCGATGGTCTCCGGCGCTCTGCCGCTCACGGGCAAGGTCGGCGACGGCCACGGGCTCGTGCCGGCCGACGACGCTCGCGATCTCGCCCGCACCGCGACCCTCAACGCCCTCGCCGCCGTGAAGTCCGTGATCGGGTCGCTGGACCGGATCACCCAGGTGGTGAAAGTGACGGGATTCGTCGCCTCCGATCCGTCGTTCACGGGTCAGCCCGGTGTGGTCAACGGGGCGTCGCTGCTTCTCGGCGAGATCTTCGGCGACGCGGGCAGGCACGCCCGCTCGGCGGTCGGCGTGGCGGTGCTCCCGCTGGATGCGCCGGTCGAGATCGAGCTCATCGTCGCGTTCGAGTAGCCGCTCTACGTGCCGCCCGCCGACGGCTCGCCGTGCGAGCCGTCGCCGCGCCAGCCGTCGCAGTCGGCTGATTCGCGGTACACCGCAGTTTTGACGATTCGCCGTACGGCAACCGCGCTTTCCGTACGGCGAATCAGCAAGTCACCGGTCTGGCGGAACACGCGGCTTTCCGTCCCCAGCGGTCGGAAGCCAATGTTCGGGTACACATTCGTCTGGCAGGCAGCCATCCCGTCTGAGTCGGGGGTGACGATGACGAGGTGGATATCGCCGGTCTGGTCAGAGCGCACGGTGGCGTCATGCATCGTCGTTCGCTGCGCGGATACGGCATGTCGGCGTATCGCATCCGAGCTGCCGCAGCATCTGGCGAGATCCTCCTCCTGGGTCGCGACCGGGTTGCTATACCCGAGGCGTCAGCTGAGCTGCGGGCAGCCGCCGCGCTGGGTCTGCGAGTCAGCTGCGTGTCGGCAGCGCGCCTGTGCGGTCTGTGGGCGCGGTCGGTTCCTCGGCTCCATGTCTCCGCTCCGCGCGGCTTTTCCCCACACCGCCCCATGCCGCACTTCGTGGTGCACTGGGGTCAGCTGCCGAGGCCGGCCGGTCGGGATGCTGCGATCGAGCCGGTTCTGAATGCGCTCGTTCACGTCGTGCAGTGCCAGCCTCTCGACTACGCCGTCGCAACTCTCGATTCGGCGCTGCACAACAGGCGAACGTCGCTCGAAGAGTTGAATCAGCTGGCGCACGTGCTCGGCGGGCGGTTCGCACGGACGGTCGCCCTGGTGGACGGACGCGCGGACGCCGGTGGAGAGTCGCTGATGCGGGTGAGACTCGCAGCGAGCGGCATCGTCATGGTGCCGCAGGTTTACGTGGACGGCCATCCCGTCGACGGTCTGATCGGCAGTCGCCTGATAGTGCAAGTGGATGGCTTCGAGTTCCATGGCGATCCCGTGAGGCGAGCGAGAGACCTGGCCCAAGATCGCCGGCTGAACCTTCAGGGATACACCGTTTTCAGGTATCCCTCGCACGCCGTCGAGAACAGATGGCCCGCAGTCCAGGAAGAGATCTTGGATGCCGTCGCCCAAGGCTTGCACGAACGTCCCCGCCGTTCACGTTGACCGCGCTCGGGCTCCAGGCCACGGTGTGGTGTGCCCCTGACCAAGTCACCTGCGACTGATTCGGTCCCGTTCCAGTGACGTCGAACGACTGCTGCCGCCGACTTCGTCGTCTGCAGCGGCCGACTTCATCGTGTGCTGCGGCGGATTTCGTCGCATCCACCGTGCGCCCTACACCGGACTTTTGACGATCCGCCGTACGGAAACATCGCTTTCCATACGGCGAATGGTCAAAAGTCCGGCGTGGCGTGACGTCGCGCCGCGTGACGCCGGGCACTCGGCGCGGTGCGGCGAGACGCGGCACCGCGGCGTGTCAGTCCTCTGAGGGCGCAACCCCGCCGGTGAGCTTCTCGGTGATGATCGACATCACGGTGGTGTCGGCCAGCGTCGTCGTGTCGCCGACCGGGCGTCCCTCGGCGACATCGCGCAACAGCCGGCGCATGATCTTGCCGCTGCGGGTCTTCGGCAGCTCCTCCACGACGTAGATGTCACGGGGACGGGCGATCGCGCCGATCTGCTGCGAGACGTGCGAGCGCAACTCGGAGTTGACATCCGTGGCGCTCGCCGCCTCGCGCTGGTTGCCCTTGATGATGACGAACGCCACCACGGCCTGTCCCGTCGTCTCGTCAGAGGCGCCGACGACGGCCGACTCCGCCACGAACGGATGCGCGACGAGGGCCGACTCGATCTCCGCCGTCGACAGACGGTGGCCGGAGACGTTCATCACGTCATCCACCCGGCCCATCAGCCAGATGTCGCCATCCTTGTCGCGCCGGGCTCCATCGCCGGCGAAGTAGACATCGCCGAACTTCGACCAGTACGTCTCCTTGTACCGCTCAGGGTCGCCCCAGATGCCGCGCAGCATCGACGGCCACGGCTCGGTGATCACGAGCAGGCCGCCCTCGTCGGCGCCGACGGGCACACCGGCATCCGACACCACGTCGACCGAGATTCCGGGCAGCGGGATCTGCGCGCTGCCAGGCTTCGCTGTCGTCACACCGGGCAGCGGCGAGATCATGATGCTTCCGGTCTCCGTCTGCCACCAGGTGTCGACCACGGGCGTGCGGTCGCCTCCGATGACCTCCCGGTACCAGATCCACGCCTCGGGGTTGATCGGCTCTCCGACCGAGCCGAGCACGCGCAGCGACGACAGGTCGTACTGCTGCGGGATCTGCCGTCCCTGCTTCATGAAGGACCGGATGGCCGTAGGCGCCGTGTAGAAGATGCTCACCTTGTACTTCTCGATGAGCTGCCACCAGCGTCCGGGCTGGGGGAATTCCGGAGTGCCCTCGTAGAGCAGCTGCGTCGCGCCGTTGGCGAGCGGGCCGTAGACCACGTAGGTGTGTCCGGTGACCCAGCCGATGTCGGCCGAGCACCAGTAGACGTCGGTCTCCGGATGCAGATCGAAGACGTTCTTGTGCGTGTACGCGGCTTGCGTGAGGTAGCCGCCCGACGTGTGCACGATGCCCTTGGGCTTACCCGTGGTCCCGCTCGTGTACAGGATGTAGAGCGGATGCTCGGCGGCGAACGCCTTCGCCTCGTGGTCCGCGTCCACGAGTGGCAGCTCCTCGTGCCACCACAGGTCGCGACCCTCGACCCATTCGACGTCGTTTCCGCCGCGGCGCACCACGAGCACCCTCTCGACGTTCGTTCCACCGTCGGCGAGCGCCGCATCCACCGCGTTTTTGAGCGGGAACACGGATCCCTTTCGGTATCCGCCGTCGGCCGTGATCACGAGCTTCGCGTTGGCGTCGTCGATGCGCTGCCGCAGGCTGTCGGCGCTGAAACCTCCGAAGACGACGGAGTGGACGGCGCCGATGCGCGCGACGGCCAGCATCGACACCACGGCCTCGGGGATCATCGGCATGTAGATGGCCACCCGGTCGCCCTCCCGCACGCCGAGGCTCGTGAGCAGGTTCGCGGCGCGCTTCACGTCTGCCGTCAGCTCCGCGTACGTGATGGTGCGGCTGTCGCCGGGCTCGCCCTCCCAGTGGATGGCCACGCGGTCGCCGTTGCCGGCGAGCACGTGACGGTCGAGGCAGTTGTAGGCGACGTTGAGCTCGCCATCGTCGAACCATTTCGCGAAGGGAGGATTGGACCAGTCGAGCGTGCGTGTGAACGGCTTGTGCCAGTGCAGCAACTCGCGGGATTGGTCAGCCCAGAACTGCAGACGGTCGGCCCTCGCCTGCTCGTACAGCTCTGGTTTGGCGATCGCATTCGCTGCGAAGTCCGGGTCGGGGGCGAACCGGCGCGACTCGTGCAGCAGGTTGTCGATCGTGTCTGAAGACATGGATTTCGCTCCTTCGCGAGGTGAGACAAGGGGCGGCTGGCGCAACGCTGACGACGATACCGTTTGCTCCGTTGCGTCGCGAACCGGCCGACGGATGCCCGTCACACGCCGCAGTATGGGCCGCGTTGGCCGCCTCGCGGAGGTGCCTCAGGTGCGCGATGGAAGCCTCCGGATGCCCCGTTCTCGGCAGTGGAAAATGCCTCTTGCGCGATAGGTCGCATGGCGTACACTAGCCATCGGCCGAATGATAATTCTGGCGTGCGACGAGAGCGATTCCCCCCAATCCCTCGTCGCTGAGGCGGCACCTGTTCCCCCCAATAGGTGCCGCCCCTTGCATTTAAGCCGTGCGGGCTTCAGCGGTGGCCGTCGGCGCGCGACTCGTACTCGTCCTCCCCAATGGCGCTGCTCGCCCGATACTGCACGGAAGGGCGCGAGGCGGCGAGAGGCGTCCGGCGCGATCCGTAGTGTCCCGACATGCCCGTCGCCTCACGATCCCGTTCCAGCACCGTCCCCTTCGTTCCCCGCCCTCCCGCGCAGCGCGTGCGGGGTCCGGCGCCGTTGCTCGGGGGATCGAGGCCGGAACGACCGCCTGAGGGTCCGCCCGGCGACATCGTCGTCGGCCGTGACGGCCTAACTGGAGCTAGCGTGCCGACGGTGCGGGAGGGAGGCGATCGCTGGCACTCGTCCGGCGACCGACTCCGATCCCCATCGCGAGGGTTCAGGCCGATGGGACTCCCGCCGCACGACGTCTCCACCGGCAGCAGCTCGGCCGAAAGAGCCGCGACGAGCAACGTGGTCGCGCACACCGCTGCGCCCGCCGGATTCGTACCTAGTGGTGGGGATCCCGGTCGCGCTCGCACCGGCTCTCGTGCGCCCTCCCGTGAAACGCCATGGCCCGGTGGTCTGCGTCCGTCACGCGCCTCCGCAGAGCAGGGCGGCCGCGCGGATGACGCTGCGGGCTGGTGGGTGCGCGATGGCACCTCAGGCGACGGTGGTGGGATGGCCTCGGGGTCACCCGCCGCACTGAGCCATTCTCCGGGCCGCTTCGCACCGGGTCCTACTCCGGGTCACTCTGCATCAAGTCATGCTCCCGGTTACCTGGCACCTGATCGTTCTCCCGGTGTGGGCCGTCTGACGGCACCAGGGGATGACGGCACCGTCCGACGATCTAAGGCGCCGGCCCGCGGCGCTGTCGCGCCAGGTGAGACCTCGTCGAGCAAATCTCTGGAAGACGACGCGGAGGTTTCGGGGGCGATGCTCGAGCGATCGGATCGCGACCTGGGCACGAGCGAGGGCCGGCAGCATCCGATCGACTGGGCGGCCTTCGGACCGCTGGCGCCGTACGTCGCGTCTCCGGAGGTCACCGACGTGTTCGTGAACGGGCCCGGAGGCCTCTGGATCGATGCCGGCTCGGGCGCGGTGCGGGACCTGGCCTGGTCCTGCGACGAACGCACTCTTCGTGGGCTCGCCGTGCGACTCGTCGCGCTCGGAGGGCGGCACGTCGACGAGGCGAATCCGTGCGTGGACGTGCGGCTCGCCGACGGCATCCGGGTGCACGTCGTGCTGCCGCCCATTTCGACGAACGGAACGCTGATCTCGATCCGCGTGCCACGCGCCCGCCGATTCGCATTGCACGACCTCGATGCCGCGGGCATGCTCGGCGTCTACCGTCAACGCCTCGCCGAGGCCGTGCATCGGCGCGCGAACCTGCTCGTCACCGGCGCAGCAGGAAGCGGAAAGACCACGCTCCTGTCGGCCCTGCTCGCCGAAGCGCCAGAGGAGGAACGCATCGTCTGCGTCGAGGATGTCGCGGAGCTGCACGTGCAGCATCCACAGGTCGTGGCGCTGGAGGCACGGCAGGCGAATCTCGAGGGAGCCGGAGCCATCGGCCTGGACCGCCTGGTTCGCGAGGCCCTGCGGATGCGCCCCGACCGTCTCGTGGTCGGGGAGTGCCGTGGTGCGGAGGTCCGCGACCTCATGTCCGCCTTGAATACCGGGCACGACGGCGGAGCCGGCACCCTGCATGCGAACTCGATGGAGGATGTGCCGGCCAGATTGGAGGCGCTCGGTGCGCTCGCTGAGATGGATGCTTCGGCGGCGGCCCGTCAGGCGGTCAGCGCATTCGACCTGGTCGTGCACCTGGAACGCGTCGCGGGCGTGCGTCGTGTGGCGCATTGCGGCGAGTTCCGCCTCGACGCGGGCGGCCGGCTGTCGGTGCAGGAGCTCGCGCCGTGAGCCGGAGGACGACGTCCGCGGGTCGGGCTGGCCGGTCTGGCGAGACGGGAGTTGCGCGACAGCCAGTGAAGTCGAAGCGACTCTCCCGACCGGCTGTCGAGGAGGTTGCGGATGCCGCACAGCGGCTGGCCGTGCTCCTGGCGGCCGGGGTGCCGCCCGGCGCGGCATGGAACTACCTTGCGGAGGCGAGCGGCGACGATGGCGGACCGAAAGAGACCCCGAACCCTACGAATGCCGTCGTCAAGGCCGCGGCGATCGCGGCTCGACGGGGCGGCGACGTGCCAAGGGCCATCGCAGCCGCCGCGGACGCGACGCGGGCCGGGCCCAGGCCTCGGTTCGGCCGCCCGCGCCAGTCGAAGGAGGTGTCTTTCGCCTGGCGCGGGCTCGCGGTCGCCCTCCAAGTGGCCACCGAGTCGGGGGCGCCTCTGGCCGAGTCGCTGCGCGATCTGGCGTCGGCCTTGCGCGACCTCGGCCAGACTCAGCGCGACCGGGATGCCGCACTGGCCGGACCGCGGGCAACGGCACGCACTGTGCTCGCATTGCCCGCCGTCGGCATCCTGTTCGGTGCAGGCCTGGGATTCGACACGTTGCATGTGCTCGTCGCGACCCCAGCAGGCCTTTCGTGCCTGGGCGCCGGTGCGGCCCTGTTGTTCGCCGCACGCTCCTGGAACCGTGCGCTCCTGAAGCGGGCGACGCCGCGGGAACCGATGCCGGGCCTGGCGGTCGAACTCGTTGCGGTCGCCATGTCGGGCGGCGGGTCCGCGCCTGGCGCTCTGACCCGCGTGGCTCGCGGATGCTCGCGTTTCGCCCTCGCTCCGCCCGATCAGGATGCCGTCCACTCCGTCTTGAACCTGGCCCAGCGCGCGGGCGTCGGCACCGTGGAACTGCTGCGGTCTGAAGCCGAGCAGGCCAGACGGGATGCCCGCAGCGCCGCGCAGGCCGCATCGGCTGCGCTCGGCGTGCGCCTCATGGCGCCGCTCGCCGTCTGCGTGCTTCCGGCCTTCATGCTGCTCTCTGTGGCCCCGCTCGTGATGGCCATCCTCTCCTCCACACTCCACGGCATATGAACACTGCGCACGGATGCCGGGAACGCTCCCGCTCCGTGCGCTCACACCGAGGAAGCTCGGATTCATGGCCGCCCGAACGCCATTCGCCTCGGGTGGCGAGGTACCACGATCAAAAGGAGAACAAGGTGCAGCTGAGAGCAGAACCAGAACGACGCGCTTTCCGGTCCGTCGCGAAGCGACAAGAGGCAGCCATCATCCGGCCTATCCGTGTGCACTCGGGGTGGGATCGATCGTCACTCGAATACCGATTCAGACTGGAGCCGAGATCGCCGCAGCGAGCGCGCTCCGGGGTACGCGGGCTGCGGAATAGCCGAAGCGTCCGATTCGGTCATGCGCAAAGACCCGGCCGGCTCAGCGCATTGCTGGCCGACGAAACCGGATCGGCCACCGCTGAGTACGCGGTCGCGACCATGGCGGCCGTGGGCTTCGCCGGCCTGCTCGTGCTGATCCTCCGTGGCGATGAAGTGCGAGGCATCCTGACCGATCTCGTACGTCGCGCGCTGACCGTCGCCAACTGAGATGACCGCGCACGCAGCGACGAGCCAGCAGGTCGAAAGCGGTCGGGCGCGAAGTGGTGAGCTGCTCGCTCGCCGATCGACGCGGACGCCGGGATGGTCGGGGTCGGTTCGATCGAAAAGTTGGGCGTCGACACGTCTCGGGATGCGCGGAGCCAGTCGGTTCTGCGGGGAACGAGGCAGCGTCACGGCTGAATTCGCCGCGGTGATTCCGGCAGTGCTCCTCGTGCTCGCATTCGGGCTCGGTGCCATCGAGGTCGTGGTGCAGCAGGCCAGGCTCACGGACGCCGCGGCCGATAGCGCGCGGTCGGTGGCCAGAGGAGATAGTGAAGGGCTGATGAACCAGCGAACGGTCGGAGCTGTGGGATCGGCCGCGGTGTCTGTTCGCCGGAGCGGCGACTTCGTGTGTGTCTCCGTCGCGCAACCCGCCGCCGGGCCGGCGGCGCTGACAGGACTCACCGTGCGCGGCGAGGGCTGCGCGCTCGGCGACGAGGAGGCTGACGCGGAGGCCGGGTCATGATGCGCACTCGAGAGCGCGGATCCGCATCACTCGTCGTCGTCGGTCTGCTCGCCGCGCTGCTCTTGACCACGGCTGCTGCAGTCGGCGCGTGCGCCTTGCTGGCTGCCAAGCAGCACGTATCCGCCGCTGCGGATGCCGCGGCGCTCGCAGCGGCTGACGCGGCGAGCGGACGCGTTCCCGGCGCTCCGTGCGACAGGGCGGCACGCGCAGCGCAACTCAACGATGCTGTCCTGGGTTCGTGTGAGGTCGACGGCCCGTTCGCCGTGGTGACAGCAGAGAAGGACGTCGCCGGTGTGACGATCACGGTCCGGGCGCGCGCTGGGCCGCCGGATGCTCGTGAAGCGGGGGATGACCCCTGAGCAGGCGTCGCGTCCCGGCTCCGACGCGTCGCGCGCCACAGCCGTCAGCCGAAGACGGCTTCTATGTAGCGGTAGTCGACGGCCGTCGGACGCTCCGAGTCGCCTGCGTCGGAGGCGTACTCCACGCCACCGGAACGCGTATACACGTACCGCTTGCCTCCGCTGCCTGCGCTGATCTCGATTCGCGGCTGCGGATCGCCGGACTCCAGAAAACCCGTCGTGACGGTCTTGCCCTCAAGCGGTCCGTCGGTCAGCTTCGCGGTGTAGGCACCGCTCGATGAAGTACCCATATCGTCATTGTCCTCCGGCCAGGCAGGGGGTCAACCCTCCCCGTTGCGGTGGCTCGCGTCCGCCGGCGCGCACCATGAGCGTCACGGCGAGCTTGGATGCCGAACCGAGCGGCGCGGGCCTCGCCGCCGGTGCCACGCCGGTAGAACCCTGTGACGGCACACCGCCTGCCGGCGCGAGCACAATTAGGCAGTCAGGCGGCGAACGTGTGTATGGTGTGCCTGATGAGCGGCGCGGCTCTACCTGAATGGGGAGCCGACGGCGCCATCGGGGAAGAGAGCGGGGGGCGCAGCCGCATTTCTGGCAAGGGCGAGGCGAGCGCGCCAACCGGCTCTGCGCATCCCACCGATGACTCTGGCGTGACCGTCCTGCCGGAAACACCAGCAGGAGCGTTCTCACCGAAGGCGGGGCGACTCGGATCCGGGCGGCCATCGAAGGAGATCCCATCGGATGCCACGATGTCGCAGAGCGGGCGAACCGGGCGAGGCGGTCCGCACCCACGTGGCAATGGTTATGAAGAGCAGACGTTAGAAGAAGCAGAAGTCGTTGCACGACCGGCAGTCGCGCCGCGAGCAGCATTCGAGACAAGCAGTCGAGGTAAGGAGACAGGTGCCAGGGAACAAGCTGGTCATCGTCGAGTCGCCGACCAAGGTCAAGTCGATCGAGAAGTACCTCGGCGACGGATACACGGTGGAGGCGTCGGTCGGGCACATCCGTGACCTGATCGAGCCCAAGGACATCCCGGCCGAGAAGAAGCGAGGTGCCTTCGGGCAGTTCGGCGTCGACGTCGACAACGGCTTCGAGCCGTACTACGTCGTGTCCGACCGCGCCAGAAGCGTGGTGTCGAAGCTCAGGAAGCTGCTGAAGGACGCCGACGAGCTCCTGCTCGCCACGGATGAGGACCGCGAAGGCGAGGCCATCGCGTGGCACCTGCTCGAGGAGCTGAAGCCGAAGGTTCCCGTGAAGCGCATGGTGTTCCACGAGATCACGAAGGATGCCATCGAGCAGGCGAAAGACAACACGCGCGAGCTGGACATGTCGCTGGTCGACGCTCAGGAGACGCGCCGCATCCTCGACCGCCTGTACGGCTACGAGGTGTCGCCCGTGCTGTGGCGCAAGGTGCGCCAGGGACTCTCGGCAGGTCGGGTGCAGTCGCCGGCGACCCGGCTCATCGTGGATCGCGAGCGCGAGCGCATGGCGTTCGTCGCGGCATCCTATTGGGACCTCATCGCCCAGCTCGCCGCAGGCGACGACGCGCAGTCTTTCGCAGCCCGGCTGAACCGTGTCGACGGGGAGCGGGTCGCCAGCGGAAGGGACTTCGACGACCGGGGTCGCCTCAAGGGCCAGGCCCGAGTGTTCGACGAGGACTCCGTCCGTGCACTGGCCGACGCCCTTCGGCAACCTTCGACCGCCGTGACCGTCGCCAAACTGGAGACGCGGCCGCTGACGCGCAAGCCGTCGGCGCCGTTCACGACCTCCACGCTTCAGCAGGAGGCCGCCCGAAAGCTTCGGTTCACCGCTCGGCAGACGATGAGCGTGGCCCAGTCGCTCTACGAGAACGGGCACATCACCTATATGCGCACCGACTCGACCGCGTTGTCGGCGCAAGCCGTCAGCGCGGCCAGGGCGCAGGCCAAGGCGCTCTATGGCGCCGATTCGGTGCCGGATGCTCCGCGCACCTTCCCCAACCGGAGCAAGAACGCGCAGGAGGCTCACGAGGCGATCCGTCCGGCGGGTGACACGTGGCGCACACCTGCACAGATGGCATCCGTGCTGCACGGGAACGAACTCAGACTGTTCGAGCTGATCTGGAAGCGGACGGTGGCATCCCAGATGGCCGACGCGAAGGGACAGACGGCGTCGGTCACGATCGAGGCGCGTGTGCGCGAGGGCGCCCTCGACGGCACACTGGCCGAGCTGACCGCCAGCGGCACGGTGATCACGTTCCGCGGATTCCTGCAGGCGTACGAGGAGGGCCGCGACGAAGAGCGCAACGCCGAGACCACGTCGGACGAGGCGAAACTACCGCCTCTGACCGAGGGTCAGGCACTCATCGTCGGCGATGTGGAGGCGAGGGGACACGAGACCTCTCCGCCGCCGCGCTACACGGAGGCGAGCCTGGTCAAGCGCATGGAGGAGCTCGGAGTCGGGCGTCCCTCTACCTATGCCGCCATCATCTCGACGATCGTGGATCGCGGGTATGTGACAGCGCAGGGTCAGGCCCTTGTGCCGAACTGGATCGCCTTCGCCGTCGTGCGGCTTCTCGAGGACCACTTCGGCGACCTGGTGGAGTACGACTTCACGGCGGAGCTGGAGAACAACCTGGACCGGATCGCCGACGGCGAGGAGACACGGGCCGACTGGCTCAAGGGCTTCTACTTCGGCAGCAGCGATCACCGGGGATTGCGTCAGGTGGTCGACAATCTGGGCGAGATCGACGCCCGGGAGATCAATTCGGTGCGGATCGCCGACGACATCACACTCCGGATCGGCCGGTACGGGCCGTATTTGGAAGTGCCGGATCCCGATGCAGGGCCGGATGCGCCGCCGCGGCGCGTGAACATCCCGCCCGACCTCGCCCCGGACGAGCTTACGGTCGCACGAGCACGCGAGCTCATCGAAGCACCCGTGCAGTCCGACCGCGAACTCGGCGTGAACCCTGAGAACGGGAAACTCGTCGTGGTCAAGGACGGCCGGTTCGGGCCCTACGTCACCGAGGTGGAAGCAGAAGAGGCGCCCGTCCCCGATTCGGTGGACATCACGGATGCCGTCGACGAGGTCGTGGATCTCGAAACGGGCGAAGTGCGTCAGACGAAGAAGAAGCCGGCGAAATCCAGCAAGGCGGCCAAAGCGGAGAAGCCGCGGACGGCATCCCTCTTCAAGTCCATGGACCCGGGGACCATCGATCTCGACACCGCGCTCAAACTACTCGGGCTGCCGCGCACGGTCGGCGAGGATCCGGAGTCGGGTGAGCCGATCCTGGCGCAGAACGGCCGATACGGCGCCTACCTGAAGAAGGGCGCCGACACGCGCTCGCTGCCGAGCGAGGACGCCATCTTCGACATCGACCTGCCCGGCGCGCTCGAGCTGTTCGCCCAGCCGAAGTACGGCGCTCGTCGCGCCTCCAGCGCGCTCAAGGAGTTCGACGCCGACCCGGTGAGCGGCAAGCCTGTGCGCGTGAAGGACGGGCGCTTCGGCCCCTACGTCACCGACGGTGAGACGAATGCCACGATCCCGCGCGGCGAGTCCGTCGAGGAGATCGACTTCGCACGAGCCGTGCAGCTGCTCGCCGACAAGCGCGCCAAGGGGCCGGCGAAGAGGCCTGCCGCGGGCCGTCGCACCTCGAGGACGTCGGCCGCGAAGTCGACGGCCAAGACGACGACCGCGAAGTCGGCGTCCGCGAAGTCCACGTCCGCGAAGTCCACGTCCGCGAAGTCGACGGCCACCAAGTCCAAGGCTGCGAAGTCGACCTCCTCGAAGTCGACGTCCGCGAAGTCGGCAGCGGCTGCCAAGCCGACCACCGCATCGGCGGCGAAGAAGGCGCCGGCCACGACATCCGCGAGGAGCACCCGGGCGGCGAAGACCTCTGCGAGGACTTCGGGAGTCTCCGGTGCGGAGACGGGTGGTGCGGAGACGAGCGGCGCTGACTCATGACCGACGACAGGTCCGGTGTGCCCGGCGGGGAGAACGCTGACGAGTCCTCGCACCGTGCTCGGGGCGTCTTCATCACGTTCGAAGGTGGCGACGGTTCCGGCAAGTCGACGCAGGCGTCCCTGCTGGCCAGTCGGCTCTGGGCCGCCGGGTATTCCGTGCTGCACACGAGGGAGCCGGGGGGAACGGATGTCGGCCTCGAGATCCGCGAGCTCGTGCTGCACCACAACGGGCAGATCGTGCCGCGTGCCGAGGCGTTGCTGTATGCCGCTGATCGCGCTCACCACATCGCCACCGTCGTGCGCCCCGCGCTCGAGGCGGGCACCATCGTGCTGCAGGACCGCTATCTCGACTCCTCGGTCGCGTACCAAGGTGTGGGGCGAGAGCTGGACGCCGCCGAGATCCGCGAGCTCTCGCTCTGGGCCACCGACAATCTGCTGCCGGACCTGACGGTGCTGCTCGACATCGACGAATCGGATGCCCGTAGTCGCCTCGACGCTGCGCAGAAGCGGTTCGACAGGCTCGAGGCCGAGGCATCCGAGTTCCACGCTCGCGTGCGCACAGCCTTCCTGGCACTCGCCGAGGTCGAACGCTCCCGGTTCATGGTGGTGGACGGCGCCGGCTCCGCCGAGCACCTGGCCGACGAGATCGGGCAGCGTGTCGAACTGCTCCTGGCGGAACGAGGCATCGTTCCGTCCGACACTGCGACGCCGCACGGGCGAGCGAGCGACAAGCGCGAGCACGGGGTGGACGGCCGGCACGAGGCGGCGCCGAGCTCCGGCCATGCGGCGGAGGCGAGCGCGGAGCCCGAGCGGGTGGCGAACGCTGACGGACGCACCCGGTAGCGTCGAGTCATGCCCGTAGCGCAGAAGCCGGTGTGGGACGACCTCACCGGGCAGCCCGACGCGATCGAGACGCTGCGCGCCGCGGCAGCGGCGACGGCGTCGTCCGCCATGACGCACGCGTGGCTGATCACCGGGCCGCCCGGCTCGGGCCGTTCGAATCTCGCATACGCGTTCGCGGCCGCCTTGCTCAGCCCGGAGGGCCCGGACGGCGACGAGATCACGACGCGCGAAGTGCTCGCGCGGACGCATCCGGACCTCAGCGTGCTCAGCACGGAACGCGTCATCATCTCGATCGACGAGGTGCGCTCGCTCGTCTCGAGCTCCCAGTTCTCACCATCGGTGAGCCGGTACCGCGTCATGGTGATCGAAGACGCCGACCGGATGTCCGAGCGTACCTCCAACGTCCTGCTGAAGGCTCTGGAGGAACCGCCGGAGCGCACCGTGTGGATCCTCTGCGCGCCGAGCGACGCCGACCTCCTGCCCACCATCCGCTCCAGGGTCCGCACGGTCCGTTTGAAGGTGCCGTCGGTGTCCGATGTCGCCGGCCTGATCGAACGACGTGACGGCGTCCCTGCAGAGGTGGCCGAGCGAGCGGCCCGCCACGCGCAGAGCCACATCGGCATGGCGCACCGTCTCGCCACCAACGAGGATGCCAGGGCACGGCGGGCGGAGACGCTCGACCTCGCGCTCGGCATCCGGACGGTAGGCGACGTCGTTCCCGGTGCCGCCAGGCTGCTGGAGATCGCCGGAGCCGACGCCAAGGCCATCACCGAGGAACGGGACGCGGAAGAACGCGCTCACGCGCTGCAGTCGCTGGGCATCCAGGAGGGAGGCACCGTGCCTCCCGGCCTCCGCTCACAACTGCGACAGCTCGAGGACGACCAAAAGCGCAGGGCGACCAGGAGCCTGCGCGACGGGATCGACCGCATCCTCACCGACCTGCTCTCGCTGTATCGCGACATCCTCATGCTGCAGCTCGGCGCCGGCGTCGAGCTCGTGAACGAGGAGCTGGCGGAGCGTCTGCAAGCCGCTGCGCAGGCATCCACGCCGGCACGCACGCTGGCCACCATGGATGCCGTGCAGACCGCCCGTGAACGGATTGACGGAAACGTGGCGCCGGCGCTCGCCGTCGAGGCGATGCTGGTCGCGGCTCGGCGGCAGGCTGGAGGGGAGTCCCGATGAGGCGATCGAGTCGCATACGGCGAGTAGGTGTCGTCGCCGCGATCGCGGTGGCGCTGTCACTGGCGCTGAGCGGATGCTTCCCGGCGCAGCACGCGCCCGACACCTCGACGCCGCGCTCGGAGAAGGTCTCGGCCGCGCTCGCGCCGTTCTACGGGCAGCACCTCGACTGGCGGGCATGCGGCACGTTCCAGTGCGCGAAGGCGAAGGTGCCGCTCGACTGGTCGGATCCGTCTTCCGGCAGCGTCGAACTGGCGCTGATCAGGCATTATGCAACAGGAAAGCGCCTCGGTTCGCTCCTGGTCAATCCCGGAGGTCCTGGCGGGTCCGGCGTCGATTTCATCCGGGACAGCCTCTCGTACGCCGTGGACAAGAAGCTCCAGGAGCACTACGACATCGTCGGCTTCGATCCTCGGGGCGTCGGCGCATCCACGGCCGTGAAGTGCTACGACGCCAAGAAGATGGACGAGTACCTTTTCGGGATCACGCCCGGCCAGCGCGGCTCCGACCAGTGGATCCAGTCGTCGACACGTCAGGCGGCCGCATTCGCTTCCGCGTGCAAGCAGAACACGGGCGCTCTGCTCGGTCAGGTCGGCACCACGAGCGCGGCCAGGGACCTGGATGTGCTGCGCGCGGTGCTCGGCGACGCCAAGCTCAACTACCTCGGCTACTCCTACGGGACGCTGCTCGGCGCCACCTACGCCGGCCTCTATCCGAAGAATGTCGGCAGGCTGGTGCTCGACGGGGCCCTCGACCCCGCCTCCAGCAGCTTCGATGTCAACCTCGGGCAGTCGAAGGGCTTCGAGCAGGAGCTCACCGCCTACGTGACGAGCTGCCTGAAACGCAAGGGATGCCCATTCTCCGGGTCCGTCGACGACGCCCTGTCCACGATCTCGCACCTGCTGGCGTCGCTGGATGCCAGTCCCATCCGCAACTCGGACGGCCGCGAGCTCGGCGCCAACACCATGGTCACGGCGATCATCTACCCGCTCTACGACTCGAGCGCGTGGAGTCTGCTCGACGACCTCTTCCAGAGCGTGATGAGCGGGAGTGCGAAGGTGGCGTTCTCGCTCGCCGACGGCTACTACGAGCGCAACTCGAACGGCACGTACTCCGACAACTCGACGGAAGCATTCACGGCGATCAACTGCCTCGACTATCCCTCCGACGCGAACCCCGCCACGATGCGGAAGCAGGCGACCGAGCTGACCCAGGCGGCACCCGTCATCGGGCCCTACATGTCGTACGGCGACATCGGATGCGCCGTGTGGCCGTACAAGCCGACGCGAACGCCCGCCCCGATCCACGCCACGGGAGCAGCGCCCATCCTGGTCGTCGGAACCACGGGTGATCCGGCGACGCCGTATCAGTGGGCCGTGAACCTGTCCCACGAGCTCGAGAGCGGACATCTCGTGACGTACCACGGTCACGGTCACACGGCGTACAACAAGTCGAACTCCTGCGTGAACGACGCCGTGGACGCCTTCCTCGTCGACGGCACCGTGCCTCAGAAGGACCCGGAATGCTGAACGTTCTTCGGCGGCGTTTTGCACTGACTGCAATAATGGGCGCGTGATCGCCACCGGTTCTGAGGCGCAGTCCGGCGTCCGCGAGCGCAAGCGGATCGCCACACGCAACGCCATTCAGCGCGCCGTGCTGACGTTGGCGCTCGACCGCGGCTACGACGGCGTCACGGTCGAGGAGATCAGCCACGCGGCCGGCGTCTCCCCACGCACGTTTTTCAACTACTTCCCGACGAAGGAAGCCGCCGTCATCGGGGATCTGCCTGAGCTGCCCGACGCCGAGTCGGTCGACCGGTTCGTCGCAGCGGGTCCTGGCGAATCGATGCTTGATGGGATACGAGACCTCCTGCTGACGACGGTCGATCAGGAGCCGAACCCCGACGGCGCGGACCTGGAGGGCCTTCGGCGCACACTGTTGCGCGAGTATCCGTATCTCTTCACTCTGCGCATGGCCAGCATGAAGCAGCTGGAGTTCGACCTGGTATCGGTCGTCGAGCGACGCCTGAGACGTGAGGACCCTCTCCTGGCCGACGACCCCGAGCGCCTGCACAGCCGGGCACGGCTCGTGACATTCGTGGCCTTCGCCGCTATCCGGCATGCCTGGTCGTGCTGGGCCGAGACCGGAGGTCACGGTGCTCTCGCGGACCGCCTGATCGATTCCTTCGCCGAGCTGCGCGAACTCGTGCGCAACGAGGGCGTCTGACCGAACCGCGAGGGCATACCGCCGTTCGGCCGGTGCGAACGCGGCGTCGCGAGGCAGCGCAGCCGACCGAACTCAGATGCCAGACCGGCGCCGACATCGCTGTGACGGGACTGCATCGATGTGTCGGCACTGCCACGGATGTGTCGGGCCTGCATACATGTGTCGGGACTGCCCCCCCGGATGTGTCGGGCCTGCAAATGCGAGAAGGGCCCCTTTCGGGACCCTTCCGTTCGCTGGAGCCGCCTGTCGGAATCGAACCGACGACCTATTCATTACGAGTGAATCGCTCTGCCGACTGAGCTAAGGCGGCGCGGCGCGGTCTCCCACGCACAGCAGACAAGCTTAGCGGATCAACGGACCTGTTCCGACCACACATCCGGAGGACGTGCGGCTCCCCCGTCCCGGTACGCTGGCGGCATCCGCCGTGCGAGGCGAGCCGTTCGAGGTCGAGGGGGAGCGATGGGCGACATCCGTTGGGGCATCGTGGGCACAGGAAGCATCGCGCACACGTTTTCGAAGGAGCTCATCGACGACGGGCACTCGATCGCGGCGGTCGGTTCACGCACCAAGGTGCGCGCGGAGGAGTTCGCCGACGAGTTCGACATCCCGACGGCACACGGCTCGTACGACGACCTCGTCGCGGATGCCGACGTGGACATCGTCTATGTTGCGACGCCGCATCCCCAGCACGCCGCCAACGCGGAGGCGGCCCTGCGTGCCGGCAAGCACGTGCTCGTCGAGAAGCCGTTCACGCTGAACGCGGGGGAGGCGCAGCGGGTGGCGGACCTTGCCGCCGACCGGGGACTGCTCGTGCTCGAGGCGATGTGGACGAGGTTCCTTCCGCACGTGCAGCGCATCAGGGAGATCATCGCCGATGGCACGCTCGGCACGCTCCGCGGATTCAGCGCCGACCACCTGCAGCTGCTGCCGAGCGATCCGCGGCACCGCATCAACGCGCCGGAGCTCGGCGGCGGCGCGCTGCTCGATCTCGGCGTCTACCCAATCTCGTTCGCGTCGATGCTGCTGGGCGAACCCGACTCGGTGCAAGCCGCCGCGCGGTTCAGCAGCACGGGGGTGGATGCCGCGACCGACACCGTCTTCGGCTACGGCGACCGGGCACTGGCCGTCACGCGTTGCGCCAGCGATGTCCGCGCTGCGAACACGGCGATGATCGTGGGAACGGATGCCGCGATCGAGATCGACAGCGTCTGGTACACACCGACGAACTTCCGCGTCGTCGACACCGAAGGGCACGTCGTGGAGGAGTACAAGACGCGCATCAAGGGCGGAGGCAAGCAGTTCCAGGTCAGGGAGGCCGAGCGGCTGATCGATGCCGGCCTCACGGCGAGCAGCATCATGCCGCCCGAGGAGTCCGTGTCGATCATGCGCACGCTCGACGCTGTGCGGTCGCGTATCGGGCTGGTCTATCCGCAGGAAGTCTGAGCATCCGGTCAGTGCGCGGGCGATGATGGGCATCCTGCTCCCGAACTCTCCCAGGTGCCGTCGGTACACTCGGGCGAATGCACGACGAGTCCCCCCGGTCGCGCCGAGATCGCCGATCGGACGATCCCACTGAGTCCGCATTCGATGAATTGGGCCTGAGCGCTCTGCTCGGCGACGCCACGCAGGAGAACCCGGTCGTGGCGGAACCCGCGGCCACGCCTCGGCCGCAGGAGGAGACCCCGACGCCACGATCGGCGACAGCTGAGCAGGCGACGACATCCGACGTCGACGCCGGGTCGGGACTCGGTCCTCGTCGGCGGATGCGAGCGGATGCCGATGGCTCGGCGGATGCCGCCTCCGGTCGGCACGGCGCAGGCCACGGCAGCGAGCCCGAGACCCAGCCTCATCCCGTGACGCCCGTGCTCTTCGGAGGGCCGGACGAGTCGGACGTGCAGACCGCACCGATCGTTGCAGCCATCGACGGCCAGTCTCCGTTCGGAGCGCCAATCGACGGCCCGTCGTCGATGGAATCGCCCGTGGACAGCCCGTCTTCGTTCGGATCGTCCGTCGATGGTCCGTCTCCGATGAGACCGACCGTGGACGGCCCGTCTCCGATGGAGTCGCCCGTCGACGACTCGTCTCCGGCAGGTCAGGCCCCCGAGCCCCGTCACACGCTGGCGGTGCCGCCACCGGCGGATGCGCGAGCGTCCGCCGACCAGCGAGACGGTTTGCTTCGTCCGCGAGACGAAACGGTCACGCCCACTCGCGGGTTCACGTTTCCTCCGGCGGGACCCGTCACCCCGGCCGCAGGCGAAGCGACACGGCTGCCGGTTCGCGCTCGCGATCTGCCACCCGTCGGCGACTCGATGGCCGCGACCGGCGACCATCCGACAGAGGTACTTCCGGCCGCGGCGAGCACGTCCGGCGACGCATGGTTCGGAGGCCCCATCGAGGAGGTCGCCGATGACGGTGACTCTGCGACCGGCCCGTCCGCACCTGCCCAGCGTGTCCGCAGCGAGGACTCGGCCGGCGCCGCGGCCTCATCGACGCTCGGTGCTCTCTGGGCGCGCCTCTCCGGATCCGTCGGGCGTCGCGGTGGCGATCGCTCCGGCGCGACGGGCGGCGGCTCCGGCGCGGGCCGCGGCCGCGGTAATGGCGGCCGCGGGGCCGGAGGCGGCGGCAATGGCGGCGGGGCTGGAAGCGGCGGCCGCGGCGGTGGCCCATTCGACGGCATCTTCGCCTGGATCCGCAAGAATCCGCGCACCTCGCTGATCGCCGGCATCGCGGCAGGGGTCGTGGTGCTCAGCGGTCTCTCGTTCGGCATCGGAGCGGCATCCGCACCGGCCGCCAGCGCGCGAGGCGCATCAGCCCCGGTCACCGAGACGGCCACGCCGACCCTGAAGCCGACGGTGCGTCCGACGCCCGCGTCGGCGCCGGCTCCCAGCAAGATCCGCACGTGCTCCGTGGCGTCGTACGCGGCGGACAGCGGATTCGGCACGCTCGAGGCGCAGGTGATGAACGCGTCGACCGGCGAGGTGCTGTTCGACCGCAACGGGGCCAACCCTGCACCGACGGCCAGCGTGCTGAAGATGCTCACGGCAGCGGCGGCGTACAGCATCCTCGGGCCGGACTACCGGGTGCCGACGACTGTCGTGAAGGGCTCCCAGCCCGGCCAGGTCGTGGTGATCGGTGGCGGCGATGTGACCCTGACCCGCCTTCCCACCGGAGAGGATTCGTTCTACACGGGCGCGCCGCACCTCGACGAACTGGCGAACCAGGTGAAGCAGGCATGGGCATCCGACCCGGCGAATGCCGGCCAGCCGATCACCTCGCTCGTGGTGGACACGTCCCTGTACTCGGGCCCCGTCTGGCAGCCGAGCTGGGATGAGCACGAGGAACGGGTGGTCGAAGGATCCACGCCGTACATGACCTCGTTCATGGTCGACGGCGACCGCAACGACCCCACCGCCGTCGAGTCGCCGCGGAGCACGGATCCCGTCGGGCGAGCGGCCAACGCGCTCGCCGACGACCTCGGCGGGAACGTCACGATCAGCTCGGGCACGGCCCCAGCCGGCGCCAAGCAGCTCGGCCAGGTGCTCTCGCAGCCGGTGTCGGCGCTGGCAGAGCAGGCTCTGACGTACTCCGACAACACGATCATGGAGGAGCTTGCCCGGCTCGTCGCCATCAAGACCGGCGCGGGCAACAGCTTCTCGGCCATCAACGCCGGAACGCTGAAGGGCCTGGAGGCGTACGGCATCTCGGAGAACGGACTCTATTTCGCCGACGGATCCGGACTGAGCGCCGACAACAAGGTGCCGGCCTCGTACCTGACCCAGTTCATGGTCAAGGTGCTGAACCGGCAGGGCGCGCTCGGCTCCATCTACGACGGCCTGCCCATCGCAGGCAAGACCGGAACGCTGGGTCCGGGATACGGCAGGTTCGACGGATCCTTCTCGTCGAACGCGGTCGGCCACGTGAACGCGAAGACCGGATGGATCGACACGGCGAGAACGCTCGCCGGCGTCATCCACGCGAAGGATGGCACGAACCTCACGTTCGCCATCTACGCGCTGAACTACGGCGGGGACGACGCGGCGCTCGCCGCCATCGACAACCTCACGACGGCGTTCTACGAGTGCGGCAACAACCTCTCCAACAACTGATTGAGGGTGGTCAAGCGAGCTCGCTCGCTTGACCAACCCGAGTGAAATTGTCGAGCGCGAAGCCGCGAACACAACTGACTGAGGGTTGAAGTTGTTTCAGCGGCGAAGCGGCGAACACAACTGATTGAGGGTTGGTCGAGCTCGCTGATTCGCGAGTCAATTGACGCTGACTCGGCGACCGCTGTCGATCACTCGCGACCTCACTCGTCATCACTGCAGAAGCAAGCGCAGACGGCGCTGTGGAGAGTGAGAGGATGACGAAATGCGGTACGCACTGCTCTTGAACGCTCTGGAAGCCCAGGACGCGAACGTCACCGAAGAAGACATGGAACCCTTCAAGGTGGCGTTCGACGAATACGGAAAGGCGCTCGCTGAGGCGGGCGTGCTGGTGGCAGGCGAGATCCTGAAGCCGGTGGCGAACACCACGCAGGTCACGTTGCGGGACGGCGGGCTCACTGTGCAGGACGGCCCGTTCGCCGACACCAAGGAAAGGCTCGCCGGAGCCTTCTTCATCGACGTGCCCGACCTGGATGCCGCCATCGCCTGGGCGGAGAAGTGCCCAGGCGCCCAGTACGGCGTCATCGAGGTGAGACCCACGGAGATCTCGCTCATCGACGGTGAGTGGGTGTGGGGGAACTGAACCAACTCGCGCCCACCGGCGGCGACGATGCCGTCGGTGCCGCGCTGAGGAACGTCGTACGCGAGTCGTACGGCAGGATGCTCGCCGTGCTGGCCGCGAGCACGCGCGACATCGCGCTCGCCGAAGACTGCCTCCAGGACTCGTTCGAGCGCGCTTTGCGCACGTGGCAGCGTGACGGCATCCCGGCGAATCCCGCCGGATGGCTCGTCGTCGCCGCCAGGAATCGCATGCTCGACTGGCTCCGCTCGTCGGAGCACAGCACGCGCTCGTTGGAGTCCGACCTGGTTCACGAGCCTGCTGCGGAGGAGCCCGAACGGGTGGAGCCGGATGAGATCCCCGACCGTCGTCTCGCGCTGCTCTTCGTCTGCGCGCATCCTGCGATCGACGCCGCTGTGCGCACGCCGCTCATGCTCCAGACGGTGCTCGGCGTCGACGCCGAACGCATCTCGCGAGCGTTCGCCGTGCCGTCTCCTGCGATGGCGCAACGGCTCGTGCGCGCGAAGCGTCGCATCAAAGAGACGGGAATCCCGTTCGCCGAGCCGAACCGGGAGGTGTTGACGGAACGCCTTCCCGCCGTGCTGGAGGCGATCTACGGCGCCTATGCCATCGACTGGGCGCTCGTGGCGGGCACGAGCGAGCGGGACTTGTGGGCGCCGGGCTCGCTGAGCGGTGAAGCGCTGGCGCTTGCCGAGATCGCGGTGCGCCTGCTGCCGCGGGAGCCTGAAGTGCTCGGTCTCGCCGCCATGATCTGCCTGTCGCTCGCCCGTGCCGGGGCGAGGCTCGACAGTGAAGGGCGCTTCGTGTCTATCGACGAGCAGGACGTCACGCTCTGGGATGCCGACCTCATCGCGCGTGGCGAGTGTCACCTTCTCGCCGCGAGCCGGCTCGCGATCGATCCGTCCGGCGACCTCCGGGCGATCGGCCGGTTCCAGCTGGAGGCGGCGATCCAGTCGGCGCACGACGATCGCGCTCGCACCGGGACCGTCGATCGGGGAACGCTGCTGACGCTGCATCGTGCGCTCGTGGCGGTGGCACCCACGCTCGGCGCGAGGGTGGCCATGGCGGCCTCGCTCGCCGAGGTCGAAGGCCCGGACGCCGGCCTCGCCGAGCTGGATCGCATCGCCGACCCCGCCGCGTCCCGGTTTCAGCCGGCCTGGGCGACGCGAGCGCATCTGCTGGCCGATGCCGGCAGGCGCGCGGAGTCGGACGCGGCATTCGAACGCGCCATCTCGCTCACCGTCGACCCCGCCATGCGCGAGCACCTCCTGCTGCGCAGAGCCGCCGTCGGTCGTATCGTCGACCCCTGACGCCTTCTCAGCTGAGGCATCCAGATGACTGCACTGCTGCGGCGTGCGAGGCGTTGCCTCCGGGCCCCGTCTCGGTGCAGGGCGCGTGGCATCCGCCGTGCGCCGTAGGCTGGGGCCATGAGCGTCGAAGAGGCCGTCATCGTCGATGTGGTGCGCACCCCGAGCGGTCGCGGAAAGCCCGGAGGAGCTCTCAGCGGCGTGCATCCGGTCGATCTGCTTGCCGATCTGCTGGCCGAGCTCGTGCGCCGCAACGACCTCGACCCGGGAACCATCGACGACGTGATCGCCGGATGCGTCGGCCAGGTCGGACCGCAGACGTTCAACACGGCGCGCAACGCCGCGCTTGCCGCAGGGTTCCCCGAGCACGTGCCGGGAACGACCATCGACCGTCAATGCGGCTCGAGCCAGCAGGCCGCGTCGTTCGCGGCGCAGGCGATCATGTCCGGCATGCAGGACGTGGTCATCGCGTGCGGCGTCGAGTCCATGAGCTCGGTGCCGATCGGGTCGTCGACGCTCGCACGCGACCCGTACGGCACGCGGCTGGCCGCCCGCTATCCCGACGGGCTGGTCAGCCAAGGTGTCTCCGCGGAACTGATCGCCCAGAAGTACGGCTTCGGGCGCGACATGCTCGACGAGTTCAGCGCGCTGTCGCACCGGCGGGCGGCCGAGGCAGCCGAAGCGGGCGAGTTCGATCGGGAAGTCGTGCCCGTCGACGTCACGGATGCCGACGGCGGCACCCGAGTCGTGTCCGTCGACGAGACGGTGCGGCCTGCCACCACGGTCGAGGCCCTGGCCGGTCTGTCGCCCTCGTTCCGCACGGATGCGCTCGCCGCGCGCTTCCCGGAACTGGACTGGAAGATCACGCCGGGCAACTCGTCGCCGCTCACCGACGGCGCCTCCGCCGCGCTCATCATGAGCGCGCGCCGCGCCGAGCAGCTTGGGATCACGCCGCGCGCACGCTTCCACGCGTTCGCGGTCACGGGCAGCGATCCGCTCTACATGCTCACGGGCGTCATGCCGGCGACCGCCCGCATCCTGAAACAGACAGGGCTGAACCTCGACGGCATCGACGCGTACGAGGTGAACGAGGCCTTCGCGCCTGTGCCGCTGGCGTGGCTGGAGGAGTTCGGCGCCGACCCCGACCGCCTGAATGCGGACGGCGGGGCGATCGCGTTGGGGCATCCGCTCGGGGCGAGCGGCACGCGGCTGCTCGGCACCCTGCTTGCACGCCTCGAGCACACCGGCGGGCGGTTCGGCCTGCAGACCATGTGCGAGGGCGGCGGCATGGCCAACGCCACCATCATCGAGCGGCTCTGAGACGCCGGCCCGCTGCCAACAACAACCGGAGGGATATATGCGGATTCAGGAATGCAGTGCGATCATCACGGGAGGCGCCTCGGGGCTGGGCAACGGCACGGCCAGGGTGCTCGCCGAGGCCGGGGCGAGGGTGGTCATCGTCGACCTGCCCTCGTCGGCAGGCGAGGCGGCGGCGGAGGAGCTCGGGGGCGTGTTCGCGCCCGCCGACGTGACCGACGCCGATCAGGTGCAGGCCGCCGTGGACACCGCCCAGAAGCTGGCGCCGCTGCGCATCACAGTGAACTGCGCCGGCATCGCCACCGCAGGGCGCACCGTCGGTCGCGACGGGGCGCTGCCCCTCGACGGTTTCGAACGCACCATCAGGATCAACCTCATCGGAACCTTCAACGTCGTGCGGCTCGCCGCCGCCGCCATGGCGGGGAACGAGCCGGTCGAGGCGCAGTCGCTGCCCGGTGTTCCCGACACGAGAGAACGCGGCGTAATCGTGAACACCGCGTCCGTCGCCGCCTTCGACGGCCAGATCGGCCAGGCCGCCTATTCGGCGTCGAAGGGCGGCGTGGCATCCATGACTCTGCCGATCGCGCGCGACCTGTCGAAGCTGCTCATCCGCGTCGTGACGATCGCGCCGGGCATCATGCAGACGCCGATGATGGCCGGGATGCCCGAGGACGTCCAGCGCTCACTGGAGGAGCAGATCCCGCATCCGTCGCGCATGGGCACCCCGGGCGAGTACGCCGCGCTCGCGCGTCACATCGTGGAGAACCCGCTCCTCAACGGCGAGGTCATCCGGCTCGACGGCGCCATCCGCATGCAGCCGAAGTGACGCGGGAGCGCCTCGACGGACGGGGGAGCGCCTCGACGGACGGGGGAGCGCCCCAAGAGACGCGGGGAGTACGCCGCGGTGGCCGCCGGCTCGGATCGGTGAGACATCACGCTCCGAGCGGTCCGGAGTGAGCATCGAGGAACGCGTACAGCTCGGCGTCGTCCACGCCGGGGAACGCGCCGGTCGGCAGCGGTGACAGGATGTGCGCGTGCAGCCGGGCGCTGGGCCACGCCTTGTCGGCCCACGACGACTCGAGCGAGGCATCCGGTGCCCTGCAGCACGACGGATCAGGACACGTCGAGGTGACGCGCGCCGTGGTCTCCCGGCCGCGGAACCACTTGGCATCCGCGAATGGCACCCCGACGGTGATCGTGAAGCTGCCGTCGTCGCTGCGACCGGTCTGGGTGGCGCACCAGTACGTGCCCGCCGGCGTGTCGGTGTACTGGTACAGCTCTGTGGTGCGGTTCGTCTGGGCGAACGCGTCGCGCGCGCTCCACTTCTTGCACACCAGCTGCCCCTCGATCGCGCCTGTGACGTCTTTCGGCAGCGGCAGGCCGTCGTTCTCGTAGCCCTTGTACAGAGCGCCGTCGTCGCCGACGCGCAGAAAGTGCATGCGCATGCCGAGGTGCACCGTGATGAGGTTGGTGAGGCGCAGGGATGCCGCCTCGTGCGTCACGCCGAACGCGTCGCGGAAGTCCTCGACCGCCAGGTCGCGCTCCTTCTTCGCCTGCTGGAGGAACGCGACGGCAGCGCTCTGCGGCATGAGGCAGCACGCGGCGAAGTAGTTGATCTCCAGGCGCTGCCGAAGGAACTCGGCGTAGCTGCCGGGTCTCTCGTGCCCGAGCACGCGGTGCGCGAGCGCCTGCAGCGCCATCGACCGCAGCCCGTGGCCGCCGGGGATGGATGCCGGTGGCAGATAGATGCGCCCGTTCTCCAGATCCGTGATGGAGCGCGTCGAATTCGGCAGGTCGTCGACGTAGACCAGCTGGAAGCCGAGCCGCTCGGCCATCACGCTCACCTCGCGGTGCGTGAGCGCTCCCGCCACGTGGCCGGATGCCTTGACCTGTTCCTCGGCGAGCCGCTCGATCTCGGGCAGGTAGTTGTCGCGTTCGCGCATCCACTCGCGCAATTCGGTGTTCGCCCGCCTCGCCTCCTCGGGCGTGGCGATCGCCTTGCTGGCCTGGCGCGCCAGTTCTCGATGGAGGCCGACGAGGGCCGCGATCGTCTCCGTCGGCGTCCCCTTGGTCGGTCGCACCGTCGGCAGCCCGAGCGCCGTGTAGAGCGGCGAGCTCTGCGCCCTGCGCAGCTCGAGCTCGTATGCGGTGCGTTCGTCGGGGGGCTCGGCCACGAGCAACGTGGCGAGATCGACTCCGATCGCGCCGGCGATGGACTGCAGAACCGTGAGCTTCGGCTCCCGCTTCCCGTTCTCGATCATGGAGAGCTGGCTCTGCGAGAGGCCGACGAGGTCGCTCACGCGTTCGAGCGTCAGACCCGAGCGGGTGCGGAAGTGGCGGATTCGGTGACCGATCGTGGCGATATCGGCGGTGTCGGCATCCATTGGTTCACGCTAACAAAAGAACGTGGATTCTTCACGGCTGCAGTGCGGTGCCGAGTGCCGGAAGTCGCGCGAAGGTGAAGAGGACGGCGGGCGCGATGCAGCGCGAAGCGGCGGATGCGCCGAGCGACCACCGAACGACGACGCGACGACGAGGTGAGGACGGGCGGGCATGACGATCATCCAGAGACCGAAGCCAGGGCAGTCGAAGTCTGCGCAGCCGAGGGCGACTCAGGGGGAGAGGACCGAGGCCGAGCGAGCGCAGACGGAGAGGGCGCAGCGGTACCCCGCGACCACACGTGCCGCCGCACAGACCAGCCGGACGGATGCCGAGGGCACCGGCGTCCGTCCGGCTTTCTTCTCCACCACCCTGCCTCTGCCCGATGCCGCACGGGCTGTCTCGACGAACGGGTCCCGGCCATTAGGCAGTGCCGTGACGGGGACGGCGGATGCCGCGCTCGCCGAGTGGGTGGCCGAGGTGGCCGAGCTGACCAAGCCGGACGAGATCGTCTGGTGCGACGGCTCCCGCGCGGAAGCCGACAGGCTGTTCCGCCTCCAGGTCGCGAACGGGCAGCTCATCAAGCTCAATCCCGAGTGGCGTCCGGGCAGCTATCTCGCTCGCACGGATCCTCGGGACGTGGCGAGGGTGGAGGCGCGTACGTTCATCTGCTCCGAGCGGGAGGAGGACGCCGGCCCGACCAACAACTGGCGCGACCCTACGGAGATGCACGCGGAGCTGTCCGAGGTCTTCGACGGCAGCATGCGGGGCCGCACGATGTACGTGGTGCCGTTCTCGATGGGCCCGCTGGGAGGCGCGATCTCGCAGCTCGGCGTCGAGCTCACCGACTCGCCGTACGTCGTGGTCTCCATGGGCATCATGACGAGGATGGGCCGCGGCGCGCTCGACCTCATCGAGCAGGGACGGCCGTGGGTGCGCACCGTGCACAGCGTGGGGTATCCTCTCGTGGATGCCGACGGCGTCGCGCGGCCCGAAGTCGCCTGGCCGTGCAACGAGACGAAGTACATCGCGCACTTCCCGCAGGAGCGCGAGGTGTGGTCGTACGGCTCGGGGTACGGCGGCAACGCGCTCCTCGGCAAGAAGTGCTTTGCGCTGCGCATCGCGTCGCAGGCCGCGCGCGAGGAGGGCTGGCTCGCCGAGCACATGCTCATCATCAAGGTCACCTCGCCGGCAGGCAGAAGCCATCACCTTGCTGCGGCGTTCCCCTCGGCGTGCGGCAAGACCAATCTGGCGATGCTGCGCTCGCAGCTGGACGGCTGGACGGTCGAGACCATCGGCGACGACATCGCCTGGCTGAAACCGGATGCCGACGGCCGGCTCCGCGCGATCAACCCGGAGCGCGGATTCTTCGGCGTCGCCCCTGGCACGGGCGAGTCGACGAACCGCTCGGCCGTGGAGACGCTATGGGGCAACACCATCTTCACCAATGTCGCGCTGCGCGACGACGGCGATGTGTGGTGGGAGGGGCTGACCGACGAGCCGCCCGCCCACCTGATCGACTGGCGCGGCGAGGACTGGACGCCCGCGTCGGGTCGAACGGCGGCGCATCCGAACTCGCGCTTCACGGTTCCCGCCGAGCAGTGCCCGACCATCGCTGACGACTGGGAGGACCCGGACGGCGTTCCGATCGATGCGATCGTCTTCGGCGGCCGCCGGGCCACGAACGTTCCGCTGGTGATGCAAGCGAGGGACTGGAAGCACGGCGTGTTCCTCGGCGCCACGATCGCGTCGGAGCGCACGGCGGCAGCGGAGGGCACCGTCGGCGAGCTGCGCCGCGATCCGTTCGCCATGCTGCCGTTCTGCGGCTACAACATGGCCGACCACTGGGCGCACTGGCTGAGCATCGGGGAGCGGCTCGGGGCTGACGCGCCGGCGGTGTTCCAGGTGAACTGGTTCCGCAGGGGGAGGGATGGCGAGTTCCTCTGGCCCGGGTTCGCCGAGAACATGCGAGTGCTGGCGTGGATCGTCGGACGACTGGAGGGCACGGCATCGGCGGTGGACGAGAGTGTGGGGCGCGTGCCGGCGCGGGCATCCCTGAACGTCGAGGGGCTGGGACTGGAGCCGGATGCGCTCGACCAGCTCTTCGAGATCGATCGCGCTGCGTGGCTGGCGGAGTGCGATCTGACCGAGGACTTCTTCGCACGCTTCGGCGGCCGGGTGCCTCCGGCGCTCACTGCTGAGCTGGAGTCGTTGCGGTACCGCCTGCGGCACTGACCGCAACCGACGGCCGACCGCGGGTTGAGCCTGTCAAAACCCACTGGGGGCGGTTTCGACGAGCTCAACCGGCGGTGTCTGCGGCACCGGTCGAGGGTTGAGCCTGTCGAAACCGGGCACTGGGGGCCGTTGCGACGAGCTCAACCGGCGGTCTCGGCGGGCCCTACCGCGGGTTGAGCCTGTCGAAACCCGGGCACACCCGCCGCGCTCAGCGGGTCGCGGTCGCCTCGTCGAGCACCTGGAGCACGTGCCGGTACTCGCGTCCTGTGGCGCGCGTCATGCCGAGCTCGCACGTGCGGTTCAGCGACGCGTGCTCGACACTCCCGAGTGCTGCCACCTCGGCGGCCTCCGGTGCCGTCGCGCTCGCGGTGAGTTCGGGATGCAGCATCCCGCGGTCGCCGGCGAACGCGCAGCAGCCCCAGTCCTCCGGAACCGCCACGCTGTGCGCAGCCGCCTCCGCCACCCGCAGCAGTGCGGGGTTGGCGCCGATGCGGGTGGACGAGCACGTCGGGTGCACCGTGAGTGATTCCACCTTGGAGCCGGCGGGAAGCGCTGCCAGCACGTGTTCGTCCACGAACTGCACGGCATCCACGACCCGGATGCCGGCCGCCGACGCCGCCTGCAGCATCACCTCGAGACCTTCGCTGCAGGAGGACGCGTCGCACACGACGGGCAGCCTCCCGGCATCCGTCGCCTCCATCAGTGTGGCGACGACGCGTTCGGTCATCTCGGCGTAGCCCTCGGTGAGACCCTTCGACTTCCACGGCGTTCCGCAGCACAGAGAGGGGATGCCCTCGGGCGTCGTCACCGTCACGCCCGCCCGCTCGCACAGCCGCAGGAACGACTCCGAGACGCCATCTGCGCCGACCGGTCCGAACATCGTGTTCGTGCAGCTCGGAAAGTAGACCGCGACCGGATTGTCCGCCGCGATCGGCCGGCGCTGCTTGCCGCCTCCGGGAAGCTCGGCGGAGTACAGCGGAACGGTCTCGGCACCGAGCACGGCTCGTCCCACCCGCGTCGCGAGCTTCGGCAGCGCGGCCGGCATGGACTTGGCGACGGACAGCGCCACGCCGCCGGCGCGCGAGGTGGCGCCCCAGTGCTTCGCGGCCGCCGACCACGGGACTTGCTCGGCCGGGCCGTTCGCCTCGGCGCGCAGCCTGCGGACGAGATCTCCCGTATTGATCAGCACGGGACACGCGGTCTGGCACATGCCGTCGACCGCGCACGTCTGCACGCCGTCGTAGCGGTACTCGTTCTGGATGGAGCGCACCAGGTCGTCGTCGCCGGCGTCGCGCGCGCGCTCCAGCTCTCTGCGCATGACGATGCGCTCTCTCGGGGTGAGCGTGAGGTCTTTGCTCGGGCACACCGGCTCGCAGTACCCGCACTCGACGCACCGATCGACCTCGGCCTCGACGGTGGGCGCGACCTTCAGGTTCTTCAGGTAGGAGTCCTGGTCGTCGGTGAGCAGCACGCCGGGATTGAGCAGCATCCCGGGGTCGACGAGTCGCTTCAGCTCCCACATCACCTCGTACAGCTCGTCGCCGTACTGGCGTCGCACGAATGGCGCCATGATGCGGCCCGTGCCGTGCTCGGCCTTGAGCGTTCCACCCTGCGACAGCACGAGGTCGACCATCTGCTCCGTGAAGGCCCGATAGCGGTCGACGGCGGCGGGGCCGTCGAAGCGCTCGTTCACGAGGAAGTGGATGTTGCCGTCTTTCGCGTGCCCGAAGATGACCGACCCCTCATAGCCGTGCTCGTCGAACAGCTCGATGAGCCTGGTGCAGGTCTCGTTGAGCCGCTCGACGGGAACGGCGATGTCCTCCAGCAGTGCCGTCGTGCCCGACGGCCTCGCTCCTGCCACCGCCGTGTAGAGACCCTTGCGGATGTGCCAGAGGTCGGCCCGCGCCGACGGATCGACGGTGAGCTCTGCGGGGCGGTCGAGACGGAGTCCGGCGAACACGCCGGGCGCCTCGAGCAGCCGTGCCGCGAGCGCGTCGGCCGTCTGTTCCTGGTATTCGACGAGCAGCGCAGCATGGTCGACCACGGCGAGATCGCGCAACTCGGCCGGCGCCTCGGGGTCCAGTTGCGCCACCCGGAGAGAGGCGGCGTCGAGCAGTTCGATGGTCGCGAACCCCGCGGCGACGAGCGCGGGCAGCGATGCCGTGGCATCCGCGAGCGACGGGAAAACGAGCAGTCCCGTCGCCGCGTGCGGCAGAACCGGAACGGTGCGGAACGTGGCCTCGGCGACGAAGGCGAGCGTGCCCTCGGAGCCGATCACGAGGTGTTCGAGGATGTCGACGGGCTCGTCGTGGTCCAGGAACGAGTTGAGCCCGTAGCCCATCGTGTTCTTGATGGAGTGCAGGCGGCGGAGCGTCGCGACCGACTCCGGGTTCCCGCGCACTCTGTCCCGGAGCTCGCGCAGGCCGGCGTCGATCCGTGGCTCCCGCGACCGCAACGTCTCGGCCGCGTCGGCGGCCGACGTGTCGATGATCGTGCCGCTCGGGAGAACGAGCACAGCGCTCTCCAGTGTGCGGTAGGTGTTCGCGTGGATGCCGCACGACATCCCGCTCGAGTTGTTGGCGATGACACCGCCGACGGTGCAGGCGATCTCGCTCGCTGGGTCGGGCCCCAGCCTGCGGCCGTGCCGGGCGAGCCGGGTGTTGACGGAACGCACCGTCGCACCGGGCTGCGTGCGCACCCGCTCACCGTCATCCAGCACACGCACCGTGCGGAAGTGCCGCCGGGTGTCGATGACGACACCCTCGCCGCCAGCCTGACCGGAGAGGCTCGTGCCGCCAGAGCGGAACGTCACCGGAACGCCGTCGGCCTGACAGGCGGCGAGGATGCCACCCACCTGGCCGGCATCGCGGGCGATGGCGACCGCCTGCGGCAGCAGCCGGTAGTGGGAGGCGTCGTGTGCCGCGGTGAGCCGGTCGGTGGCTGTCGTGCCGACGTGCTCGGAGGTCAGAGCAAGAGCCTCCAGCAATCGCTGGGATCCCGACGTCGTGCCTGTGTTCATCGACCCTCCACTCGACGGAGACCCTATCGGGTTCCTCACACCAGCAGCTGGTGCTTCGCCAGCTCACGATAGAGCGGCGTGGACTCCACGAGCCCCGAGTGGGTGCCGACGCCGACCACACGGCCCTTGTCGAGCACGACGATCTGATCGGAGTCGACGACCGTCGACAGCCGGTGCGCAATCACGATCAGGGTGCGGTTCTCCGCGACCGCGTCGATGGCCTCGCGCATGAGCTGCTCGTTGCGTCCGTCGAGGCTCGACGTGGACTCGTCGAGCAGAAGGATGGGCGGCGCAGCCAGCAGGGCTCTCGCGATCGCGAGCCGCTGGCGTTCGCCTCCGGAGAGCATCACGCCGTCTTCGCCGACCGGCGCCTCGAGCCCGAGCGGGCTGCGTTCGAGCACCTCGGTGAGGTTCACGGTGTGCAGCACGTCGATGCACTGCTGGTCCGTCGCCTCGGGCGAGGCCAGGGTCAGGTTGTCCCTGATCGATCCGGCCAGCACGGGGGCGTCCTGCTCCACGTATCCGATCTGGGCGCGCAGGTCGCGGCGATCCAGCGTGCGGATGTCGAGCCCACCCATCGTGATCACACCCGCCGCCGGATCGTAGAACCGCTCGATCAGGGCGAGGATCGTGCTCTTGCCGGCTCCCGATGGGCCGACGAGAGCCGTGCGCTTGCCACGCGGCGCTGCGAACGTCACGCCGTGCAGCACACCCTCCTCGACGGTGGCCGAATCGGATGCCGTCAGACCGTTGACCACGACATCCGTTCGGCTTCCCCCCGCCAGCGCCTCCGCCTCAGCGACGACGTCCCGGCCCTCGAATGCCTCGAGCGCCGCTTCCGCGGTCTGCGCTTCCGCAGTCTGGGGCGCAGGCCCGTCGTCGTCGGACGCCTGCGCGGCGGGCGAGCCCTCGGGGTAGGAGAACCGCACGTCCTGGAAGGCGATGGCCGGGGCATCCGGATTCACCGTGGCGTTGGCCGGCCCGACCATGACCGCGCGGCTCTCGACGGGCAGATCGGACGCGTCTTCGCTCGGCAGATCGATGATCTCCTGGATGCGTCCGAGCGCTCCCAGCGCGGAGTTCACCGAGGTGAACGCTCCGAACGCCTGACCGAGCGGCAGGATCATCATGAACAGGAACAGGATGAACGCCACGAGGCTCGCCACGGTGATGGCGCCGCTGGCGACGCGGTATCCGCCCACGCCGAGAACGACGAGGAAACTCACCTGCATGGCGATGCCGGCCACTGGGACGACGAGAGCCGAGATCTTCGCGACCTTCACACCCATGCGGTACGCGGCCGTCGCATCCTTGTCGACGCCCTCGATCTCGCGCTGGGTGGCGCCTGCCGCCCTGATGGTGCGCACGGAGCTGATCGCCCGCTCGACGGATGCCGCCAGGTCGCCGACCCGCTCCTGAGCCTTGCGGCTGGCAACGCGGATGCGACCGGAGAGCAGCACGACGACCGCGATCGACACGGCGATGACGAGCACGGTCAGCCCGAGCAGCACCGGATCGATGACGAGCATCGCGATGAGCGCCCCGATGAACGTGAGCGCCCCTCCGATGGCCTCGACGAGCCCCTGCGTGAGCACGGCGCGCAGCAGCGTCGTGTCGCTGCCCACCCGGGACACCAGGTCGCCCGTGCGCCGTGCGTCGAACTGGCTGATCGGCAGGTTGAGCATGCGAGCGACGAGACGTCGGCGCGAGGAGAGCACGACGCTCTCGCCTGTGCGCTGCAGCAGGTAGTGCTGGTAGCCCGAGATGAGGCCGGAGACCACGACGAGAGCCACCAGCGCCCACACCAGGGCGCCGAGGGCCTTGCCGTTCTGCACGATGCCGATCACCTGGCTGACGAGCAGCGGCTGCGCGAGACTCGCAGCGGCGCCCAGCACGCTGAGCACGATGACCACGGTCATCGACGCCCTGTGCTCGAAGATGTAGGGCAGCAGCTGCGAGAACGTGGCCCGTGGGCCGTCGTCCTTCTGCGGGCGCCCGAACGGACGACGTGCTGACGCGGGTGAACTCATGAGGACTCCAGGGGAAAGCCGCGAGGGGATGCGTGCGGCAGGCTATCAACGCCGCCTGATAGCCGAGCCAGGGCATCCGTGCAGCGCGAGCGGCCCAGATGGCGTCGCGACAGGTCCGGATGCTCCACTCCTCCGCGAGCGCGGGCGAGGCCGCGACCATCGGCGAATGTCACCCGTCGGGGTTACGTTGGTGATCGTGTCTTCGCCGGTGATCGTCGCATCAGACCTCGTCAAGCAGTACGGGGAGGTCACGGCCGTCGGAGGGATCTCGTTCGAGGTCGCGCAGGGGGAGTCGTTCGGCCTGCTCGGACCGAACGGCGCAGGCAAGTCGACGACGATGCGCATGATCGGCGCCGTCTCCACCCGCACAAGCGGACGGCTGGAGATCCTAGAGCTCGACCCCGACGGCTTCGGCCCTGAGATCAGGTCGCAGCTCGGTGTCGTGCCGCAGTCCGACAACCTCGACGAGGAGCTCCGCGTGCGCGAGAACCTCATCGTCTACGGCAGGTACTTCGGACTGCCGATGGCGAAGGTGCGATCAAAAGCGGATGACCTGCTCGCCTTCGCGCAGCTGCAGGACAAGGCGAAGGCGAAGGTGACCGACCTCTCCGGAGGCATGAAGCGCCGGCTGACGATCGCGCGCGGGCTCATGAACGACCCGCGCATCCTGCTGCTCGACGAGCCGACGACCGGCCTCGATCCGCAGGCACGTCACATCCTCTGGGACCGCCTGTTCCGGCTCAAGGAGGAGGGCACGACGCTCGTGCTCACGACCCACTACATGGACGAGGCCGAACAGCTCTGCGATCGGCTCATCGTGGTCGACAAGGGCACGATCATGGCGGAAGGAACACCGGCGTCGCTGATCAGGGAGTACTCGACGCGCGAGGTGCTCGAGCTGCGATTCGGCGCGGACCGCAACGCGGAGATGGCGGAACGCCTCAAGGATGCCGGCGACCGCGTCGAAGCGCTTCCCGACCGCGTGCTCGTGTACACGGCCGACGGCGAGGCGGAGCTCGCGCGCCTGACGGATGCCGGCATCCACCCGCTCACCTCGCTCGTGCGACGCTCCAGCTTGGAGGACGTGTTCTTGCGGCTGACAGGAAGGTCTCTGATCGAATGACCGTCGCATTTCCTCCGCCGGCCGGGACGGTCGTCGGCGCTGGCGTCGCGGCGACGGTCAGAAATGACCGTCGCTTTGAGCTCCAGCGCGCTGGAAGGTCCTTGATCGAATGACCTCCATCGACACCGCCGCGCAGACGTCGCTCGTGCGCAGTGCGGCCAAACCGCGGCGCTTCGGCGCCTGGTACGTGGCGGAGCACCGGCTGCGGGTGATGCGCTCCTACGTTTCCACGGTGCTGATCGGCGCCGTCGGGACGCCGCTGCTGTACCTGTTCGCGATGGGCGTCGGCCTCGGTGCGCTCGTCAGTGCGAACCTGGGTCCACACGCGGTCGACGGGGTCAGCTACCTGCAGTTCGTCGCGCCCGCGCTGCTCTGCACGGCCGCCGTGACCGTGGCATCCGAGGAGTTCACGTACCCGGTCCTTCTCGGCTTCAAGTGGAACCCCACGTTCCTCGGCATCAGCTCGTCGCCCATCACGCCTGGTCAGATCATCGACGGCATGGTCATCTCGGCCGTTGTGCGCCTGCTCGCGTCCAGCGTTCTGTACTGGCTGTTCATGATGCTGTTCGGCGCCACCCCGGCAGGCACGGCATTCCTCGGCGTGTTCGTCGCGACGCTGGTCGGTCTCGCGTTCGGCACGCCGATCATGGCGTACGTCGCCACCATCCAGACCGACACCGGCCAGATCGCCATGCTCATGCGCTTCGTGCTGCTGCCGCTGACGCTCTTCTCCGGCACGTTCTTCCCGCTCGCCACGATGCCGATCTACCTGCAGTGGATCGGCTGGCTCTCGCCCATCTGGCACGGCACCCAGCTCGCCAGGATCGTGTCGTACGGCGCGCACGAGCCGCTCTGGCTGGTCGTCGTGCACGTGGTCTACCTGTTCGCGCTGTTCGTGCCGGGCTGGCTGGTGGCACGTCGCATCGCTCGGCGGAGGCTGTACACATGACCGAGGTCGAGGTGCGGTCTTCGGTGCAGGCATCCGCTCGCCGCAGGCCGGCGGGATCGCTCTACGCGGGCAATGCGCGCTCCGTCGTGTACCGGGGCTGGCTGGCGACCAAGTCGACCAACTGGCTGGTCGTGCTCTCCGGCGTGTTCGAGCCGGTCTTCTACCTGCTCTCGCTGGGCGTCGGGCTCGGCACGTTCGTCGGCACGGTGACGGCGGGAGACGGCAGGCAGATCCCCTACGCGGCGTTCATCGCGCCCGCTCTGCTCGCGACCGCGGCCATGAACGGCGCGGTGTATGACTCCACGTGGAACGTGTTCTTCAAGATCCGGTTCGCGCGGCTCTACGAGGGGATGCTCGCCACCTCGCTCGGCCCGCTCGACGTCGCGTTCGGCGAGATCTCGCTCGCTCTCCTCAGGGGCGCCGGCTACGCGATCGCGTTCATGATCGTCATGCAGCTGGTGGGGCTCAACCTCTCCTGGTGGGCGTTGCTGGCGCTCCCCGCCGTGCTGCTCGTGGCGTTCGCGTTCGCCAGCTTCGGCATGGGGATCACGAGCTACATGAAGTCGTTCCAGCAGATGGACATCATCAACTTCGTGATGCTGCCCCTCTTCTTGCTGTCGGCGACGTTCTACCCGTTGTCGGTCTACCCGCCTGCCGTGCAGGTGATCATCCAGGCGCTGCCGCTGTGGCAGAGCGTCGAGCTCGTCCGCTCGCTCACCACGGGCGCCGTCACTGTGGGAATCCTGTGGCACGTGCTGTACCTCGCGGTGATGGCCGTGCTCGGCATGATCCTGACTACGCGGCGTCTTCGCGCGCTGTTCCTCGACTGACCGGACGCGCGCGCGGGCTTGCACCCAAACCTCAATAGGCTGGCGGGATGAACGTGGCTAGCGTGATCTTCGACATTCTGCACGTGGCGGCGGCGGTCTTCATCGTCGGCCCGATGGCCATCCTCCCGATGACCGCGCTCAGGGCGATCCGCGCCGGATCCCCCGGACAGGTGCGCACGCTCGCGAGGTCGACCAACATCTTCAGCCTGCTGTCGCTGATCGTGGTCTTCTTCGGCTTCGGCGCCATGGGGCTGTCGGACCCGAAGTACCACACGACCATCGCATCGACGTGGATCTGGCTGTCCATCGTGTTCTACGTCGTGGCCCTGGCGCTCACGCTGTTCGTCGTGGTGCCGGCCATGCGTCGCGCGGCGGACAACCTGGAGGGCGAGGAAGCCGTCGAGGTCGAAGACCCCTCCGCGGTCGGCGAGGCGCCCGAGAAGGCCGCGGGCTACGGCATCATCTCGGGCACGAGCGGCGTGGCCAGCCTGTTCCTGCTCGCGGTCGTCGTGCTCATGGTCTGGAAGCCGTAACAGGCGAAGCTCGCCCGACGTGCCGCCTCACTGCGATTTGCGCCATCCCGACACGAGGTTCGTCACATCCGTGGTCAGGCGGGAGTTGTCCCTGCCGCAGGAATAGGTCTGCAGCATCGTCTTCGTGCCGTCGCCGAGCGTGAGCTGAAGGCCGGTCGTGACGCCGCCTGCGCATCCTGGCCTGACCTCGACGACCGACGCACCCGGGTGCCAGCCGTCATCGCGCAGCACCGCGGTGAGCGCATCCAGTTGCTGCGGGTCGGTCGTCGTCTTCGGCGAGTCGTCGAAGCCGGGCACGGCCTGCGACTGGCGGTAGGTGACCGAGGTGATCGTGCCGGTCCAGGGCCCTGGCCTGACGACGACGATGACGATCGCGACGACGATGGCCACCGCGACGAGCGCTCCGCCGATCCAGAGTGCGGCTTTGCGTGCTCTGCTCACGGGCACAGCCTACGGTCGGCCGGGCGCCGCACCGCGGAAGTCCGCCGGCAACGGCGGTTCTTTCGCGATCCGGCACGTTCCTTGCACGGTCCAGGTACGCCGGGAGCCGGTCGTCGCGCTCATGCGGCGCTGACAACCGGCTCCCGTCGACCCTGCAGAGCGGTCAGGCGCTGCGGAGGTCTCGCAGTGTGATCGCCGTGGCGAGCGCCGCGTGCGCGGCCTCCGCCCCCTTGTCCTCCTTGGATCCCGGCAGCCCGGCGCGATCGAGCCCCTGCTGCTCGTCGTCGAGCGTGAGCACCCCGAATCCCACCGGCTTGCCCGTGTCGAGCGCCACACGGGTGAGGCCGTCCGTCGCGGCCGACGACACGTACTCGAAGTGCGGAGTGCCGCCGCGGATGATCACGCCCAGGGCGACCACGGCGTCGGCGCCGGCATCCAGCGCGACTTTGCTCACCACGGGCAGTTCGAAGCTGCCGGGAACGCGCACGAGCCTCCAGTCGGCGCCGGATGCCGCCAGCTCGCGCTCGGCTCCCGCGATGAGACCCTCTGTGATGGTCTCGTGCCACGTTCCTGCCACGACCACCACCCGCAGTCCCGTGCCGTTCAGCGTGTCGTGGTCCGGTGCGCCGGCTCCGCTCATCGGGTCGCGCCTTTCTCCTCGGTTGTCGGGTGGATGGTCTCGGGCTCTGGACCGTCGCCGCTTGCGACAACGGCGGGTGCGGCCACGTGATGCGCGATGAGCTCGTCGTCGGAGCCGGCAGCGGCATCCTGCTCGAACTCGTCGTCCAGCTCCGGCAGGTCGGCGAGGTCGCTCGCCGAGCCGCTCTCACCGGAAAGCCCCGTCGCCGGAAGCAGGTGGCCGAGGCGATCGCGCTTCGTGGCGAGGTACTGCTCGTTGAGCGCGCCGAGGCCGACGATGAGCGGCACGCGCTCTTCCACCGTGACGCCGTGCTCGGTGAGCTGCTTCACCTTGTCGGGGTTGTTCGTCAGAAGCCGCACCGAGCGGATGCCGAGATCGTTGAGGATCGCGGACGCCGCGCCGTAGTCGCGCGCGTCGATCGGCAGCCCGAGCGCGAGGTTCGCGTCGAGGGTGTCGAGCCCGTCCTCCTGCAGCCGGTAGGCACGCAGCTTGTTGATCAGGCCGATGCCTCTGCCCTCGTGGCCGCGCAGGTAGATGACGACGCCGCCGTCGTGCTGGATGGTGTCGAGTGCGGCATCCAGCTGCGGTCCGCATTCGCATTTCAGTGAGCCGAACGCCTCGCCCGTCAGGCACTCGGAGTGCACGCGGACGAGCGATCCGGATGCGCCTGGCGTGCCGGCGATGATGGCGACGTGATCGGCGCCCGTCATGCGGTCACGGTAGGCGCGCATGCGGAACGGCCCGTGCGTGGTCGGCACCGTGGTCTCGACCTCGAAGATCACCCGCGAGCTCTCCGGGACCTCGGCGACCGGCTCCTGCAGCCCGCCGCCGTGGAACTCCTCGAGATACTCGATGAGCGCCTCGATCGTGATCACCGGGACGCTCTCCCTGGCGCCGAACTCGATGAGCTCGGGCAGCCGCATCATCTCGCCGTCGTCGGCCACCACCTCGGCGATCGCGCCGACCGGGGTCATGCCCGCGAGCTTCAGCAGGTCGACGGCGGCCTCGGTGTGACCGTCGCGCTCACGCACTCCGCCGTCCACCGCGCGAAGCGGCACGATGTGGCCTGGGCGGTGCAGGCTGCGGGCCGTCGACGACGGGTCGGCGAGCACGCGCAGCGTGTGCGCACGGTCGGCGGCGCTGATGCCGGTCGAGAGACGATCGGCAGCATCCACCGTGATGGTGTAGTTCGTGCCCCGGGAGTCCTCGTTGTCGACCACCATGACGGGCAGTTCGAGCCGGTCGGCGAGCTCATTCGTCATCGGAGCGCACACGAACCCCGACGTGTGCCGCACGGTCCAGGCGATCCACTCCTGCGACGCCGTCTCGGCGGCCAGGATCACGTCGCCCTCGTTCTCCCGGCTCTCGTTGTCGGCCACCAGGACCGGTCGTCCGGCGCGTAGCGAGTCGAGTGCTTCGGGGATGGTCGCGAGCGTCATGCTTCACTCCTCTCGTCGGAGAATCGGTGCCTCGGCGTTGCCTGCTCCAGCGCGAGCATCCGCTCGACGTGCCTGGCCAGGATGTCCGTCTCGACGTTCACGCGGTCGCCCATCTCGAGGCTTCCCAGGGTGGTGGCCACAAGGGTCTCCGGAATGAGGGAGACCTCGAACCACTGCTGCGCGGCATCCGCAGCGCTCACCGCGGAGACCGTGAGCGAGACGCCGTCGACGGCGATCGAGCCCTTGCGGGTGACGAGCGACGCGATCTCGGGGGAGAGGCTGAAGCGGACGACGCGCCATGCCTCGCCCGGCGTCACGGCGAGCACCGTGGCGATGCTGTCGACGTGGCCCTGCACGATGTGGCCGCCGAGGCGGTCGCCGACCTGCGCCGCGCGCTCGAGGTTCACTCGCACGCCTGCCGCCGCCTCGTCGAGCGTGCTGACCGCAAGGGTCTCGGCCATCACGTCGGCGGTGAAGGAGTCGGCGCTCTGGTCGACGACGGTGAGGCAGACGCCGCTGACCGCGATCGAGTCGCCGTGCTTCGCGTCCTGCACCACGAGGGGCCCACGTACGGTGATCCGAGCCGCGTCGGCGCCGCGCTCGATGGCGATGACCTCGCCGAGTTCTTCGATGATTCCGGTGAACATCCTCATGCTCCTTGCTGGATCGTCTGAGAGGTCTGTGTGCTGTCGGCAGGGGTGGTGCCGGCAGGGGTGGTGCCGGCGACCGTGCTGTCGGGCGGCCACGGGTTCAGGTGACGCGCCGTCGGATCGAGTGCGACGAGCAGCACGTCGTCGTCCACCCGCTCGACTCGTTGCAGGCGGAGCCGCCGCTGCTGGGCGATGGTGCCGACGCCGAGGTCGGTCGTCGCCGTGCGAGGACCGCCGAGAAGGGTGGGCGCCAGGTACACGTGCAGCTCGTCCACGAGCCCTGCGCGCAGGAGGGCGTCGGAGAGCACGGGTCCCGCCTCCACGTACGCGGTCCGGACTCCACGGTCGCGCAGGTCGACCAGCGCGGCGGCGAGGTCGTGGCCGGGCAGGAAGAGCGGTGGGTTCGGGTGGCGCCGCACCGCGGCATCCTGCGGCACCTCGCGGTCGCCGATCACGACGGGCAGGGGCTGGTGTGCGAGAAGCCCGCCGGCCTCGTCGCGGGCGGTGAGGCTGGGGTCGTCGGCCAGCACTGTGCCGGTTGCGACGATGATCGCGTCGGATGCCGCCCGATCGTCGTGCACCCGGCGGCGCGCAGCTGCCCCCGTGATCCATCTGCTGCTGCCGTCGGCCGCTGCCGTCCGGCCGTCGAGGCTGCTCGCCCACTTCAGCGTCACGTACGGGCGGCCAAGGCGGGCGGCCGTCAGCCAGTCGCTGAGGAAGTCGCCTGCCGCTTCGGCTTCGACCCCGGGGATCACCTCGACGCCCGCTTCGCGGAGCCGGTCGGCACCGCCGTGCGAGGCGTGCCCGGGATCGTCCACCGCGTACACCACGCGGGCGACTCCCGCCGCGATCAGCGCCTCGCTGCACGGACCCGTGCGTCCGGTGTGGTTGCACGGCTCGAGGGACACGACGGCCGTTGCTTCCGCCGCCTCTCCGGGCGCCAGCTTCGACAGCGCGTCGACCTCGGCGTGAGCGGTGCCGGCACCACGGTGCCAGCCCTCCGCGATGGTCTCGCCGGTGGGGGAGAGGATGACGCAGCCTACCCGCGGATTCACGCCGGCCGCCGGCCCGCGCGCCGCCAACTCGAGGGCGCGCCGCATGGGCGCTTCGAACCCCGTGTCGATCATCCGATCCCCGTCTGTCCTGTACTTCCGCTCGTCGTCTCGACGAGCGGGCGGACCCCGGGGTTTGTCGGTACATGCCGACGGCACGGATGCCTGACGCATCCGCGCGCGTGCTGCCTCCCATCCGGACTCTGACGCTTCGACCGAAGCCGAATGCACCATCACCGTCGGTGCCGGAATTCCACCGGCTCGGCCTCCCCGTACGCCTCTGCCGAGCCCGGCGCCTGCAGGCGCTGGGCATGAGCACAAACGAACGACTCGGTTCGCGGACTATCACCGCCGGTTCGGACTCTCACCGACCCCGGAGCACTTTCTACAGCGTATCAACGCGCGCGTCGGCGTCGTATTCCCGTGTCACCTGGCGTCGTCTTCGCGCGGGTTGCAGCGATGTCTGCGGCTGCTCCGGATGCCTCAGTGTCCCTTGTCCGCGATTCCTCTGGAGAGCCCGCCGCTCCTGGTCGTACGCCGGTTTCGCCGTCGACAGGCTCGGGCGCTGGCGGGTAGCGGCGGGCGCCGCACCGCGGGAGACGTCAGGCCAGGAGAGCCGTCACCAGCTCATCGAGCGCGGTGATGCGCACCACGCCCAGCTGTTCTGCCGCATCGCGTTCCTCGGCCGACACCGCTGTGTTGTGCCGGTCGAGCCACACGCCCGTCAGCCCGGCATGGGCGGCGCCGACGGCATCCGTCCCCAGCCGGTCTCCGACGTACACCGTCTGATCCGGCCGTACTCCGAGCCTGTCGCAGGCGAGGCGGAAGATCCTGGTGTCGGGCTTCGTCACGCCGACGGCGCCCGAGGCCACCACGGTGTCGAATCGATCGCCCAGGCCCACGGCGTCGATCTTGCGCAGCTGATAGTCGAGCTCGCCGTTGGTGATGATGCCGAACCGCACGCCGGGGATGCGCCGCTGCAGCTCGTCGAGGCACGGCAGCGCATCCTCGTGCAGGCGCCAGTGCTCCTGGTAATGGGCAAAGAACGCCGACCACCACTCCAGGGCCTCGTCCGGAGTCAGCGCGACCCCGTGGCGTGCCGCGTAGTCCCGGGCCCGGTCGGCCCGCTGGCCGTCGGACGGCACCTCGCCGCGCAGATAGCGGTGGTAGTGGTGCTCCTCCAGCTCACGCCAGGCGGCGAGCTCCGCTGCCTGATCGGTGATGTCGTACGGATGCCCGAGCGAGCGCAGATGCGACACGAGTCCGTCGGTCACGGCGTCGCGGTGGGCGAAGAGCGTGTCGTCGAGGTCGAACAGCACGGCATGGATGACGCTCATCGCGCCCCCACAAGCAGCCGCACGGGCGCGACCGAGTGCGGCGCGCGGCGAGGGGAGCCCACCTCGGGGTGCCAGACGTCGAGCACACGCGGTCGCATGGAACCCGTGCTCAGGGCCGCACCCGCCGCAGGAATCCCACGGCGTCGTACGCCCTCGCCAGCGTCGCCTCCGCCACCTCCGACGCGCGGTCCGCGTTGGCGGTCAGCACCCGGTCTAGCTCCGCCGGGTCGTCCAGCAGCTCCAGAGCCCGGGCCCGCACGGGCTCGAACTCGCCGATCACGACGTCGGCCAGACCCTTCTTCAGATCGCCGTAGCCTCGTCCCTCGTACTCGCCGGCGACGGCCTCGATGGTCTGTCCGCTGAGAGCCGCGTAGATCGCCAGCAGGTTGGAGACCCCCGGCTTCTCGCCGCGGTCGAAGCGAACGACGGTGTCGGTGTCGGTGACCGCCCGCATGATCTTCTTGCGCGTCACGCTCGGCTCGTCGAGCAGCAGGATGAGGCCGGCAGGCGACTCGGCGGACTTCGACATCTTCGACGTCGGATTCTGCAGGTCGTAGATGCGCGCGCTCTCCTTCTGGATGATCGCGCGCGGCACGACGAACGTGTCGCCGAACCGCGAGTTGAAGCGCTCGGCCAGGTCGCGCGTCAGCTCCACGTGCTGCCGCTGGTCGTCGCCGACCGGAACGTCGACCGCGTCGTAGAGCAGGATGTCCGCCGCCATGAGCATCGGGTAGGTGAACAGCCCGACGCTGGCGGCATCCGTGCCGAACCGCGACGACTTGTCCTTGAACTGCGTCATGCGCGCGGCTTCGCCGAACCCGGTGATGGTGTTCAGCACCCAGGTGAGCTCGGCGTGCGCCGGCACGTGCGACTGGACGAACAGGGTGGATGCGGTCGGATCGATGCCGGCGGCGATGTACTGCGCCGCGAGACCCCGCGTCTTCTCCGCGAGCTCCTTCGCATCCTGGGGGACGGTGATGGCGTGCAGGTCGACGATGCAGAAGAAGGCGTCGTGCGAGTCCTGCAGCTCGCGCCACTGCAGCAGCGCCCCGATGTAGTTGCCGAGGTGCAACGAGTCGCTCGACGGCTGGATGCCGGAGAAGAGGCGTGGCTTGGTCATCTGTCGGTCTTTCTGGAGCAGGTGTTCTGAAGCTGAAGTGAGGAGGAGAAGGGTGCCGCCGACGAGGACGTCAGAGCGCGTAGTCGACGACGACGGGCGTGTGATCCGACCATCGCTCGGCGTATGACGGCGCTCTGTCGACCTGGTAGTCGACCACTTTCTCGGCCAGCTTCTGCGTGGCGAGCTGGTAGTCGATGCGCCAGCCGGTGTCGTTGTCGAACGCCTTGCCACGCCAGCTCCACCAGGTGTACGGGCCGTCCACCTCGCCCGCCTGCTTGCGACCGATGTCGATCCAGCCGTAGCCTGCGCCGTCGTTGTAGTGCTCGTCGCTTTCCGCGCCCATGAGCTTGTCGAAGTAGGCACGCTCTTCCGGCAGGAATCCGGCGCGCTTCACGTTGCCCTTCCAGTTCTTGATGTCGAGCGTGCGGTGGCCGACGTTCAGGTCGCCCATCACGGCCGCGAGCTCGCTGTGCTGGGGCAGGGCCTTCATACGGGCATCCATGGCGTCGAGGAACCGGTACTTGTAGACCTGCTTCTCGGTGCCCGCCTCGCCAGAGGGCACGTACGCGCTCACCACGGTGACGATGCTGCCGTCGACCTCGTAGTCCGCCTCGAGCCAGCGCCCCGCGGTGTCGAAGTCCACTTCGCCCAGCTCCACCCGGTGAATGGATGCCTTGCCGCGGCTGGCGAGGGCGACGCCGGCACGTCCCTTCGCCGTCGCCGCGTCGTGCAGCACGTCCCACTCCTGGCCGAGCAGCTCGACGAGGTCGTCGGTGGACGCTCGCACCTCCTGGAGAGCCAGGATGTCGACGCCTCGCCCGTCGAGCCACGCGCCCATGCCGCGACGGAACGCGGCCCTCACACCGTTGACGTTGACCGTGGCGATGCGGAGCGTGCGGCGGGACGAAGGCATGCGTCAAGGTTAGTGGCGGCGGCCGACATCCTCTGCGCGGGAGCGGACCGGCGACGGGCTCGGATCGGTCCACCAGCTGCGCTTCTTCGGCGGAGACGGCTCCGGCTCCCGGAGAACGTCGTCCAGCTCCTTCCTGGCGTCCCGCAGCGTGCGATTGGCGAACCATCTCGAGAGCCCGTGAGCGCGTGCAGCGGCGCGCTCCGCGTCGTCCACCGCCGTGCGCGCGACGAGCAGGCGGGCCGACCGTTCGGCCATCGCCTTCTCATAGGCGATCTGCTCGGCGGTGCGACGGCGCGGCTCGATGCCGCTGTCGAACATCCCGACGGCGATCCAGGCCGCGGCGAGCAGGATCATCCTGCAGATCATGTTGAACCAGAGCAGAAGCCCGACGAACACGGCGAAGGTCGCCAGCAGGGGATTGCGGGTGGCGCCGCCGATCAGCAGACCGCCGAGCACGCTCAACCCGCTGATGGCGATGGCACCGAGCAGCGGGCCGAGCACGAGGAACCGCCAGGGGATCACCACGCGCGACAGCACGCGGTACATCGACACGAGAACGAAGTAGTTGAGGGCAACCGAGATGGCGAACCCGATCACCCTGGCGAGGAGGTTCTCCCAGAACGAGCCGCCGCCGATGCCGAAGAGGCCGAGCACGAACGTGATCGCCTCTGTGGTCAGCACCGACACGGATGCCGACACGATGAGCACCACCCCGAACACCACGGCAAGGCCGAGGTCGGTGATCTTCTGCAGCACGTAGTTGCGTTCGTCGCGCTCGAGGGAGAACATCGCGCGCACCGCCTGGCGGGTGTAGTACAGCCAGGCGACGGCGGTCCAGAGCAGGCCGATCAGGGCGATGATGCTCGTCCACCCGAACGTCGTGCCGAGCGACTGCAGCGTCTCCTGGCTGATGACGCCCTCCTTGCCGCCCGCCGCGATCAGGCCGGGCACGGCGTCGTTGATGATGTCGACGAGCGCACCGAAGAGCTGCTTGTTGCTGGTCAGCCAGTAGCCGGCGATCGAGAAACCGACCCACAGCGCCGCGAAGATGGCGAACAGCGACTGGTACGACATGCCTGCCGTGCGCAGGTTGCCGTCGTGGTGCGAGAACTGGATCCAGACCCGGTACGGCTTGAGGTTGCTCACCCAGCGCCACCAGCGGTTCACGCGTCGCACCGGTCCGACCAGTCTGTCCCGCAGCGGATCGGCGATCTCCTCGAAACGTTCCGTGAGCTCTTCGCGCTCATGCACGGCCTCGGTTCGCAGCCGGTCGATGCGACCGTCGGCCGCCTCGTCGTGCGCGGCAGCGGATGCCCGTGCCCCTGCGCCGGTGCCGTCGTGACCGACCAGGGGAGAGGCATCCGTCGACTTCGCGTTCCGCCGCGCCACGGCATCAGCCTACGGGCGACGCGGGCGCGGGAGGCACAGCGCGCACGTCTCGTCGTCGGCCGTGAGCCGAAGCTCGCGTCGCCTCGGCGGGCGTCGCGCCCGCGACCGGGTGCGGCCGTCGTTCCGCCGGTGTCCGGCGGTGCTGTCCGTGGACACCGACCTGGATATGCCCCGGTTCCGGCTCACGCGCTCAGCGGCATAGGCTGGTGGCCGTGTCGACCCAGATCGCGGGCATCGGCGTAGGCCACGGAATCGCCGTCGGCCCCGCCCTGCGCATGCCGGACCCGATCGACGAGCCCGAAGACGTGGAGTCGCAGGCCGAGGCGGTCGACGAGTATCGCAGGGCGCAGTCTTCGCTGGAAGCCGTCACGGGTGAGCTGGTCGAGCTCGGACGCAAGGCGGGTGGCGACGCGGAGGAGATCCTCGAGGCCCAGTCGCTGATGGCGCAGGACCCGGCAGTGGTCGACGACATCCAGCAGCGTATCGGCGACGGCAAGACGGCCGAGCGAGCCGTGTTCGAGGCGTACGAGCAGTACGCGCAGGTGCTGGAGGGCCTCGGTGACAACCCGGCGGCGAGGGGAGCCGACGTGCGCGACGTGGCCCGCCGCGTCATCGCGAGGCTGCGCGGTGTCGCCCTCCCCACCGTGCCGCAGTCCGACGCCCCGTTCGTGCTCGTCGCCCACGATCTGGCGCCGGCCGACACCGCGACGCTCGACCTCGGCAAGGTGCTGGGGGTCGTGACACGCGATGGCAGCACGTCGTCACACACCGCCATCCTCGCCCGCAACAAGAACCTCGTGGCCGTCGTCGGCGCGTCGGGCAGCGATGTCATCGTCAACGGGCAGACCGTGATCGTCGACGCCGAGCACGGGCAGGTCATCGTCGACCCCGACCCCGTGGCCGTCGCAGAGGCGGCGCAGCGCGGCGGCACCGTCGTCGCCCCGCGCCCGCTGACCCCCGGCGCGCTCGCCGACGGCACCCCCGTGCCGCTGTTGGCCAACGTCGGCTCGCCGGAGGAGGCAGCTCCCGCCGTCGCGCTCGGCGCTGAGGGAGTCGGGCTGTTCCGCACCGAGTTCCTCTATCTGGATGCGCGCAAGGCGCCGCCCGTCGAGCTGCAGCGCTCCCGCTATCGCGACCTCATGGCGGCGTTCAGCGGACGCAAGGTGGTCGTGCGCGTTCTGGATGCCGGCGCCGACAAGCAGCTGGCCTTCCTCGGCCACACGCACGAGGAGAATCCAGCGCTCGGGCGGCGAGGCATCCGAGCGCTTCGCGAGCACGAGGACGTGCTCCGCGACCAGCTCACGGCGCTGGCGGCAGCGCAGCGTGACACCGGAGCTGACCTCTGGGTGATGGCTCCCATGGTCGCCGACGTGGCTGAGACCGTGTATTTCATCGACGTGGCGCGTTCGCTCGGCCTGAGCACGGTCGGCGTCACGGTCGAGGTGCCGTCTGCCGCCGTGCTGGCCGACCAGGTCGTCCCACTGTGCGATTTCGTCAGCATCGGCACGAACGACCTCACCCAGTACACGCTCGCGGCGGACCGGATGCTCGGATCGGTGGCGCAGTACCAGGACGCGTGGCACCCCGCCGTGCTGCGACTGGTGAAGCTGGTCGGCGACGCGGGGAGGGCGTCGGGCAAGCCGGTCGGGGTGTGCGGAGAGGCGGCATCCGATCCCCTCATGGCCGTCGTGCTGGTGGGGCTCGGGGCTGAGGACCTCTCGATGTCACCGGGCGCGCTCGCCGATGTGCGCGCTGCGCTGGCCAGGGTGACGCTCGCCCAGGCCCGCGAGCTGGCGCTTCGCAGTCTCGCCCAGACCAGCGCCGCTGCATCGCGCGGCGTCGTGGCCGAAGCGTTCGCCTGACCGCACGAGCGTCTGCGTCCCCATAGTCTGAGGGGATGGATTCGACGCAACTTCCCCTCGACGCCACCTCTTCCGACGCGCTCGCGGCCGAAGGGCTGCGTCTCGGGCTGGTCGACGGCACGAACCGCGATGCGATGGCCGCGTGGGACGAGGCGGACTATCGCGGTTTCCATGATCGGCGCCCCGACGCGGAGACGATCGACGACCACGTGCGGCACACCGCGCAGCGCCGCATCGTCGGCGTGTGGGACGACGCCATCCCGGAGCCCGACGTGCCCGTCGCCACGGTCTCCACGTGGGTGGGGGAGCTCACCGTGCCCGGCCGCGCGACCGTGGATTCCTGGGCCGTCAGCTCGGTGACGGTCGCCCCGACCCACCGTCGGCGTGGCGTCGCCCGCGCTCTGCTCGAGGGCGAGCTGCGCACCGCGGCATCCGCCGGCGTGCCGATGGCCTCGCTGACGGTGTCGGAGGCGACCATCTACGAGCGCTACGGATTCGGCCCCGCCACCCAGACGGCCGATCTCGTGATCGACACGAAGCGCGCCGGTTGGGCGCGTGCGACATCCGACGCGGTACCGACGGGCGCGCGCGGTGACGGACGCGTGGCGTTCGTCTCGCTGGAGACCATCCGCGACACGTGTCGGGACATCGTCGATCGCGCGCGCCTCGCCACGCCGGGCGACTTCACCACGGACGACTTCCTGTGGGGCCGCCTCGCCGGAGTGCTCGGCGACCGGGACAAGAAGCGGTCGCTGCGTGCCGTGCGCTACGACGACGGCGACGGCACCCCGCAGGGGTTCGTCGTCTACTCGCTCAAGGCCGACCCCGCCGACTTCTCGAAGCACACCGTCGACATCCGCTACCTGCGCGCCGCGACCGACGACGCTTACGCGGCGATCTGGCGGTTCCTGATCGAGCTCGACCTGGTGGGCACCGTGAAGAACGAGGTCGCCGCCGCCGACGAGCCCGTGCTCTGGATGATCCGCGACCAGCGCGCGGCGACCGTCGTGCTGCGCGACCACCACTGGCTGCGCATCCTCGACGTGCCCGCGGCCCTGCGGGCACGCACGTACGGCCGTCCCGGATGGCTGACGGTGCGCATCCATGACCGCCTGGGCTTCGCGGCGGGCACGTATCGGATCGACGTGCGCGCCGACGGCTCCGCGGAGGTCGAGAAGACGGATGCCGCACCCGACCTGGCGATGGACGTCTCGACGCTCTCCGCGCTCTACCTCGGCGCCTGGCGCACGTCGACGCTCGCGCGCGCCGGCCGCATCGCCGAGTTCACCGCCGGCGCCACCGCACGCTTGGATGCGGCGTTCCGGTCAGACGAGGCACCGACGCTGAGCTTCTGGTACTGACCAGCTTCCGGCGCCGACGCTCCGGCGGCGGCGTCCCAGCGCACTCTTGCGCGGAGTGTTCTCGCCTGCGGTCTTCCCGGGTGCGGCGTTCTCGCCCGCCGACTTCTCAACCCGCCTGACGCCAGACCGCAGAATGCACGATGTGCCGTACGGAAAGCAGGTTTTCCGTACGGCACATCGTGAAAAGTGCGGCCCAGCGCGGCAGGCGACTGCGGCGACTAGGGGCGACCTCGCATGATCGCCTGCTTGACCTCGGCGATCGCCTGCGTGACCTGGATGCCGCGGGGGCAGGCATCCGTGCAGTTGAAGGTCGTGCGGCAGCGCCACACGCCCTCCTTGTCGTTGAGGATGTCGAGGCGCACCTGCGCGGCGTCGTCGCGCGAGTCGAAGATGAACCGGTGCGCGTTGACGATCGCCGCCGGGCCGAAGTACTGGCCGTCGGTCCAGAACACGGGGCACGACGAGGTGCACGCTGCGCACAGGATGCACTTGGTCGTGTCGTCGAAGCGCGCGCGGTCGACGACGGACTGGATGCGCTCCTTGCCCTCCGGCGGAGCGGAGTTGGCCTGCAGGAACGGCTGCACCTCTCGGTAGGACGCGAAGAACGGCTCCATGTCGACGACGAGGTCCTTCTCCAGCGGCAGGCCCTTGATGGCCTCCACGTAGATCGGCTTCTGCACGTCGAGATCCTTGATCAGGGTCTTGCAGGCCAGGCGGTTGCGGCCGTTGATGCGCATGGCGTCCGATCCGCACACGCCGTGGGCGCACGAGCGGCGGAACGTGAGCGAACCGTCCTGCTCCCACTTGATCTTGTGCAACGCGTCGAGCACCCTGTCGGTCGGGTACATCTCGACGTCGAAGTCCTCCCAGTGCGGCTCGGTGTCCACGTCGGGGTCGAACCGGCGGATGATCAGCGTCACGATGAAGGACTTGATCGGCTCGGGCGCCTCGGCTGCCTTCGACTCCTCGGGCGCCTCGGTCACGTCGGCGACGGCGGTGGACATCAGTACTTCCTCTCCATCGGCTGGTAACGGGTGACCACGACGGGTTTCCAGTCGAGCTTGATGTGGTCTGCCGGATCCGACGAGTGCGGATCGCCGGTGAGGTAGGCCATGGTGTGCTTCATGTAGTTCTCGTCGTCGCGCTTGGGGTAGTCGTCGCGCATGTGGCCGCCGCGGCTCTCCTTGCGGTTGCGGGCCGAGAACACGACGACCTCCGCGAGGTCGAGCAGGAAGCCGAGCTCGACGGCCTCGAGAAGATCGGTGTTGAACCGCTTGCCCTTGTCCTGCACCTGCACGTTCCGGTAGCGCTCGCGCAGCTGGTGGATGGTCTCGGTCACCGCCGCCAGCGTCTCGTCGGTGCGGAACACCTGCGCGTTGCGGTCCATCTCGTCCTGCAGCTCCTTGCGGATCGCGGCGATCCGCTCGGTGCCCGTCGAGTTGCGCAGACCGTCGAGCATGGTGCGAACGTCGGCAGCCGCGTCCTCGGGGAGCGGCACGAAGCCGGCCGTCTTCACGTACTCCACGGCGTTGCGTCCGCTGCGCTTACCGAAGACGTTGATGTCCAGCAGCGAGTTCGTGCCCAGACGGTTCGACCCATGCACCGAGACGCACGCGCACTCTCCGGCCGCGTAGAGGCCGGGAACGACAGTGGTGTTGTCGCTCAGCACCTCGGCGTTGTTGTTGGTCGGGATGCCGCCCATCGCGTAGTGCGCCGTCGGCATCACGGGAACGGGCTCCACGACCGGATCGACGCCCAGGTAGGTGCGAGCGAACTCGGTGATGTCAGGCAGCTTGGTCTCGAGCACCTCTGCGCCGAGGTGCGTGCAGTCCAGCAGCACGTAGTCCTTGTTCGGACCGGCGCCGCGACCCTCGAGAACCTCCTGCACCATGCTGCGCGCGACGATGTCGCGCGGCGCGAGGTCCTTGATGGTGGGCGCGTACCGCTCCATGAAGCGCTCGCCCGATCCGTTGCGCAGGATCGCGCCTTCGCCGCGAGCACCCTCGGTGAGCAGGATGCCCAGGCCGGCCAGGCCCGTCGGGTGGAACTGGAAGAACTCCATGTCTTCCAGCGGCAGCTGCTTGCGCCAGACGATGCCGACGCCGTCGCCGGTGAGGGTGTGCGCGTTGGAGGTCGTCTTGTAGATCTTGCCGAAGCCGCCGGTGGCGAAGATCACGGCCTTCGACTGGAAGACGTGCAGCTCGCCCGTCGCAAGCTCGTACGCCACGACGCCTGCCGGCCGCCGCTGCCCGTCGACCTCGCCCATGATCAGGTCGAGCACGTAGAACTCGTTGAAGAAGTTGATGCCGAGCTTGACGCAGTTCTGGAACAGCGTCTGCAGGATCATGTGCCCCGTGCGGTCGGCCGCGTAGCAGGCGCGGCGCACGGCCGCCTTGCCGTGGTCGCGGGTGTGGCCGCCGAAGCGTCGCTGGTCGATCTTGCCCTCAGGCGTGCGGTTGAACGGCAGGCCCATGTTCTCGAGGTCGATGACCGCGTCGATCGCCTCCTTGGCGAGGATCTCCGCCGCATCCTGGTCGACGAGGTAGTCACCGCCCTTGACGGTGTCGTAGGTGTGCCACTCCCAGTTGTCCTCTTCGACGTTCGACAGCGCGGCGGCCATGCCGCCCTGCGCCGCTCCCGTGTGGGAGCGCGTCGGGTAGAGCTTCGTGATGACGGCGGTCTTCGCCTTGGGCCCCGCCTCGATCGCCGCGCGCATGCCGGCGCCGCCGGCGCCCACGATGACGATGTCGAACTGGTGGTAGTGGACGCCGTCGATGACGTCACCGTCCGTGAACTCCATGCTCTGCTCTCTCCCGCCT
>NZ_DASZVF010000079.1:0-18524 GCF_035547335.1 Humibacter sp. | reverse complement strand
TCACACTTGATATATCCATAGTGTTTCGGCGGCCATAGCGAGAGGGAAACGCCCGGTCACATTCCGAACCCGGAAGCTAAGACTCTCAGCGCCGATGGTACTGCAGGGGGGACCCTGTGGGAGAGTAGGACACCGCCGGACATACTTTAAGCAAGTGGCCGCCCAGCAATGGGCGGCCACTTCGCGTTTAACGCCTCTTCGCACGGGGCACAGACAACGACACGACCACCGCGGTACGGAAGGATTGCAGCATGGCACGAGAAGATCACGGTGCCGGCGGCACAGACGGCGACGACGCACGGGGCGGATCCCGCTCCGGTGGCGCCCGTGGCCCGAGGAACGGGAACGGTCGAGCCGGATCGTCTGATCCGTATCGCGGTGGCACACCACGGACCGGCCGGGGTGACGGCGACGATCGACGCACCGGACGGCCCCGCTCCGGTGGGGCCGGCTACGGTTCGGGACGCAGAGATTCGTTTGGCGACGGATCGGGAGACCGCCGTTCGCGCGAGGGCGGATACTCGGGCCAGCGGTCTGGCGGTGATCGCCCATCACGTGGTTCCTCGGGTGACCGTCGGTCACAGCCCTCGGCCGCCGGGGAGCGGCGCGGAGGGTCCGACGGGGACAGGTCGGACGACAACAGGTTCGGCGGTTCCGGCAATGGTCGCCGCGGCGGGTCCGGCTTCGACGCACGACTGCCTCGCGACGGTGGGAATGACCGGCGTGGCGGTTTCCGTGATCGCCGTCCGGTCACGGGAGACGGCGAGGGCCGGACTCCTTGGCGTGAGCGTGGAGACGGAGATCGGCAGTCCGGTGGCCGTGGTAGCAGCGGCCGTGGTGCCTGGCGCGGTGACGGCGAGCGTCGCTCGCGCGACGCCGAAGGCGGTCGCGCGCAGCGTGGCGAGTTCGGGGGTCCCCGACGTGATCAGGGTGCCCGCCCGGGCCGGGACGACGCGAGGGGCCATTCGCGCCGGGATGATGCGGGAGGACGCTCGTGGCGTGACGGGGCGAACGGCGAGCGAGGATCGCAGCGAGCGTCGTCCGGAGGACGTCGCGACGGCGGTGGATATCGTGGTCGAGACGACCGAGGCGGCACGGCTGCGCGGGGGGCAGGGTCGCGCGACGGCGGCGAGCGACGTGATGGCATCCGTTCGGAGTACCGCGGCGGTGCTCGTGACGCCGGAAGGGGACGCTCGGACGAAGGCCGCTCGTGGGGGCGGACGGCAGCCGGCGAACGCGGCAGCGCGTACTCCGGACGGAGGGCCGATTCGGCCGGGCGCCGAACGGATGGCGGCAGGGACGATCGCGGCAGAGGCGACCGCGGCGGGCACGCTGGTGGGTACGACCGCGGCCGGCCCGACCGGCGCGCGTCATCCGATGGGCGGCGGCCTCAGTGGGCGGGTCGTGAGGATGCCCGCGAGGAGCGGTACAGCGAGCAGCCGAGGAGCGTGCGGCCTCGGCACAACGATCCGGAGTTGCCGGAGTGGATCGAGCCGAAGCACCTCGAGCGTGCCGCGCGCATCGAGCTCAAGACCCTGACCAAGGAGAACGCGGACGAGGTCGCACGGCACCTCGCGATGGTGTCGAGGCTGATCGAAGAGGATCCGGAGCTGGCACACCGCCACGCGCTGGCCGCGTCGCGAAGGGCAGGAAGGATCGCCATCGTGCGAGAGACCCTGGCGATCACGGCGTACGAGACGGGCGACTTCGCGCTCGCGCTTCGCGAGCTGCGCACCTACCGCCGGATCTCGGGCAAGAACGACCAGCTGCCGCTCATGGTGGACAGCGAGCGCGGCGTCGGTCGCCCGGATCGCGCGCTGGAAGTCGGGCGATCCGTCGACCGGTCAGAGCTTCCGAACGACGTGCAGGCGGCTCTCGCGATCGCGATGTCGGGGGCCAGGCTCGACCTGGGGCAGACGGAGGCGGCGTTGGCCGAGCTGGAGATTCCGCAGCTCGATCGCGCACGGGCGTTCTCGTACAGCCCTGCCTTGTTCGATGCCTACGCGACGGTGCTCGAGGACCTCGGGCGCACATCGGATGCCGCGGAGTGGCGGACGCTCGCCGACCGCGCCCGCGAAGCGCTCGGGCAGGTCGACGAGGATGTCGTCGTGGTGGACGAAGAGGAGCTCGAGTTCGACGTGAGCGAAGAGGACGGCAGGGACAGCGCTTGTGCAGACGTCGACGCTGCCGCGCCGGACGACTCGCCGGCCGAGGACATTGTTGCCGACGCCGCTGTGGGGGACGCCGCTCTCGAGGATGCGGCTGTCGAGGACGTGGCCGGGGAGGGCCTGGCGGTCGACGACGTCACCGTCGAGGACGTGGTTGCGCTGGACTCGGAAGGAGTCGTGGGCGGGGGTGCTGAGGACCTCGCGGCGACAGCGGACGACCGGGAGGCGGGCGACCGCGAGCCGGGCGAGCGCGAAGACGGAGCATCCGAAGGCCGTGTCGATGGCGAGTGAGGCACGTCGCGGCCTGTTCGGCGGCCGGCGAGAGCGGTCGTTGCTGGACGGCGTGGACGTGATCCTCGCCGACCTCGACGGCGTGCTCTACTCGGGGCCCGAACCCATACCGCACGCGGTGGAGGCGATCAGGAACGCACAGGAGCAGGGCGTGAGGCTCGGCTGCCTGACGAACAACGCGTCGCGCACCGATCGCGCCGTCGCCGAGCAGCTCACGGGGCTCGGGTATTCGGTGCGCGCCGACGACATCATCACGTCGCCCCAGGCCGCCGTGATGATGCTGCGCGAACTGATCGAACCGGCATCCACGGTGCTCGTCGTGGGCGGCGAGGGTCTCGTGTCCGAACTCGACAAGGCGGGCTACCGCGTCACCCGATCTGCCGAGGACCGCCCGGCCGCCGTGGTGCAGGGTTTCGCACCCGATGTGGCCTGGACGCAGCTCGCCGAGGCCGCGTTCGCTCTCGCGGACGAGTCCGTGCACTGGGTGGCCACGAATACGGACTGGACGCTTCCGCAGCCGCGCGGCGTCGCGCCCGGAAACGGGACTCTCGTCTCGGCCGTGCACACCGCGGTCGGCCGGCTTCCCGTGGTCGCGGGCAAGCCCGAGGCGGCGATGTACGACCTCGCGGTTCAACGGTTCGGTGCCACGTCGCCGCTCGCGGTCGGAGACCGGCTGGACACCGACATCCTGGGTGCCAACCGCGCCGGCGTGCCCTCCGTGCTGGTGCTCACCGGCATCGACAAGGCCAAGCAGGTGCTGGCGGCCAAGAAGGAGGAGCGCCCGACGTACGTGCTCTCCGACCTGCGGGAGCTCGACGAGCCGTATCCGACTGTGAAGGTGTCGCGGTCGGGCGACAGCGTCGAGGTGCGCGGGGCATCCGTGCGGCTGGAGGGCGATGCTGTGCGCATCGTGCGTCGCGGCGACCGGGAGATCGACCTGCTGCGTGCCGCGAGCACCCTGATCTGGACCAGCGGGCGTCCGATCTTCACGCTCGACGTTCCGGAGGAGCTGTACAGCTAGGACGACCCGGGGCCCTCGGCACGCGACCGACGCGAGCCGGACGGCCGGTTCGCTGGTGGATAGCGGTACCGTTGACGGATGCTGGACGAGACGGAAGCCGCACCCGGCGTCGCTGCCGGCGGGCCTGTTACCGGCGCGGCCGTTGCCGATGCGACGGCTTCCGATGCGGCCGGTGCCGGCGCAGACGACGCGCTGCTGTCGCGCCTGCGCCTCATCGAGGAACGTCCGCTTGACGAGCGCGCCGACGCCTACACACGGATCCACGCGGAGCTCGCCGAGGTGCTCGAGGGCCGGGACGACCAACGGCAGGATGACTGACCAGCGACTGGATGCCGCGGTGACCGCCCGCGGACTCGCGCGTTCGCGCACCCACGCCGCCCGGCTCATCGCCGACGGCCGCGTGCGGGTGGACGGGCGGCCTGTGGTGAAGGCATCCTCGCGGGTGAGCGAGGACAGCGTGATCACCGTCGAAGAGCTCGATCACTACGTGAGTCGAGCGGCTCACAAACTGATCGCTGCCCTCGATGGGTTCGCGGTGGATCCGAACGGCATGATGGCGCTCGATGTGGGCGCGTCCACCGGCGGGTTCACACAGGTGTTGCTCGAGCGCGGTGCGGACCACGTGGTCGCGCTCGACGTGGGGCACGGCCAGTTGGCGCCATCCATTGCCACCGACGAGCGGGTCACGGTGGCCGAAGGCCTCAACGTGAGATACCTGGACGACGCGACGCTCGCGCGACTCACCGGCGGCCGCGCCGTCGGTCTCGTGGTCGGAGACCTGTCGTTCATCTCGCTCACGCTCGTGCTGCCACCTCTGGTCGCGGCTGCCGGCCGCGAGGCCGAGTATGCGCTGCTCGTCAAACCGCAGTTCGAGGTGGGGCGAACGGGCATCCGCGAGGGCATCGTCAGGGATCCGGCGCTGCACGAGGATGCCGTGACGTCGGTCATGTGGGCCGCGTGGGATCTCGGGCTGGGGACGGCGGGCATCCTTCCGTCCCCCATCGCGGGAAGCCACGGCAATCACGAGTACCTGCTGTGGCTCAGCACACGCGAGGGCCGGCATCCGACAGAATGGTTGAACGATATCGGCGCGATGGTGGGAGGGTGAGACGCGTGGACGCACCCGGGCGGTACTTCCTCGTGGTGTCGCACACCGGTCGAGGCGAGTCGATGCAGGCGGGCATCCAGGCGTGCAGACAGCTCATCGCCGCCGGCGTGGTGCCGGTGCTCGGAGCGGACGAGCAGGCAGAGCTGGTGAACGCGGCGCCCGACCTGGCGTCGCTGGCGGTGCTCGGCGACGACGTCATGCCCGACCAGCTCGAACTGGTCATCGTTCTCGGCGGCGACGGCACGATCCTCCGTTCGGCCGAGACCGTTCGGGGATACGACGTGCCGCTGCTCGGCGTGAACCTCGGACACGTGGGATTCCTCGCCGAGAGCGAGCGAGACGACCTCGAGGAGGCCCTGCGGCGGGCGCTCGCTCGGGACTACACCGTGGAGGAGCGCATGACGCTCTTCGTGCGCGTCACGTCGGGAACCGACGTCGTCTACGAGAGCTGGGCTCTCAACGAGGCCAGCATCGAGAAGGCCAGCCGCGAACGCATGATCGAGGTCGTCGTCGAGGTCGACGGCAGGCCGTTGTCGAGCTTCGGATGCGATGGCATCGTCATGTCGACCCCGACCGGTTCGACCGCGTACTCGTTCTCGGCAGGCGGTCCCGTTGTCTGGCCGACGCTGGACGCCCTGCTCCTCGTGCCGCTGAGCGCGCATGCCCTGTTCTCGCGTCCGCTCGTCGTCGCGGCCGACTCCGTGCTGGCCGTCGAGCTGCTGCGCCGCACCGACACGCCGGCCGTGCTGTGGTGCGACGGCAGGCGGGCATTCGACCTGCCGCAGGGGGCGCGCGTCATGGTGTCCCGGTCCGACACCCCGGTGAAGCTCGCCCGGCTGCACACGGCGCCGTTCACGGACCGGCTGGTGCACAAGTTCAATCTGCCCGTGACGGGATGGCGAGGACCGAACGCCCGTGATTGAGGAGATCTCGATCCGTGACCTCGGGGTGATCGAGCGCGCCACGTTGCCGCTCGGTCCCGGATTCACCGCGCTCACCGGCGAGACCGGCGCCGGAAAGACGATGGTCGTGACGGCGCTCGGGCTGCTGCTCGGCCAGCGTGCCGACAGCGCGGTCGTGCGTTCCGGCAGCGCGCAGCTGTGGGTGGAGGGGCGCTGGCGGGTTCCGGCCGACGGCCAGGTCGCCGAGCGGGTGCGGGATGCCGGGGGAGACCTCGACGACGCGGACGAGGCATCCGCCGGGGAGCTGGTGCTGAGCCGTTCGGTCGCCGCGGAGGGCAGGAGCCGCGCGGTGGTCGGCGGCCGCGGCGCGCCCGTCAGCGTGCTGGCGGAACTGGCGGAGCAGCTCGTGGTGGTGCACGGTCAGTCGGACCAGATCCGGCTGCGGTCGGCGTCGGCGCAACGGGAGGCCGTCGACCGTTTCGGCGGTGCACAGCTGGCCGATGCGCTCGAGGCGTACCGGCAGGCGTACCGGCGGTGGAGCGCGAACCGGGCGGAACTGGCCCAGCTGATCGACGAACGGGATCGCCGTGCCCGTGAGGCGGATGATCTGCGTGCCGCCCTCAGCGAGATCGAGGCGGTGGCGCCCGAGCCGGGCGAGGACGAGGCGCTCGCCGAACAGGCGGACCGGCTGACCAACGTGGAATCGCTCCGGGTCGCGGCGGCGCTCGCGCGTGAGGCGCTGTCCGCCGAAGCATCCGAGGGGCCGGACGTACGCGGGCTGCTGGAGACCACGCGCCGCGAGCTGGAACGGGCGGGTGCCCACGACCCGGCGCTGCAGTCCCTGGCCGAGTCGATCGCCGGCCTCGGGTTCCAGGTGGAGGATGCCGCGGCCCAGCTCTCCACCTACCTGGCCGCGCTCGACAGCGACGGAGCGCACGACCTGGAGGTGATCCAGGAACGCAGGGCGGAGCTGGCCGTTCTGGTGCGCAAGTACGGACCGACGCTCGACGAGGTGATCGAGCGGGCGGCGACGGGCGGAGACCGGCTGGCCGAGCTGGAAGGCGACGAGGAGCGCATCGAACAGCTGACGACGCTCGTCTCCGACGACGAGGCGGAGGTCGAGCGGCTCGCGGCATCCCTCTCGGCGCTGCGTTCTTCGGCGGCGGCAGCGCTGGCCGAGCAGGTGACCGACGAGCTGGCGGCGCTGGCGATGGCGGATGCCGCGGTCGTCGTCGACGTGCAGCAGCGCGAGGACTACACCCTGAACGGTCGCGACACCGTGTCCATCCTGCTGCGTCCCCATCCCGGCGCCGAGCCCCGGCCGCTCGGCAAGGGCGCCTCCGGCGGCGAGCTGTCGCGCGTGATGCTGGCCATCGAAGTGGTGCTGGCCGGGAGCGACCCGGTTCCCACGTTCGTCTTCGACGAGATCGACGCGGGAGTGGGCGGCGCATCGGCCATCGAGATCGGCAAGCGGCTGGCGCGTCTCGCCGAGACGGCGCAGGTGATCGTGGTCACCCATCTCGCGCAGGTCGCCGCGTTCGCCACCAACCATCTGACCGTCGTGAAGGCGGGCGACGGGTCCGTCACGGCATCCAGTGTTCGCCGGCTCGAGGGCGAGGACCGCATCTCGGAGATGGCGCGGCTGCTGTCTGGGCTCACCGACTCGGAGAGCGGGCTCGCGCACGCCAGGGAGCTCATCGAGCTGGCGAGAGACAGCGCGGGCATACCGTCGTGATGCGGCGCGCGTCGTTCGCCTGCCGCAGGTTCCGCGTTCCGCGCTGATAGGATGAAAGCCCGTGGTGGAAAAAACTGACGCGGGCCCGTCGAACGACACAAGCAAGCCAAACGGCACTACCAAGCACATTTTCGTGACAGGTGGTGTCGTTTCTTCTTTGGGCAAAGGCCTGACGGCGGCCAGCCTGGGCAACCTTCTCACGTCCCGCGGTCTGCGGGTGGTGATGCAGAAGCTCGACCCGTATCTCAACGTGGACCCCGGCACGATGAACCCGTTCCAGCACGGTGAGGTGTTCGTCACCGACGACGGCGCGGAGACCGACCTCGACATCGGGCACTACGAGCGCTTCCTCGACATCAACCTCAGCCAGGCCGCCAACGTCACCACCGGCCAGATCTACTCGCAGGTGATCGCCATGGAACGCCGCGGCGAATACCTCGGGGACACTGTGCAGGTCATTCCGCACATCACCGACGAGATCAAGCGCCGGATGCGGCTGCAGGCATCCGACGTGCCGCAACCCGACGTGATCATCACCGAGATCGGCGGCACCGTCGGCGACATCGAGTCGCAGCCGTTCATCGAATCGGCACGTCAGGTGCGGCACGAGCTCGGTCGCCAGAACTGCTTCTTCGTGCACGTGTCGCTCGTGCCCTACATGAACGCCTCAGGCGAGCAGAAGACGAAGCCCACCCAGCACTCCGTCGCCGCGCTGCGCTCCATCGGCATCCAGCCCGACGCGCTCGTGCTGCGCAGCGATCGCCCGGTGTCCGACAGCAACAAGAAGAAGATCGCTCTGATGTGCGACGTGGACGAGCGCGCGGTCGTGAACGCCGTCGACGTTCCCAGCATCTACGACATCCCGAACATGCTGCACGACCAGGGACTCGACGACTACATCGTCGACCAACTCGGGCTCGACGCAGCGGAACCGGACCGAGAGAGCTGGGACACGCTGCTCAAGGTCGTGCACGAGCCCAAGCACGAGGTCACGATCGGCCTGGTGGGCAAGTACGTCGACCTTCCCGACGCCTACCTCTCCGTCACCGAGGCGCTCAGGGCCGGAGGGTTCGCGAACCGCGCCAAGGTGAACCTGCGATGGATCGCGAGCGACGGATGCCAAGAGCCCGAGGGCGCTGCACGCGAGCTCGCCGACGTCGACGGCATCTGCGTACCCGGCGGGTTCGGCATCCGCGGCATCGAGGGCAAGCTGGGCGCGCTGCGGTTCGCGAGGGAGAACGGGATCCCCGCGCTCGGGCTGTGCCTGGGGCTGCAGTGCATGGTCATCGAGTACGCGAGGCACGAGGCGGGGCTCGACGGCGCATCCTCGAGCGAGTTCGACCCCGACACCGAGTATCCGGTGATCGCCACCATGGCCGAGCAGGTCGAGATCATCGCGGGCGGCGACCTCGGCGGAACCATGCGTCTGGGTCTCTACCCGGCTAAGCTCGAGGCCGGGTCGATCGTCGCCGAGCTCTATGAGGCTGACGAGGCGTCCGAGCGGCACAGGCACCGCTACGAGGTGAACAACAACTACCGGGACCGGATCGCCGAGGCGGGTCTCGTGTTCTCCGGCACGTCGCCGGACGGCCACCTGGTGGAGTATGTGGAGTTGCCGCGCGACGTGCACCCGTTCTACGTGGGCACGCAGGCGCATCCCGAGCTGCGGTCGCGTCCGAACAGCGCGCATCCGCTGTTCCGCGGCCTCATCGCCGCCGCGCTGGACCGCCAGGAGTCGACACGCCTGTTCGAGGTGAAAGAGGATGCCTGACCACACGGAAGCGCACACCGGCGCGGGGCACGACGCGGTCCGAGACGCCGTGCTCGCGGACGAGCCGTACACGGGACTCGTGACCGACTCCGAGGTGGTGTATCGCGGTCGGGTGTGGGACGTGCGTCGCGACACCGTCGACCTCGGCGGTTCCACCGTGGTGCGGGAGTACATCGACCACACGGGCGCCGTCGCCGTGCTCGCGCTCGACGATGACGACAGGGCGCTGCTGATCAGGCAGTACCGGCATCCGATCCGCTCCAAGGACTGGGAGCTGCCCGCCGGCCTGCTCGACATGACGGGAGAGCCGCCGCTCGACGCCGCCAAACGCGAGCTCGCCGAAGAGGCCGACGTCGTCGCCGACCGCTGGAACGTGCTCGTCGAGTTCGCCAGCACCCCCGGCGGCAACAACGAGGTGATCCGGGTCTACCTGGCCAGAGGCGTCCACGCGGCGAGCGAGGCGTTCGCACGCGAGGAGGAGGAGGCCGACATCGAGGTGCGCTGGGTGCCGATCGACGAGGTCGTGCAGGGCGTGCTCGAGCGCCGGCTGCGGAACGCCCCGCTGTCCATCGCGGTGCTGGCCGCTGTCGCATCCCGCGCCGACGGATACGCGTCACTGGGCGATGCAGACCAGCCGCTGAAGAGGGGATCGTGGCTCACGCGTCCGCTCGACGGGCATGGCTCAGCTTCCGGCGATTCCGGCTCCGGCTCCGGCTCCGGCGCGGACTCTGAGGGTTCGGGATCGGTGCAACCGCAGGCGGAGGACTCGGCGCGATGACGCCGGATGCCGCGGTCGAGGCGTATCTGCGGCACGTCGGCATCGAGCGAGGGCTCTCCCGCAACACCGTTGCCGCCTACCGTCGCGATCTCGCCGTCTACTCCGCGTGGCTCGGCCAGCGCGGCCTCGCCGAGATGGGCGCGATCGGGCCGCGGGATGTGGACGAGTACGAGCGCCATCTCGTCACGCGCGGCGCGACGGATGCCTCGCAGCGCCTGGGTGCGGCATCCGTCGCCCGCATGCTCTCGACGGTGCGCGGTCTGCACCGGTTCCTCCTCGACGAGGGCGAGGTGGACGAGAACGCCGCGCGCGACGTGCGCCCGCCCAAGCTGCCGTCCCGGCTGCCGAAGGCGCTGAGCGTGGCCCAGGTGGAGTCGCTCCTGGCGGCGACGGATGGTGACGAGCCGTCGCGCATCAGAGACAAGGCACTGCTGGAGCTGCTCTATGCCACGGGGGCGCGGGTGTCCGAGGCTGTCAACCTGAACGTGGACGACGTCATCGACCGCGACGTGGTGAGGCTGACCGGTAAGGGCAGCAAGCAGCGCATCGTGCCGCTCGGCCGGTTCGCCCGCGACGCCGTCGACGACTATCTGGTGCGCGTCCGGCCGACGTTGTCGGCCCGGGGAAAGGCGACGCCCGCGCTGTTCCTCGGCGTCAGGGGCGCCCGTCTGAGCAGGCAGAGCGCGTGGCTCGTCATCAGGGCGGCGGCGGAGCGTGCCGAGCTCACGGCATCCGTCTCGCCGCACACGCTGCGGCACTCGTTCGCGACGCATCTCCTGGAGGGCGGCGCGGACGTGCGTGTGGTGCAGGAGCTGCTCGGGCACTCGTCGGTGGCGACCACGCAGATTTACACGCTGGTGACCGCGGACACGCTGCGCGACATGTACACGACGGCGCACCCACGGGCCAGGTGACGCGTCGTCAGGGCTCGCGCACCTGGCGCAGCATCCATCGCCAGGTGGGAGCGAACACCATCGTTCCGCTGGTCGTGCGCGGTCCGAAGTCGTTGACCGAGTGACCGTGCGACTCCAGCGGGTTGCCCACGTCGAGCGAGCTCAGCAGCACGTGCGAACCCGTAGGGACGCGCGTGGCGTGCCGCGCATCCGGTATGCCCATGCCCAAACGCTTCCAGGAGCCGACGATGCGCTCGAAGTACAGGTCGTGCACATCGTCGAACCCGTACATGCGCGACGGAGGTGTCGCGCCGGGCGAGCGCATCCACGACGCCGACACGTCGCCGTACGTCTCGACGGGAGACGAGTACATCAGCACGCCGCGCACCCGGTGGCGGTGCGCGATGAAGGCCGACTCGCCGCCGCCCTGCGAATGCCCGGCGAACACGACGTCGTCCCAGCGCGGGTGGTCGTCGACGAGGTATCTGCCCCACGCGCCGGCCGGGTCCTGTCGCTCGAGGTAGGCGATCGCGGCCGAGAAGCGCCGCAGGATCGAATTGCTCACCCCGACCCTGCTGAATCGCGAGGGGTCGGATCCGTTGAGGCGGTTCTCCTGAAGCTGCGTGTAGCAGTCGGAGTCCGCACGGCAGGTGCGCGTGACCGATCTGCCGACGTTCCAGTAGTCGAGTCCGAGCACGCTGTATCCCACAGAGACGGCCGTCTCCAGGTACTCCCGGTAGTCGTTCGGCACCTCGCCGGTAGCCGGCAGGAAGACGAGCAGCGGCGCGTCGCCCGCTGCGTGCTGGGCCACGTCTTGCGCGTTGGGATCGGTCACCTCGTGCTCCAGATAGGGCAGCTTGAAGCTCAGCACCTTGCCCGTGCTGGAAGGAGGCGTGGAAGCACCGGCGGGTGCAGCGGCGGACGCCCGGGCGGCATGAAGCAGCGGCGCCACCCCGGAGAGGAGCCCGGCGGCCAGCAGCACGATCGCGCCCACCGCCGACGTCCACGCGCGATCCCGCCCTCTCATGCCCGTCACCGTAGCAATGCCGTCGGTCTCGTCGCTTCAGACGTGCCGCATGTGAATGCGAGCGCACTCAGGCAACGCACCCCGGAGACCGCTCCGGTGCAGGTGGCCGCCGTCGACAGGGGTGGCAGCCGGGCGCGGCCGAGTCGAGCGGAACGGCGGCGTTCCTGATCCGTGGCCGCATGGATGCTCGATAGACTCGAACCCGAATCCAGGCCTGAATCGAGCGGAGGAGTCGTGGCGCGTATTCCAGCCGACGAGCAGGAACTGCCGGGCTTCGGCGGCACCGCCGTCGAAGAGCTGGGACCGACGGGGCGACCGCTTCGGCAGTTCCCGGCTCCGCCGACGCTCGCGTCGCACGGACCGGCCCGCGTGATCGCGCTCTGCAATCAGAAGGGCGGGGTCGGCAAGACCACGTCGAGCATCAACCTCGGCGCGGCGCTCGCCGAGTACGGACGCAAGGTGCTCGCCATCGACTTCGACCCTCAGGGTGCCCTCTCGGCGGGGCTCGGTGTGCCGACGCACGAGACCATCACCATCTACGACCTGCTGCTGTCGAGCGCTCACGAGCCCGCAGAGGCGATCCAGCAGACGGCGACGCCGGGCCTCGACGTCATCCCGGCCAACATCGACCTCTCGGCCGCCGAGGTGCATCTCGTCAACGAGGTGGCGCGCGAACAGGCGCTCGCCAGGGTGCTGCGCAAGGTGGCATCCGACTACGACGTCGTGCTCATCGACTGCCAGCCCTCGCTCGGCATCCTCACGGTCAACGCGCTCACCGCGAGCCACGGCGTGCTCATCCCGTTGGAGTGCGAATACTTCGCCTTGCGCGGGGTCGCGCTGCTCATCGAGACCATCGACAAGGTGCGGGAGCGGCTCAACCCGGCGTTGGAGCTGGACGGCATCCTGGCCACGATGTACGACGCGCGCACGTTGCACTCGCGTGAGGTGCTCGATCGCGTGGTGGACGCGTTCGGCGACAAGGTGCTCGAGACCGTCATCACCCGCACGGTGAAGTTCCCGGATGCGACGGTGGCCGCCACCCCGATCACGCAGTTCGCGCCCGAGCACCAGGCGGCCGACGCGTACCGTCAGCTGGCGCGGGAACTGGTTTTCCGTGGCGCCGTCGCCTGAGGGTCAGGCGCAGGAGGAAGCGCAGGACGACCTCTCGCCCTCGTTCCGTGTGGCGCTGGAGGTGTTCGAGGGGCCGTTCGACCTGCTCCTCAGCCTGATCGGGCGGCACGAGCTCGACATCACCGAGGTCTCGCTCAGCCGGGTCACCGACGACTTCATCGCCTACCTGAAGGGCATCGACACGGCCGACGAGCTCGACCAGGCGAGCGAGTTCCTCGTGGTCGCCGCGACGCTGCTCGACCTCAAGGTGGCTGGGCTGCTGCCACAGGGTGAGCTCGTCGACGCCGAGGATGTCGCGCTGCTGGAGGCGAGAGACCTGCTGTTCGCGCGACTGCTGCAGTACCGCGCCTTCAAGCAGGCCTCGGAGTGGTTCGCGCAGCGGCTGGAGGCGGAGTGGGGACGGCATCCGCGCTCCGTCCGCCTCGAGGAGAAGTACCGGTCGCGGGAGCCGGAGCTGCAGTGGACCGTGAGCCTCGAGGACTTCGCCGCCATAGCGGAGCTCGCCTTCGCGCCGAGGGCCATCCCCGTGGTCGAGCTGGACCATCTGCACGCCCCGCTCGTGAGCGTGCGCGAGCAGGCGGCCCTCGTGGTCGCGCAGCTTCAGCGCGGCACGCCGTACACGTTCCGCGAGCTGATCGCCGGTGCCGACCGCAAGGGCGTGATCGTCGCCCGATTCGTCGCGGTGCTGGAGCTGTACCGTTTCGCGGCAGTGGCGTTCGAGCAGCTCGAGCCGCTCGGTGAGCTCACCATCAGATGGGTGGCGGATGCCTGGTCCGACGAGAACCTGGCGAACCTGGGAGCCGACTATGGATGATCGAGAGCAGGCCTTCGACCTCGAGGCGCCGCCGCAACCGGAGCACGAGGAGAAGCCGACGTACGACGTGCCTCGCGCGATCGAGGCCGTGCTCATGGTCGCGGACGAACCGCTGTCGCTCGTGACGCTCGCCACGGCCGTGGGCGCTCCCGTCGCGGCCGTGCGCCAGGCGATCGACGGTCTCGTCGCCGACTTCGACGGGCAGACCGGTGGGCCTGTCCGCGGCTTCGAGCTTCGCGAGGTGGGCGGAGGCTGGCGGCTCTACGTGCGCAGCCAGTACGACAAGCTCGTGTCCGACTTCGTGAACGAGCAGTCCCCGGCCAAGCTCTCGCAGGCCGCGCTCGAGACCCTCGCCGTCATCGCCTACCGCCAGCCGATTACGCGCGGCGCCATCGCCTCCATCCGCGCCGTGAACGTGGACTCCGTCGTGCGCACGCTGCTCTCGCGAGGGCTCATCACCGAGCTGTTCACGGATGCCGAGACCGGCGCGATCAACTACGGCACGACGGACCTGCTGCTTCAGCAGCTCGGGATCAACGCGATCGAGGAGCTGCCGCTCATCTCGCCGCTGCTCGCCGACGGCACGGAAGGGTTCGACGGCGATGTGCGCTGATCGGCGACCGGGCGCGGGCGACGACGGAAACCGGTCTCGTCAGGCCGGGTCGACGGGAGACTCTGGCGAGGCCGGCGAGCGGCTGCAGAAGGTGATGGCGGCGGCAGGCGTCGCGTCGCGGAGGGTGAGCGAGCAGCTCATCGTCGAGGGCCGCGTGCGCGTCAACGGCCGCGTGGTGCGAGAGCTCGGGTCGCGCATCGACCCGGCGGTCGATCTGCTGGAGGTGGACGGCGCCGCCGTGCAGCTCGACACTTCCAAGCGTTACATCATGCTCAACAAGCCGACCGGTGTCGTGAGTTCCATGCGCGACGACCGCGGCCGGCCCGACCTGACTCAGTTCGCAGAGCGCTACGACGAGCGGCTGTTCAACGTCGGCCGGCTAGATGCCGAGACGAGCGGCCTTCTGCTGCTCACGAACGACGGCGAGACGGCGAACGTGCTCGCGCATCCGTCGTTCGGCGTGACGAAGACATACATCGCGACGGTGCGCGGAACCGTCGCTCCGGCGACGCTGTCGAAGCTCACGCGCGGCATCGAACTGGAGGACGGGCCGATCGCGGCGGACAAGGCCAGGCTCGTGCAGGCATCCGGCGGGCAGAGCATCGTGGAGGTCACGCTGCACTCCGGACGCAACCGCATCGTGCGACGCATGCTCGACGCGGTGGGGCATCCCGTGACGGCTCTCGTGCGCAGGCAGTTCGGCCCGCTGCACCTCGGCAGCCTGAAATCGGGCGCGACCAGGGACCTGACTAAAATCGAACTCGGCCAGGTGCTCACTCTCGCCAGGTCGAAATCGGAGCGAACGTGAATCAGAACCCTGCCGCGCGCCTCGACGGCAGCGTGCGCGTCGTGGGTGCCGGACTGCTCGGGGCATCGATCGGCCTTGGCCTCAAGGCACGGGGCGTCGACGTGATCCTTTCGGATGCCTCGCGCGCCGGCCTCAACCTCGCCGTCGACTACGGGGCAGGACGGTTGCCGCACGAGGGTGACGACCCCGCGCTCATCGTCGTGGCCGTGCCGCCGGATGCCACGGCCTCGGTCGTCGCCGCCGAACTGGCCGCGTACCCCACGGCCACGGTCACGGATGTCGCGAGCGTGAAGGTCGCGCCGCTGGCCGAACTCGAGGCGCTCGGCGACACTCTGGGCACCGGCGACCTCGCCAGGTACGTCGGCTCGCACCCGCTCGCCGGACGCGAGCGAGGCGGAGCGATCGCCGCGCGCGCCGACCTGTTCATCGGGCGGCCCTGGGTGGTGTGCCCGCGGCCGGAGGTGCCGCGCGAACGCGTCGGCCTCGTCGAGCACCTCATCCTCGACCTCGACGCGACGCCGGTGACGCTCGCCGCCGAGGAGCACGACGCGGCCGTCGCCCTCGTCTCGCACGCACCGCAGATGGTGTCGACGCTCATGGCCAAACGGCTGGACGGCGCGCCGGCCTCCGCGCTCGCGCTCGCCGGTCAGGGGCTGCGCGACGTGACACGCATCGCCTCCAGCAACCCGGAGCTCTGGGTGCAGATCCTGTCCGCGAACGCGCCGGCCGTGGTCGAGATCCTGCGCGCGTTCCGCGACGATCTCGACGACGTGCTGCGCGCGCTCGGCGACGTGGAGGCATCCGGAGCCCGGCGCGCCCTCGCGCAGGACCTTGCCGCAGGCAATGCGGGAGTGGCGGGTCTGCCGGGCAAGCACGGCCAGGATCGCCGGTACGCCAGCGTCGTCGTCATGGTCGACGACCGCCCGGGTGAGCTGGGCCGTCTGTTCGGCGAGCTCGGGGAGATCGGCGTGAACATCGAGGACCTCCGGCTGGAGCACTCGCCGGGGGCGCAGATCGGCCTCGCCGAGATCGCCGTGCTGCCCGAGGTGAAGACGCGGACGATCGATGACCTGTCGGCCAGAGGATGGAGGATCGCCGGATGAGCCAGCACGACGGTGACGACGCGCCCCTCGTGGTCGCGGTGGACGGACCGGCGGGAAGCGGCAAGTCGAGCGTGAGCAAAGCCGCTGCCGCCAGGCTCGGGTTCGCGTTCCTGGACACCGGGGCGGCGTACCGCGCCCTGACGTGGTTCGCGACCCGGCGTGGCGTGGATGTCACCGACTCGCGTGCGGTGATCGAGACGATCGACGACTTCGACTATCACGTCGAGCCTGCGTCGAGGCAGGAAGCTGCGGTCGACGTCTCGGCTCGTGACGGCTCCGCCCGCGAGTCGACGGTGGACGCTCCGCGGGTCTTCGTCGGCGACACCGACGTGACCGATGCCATCCGTGACCCCGAAGTGTCGGCGCGCGTGAGCGCCGTGGCACGCGTGCCCGAGGTGCGCCTGCGGCTGAACGAGCTATTCCGCGCTCTTCTCGCCGGAACCGACCGCGAGGGCATCGTCGCCGAGGGCCGCGACATCACGACGGTCGTGGCTCCGGACGCGCCGGTGCGCATCCTGCTCACCGCCTCGCCCGAGGTGCGCGCCGCGCGCCGCGCTGGAGAGCTCGACGGCCAGTCGGCCTCGGACGTGGCGCGCCAGCTGCACGCGCGCGACAGGGCGGACCTGCAGGTGGTCGACTTCATGACCGCCGCCGAGGGCGTGACCACGGTGGACTCCACCGACCTGAACTTCGACCAGACCGTCGACGCCGTGATCGACGTGATCGAGGCCGCCCGCGCAGCGATGGCGGCCGCACCGTCCCGAGGAGGAACGGATGACTGACCCCAGGTCTTCAGAACGCAGATCGTCCGGCTCTTCGGGCCGCGCGGCGTCCGACCGCACCGCATCCGATGGCACCGACGACGAGTTCGAGTCGGAGCCGGACGATCTCGCCGAACGTCTCGCGGGCGTCGACGACGACCTGGCGCACCAGCGTGCGACAGCGCTGCGCGCCGGACTGGCCGACTACGAGCTCGACGATGCCGATCTCGATGTGCTGGATGCCGTCACCGAGAACCCCGACGAGATCCAGTACCTGCCTGCGCTGCCCGTCGTGGCAATCGTGGGCAGGCCGAACGTGGGCAAGTCCGCGCTGGTCAATCGCATCCTCGGCCGCAGGGAGGCCGTCGTCGAAGACGTGCCCGGCGTGACGCGCGACCGCGTCTCGTACCAGGCCGAGTGGAACGACCGCCGGTTCAGCGTCGTCGACACCGGAGGGTGGGAGCCGGACGCGCGCGGCATCGACGCCTCGGTGGCGGCTCAGGCGGAGGTCGCGATCGACCTCGCCGACATCGTGATGTTCGTGGTCGACGCCAACGTCGGAGCGACGTCGACGGACGAGCACGTCGTGCGCCTCCTGCGCAAGACGAAGAAGCCGGTCTTCCTCGTGGCGAACAAGGTGGACGATGCCAGGCAGGAGCCGCAGGCGACCGAGCTGTGGTCGCTCGGGCTGGGGGAGCCGCATCCGGTCAGCGCCCTGCACGGTCGCGGTGTGGCCGACCTGCTCGACGAGATCCTCAAGGTGCTGCCGACCGAGTCGGCGTACGCGCAGCGCGAGATCGGCGGGCCGCGTCGGGTCGCCATCGTCGGGCGTCCGAACGTCGGCAAGTCGAGCCTCTTGAACCGGGCTGCGGGGGAGGAGCGCGTCGTCGTCAACGAGCTCGCCGGCACGACACGCGACCCTGTCGACGAGCAGATCGAGCTCGGCGGCCGGGTGTGGCGATTCGTCGACACGGCGGGCATCCGTCGCCGGGTGCACCTGCAGCAGGGCGCCGACTTCTACGCGTCGCTGCGCACGAGCACGGCGCTGGAGAAGGCCGAGGTCGCGGTCGTCGTGCTGGATGTCTCGGAGCCGATCAGCGAGCAGGATGTGCGCATCATCGACCTCGTGCTCGAAAGCGGCAGGGCGCTCGTGCTGGCCTACAACAAGTGGGACCTGCTCGACGACGAGCGTCGCCGCTACCTCGAGCGGGAGATCGAGCAGGATCTCGCGCACGTGTCGTGGGCGCCTCGCGTGAACATCTCCGCCCGCACGGGCCGTCACCTGGAGAAGCTCGTCCCGGCGCTCGAGACGGCGCTCGAGTCGTGGGACACGCGTATCCCGACCGGCAAGTTCAACGCGTTCCTGGCCGAGCTCACCGCGGCGCATCCGCACCCGGTGCGCGGGGGCAAGCAGCCGCGCATCCTCTTCGGCACGCAGGCGTCGAGCAGGCCGCCGACATTCGTGCTGTTCACGACCGGATTCCTCGACCCCGGCTACCGCAGGTACATCCAGCGCAGGCTGCGCGAGCTGTACGGCTTCGAGGGCACCCCCATCGTGCTGAACATGCGCGTACGGGAGAAGCGGCGGCGTTAAGCCGCC
>NZ_DASZVF010000078.1:0-43114 GCF_035547335.1 Humibacter sp. | reverse complement strand
GTTCGTGGGCTCGTCGAGAAGGAACACGTGCGGTGGCCGGGCGATGATGAGCGCCAGCGCGAACCTGCGCTGCTGGCCGACCGACAGCGATCCGATCGGCGCGTCCAGATCGCGGGGTGCGATCAGGCCGAGCGACTGCAGCGGAACCTGCTCCGCGCGTCGCTCCCCCAGCGCGCGCTCGTACAGCGCCCGGGGCGTGGCGGATGCATCCGCGAACCGCACGTCCTGTTCCAGCAGGCCCACGCGCAGCCCCCTTCGACGCGTCACCGATCCGGAGTCGGGCTGCACGGCTCCCGCGAGCAGTCCGAGCAGCGTCGACTTGCCCGAGCCGTTGGCTCCCGTGACCAGCAGCCGTGCGTCGGGCTCGATGCGCAGCCGCGACACGTGCAGCCGGTGCCGCACGCGGGCATCCGCGACCTGGATGAGCGTTCCCGCCGAGTCGTCGAGTCCGTGCGCCCCGCTCGGGATGCCTGCGAAGCGCAGCAGAGCAGGCGGCTTGCGCACCTGGTGGCGTTCCAGTTCGTCGAGGCGACCCTGCGCGTTGCGCACCCGCCTCGCGATCTGTGCATCCACGCGCTGGCCTTTGAACACGCCGATGAACTTGTCGTTGTCGCGCGGAGCACGGGCCGCATGCGTGGACCGCGCCGTGACCGCCGTCGTGTGACGCAGCCGGTCGAGCTCGTCCTGCTCGTCGCGGAACTGCCGTTCCCAACGCTCGCGTTCCGCCGCCTTGTGGTCGAGGTACGCCGTGAAGACGCCCTCGCGCGTCGCCGGCCTGCCGAACACCGTCGCGCCGTTGCCGCTCGCCTGCACGGATCCGCGTCCCGGCATGCCTGTGCCGCCAGAGGTGCCGTCGGCGCGAGCGGCAAGGCTCGAGCGCGACGGGTCGAGGTCGACCAGCGCCGTGGCCACGGCATCCAGGAACACGCGATCGTGGCTGGCGAACAGCACCGGCCCGCTCCACTCGGTCAGCTGGCGCTGCAGGAACTCCACGGCGTCGTCGTCGAGATGGTTGGTCGGCTCGTCGAGCAGGAGGGCGTCCGGGTGGCTGAGCAGCAGCGCCGCCATGGCGAACCTGCTGCGCTGGCCGCCTGAGACCTCCCCCAGAGTGCGCTCCAGAGGGATGCTGCGCACACCGAGGCCCGCCAGCACGCGATCGCGGCGCGCCTCGATGCTCCAGACATCCGCACGCTCGGCCGCGGCCAGAGCCGCCTCGTACCTCGACGACGCCCGTTCGACCTCGTCGGGTGTGGATGCCTCGCCCAGCCGGATGCCGGCGTCGTCGAGTTCGCGCTCGACGGCCCGAACCTCTCCGAGGGCGTGCTCGAGGAGCGAGTTCAGCGTCGCGCTCGGTGCGAATCGCACCTCCTGCCAGAGGAACCCCGTGCGCGCCGGCCGCGCGATGGAACCGCGGTCCGGTGCCTCAGCCCCGGAGAGCACCCGGAGCAGCGTGGACTTGCCCACGCCGTTCTCGCCGATGAGACCGACCCGGGAGCCGGGTGGAACGGTGAGTGAGACATCCGTGAGCACGGGGCGGCCGCCGTAGGCGAGGGAGACGCCGTCTGCGCGCACGTGATCGGCGATGGCTGCTGGCTCGGTGCCGGTGAACGGACGTGTGAGCGTCGCATCCACCGGTGCGGCGTCGACGACGGGAAGGGAGGGGAGTTGTGCAGGCATGGAACCGCCTCTCGGTCAGTCCCGATCCCGGCGGGCCGCGGTAGGCGGTGCCCGCACGAATCGAGGTGCTCGACCTCGGCGTGCGGCAGGCTGCCGGCGCGCGGGACGAGCGCGGAATCCCGCCGGGCGTTGGCCCCGAGCTCAGAAGCGGCCGACGATCCGATGACGAGCGCGCAGGACGCGACCCGTCACGGTGACGGATGACCGTTCCTCGTCGGGTGCGCTGCGGTGCGACATCGAGGTGTCGCGGATCCGCAGGGGTCGAGCCTCATGCGCGGGACGAAGGGTGGTCACTTCTTCATAGCTCGCGAAACGTTACCAGCGTTGCGTGCGCGAGTCCAGCGTGCGCGCGAAGAGGTTCCGCCGGTCCAGCGGCACAATCACCGCAGCGGCGGGCTCAGGCGTCGAGTCCGAGCACCTTCGAGGTCTCGGCGAGCACCTTCGCCGCCTTCTTCGGCTGGTCGTTCAGCGTGCTGCCCATCGTGGGGATCAACTCCTTGAGCTTGGGCTCCCACTCGTCCCAGTGATCCGGGAAGCACCTGTGCAGCAGGTCGAGCATGATCGGAACGGCCGTCGACGCGCCGGGCGAGGCACCGAGCAGGCCCGCGATCGAGCCGTCGGATGCCGCGACCACCTCGGTGCCGAACTGCAGCACGCCGCCGTGGTCGGCATCCTTCTTCATGACCTGCACGCGCTGACCGGCCGTGATGAGCTCCCAGTCGACGTCCTTCGCGGTGGGCATGAACTCCTGGAGGGCGCGCAGTTTCTTGGCGCGGGATGCCAGTAGTTCGGAGATCAGGTACTTGATGAGCGCGAAGTTGTCGCGCGCCACGGCGAGCATGGGCCACAGGTTGCCCGGCCGCACCGACCCGGGCAGGTCCCACCAGGAGCCCTTCTTGAGGAACTTCGGGCTGAATCCGGCGTACGGACCGAACAGCAGCGACGCCTCGCCGTTGACGACGCGGGTGTCCAGGTGCGGAACGGACATCGGCGGTGCACCGACGGCGGCCTTGCCGTAGACCTTTGCCTGATGCTGCGCGACCAGTTTGGGGTTCGTGGTGCGGAAGAACTTGCCGCTGATCGGGAACCCACCGAATCCGTTGATCTCCTTGATGCCGGATGACTGCAGCAGGTGCAGCGCGCCGCCGCCCGCTCCTACGAAGACGAACCGCGCGTCGACCGTGTGCGGCGTGTTGCCCACGAGGTGCTTCACGCTGAGGCGCCAGTTGCCGTCGCGCGTTCTGCGGATGCTCTTCACCCGGCAGTTGAGCCACAGCTCGCCGTCGCGCTCCACGACGCCGTCGAACAGGGCCGTCGTCAGCGCGCCGAAGTCGACATCCGTTCCCGCCGCGATGCGGGTGGCGGCGATCGGCTCGCGCTTGCGGCCCTTGATGAGCAGCGGCGCCCACTCGCGGATGACCTTGTGGTCCTCGGAGTACTCCATGCCGGCGAACAGCGGCTGATCTTTCAGCGCTGCATAGCGCTTGCGAAGGTACTTGACGTTCTCGCCGCCGCGCACGAACGTCATGTGCGGCGTCGAGTTGATGAAGGTGGTCGGCAGCTCGCCCTTGGTAGCCAGCGACGCCCAGAACTGACGGCTCAGCTGGAACTGCTCGTTGATGCTGATCGCCTTCGAAGGGTCGACCGTTCCGTCCTTCGCCTCCGGCATGTAATTGAGCTCGCACAGCGCCGCGTGACCGGTGCCCGCGTTGTTCCACGGGTTCGAGCTCTCCTGGGCGACTCCGCCGAGCGACTCGTAGACGCGGATGCTCCAGTCCGGCTGCAACCGCTGGATCATGGTGGCGAGGGTGGCGCTCATGATGCCCCCACCGATCAAGACGACGTCCAACGGGCCTCGGGAATCACTCACTCGATCGATTCTATCGGCGTGTCGACACTGCCGCGGACAGCCGTGAGGGCCCCACCCGGCGTACGGTTCGCGGCACGCTGCGAGTCTCTCAGCCGAGGTACCGCCCCCCGGTCTCAGCCGAGGTACCGCTCCCCGGTCTCAGCCGAGGTACCGCTCCCCGACGGGGATGTCGACGGTCACGGTGTTGCCTGGCGGCGCGAGCGGGCACGCCCAGGCCGGGTCATAGGCGCAGCTCGGGTTGTAGGCGAAGTTGAAGTCGAGAACGACGGTGCCGGGCGCGGAGCCCGGACCGAGGTCGGCACCCTTGATGGTGTCGAGGAGGTAGCGGCCGCCGCCGTAGGTTCCGTTCCGGCGGCCCGCTGAGGCATCCTTCACGGGAACGAACAGCCCGCCGCCGTACGAGCGCAGCCGCCACACGTCGAGCGAGCCGACGTCGGGAAGGCGCACGACGCCGATGCGTTCGAACGGCACGACGCCGTCCGTTCCCGTCTCGACGTCGAGCTCCGCGTGTTCGGCCGGCTCGATCGGCAGCTCGAACCGCCACTCCGGGTCGTACTCCGGAACCGGGAGCCCGGCGAAGCCGGCCCGGTCCTCGGGCAGCAACGGCGTCGACGGATGCGTCGCGAACAGCGCGTCACGCTCGACGACCCACGCCGCATGCGCGGCAGAGGCGTCCTCCTCCGCGAGGTCGCGCACGAGCTCGTACAACGCGAAGACGCGTCGGCGCCAGTCGGCGACGTCGATGGCGGTCTGGATGCCGGTCATGGCTCCAGCCTGCCGCATCCGCCGGACGCGTGCCTGCTGCGGTATCCGCGACGCTCCGGATGCCTGAGCAGCAGGATCCGGACAGCCGCCGACAAGATGCGGACAGCGTGCCGGAAAGCCGGCTGCCGTGTCGGAGGCCGCCGCCAGAATGCTCGTCGTGACCGTCGACACGCACCGCGGGATCGGCCTCGCGCAAGGGACGGCCCTGTACGTCGCGGCCGTGCTGGGAACGGGCATCCTGCTGCTTCCCGCGCTCGCTGCGAGGGCAGCAGGGCCGGCTGCGATCGTCGCGGTCGTCGCCCTGGCCGTCGTCTCCGTGCCGCTCGCGTCGACGTTCGCGGCGCTGTCGACCAGACATCCGGATGCCGGCGGGGTCGCGACGTTCGCGCGTCGCGCGTTCGGCCCGACCGCCGCTCGCGTCGTCGGGTACTGGTTCTTCTTCGGGACGCCCATCGGCGCGCCGGTCGCGGCGATCATGACCGCGCAGTACGTCGTGGCGATCATCGGCGGCGACCGGGCAACGGTGATCGCCGTGGCGGCCGGCCTCGTGATCGTGCCTGCCGTCGTCACGGTGTTCGGTGTGCGCTTCGCCGGCTGGGTGCAGCTGCTGCTCAGCGGTGCGTTGATGGCCATCCTCGTGCTGGCGCTCGCGGCCGCATCGCCGCACGTGCGCGCCGGCAACTTCACGCCGTTCCTTCCGCACGGGCTCGGCGGCGTCGGCGTGGCCGTGAGCCTCTACATCTGGGCCTTCGCGGGATGGGAGGCCGTCGCCGGCATCGCGGGCGAGTTCTCCAGGCCGCGCAGGGACATCCCGAGGGCGACCGCGCTGGCCCTGGCGATCGTCGCCGTCGCGTACGTCGCCATCCAGACCGTCGTGGTCGGCGTTCTCGGGCCGAGAGTCGGCTCGTCCGACGCGCCGCTGCTCGATCTCGTCTCCGTCGGGCTGGGCAGAGGCGGGGGCGTCGTGGTCGCGTGCGTCGCCGTGATCGTGGTCGTCGGCGTCTTCAACGCCTACTTCGCCGCGTTCAGCAAGCTGGGGGCGGCCATGGGGCGTGACGGCGATCTGCCGGCATGGTTCGGACGAGGAGCCGAACGGGGCGGCATCGCGCGCCGGGGGCTGCTGCTCAGCGCGGCACTGATGACCGTGTACTTCGCCGTGGTCGCGTGGCTGCCCGACCTGCAGCCGGTGATCCTCGTGCACACCAGTCTGGCAGCGGCCATCTACGGCGTCGGGGTGGCCAGCGCGCTGGTACTTCTGCCGAGAGCGAGCCTGGGCTGGTGGATGGCCGCGCTCTCCTGCCTGCTCGTGCTCGGCCTGCTCGTGCTCGCCGGCGTCAACCTGGTGTACCCGCTCATCCTCGCCTGCGCCGCGGTGCTCGTCCGCGTGGTCGCGCGCCTGCGACGTGGCGTGCGACAGACGCGCGAGATGCCGGCCGCAGCGGATGCCGTCGCCCCGGCCGTCTCCGGCAGTGCAGCACCGGCATCCCACGACTGAGCGCACGTCCGACGACGGGGGCCCGTCAGCGCGGCGCCCCGAAAGGAGTCCTGTGCTTTGGGGCTGCGCGGACCGACTCGGGCGCGTCGGCGTCCGCCGCCCCGCGCGGGGCGGGAAGCGCTCAGACCGTCGCGGCCGTGGGCAGGTTGGCTGCGACGAGCTCCGCGATCTGCACCGCGTTAAGCGCTGCACCCTTGCGGAGGTTGTCGTTCGAGACGAACAGCGCCAGCCCGCGGCCCTCGGGGGCACCCGGGTCCTGACGGATACGTCCGACGTACGACGGGTCGGTGCCGGCGGCCTGAAGCGGGGTCGGCACGTCTGACAGCTCGACGCCGGGCGCATCCTGCAGCAGCTCCGTGGCGCGCTCGGGCGTGATGGGCCGCGCGAACTCCGCGTTGACCGACATCGAGTGCCCCGTGAACACCGGGACACGCACGCACGTGCCGCTCACCAGCAGGTCGGGCAGGCCGAGGATCTTGCGGCTCTCGTTGCGGAGCTTCTTCTCCTCGTCGGTCTCGTAGAGTCCGTCGTCGACGATCGAGCCGGCGAGGGGGACCACGTCGAACGCGACCGGGCGGGCGAACTTCACGGGTGCAGGCAGCTCGACCGCGGCGCCGTCGTGCACGAGGTCGAGCAGGCGACCGGATGCCACGGCCGCCTCGGCCTGGTCCGCGAGCTCCTGCGCTCCGGCGAGCCCGGCTCCGCTGACGGCCTGGTACGTGCTGACGATGAGCCGCTGCAGCCCTGCCTCAGCGTCGAGCGCCTTGAGCACGGGCATGATCGCCATGGTCGTGCAGTTCGGATTGGCGATGATGCCCTTCTGCGCCTGCGCGATGGCCCCGGGGTTCACTTCACTGACGACGAGCGGGACCTCGGAATCCATGCGCCACGCGCTGGAGTTGTCGACGACGATGGCACCGGCATCCGCGAACCTCGGCGCGTAGGCGCGGCTGCCGGTCGCGCCCGCCGAGAACAGCGCGATGTCGACACCGGACGGATCCGCGGTCTCGACGTCTTCCACCACGATCTCTTCGCCCTTGAACTCGAGCGTGCGTCCGGCAGAGCGACTCGTGGCGAACAGCCGCAGGCTCTCCACCGGAAAGTCGCGTTCCGCGAGGATGCGGCGCATGACGGTGCCGACCTGGCCGGTCGCGCCGACGATGCCTACCGTGAATCCGTTGCCCATGGGAGTTCCTTGCGTCCGTGCGGCAGGCGCTCGACGCCGGCCGTCGTCATCGATGCGGGTATGACCTTCCATTGTGGCAGACCGCGCCGCGCCGGTAGCGACACCCCTCGTGACCACGCGGTGCGCCGAGACCGACGGATGTGGTCGAGACGGTCGAGACCGACCGCGGGGAGGCAGGTCTCGAGCGGATCGGTCGGTCTCGGCAGTGCGAATGGGGCAAGGTGCGGGGCGCGCGGACGGCGAAGAGACATCCGACGTATGGCCGCCACGCGCTACGATCGCGCGTATGGCCGTCACCGACGAGGCGATCCTCAAGATCAAGGAGATGATCACCACGGGGCGACTCTCCCCCGGCGATCGCCTGCCTCCCGAGAAGGAGCTGAGCGAGAGCCTCGGGCTCTCAAGGTCGTCCCTGCGCGAGGCGGTGAAGGCTCTCGAGGTGATCAGGGTGCTGGATGTGCGCCGCGGCGACGGCACGTACGTCACGAGCCTGGAGCCCCGGCTTCTGCTCGAGGCGCTCTCGTTCGTGGTCGACCTGCACGACGATCGGTCGGTGCTGGAGATCTTCGGGGTGCGGCGCATCCTCGAGCCCGCGGCGGCACGGCTGGCGGCGACGCGCATGACCGACGAGCAGCTGGATGCCCTTGAGCAGCTCCTCGAGGCCACCACGCACGACACGGGCGTCGAGGGCGCGGAGGCTCTGGTGCAGCACGACCTCGAGTTCCATCGGGCGATCACCGAGTCGTGCGGCAACGACTACCTCGCGCAGCTCGTCGAGTCGATCTCGAGCCACACGGTCAGGGCCAGGGTGTGGCGTGGCCTGACGCAGCAGGGTGCGGCGGAACGCACCATCCAGGAGCACAGGGCGATCCTGAACGCTCTGCGACAGCGCGACGCTGAGCTCGCGTCGGCGCACGCTCTGACCCATGTCGCCGGCATCGAGGACTGGCTCCGCGCGGCCGTCACCGCGACTGACCGAGCCTGATCGGAGGACCATGCGGATCGCACTTCATTCCACGCTCCGCGCCGGAGCCGCCGACGCCTACCTCGCCGAGCACGCGAGGGTGCCCGACGAGGTGCGGGCTCTCTTCGATCGGGCGGGCATCCGGGACTGGACGATCTGGCGCTCCGGCGACCGGCTGTTCCATCTCGTGGAGTGCGACGACTTCGACGAGGCGATGCGCGTCATCCGTGCCGACGAGGCCGACCGGCGGTGGCAGGAGCGGATCGGCCGTTTCGTCGACGGCTTCCGCGGCCCCGACGGAACCCCGGCGTACGCCCCGCTCGAGCAGGTGTGGCGGCTGGAGGAGCAGCGGCGCGACGACGCCGCATCCGTCGCATCCGGGGCAGAAGCGCCAGAGAGCGGACGCGCGCAGCCGGCTGATGCATCCCGTTCCGATGCCGATGCCGACGGGCCCGTCGTCGACATGGGACTGGACTGAGTGGTGGAGGACGCACCGGAGGCCCCGGCATCGGCTACAGGCACAATCCGGGCGACCCCTGCACCGGCGGCCGACGGTCACGATGCCCCGACGCCCATGGTGGACGCGCACGTTCACGTGTGGGACCCGGCGCGGCTCAGGTATCCGTGGCTCCACGGCATCCCGGCGCTCGACCGGGCCTTCCTTCCCGCTGACATCGACCGCGCGGGCGGCGCGTCGAGACGCCACGTCTTCGTGCAGGCGGGCTGCGTGCCCGAGCAGGCCATCGACGAGGTGCGCTGGGTGCTCGGCATGCGGGACGCCTGGCCTGAGCTGGCCGCGATCGTCGCCGACGCCGACCTGCGGTCCGGGCGAGCGCTCGAGTCCCAGCTCGACGCGCTCGCCTCGCTCGACTCGCTCGACTCGCTTGACTCGGTCGACTCGCTCGCGGACCGGGACACCGAGGGGTACTCGGTGCGGGTCGTGGGCATCCGCCACCTGCTGCAGGACGAGCCGGACGAACTGCTCGAGGATGCTCGTGCCCGCTCGGCGCTCCTCGACGGCCTGCGGATGCTCGCCGAGCGCGGCCTCACGTTCGACGCCTGCGTCAGGCACCGGCAGCTCGCGGTCGTCGCGGAGCTGCTCGAGAGCGTTCCCGACGTGCGCGTCGTGCTGGATCACCTCGGCAAGCCGCCGGTCGACGACGGCATCGACTCGGCGGGCGGGCGCGCGTGGGCGCGGAACATCGAGCGGATGGCGCTGCTGCCACTCGCCCACGTGAAGCTCAGCGGGCTCGGCGCCGAGGCATCGACGCGGGACGCCCTCGGCGCGCACGCGGCGCCCTTCCTCGTCCACACGCTCAACGCGTTCGGTGCCGAGCGTTCCATGATCGGAAGCGACTGGCCGGTCAGCTCCTACACAGGCGCAGGCGGCACGACGAACGAGTGGCGTGAGCGCGTCCGCGGTGCGGCGTCGGATGCCGGGCTCACCGCGGACGACCTCGCGGCCCTCGAGAGCCGCACCGCCGAACGCTTCTACGGCCTGCCCCGGTCCTGACCGTGCCACGCCGCCGACGCGCGGCGCCGAGCCAGGCGGCCGACACGCGGCATCGAGCCACGCGACCGACGCCCGGCACGAGTCAGGCGACCGACGCACGGCACCAGGCCCGTGCTCTTCGGCCCGGGGCAGCCGTACCCCGAAGGCCCTCAGCCCGGGATGTACCCGGCCGCGGCGAGCGCCTCCCAGAGCTCGCCGGGAATGGGCGCCTCCAGACGCGCGAGATTCTGCCGGACGGCATCCGGGTCGGCCGCGCCCACGAGCGCCGCCGCGACGACGGGGTCGCGGAGCGGGTACTGCAGCGCGGCGGCAGGCAGCTCGACGCCGTGCTCCGCGCACACTCGCGCGAGGTCGCGAGCCCACTCGACGAGTTCGGGCGGCGCTGCCGAGTAGTTGTATGTGGCATCCGGCGCCGGCTCCGCACGTGCGAGCAGCCCCGAGTTGTACAGCGCGGCGGCGACGATCTGCACGCCACGCTCGCGGCAGGCGGGAACCAGCTCGTCGAGCGCCGGCTGCTCCAGCAGGGTGTAACGCCCGGCGATCATGACGACGTCGAGGTCGCCCTCGCGCACGGCGCGAGCCGCCGCGGCGGCGTCGTTCACGCCGATCCCGATGCGGTCGACGAGACCCTCGTCGCGAAGGGCGCTCAGCGCGGGAAGTCCCTCGCGCAGCCCGCGGTCCAGGTCGTAGACATCGGGGTCGTGCAGGTAGAGGATGTCCACGCGGTCCAGCCCCATGCGCGCCAGCGACTGCTCCAGGCTGCGACGGATGCCGCCCGCGCTGGGATCGAACCGCCGCACGAGGTCGTCGGGCACATCGAACCCGTGCGCGAGGTCGCGCCCGCCCGCGAACGCGGGGTTGGGCTCGAGCAGACGTCCGACCTTGGTGGACACCACGTAGTCCGCCCTGGGCTTCGCGCGCAGGAACTCGCCGAGCCGACGCTCGCTGAGGCCGAGACCGTAGTGCGGCGCCGTGTCGAAGTAGCGGACGCCGCCCTCCCATGCGGCACCCAGCGCGGCGCGCGCCTGCTCGTCGGTGACGGCGCGATACAGGTTGCCGATCGGCGCCGCCCCGAACCCGAGCCGCGATCCTCCCCCGAACGCGCTCGACGCCCTGCTTGCGGGGGCGCTGTCGGTCGCCTCGAGGTCGGAGCTCACTCGCCGTCCCCGGTGTGGGCGGCGTCCAGGCGGGCCGAGGCCTGAGCCTGCTCGGCAGCATCCTCTCGCTCCGCGAGCCACTCGAACTCGTCAAGAGATGCGGGCAGCATCTCCATGCCGGCACCCGGCGCCGTCGGCGTCGTGTAGCGGCCGTTCTCGATCACGACGGGTGTGACGAAGTGCTCGTGCAGGTGGTCGACGTACTCGATCATGCGGCCCTCCACGGTGCCGGTGACCGCCACGAAGTCGAACATCGAGAAGTGCTGAACGGCCTCGCACAGCCCGACTCCGCCCGCGTGCGGGCAGACCGGGATGCCGAACTTGGCCGCCAGCAGCAGGTTGGCGATGTTCTCGTTCACTCCGCCGACTCGCGTGGCGTCGATCTGCATCACCTGCATGCCGCCGGCCTGCAGGAGCTGCTTGAACACCACCCGGTTCTGCACGTGCTCGCCGGTGGCCACCCGGACCGGGGCGACCCCGCGCGAGATCGCCGCGTGGCCCAGGATGTCGTCGGGGCTCGTCGGCTCCTCGATCCACGCGGGGTCGAACTCGGCGAGCGCCTTGACCCAGTCGATGGCCTCCTGCACGCCCCAGCGCTGGTTCGCATCCATGGCGATCGGGAACCCGGGGCCGAGCACCTCGCGCGCGATCCGATACCGGCGGATGTCGTCGGCCAGGTCCGCGCCGACCTTCAGCTTCACCTGCCCGAACCCTGCGTCGACCGCCTCGCGGCAGAGCCGCGCGAGCTTCTCGTCGGAATAGCCGAGCCATCCGGGGGAGGTCGTGTACGCCGGGTAGCCCTGTTCGAGGAGCCGTGCGATGCGTTCCTCGCGCCCGGGCTCGGCGGCCTTCAGGATGCGCAGCGCCTCGTCCGGCGTGATCGCGTCGGTGAGATAGCGGAAGTCGACGAGCGAGACCAGCTCCTCCGAGCTCAGCCGCGACAGGTGCAGCCAGAGCGGCTCGCCCGCGCGCTTCGAGCGCAGGTCCCAGAGCGCGTTGACGATGGCGCCGATGGCCATGTGCATGACGCCCTTCTCCGGGCCCAGCCAGCGCAACTGGGAGTCGTGCACGAGCATGCGCGACGCCGAGCCCATGTCGGCCAGCAACTCTTCGACGTTCAGGCCCAGAAGGTGGTCGCTGAGCGCATCGAGGGCCGCGACCTGAACGTCGTTCCCACGACCGATCGTGAAGACGAACGCGTGCCCCTCGAGGCCGTCCTCTGCATCGGTGCGGAGCGTGACGTAGGCGGCAGAGTAGTCGGGATCGGGATTCATGGCATCCGACCCGTCGAGCGAGAGCGAGGTAGGGAAGCGCACATCCCTGGTGTCGACGGCGATGATCGTGCTCATGGGTTCCTTCGGTCGGGAGGCGATGCTGCAGTCACGACACTAAACATCGGATGTTTAGGCTGTCAATGCGCCGGTCTCATGCAAGAATCGGCACACGACCGGCAGCAGTGCTGCTGAGGCATCAGTCCACGAGAGGAACGACATGGCCACCGACTTCACCGGACTCGTCGCGATCGTCACCGGAGGAGCGTCGGGCATCGGAGCCGCCGTCGCGCGCCGGCTGCGTGCCGACGGTGCGCGCGTGGCGGTCTTCGACCTGAGCACCGACGCCCCGGCCGCTGACCTCGCCGTCCGGGTGGACGTGAGCGACGACGCGACGGTGGTGACTGGCGTGCAGAGCGTGATCGACGAGTTCGGACGTCTCGACATCGTCGTCAACAACGCGGGCATCGGGGCCCAGGGCGATGTCGCGGCCAACTCGGATGCCGAGTGGCAGCGCGTTCTCGACATCAATGTGATCGGCATGGCACGGGTCTCGCGCGCCGCGCTCCCCTACCTACGCACGTCCCCCGCCGCCGCGATCGTGAACACGGCATCTGTCGCGGCGACGGCCGGGCTTCCGCAGCGTGCTCTGTACTCCGCCTCGAAGGGCGCCGTGCTCGCCCTCACCAAGGCGATGGCCGCCGATCACCTGGCCGACGGCATCCGGGTGAACGCGGTGAGCCCCGGCACGGCCGACACGCCGTGGGTCGGCAGGCTGCTCGACTCCGCCGCCGATCCTGCCGCGGAGCGGGCGGCGCTCGAGGCGCGCCAGCCGCACGGGCGTCTCGTCTCCGCAGAGGAGATCGCGGATGCCGTCGCCTATCTCGCGAGCCCGGCCGCCGGCTCCACGACGGGAACGGCACTCGAGGTGGACGGCGGCATGGCAGGACTCAGGCTGCGCCCTCGCGGCTGACTGCACACGCGAACGCCCTCGCACGGCATCCGGCCGAGCACCGATCCCCGTTTCCTCGGTACCACTATCCTGAGACACGCGACCAGGACGGTCGCAGACGGGGGTCGTGTCATGGGGGGATCGACGACGGATGCGCGTGCGCGGGCGGCGCGCTGGTGGTTCGGCGGCATCGGGGTCATCGTGGGGGCCGCGCTGGTCATCCAGCTCGTGCTCGTCTTCACCGGCGGCCAGGACGTCAACACGTTCATGCCCAGCACGAACCAGAGCCTGCGCGAACGGCTGATCAACCTGTTCAGCTACTTCACCATCCAGAGCAACCTGTTCGTGCTGGGCACCTCGATACTGCTGGCGGTCAGCATCCGCCACGACGGAACGCTGTGGCGCACGCTGCGCTTCGACGCCATCCTCGGCATCATCATCACGGGTCTCGTCTACGAGACGATCCTCGCGCCGCTCGTGCACCCGACCGGCTGGGCGCTCGCCGCCACGATCGGATTCCACTACATCTCGCCGTGGGCGACGCTCATCGGATGGCTCGTGTTCGGTCCGCGCCCGCGCATGTCGTGGCCCGTCATGGGATACACCATGATCTGGCCGCTCGCCTGGCTCGTCTACACGTTCGTGCGGGGCGCGCTCACCGGCTGGTACCCGTACCCGTTCCTCGACGTGAACCTCATCGGGTTCGGCGACTCGGTGCGCAACTGCGCCGTCATCCTCGTCATCGCACTCGGCATCGCCGCGCTGCTCACGATCCTCGACAAGCGTCTGCCCGCACTCGTGCACGACGACGACGGCGGCAGGCGCCGGCCCGTGGCCGCCGCTGCCGAGACGGCCGGCATCACGACCGCGTCGGTCGACCCAGGAAGTGAGCGGTGACCAGCGCGACCCAGGTCGTGAGGATGTAGGGCCACGTGTACGTGTCGACCCCGAGGGCCTGCATCACGAACGTCACGACGGCCGTGACCACGATCCAGGGCAGCGCGTAGAGCCACGACGCGAGCGAGCTCCTGAAGAACGTGACGGCGACGGCGATCGCGGTGAGCACCCCCGAGTAGCCGTCCAGCCCTCCTGCCACCTCCGACCACGGCTGTCCGATCAGGATCGCCGTGAGCGACCCGACGACGCTGCCCAGCACGGCAGCGACTCCGACCTTCCAGTTCGCGATGAAGAGTCCGAGCAGGATCAGAGCGCCGCTGACGGCGTTGCCCACGAGCACGACCTGCGAGACATTGGTGAGCAGAGAGAGAAGGAACGCAGGCAACGGCTCCGCCGGCGGCACGGCCGGCCTGCCGGTCACGGCGAGGCGCGCGGTCGACACCACGAGAACGGTCGCCACGATCACGAACGGAGCCGTCGTGTACGGCAGCGCGAATCGAGACAGCGGCCGCATCGCGAACAGCGCGTTGATGAGCCGCGTCACGGGCCCCGTCGCGAGACCGCCGAGCACGGCTGCGGCGTAGCACCACCAGGCAGAGCCGCCGAGCGCGGCGAACACGGCGGCGCCGACGAGCATGCCGCAGAACGACTGCATGCCGGTCGACACGTCGGCCAGCGAGAAGCGCATGGCGCGACCGCCCAGCATGCCGGCGGCAGCCCCGACCACGGCGAGGATGCCCATGCGCCAGTCCGCGACGAAGAACGCTGCGATGATGAGCACGCCCGTGATGACGTTCTGCTGGAAGTAGATCTGCGACGCACCGTGGAACAGCCCGAGCGTCCACTGCAGTGTCGTGCTCCTGCTGGCTGTGCTCGTACTCGTCATCGTCTCCCCCGAGCTGGCGCTACTTACGGATCTTCGGCGCGATCCCGCCCGTGATGAGCTCATGTGCGGCGGCCGCAGCAGTGCTCTGCACATTCGCCGACGTGATGGTGTCGTCGCCGACGTACCTCAGCCACGCCCCCGCTTCGTGAGGAAGCGCGCTCACGCCGAACAGCGCGGCATCGTCATCCGACTTCTCGACCACGGCGCGAACCGCCTCGTGCAGCGTTTCGGCGACGCGCGCCGCGGGAACACGCGATGTCACGACGTAGAGCGAGGCGATGATGTCCCTGCCGCCCAGCACGGCGGGGCCACCGACGTGCCCCTCGTGCGGCACGAGCCGCGCCCTGTCGATCGCTACGGGCACCCCGTCCGGCCGCGACACCTCGAAGTCGCTCGCGAACGCGGCGTAGGCGTTGTGCTCGCCACGGGTGAGACGACCGGCGTAGACGACCTCGCCCGCCAGGAGGGTCGCATCCGGATGCAACGACACGGCGGTGCGCTGATAGAAGCGCGAGTCGACGTACGGGATCACCGGATCGGGCAGGTACTCGACATAGGCGTCCGCGCCGATCTCGAGGTTCACGAGAGCCGTCGCGTAGCCGGACTCCATCCGGTACACCTTGGTGTGCGCCTGCGTCGTGACGTGTGCCGACGTGCCGGGCCCGAACGCGAGATCCGTTCGCTGCCGGTCGTTGTGCAGCACTCCTCCGCCCGTGGTCACGAGGTACGTGTACGGCATGTCCGGCCGCAGCGGGTTGTAGTACAGCGGCTTGATGATCTGCAGCGGCGACTTCTGGTAGTGGTGCACCAGCTCCGTGCGCTGCACGCCGTGCGCCTCACGCAGCTCGAAGTCGAGCTCGAGGATGCCCACCTTGCCCGGGCTGCCGATGGGCAACGTGTGCGCATCGTCGCCGAAACGCGCCACCTCGACCGGCACGTGGGCCGGCTCGTAATGCTCGGGCTGCAGGCGAGCGCCCCCGTACCGGTCGCCCAGCCGTTGAACAGGGATCGTCACGCGACGGACTCGGCCCTCGACGCGTTCCAGTTCGCCATGATCGAGTCGAACAGCTCGTGCACCCCCGTGCCGTCGAGGGAGTTCGTGAGGATGACCGGCTTGCCTTTGCGCACCGCGTTGGCGTCGCGCTCCATCACGCCGAGATCCGTGCGCACGTACTTCGCGATGTCGACCTTGTTGATCACGAGGATGTCGCTGTCCGTGATGCCCGGCCCGCCCTTGCGAGGCATCTTCTCCCCGTTGGACGTGTCGAGCACGAACACGAAGACGTCAGCGAGCGAGGGCGAGAACGTGAGCGTCAGGTTGTCGCCGCCGGACTCGTAGATCAGGGTGTCGACGGCCGGAAACCGCTCCAGCATCTCCTCCCCGGCCGCCAGGTTCATCGTCGGGTCGTCACGCACCGCCGTGTGCGGGCACGCTCCGGTCTCCACTCCCACCACGCGCTCGGGATCGAGCACCCCGGCCAGCTCGCGTCGCACGTGCCGGGCGTCCTCCTGCGTGTAGATGTCGTTCGTGATGACCCCCGGCGTGCGGCCGGCGGCGATGAAGATGGGCACGAGAGCCTCGGTCAGGGACGTCTTGCCCGTTCCCACCGGCCCTCCGATGCCGACTCGTAGCACGTTGTCGCTCATGTCACTGATTCCTTCCTTGTCGTCCTGTGGTCGTCGTCCGGCATCCCGGTCCGGCTCAGCTGGTGAAGAGGCGCGCGTGCGCGCGCTCGTGGCTCGCCGACATGATGTCGCCGACCGGCGCGAACCCACCGATGTCGAGCGCCGGCCTGGCGACCGCGTCGGCCGCGACCGCCTCGATGGTGGGCTGGATGCGACGCAGCAGCACCTGCGTGCTCCGGTGGTCGGTCAGCCGGAGGCGCAACGCCGCTCCGGCGTAGCTGACCGCGAACGCGAACAGGTCGGACACCACGGCCTGCTCGACCGGTACGCCCGTCGCCGCGTAGGCGACGCCCGTCACGATCGCCTGGCATCCGGGAGTCCGCCGCGCCTTGACCAGACCCGCCCACGTGGCCAGGTCGTCGCCGCCCGCCGTGCCCGCATACGCTTCGCCGGCGATGTCGGCGAGCTGGCGCCCGCTGCGCACGCTCGCCGCCCGCAGCTCCGCGCTGAGCTTGGAGGCGAACAGCTGCCTGTCGAGGTCGATGACGGCATCCCAGTCGCGACGGATCGCAGCACCGTGCGCGCGAGCCAGAGCCGTCGCATCCGACGGGCCGACCGTGCGCACGAGCATGTCCTCGAGCAGGCCGCCGACCGTCTCCGGCGACACGAGGCCCTGCTGGAGAAAGCCCTCGAGTCCGTGGGACATCGCGTAGAAGCCGCTCGGGAACGCCGAGTCGCTCAGCTGCAGGCTGACCAGCAGCTGAGCGGCTCCGACGGCATCGTTCCCTGCCATGTGGTTGCCTAGACGAGGAAGAACAGCTGCGTGAGCGGCAGCGACTGGGCCGGCTCGATGTGCACAGGCTCGCCGTCCACCGTCACCTTGTACGTCTCTGGGTCGACCTGGATGTCGGGCGTGGCGTCGTTGCGCACCATGTCCGTCTTGCCGATCGTGCGCGTGCCCGTCACGGGCAGGGTGCGGCTCTTCAGGCCGAGCTGCTCGGGAACCCCCTTCTCGATCGAGACCTTCGACATGAACGTCGCCCGCGTGGAGTGCAGTGCCTGCCCGAAGGCGCCGAACATGGGCCGGTAGTACACCGGCTGCGGCGTGGGCAGCGACGCGTTCGGGTCGCCCATCAGCGACCAGTTGATCAGGCCGCCCTTGATGACCAGCTTCGGCTTGGCCGCGAACGAGTCGACCGGCCAGAGCACGATGTCGGCCATCTTCCCCGGCTCGAGCGAGCCGACGTAGTCCGCGATGCCGTGCGTGATCGCCGGGTTGATGGTGACCTTGGCGAGGTAGCGCAGCACCCTGAAGTTGTCGTTGCCCTCGGCATCCTCCGGGAGCTTGCCGCGCTTGTCCTTGCAGTGATGAGCGGTCTGGAACGCGCGCACGACGGACTCCCCGATGCGCCCCATCGCCTGCGAGTCGGACGAGAACATCGAGATGATGCCCAGGTCGTGCAGCACCGTCTCGGCGGAGATCGTCTCGGCCCGCACCCGCGAGTCTGCGAAGGCGATGTCCTCGGGGCTGTCGTACGACAGGTGGTGGCACACCATGACCATGTCGAGCAGTTCGTCGATCGAGTTGACGGTGTACGGCAACGTCGGGTTCGTCGACGACGGCAGCACGTTGGCCTGCCCGGCGATCTTGATGATGTCGGGCGCGTGGCCGCCACCCGCTCCCTCGGTGTGGAACGTGTGGATGGTGCGGCCGTCGATCGCCGAGATGGTCTCCTCCACGAATCCCGCCTCGTTCAGCGAGTCCGTGTGCACCGCGATCTGGATGTCGTACTCGTCGGCGACGCTGAGCGCTTGGCTGAGCGCAGCGGGCGTCGCACCCCAGTCCTCGTGCACCTTGAGGCCGCCGGCGCCCGCCTCGATCTGCTCGATCAGCGCCTGCGGAAGCGATCCGTTGCCCTTGCCGTGGATGCCGACGTTCACCGGCAGCGAATCCCACGCCTCGAGCATGCGGTGGATGTTCCACGCGCCAGGGGTGCACGTCGTGCCGTTCGTGCCATCCGTCGGTCCCGTTCCGCCGCCGAACAGGGTCGTGATGCCGTTCGACAGCGCCGTCTCGGCCTGCTGCGGCGAGATGAAGTGCACGTGCGAGTCGATGGCGCCGGCGGTAGCGATGAGGTGCTCGCCCGCGATCACCTCGGTTCCCGGTCCGAGGAGGAGCTTCGGGTCCACGTTGCGCTGCGTCTTCGGGTTGCCCGACTTGCCGATCCCGACGATCAGGCCGTCCTTGATCCCGATGTCGCCCTTGACGATGCCGAGCACCGGATCCATCACGATCGCGTTCGTGATGACGAGATCGAGCGCACCCATCGACTGGCTGGCCAGCGGGTCGGCCGCCATGCCATCGCGGGCGGACTTGCCGCCACCGTAGACGACCTCGTCGCCGTAGCTGTCGGCGGCGTAGTCCTTCTCGATCTCGATGACGAGGTTCGTGTCGGCAAGCTGGACCTTGTCGCCCACGGTCGGTCCGAAGAGATCCGTGTACTGCTGGCGCGAGATGATGGCCACGGCTAGTTCCCGCCCTTTCCGTTCGTTGCGGTCGTCGTCGAAGTTGCCGGCGTCTTGCCCACCGTGCTGTCCGGTTCGCCGTTCTGGAAGCCGCGTTCGGCGAGCCTGCGCATCGCATCCACCTTGGTCTGCGGCGCATCCAGCCCGCCGTCGACGAGACCGTTGAAGCCGGAGAGATGCCTCGCGCCGTCGAAGGCGACGAGTGTGACCTGCTTCGTCTCACCCGGCTCGAACCTCACGCCCGTGCCCGCGGGCACGTCGAGGTGCATGCCCCACGCCTGTTCGCGCAGGAAGCGCATGGCGGGGTTCACCTCGAAGAAGTGGAAGTGCGATCCGATCTGCACCGGCCGGTCGCCGGTGTTGGTGACCTTGAGAGTCACGCTGGGGCGCCCCGCGTTGATCTCGATGTCGCCGCCCCCGTGCTGGACTTTCGGTTTTCGGCTGGCCATGACGTTCCTTCCCCCTGAAGGCGGTTCAGTTGTGTTCGTGGAGCCCGGCCGAGTGGCCGGCTGCATCCTCCGCGTGATGGTGCGAATGCCCGTGCGAGTGCGGATGCTCGTCCGAGTGCTGGTGCTCGTCCGAGTGAGCGTGCTGATGCTCGTCCGAGTGAGAGTGCGTGTGAGCGTGCGAGTGCGTGTGCTGATGCGAGTGCGAGTGGCCGTGCGGATGTGCATGGCCGCCTTGCGCCTCTTCGAACGCGTGCGAGTGCGCGTAGCCGTGACCGTGGTCGGCCATCAGACCGTCGTCGATGCCGTCATCCCCGGCCTCGAGGGAGGCGAGCGCGTCGCCGACCCTGGTACGCACGACCCGGATGATCGCGGCGTCGCTCATGAGCGGTCCGACGTGGTCGGCGTCGGCGGCGGGCACCGACGCGGCGAACCCGGCGGGCACCACGGCGACGCGCGACGATCCCAGGCGATGCAGCCGCTCGACGGATGCCGCGACCCCGGCCTCGTCCGCGGCGATCGCGACGCCGACCTCGCCGAGCGCGCCGTTCGTGCCCACGAGGTAGGCGATGCGGTGCAGTTCGGCCTCGTCGAACGGATTCGACGGCGGGGCGACGATGAGCAGCGCGGTGCCGGCATCCACCGCCTTCGCGCCGTTGGCCGCCCTGCGCAACCAGGCGATCAGATGGTCGGGCTGACCGAACGGCGCCGTGAGCGCGACGCGGCCCTCGTGCTTGTCCTTCAGCCACTTCAGCGTCTTGGCGGCGTCGGCCACCATGGTCGGGTTGCGACCGAATGTCATCGGGACGACGACGACCGTGTCGCCCTGCTCCAGCGCGACGGACACCGCGTTGTGGAACCCGCGTCCCGCGCCGGCGCTGATCGCATCGTCGATCCTGTCGGCGATGCGGCGAAGCTCTACCCCCTCGGCACTCTCATGGCCGCCGACGAGCACGACACGGATGCGATGGTTGGACTCGGCCCGCCTCATCCGCCGACCGGGTCGTGGCACGATACGAGTTTTGTGCCATCGGGGAACGTCGCTTCGACCTGCAGCAGCGTGATGCGTTCGCGCACCCCCGGCATACACTCGTCGACGGTCACGACCTTCTTGCCGAGCTCCATGCAGTCCGCGACGGGCTTGCCGTCACGTGCGGCCTCGAGAATGGCCTCCGTGATCAGCGCTTGAGCTTCGCTCGTGTTCAGTTTCGTTCCGCGGTCACGTCGTCGGCGCGCAAGTTCCGCGACCTGATAGACGTACAGTTTGTCGATCTCGCGAGGAGAGAGATCCATCACGCTCCTGTCTCAGGCAGAGAAGGGCGAACCCCAGCGCACACCCCCGCGTTTCATATTGGCCGGTGCGCAACGAGGGCGCAAGCATCGCCGCGTGCAGCGCGTCGCCGCGCCGTGATCGTTCACGGCGACGGCGCGATGTGAAGCCCGCAGTGAGCCGGGAGCGGAGCGGGACGCGAGCCGGGAGCGGAGCGGGATGCGAGCCGGGAGCGGAGCGGGATGCGTCGCCGTCAGCGCTTCGGCGCGTGTGCGGCCGTGGAGCCGGGCATCACATCGTCGATGTACGTCAGCAGCGCCTCGTTGATGCGCAGCACGTCGGCGAGCGCCGCCGACCGTCCGGAACCGGACCGCGGCGACACGCTCGGCGCGATGTCGCGCACATCGTGGATCCTCCTCGGCGCCTCGCCGCCGAGCACCGTGAGCGCGGCCTGGAAGTTGTCGCGCGTCGCCGCATCGAGCCTCTGCCACTGGTCGGGTGCGATGCCGGAGGGCGCAGAGCCCCTGTCGGCGTCGACGAGACGGCGAACGTAGTACAGCAGGGCCCACAGCGAGATCAGCTGCGCCTCGATGCCACCGCGCGCCAACGCGCCGGATCCCTCCCTGATCGGTCTCGCGAGCGACTGGATGGATCGGAACAGGGTGTCTGTCTCGGAGCCGAGACCGCGAACGTGCGAGTCGTCGAGCCGGCCAGGGTGCGCGAGCCGCTCCAGTGCGCCGTGCGCCGCCGCCATCGCCGCGGAGACCGCATCCGACATGCGCTTCATGGTCTTGCGCCTCGTGCGGGCAGGCAGCACCAGCGCCGACACCAGCAGGGCGATCACCGCTCCTGCGGCGGTCTCCATGATGCGCACGTGCACCGCCTCTGGGCTCAGGCCGCTCACCGTGTCGTACATCGTCGCGAGCAGCACCATCTGCCAGAACACCGTCCACGCTGACGCCACGGTGCGCAGGAACGCGGCCACGAAGACGGTGAGCCCCAGCAGTGCAAAGGCGATGACCGGGTTGTGGTGGGTCCACAACGCCAGTGCGAAAGCCCCGGATGCGCCGGCGACCGCCGCGATCACCCGCTGCAGATTGCGTGCCCAGGTCAGACCCTCCGCGGTCGTCAGGCTCTGATACGCGGGCAGCGCCGCCCAGTACTCGGCGCCGACGGACACCAGGCCGCCGACCAGCAGCGCCAGCCCCACCGAGAGGCCGGACTGCACGGCTCGACGGTCGCTCGGTGTCATGCCGCCACCGGTGGATGCACCTCGGCGTTCGTCGTCCGGCCTTCTGGGCGATCCGCGTCGCTCCTCCTCAGGCGCCGGCGCGTTGCCGGTTCGCTGGGCCCCGAGCACGTCTTCGTCCGCGGTCTCGGTCGCGTGAAGCCGATCGAACGCGGCGCCCAGCTCCGCGATCGCGGCGAGCGCCTCGCGGGCATCCGCGGTCCAGTCCGCGTGCGACTCGGTCTGCACGGTAAAGGTCCGGCGCTCGTCGGCGCAAACCGTGGTCGTGCCGGCCTTCGCCGTGTCGGCCGTCGCCGTGTCGGCCTTCTCAGCGGACTTCGCGGTGGCTGCCTTCGCCGCGCCGTTCTCGGTCGTGCCCGACTTGCCGCCGTCCGGCTTCTCTTCGCCCAGCGTCAGAAGGTGGCGCTGCAGCGAGACGAGCTCGCCGGCCAGGCGGGACCGCACGTCCACGGACACGGCGTAGTCGCTCGGCGACGGCAGCGCGCGGACGAGACCCTGCGACGCGAGCTCGATGTCGAAGACGCGCAGCCGTAACGTGCGGGTGCGCAACGGCGTCAGCCCCGTGGGCGGAGCATCCGGATCCAGGAGCGCAGCAAGACGGGAGCTCGTGCTCTCCAGCGCCAGCGAGTCCTCCGACATGCGACGCTGCACGGATCGGTCGCTTCCGGCGGAGAGCATGTCGATGGCGGCATCCAGCAGCATCGTCGCGCGAGCACGGAACGCGTGCACCAGGCCGTTCAGCTGAGCGCGAGGCGCGCGATCGGGAAGGAACCCTGCCGCCCAGCTCACGACGACGCCGAGCCCGGCGGCGACGAAGGCGGCCACGTACTGCGAGGGTTCGACGACGAGCACGGCCGAGAAGAACGACGCGATGAAGAACAGCCGGCCGGAGGATGCGGCCACGGCACCGAACCGGCCGAGCCACACGGCGAAGGCGGCGATGACCGCCAGCCCGATCGTCGTCCACACGGAGGAGGGCGGCGCCAGAGCACCGCACGCCACGCCGACGGCCACCGGCACGAGCCCGATCAGGCCCGCCCTGCGCATCGCATGCTTGCGGATGCCGGACGGCGTGGACGCGAACATGGCGATGAGTCCGGCCAGGGCACCGGCGGTGGTCACGCTGAACGACGACGGGGTCGCAGTCGCCATGGCCAGCGCAACCGAGACCGCGACCACGAATAGGCTGCGCGTCGCACCTCGAGAGCGCACGAGCCCGGGATCGAGGAAGATCTGCCTGCGCTGCAGCCAGGCACCGAGACCTCGCCGCGCGCGAGCGGGAATCGTGCTGCGCGTCTCGTCCGTTGCGGCCTGGTCGCCGATGGGCGGATCGTCTCGGTAGATGGGCTGGAAGTCGAGATCGCGTCCCACGCGGGAGACGAAGTGCTGGGCGGGATGCGCGAACGCCAGCCACTCGACGTATCTGCGGTACGGATCGTCCTCCGACTCGGCGGGGATGCTGCCTGCAGCGAGCTTCGCCATCGACTCGTTGAGCGCGAAGAAGCGCGCGGCCCACGGGTCGAGCGAGGCATCGATGCGGTGCGAGCGGTACGCCGACCACTCATCCTCGAACTCGTCCGCGGCCAGCGGCGTCAGCGGAAGCGGGACGCGCCAGCCCATCACCCGGTACCTGGTGTCGCGGAACTCGCCGAACGCCTCGATGATGCGTACGAGCTCGGGAGACTGCGTCGCGACGTGACCCTGCGGAAGCCCCCACTGCAGCGCCCCCACGATGCCCGACGTCATGGAGAGCGCGTACGGCAACGAGAACTGGTCCTCGCCGCTCTGGAAGTGATACGCGGCCCTGTCCTGCCTCAGGCTGTCGCAGTACAGGTTGAAGTCGTTCACGAGGAACGTGAGGTGCAGATCGAGCCCGCGCGGATGCCCGTCGGGAAAGAACGGCTGCAGCGCCTCGACCGGGTTGCCCACGCCGGGACCCGCTCGGAAGAAGTCGGCGCAGAGCGAGCGCAGGTTCTGGATGACGGAATAGATGTTGCTGAGGAACGTCACGAAGAACGAGATCATCACCACGCTCAGCAGCGCTTCCGTGACCGGCAGAAGGTCGACCCATCCGCCTCCTGGAGCGATGTTGTCGGCCCCGGACGTGGAGAACTGGCCGACGCTCAGGTAGAAGGCGCCGACGAAGTCGGGAGCGACGCCCTTCGAGATCTGGAACAGGCCGAACGCGATCAGCCCCAGGTAGATCAGCGTGAATCCGAGCACCAGGCCGAGGATCCAGCACAGCAGCGTCGTGACGGTGAGCACGCCGGTCACCTGCCGCAGAACCAGGGGACGCCAGCGCCGCGAGACCCTGCGCGTGAACGAGCGGATGGCCACCCACTCCCAGCGCACGATGCGATTGACGACGATGCCGGCCTCGTTGTAGTTGAGCACGGCGAGGAACGCGTCGAGGAGCGTCAGAACGAGGATCGCGATCCCGATCGCGATCCACACGGCGTCCATGCCGCCGATCCTATCCATAGGCTTTTCGCAGACAGCGGAGGCCGACCCCTGTGCTGCGCGGCGGCTCCGCCACGGCGGCCACGGTCACCCGCGACGCACGGCGAGCGGTGTCAGACGTCGTCTCCGCGGGTTGCCGGTCGAGTCATCCGCGACGCGGCGAGCGGTGTCAGACGTCGTCGTCCGTGGGCACGAGTCGTCCCGTCCAGCGCTCCTCCACCCGGCGGATGCGCCAGATCGCCAGCGAGACGAGCCACGCGGCCAGGAACAGGCCGACGATCGTGAAGCCCACGTAGTTGAGGTCGAGGCCGGCGATCCAGCCCAGCGGACCGCTCGTGATCGCCGTCGCCGAGGAGATCACGCCGATGAGCTCGATGGCTCCGACGGCGACAGCGATGACCACAGACAGCGACGTGACGATCATGTTGTAGTACATCTTGCGCACCGGCCGGTCGAACGCCCACCCGTATGCGCGGTTCATGAAGACCCCGTCGGTGGTGTCCAGCAGCGACATTCCCGCGGTGAACAGCACGGGAAGCACCATGATGGCGTACCACGGGATGCCGTTGGCCACGGCCCCGCCCGCGATCACGAGCAGCGCGATCTCGCTGACGGTGTCGAATCCGAACCCGAACAGAACGCCGATCGGATAGATGTGGAACGGCCGCGTGATGAAGCCCATGAGCCTGCCGAAGATGCGGTTCATCAGCCCGCGGTCCGACAGCTGACGCTCCAGCTCCGCCTCGTCGAGCCCGCCGAGGCGCATGTCGCGGTAGACGCGCACGATGCGCATCAGCACCACGAAGTTCACGGCGCCGAGGATGAGCAGGAACAGGCCGGAGACGGAGGCGCCGAACAGGCTCGCGTACGTGGAGACGAACGAGGAGCTGTCCGTGAACTGGGTCGTCAGCGCGTGCACGCCCGCGGCGACCAGCGCAACCATCACGATGACGACGCTGGAGTGGCCGAGCGAGAACCAGAAGCCGACGGACACCGGTTCCCGATCGGCGTGCTCACGCAGCTTGCGCGTCGTGTTGTCGATCGCGGCGATGTGGTCGGCGTCGAAAGCGTGGCGCATCCCGAGCGTGTATGCCGTCAGCCCGATGCCGAGGCCGAGCGCGGTCGATCCCGTGTCTCCGCCCTGCGAGACGACCATGATCACGAGCGTGCCCCAGCCGAGCACGTGCAGGAGCACGACGACCCCGTACATGGCGACGTACGTTCTGGCTGGAGACGCGGAGCCGCGACGAACCGACGTCGGCGTACCCCCCGGAATCGCCATTCGACCTTCTTCGCAATACCTGCACGAGCGTGCAGCAATGCCAGGCTAGCCAGGCGGATGCGACGACGCAACGATCCCGGCATCCGGCGCGCCGCCGAGACAGCGGCCGGTCACTCGCCCGCGTGCCGCGCTCCGATGGCGTGCAGCATGGCATGCAGACGCTCGTCGGTCAGGCGATAGATCTGCTCCCTGCCGTCCTTCTCCGACACGACCCAGCCGTTGCCGCGCGGGCGCCGAAGCGACTGGGAGACGACGGTGGGGCTGACCTCCGTGACGTTCGCGATCTGACCCACATTGAGACCGGGCATGTAGTGCAGGCACAGCAGCAGCCGCAGGCGAGTGGGATCGGACAGCAGCGCGAAACGCTCCGTCCAGCCGTCGATGTCGACCGTCTCGTATGCGCGGCGGGCGGCCGCCGGATCGTGATCGTCCTGCATGCTGACGCCTCCAGCCTCGCCCGAGTGAGCCGATCATAGCGCCGCCATCGAGCGCGCCGCCCATAGCGCCGCCATCGACCGCGCGGCCATCGCCCCGCCATCGACCGCGCAGCGCATCGCACAGCCACCGACCGCGCACAGCCCTCGGCTCGCATCCGCGGATGTTCGCCGTGGCGCTCGCCGCCGCGGGTGTTCGGCGTGGCACTCGCCGCCGCCCGTACAGTGACGAGTGGACAGTGACGGGTGAGCAGTGACGAGTGAATACTGACGAGCGAACACCGACGACGGAGCACCGACGAGCGGACGGTGAAGGCGACACTGGCGAGCGGCGCGCCAGGCCTCACGCAGCACGACGACAAGGAGCACGAGTGGACGAGTCGGACGAAGCCTGCCCGGCGACCACGTCCGAGCGGCTGGCGGACAGCATCCGGGCCATCGGCCGCCTGTTCCCGCACGTCGTCACCGAGGTGCTCGACGAGTCGGGTCGGCCGAACGTCGCGGTCGACTTCGATGCGCTCAGACACGAGCTCTCCGGCGCGATGGTCGAGGGCGCTCGCGAGCGCTACCGGCTGGACTGGCCCGGCAAGCGCGCGGCCGCAGCGAGCGCGAGCGCTCCGCCCGTCAGCCGGATGCGCGAGCTGCCGGCCGGGTCGCCGGGTGCGGCATCCAGCTGCAATCTGCTCATCGAGGGCGACAACCTCGAGGCCCTGAAGCACCTGCGCAGCACGCATGGGGGGTCCGTCAAGCTCATCTACATCGATCCGCCGTACAACACGCGCAACGACTTCGTCTATCACGACGACTTCGCGCTGAGCAGGCGGGCGTTCCGGGACCTTCATTCCGCAGGCGAGCGCGCCGCGGGGTTCGACGCGGACGCCGTTGCCGCCGACGCGCTCGAGGCGCACACCCATGCCGAACCCGCAGAGCCGCTCGAGCTGCCGGACGACCACGAGGAATCGGCAGCGGATGCCGGCGGCCACCTGCACTCGGCGTGGCTGAGCATGATGTACCCGCGGCTGCTCGTGGCTCGCGACCTGCTGGCCGACGACGGCGTCGGGTTCGTCAGCATCGACGGCAACGAGGTGGCCCAGCTCAAGCTGCTGCTGGCCGAGGTGTTCGGCGCCAGGAACGTGGTCGCGACCATCGTGTGGGTGAGCAACCTGAAGGGCAGGCAGATCTCCGGCGGCGGCCCGGCCGGCACGCACGAGTACATCCTCTGCTTCGCGCGGAACGCGGATGACGTCGCCCGCTTCCGCGGTTCGGCGTCGCAGCTGCACGCGCTCATGCCTGCCATCTACCGGCATCCCGGGTATGCCGTGAAGCACGACGCGAAGGGACCGTACGTCACCAAGAACGAGCTTTACAACACCAACTCCCGGTTCAATGAGCGCACGGCGCCCACCATGGTGTACCGCATCCACTACCACCCGGGAACGGGTGAGGTGCGCGTCACCGACATCGACGACGACACGGAGCTCGACGGCTTCGTCACGGCCATGCCGCACGCCAATCATCGGCCAGGACTGAACTGGCACGCCTGGCGCTGGAGTCGCTCGCGCGTGCTCGCCGACCACGACGAGCTCGAGTTCGACACGACAGGAGGCGCGCTGCGCATCCGCACGAAGGTGCGCGATGTCGATGGCATGACGCTGAAAGACGTCGTGCTCGGGCCCAGCACGATGAGCGGACAGCGCGACCTCGACGACCTCGGGATGCACCTGCAGTTCGACTCACCGAAGCCGGTCTCGCTGCTGCGCACGCTCGTCGCCGTGACCACCTCGGACGACGACCTGGTGCTCGACTTCTTCGCCGGATCCGGCACGACCGCGCAGGCCGTGATGGAGCAGAACGCCGAGGACGGCGGCCGGCGCCGGTTCATCCTCGTGCAACTCGACGCGCCCGTTCCCCCGCACTCGGCGGCAGCGGCGGCAGGCCACGCCACCATCGCCGACGTCACGGCCGAACGCATCCGGCGGGCGGGTGAGCGCGTCCGTTCCGCCGCGCCGAGCGCCGGCGTCGACACGGGCTTCCGCCTCGTCAGGCTCGAACCGGAACGCTAGGCCGGCGCCCAGCATCCGTCCACGGCGCTCCAGGATGCCCGCAGTACCCTCACAGGATGCGCAGACGATCCCGAGCGGCATACCAGCGCGCCGCCGTCGCGCTGCTCGCTGCTGCCCTCGCTGCCGTGACGCTGGCCGGATGCGCCGACTCCGACTCGGTCCATGCCGATCGCACTCAAGGCCCCACGCTTCCTCCGACGACGAGCGCCGCGCCGACGCCTGCCCCGACCTCCACGCTCCGCACCGGCACGCCGTCGAACCCGCTCAGGTACGCCGCGCTCGGCGACTCGTACTCCGCGGGAATGGGAGGCGGGAACGAGACCGGTCCCTGCCGGCGCAGCCCCCACAGCTTTCCGCAGCAGCTGGCGCAGTCCAAGAGCATCGTGCTCTCCCGCTTTCCGGCGTGCGCGGGCGCGACGACGGCCGACGTGCTCCAACACCAGATCAAGACGCTCGACCCGCAGATCGATCTCGTCACCATCACGATCGGCGGCAACGATCTCAACGTGAGCGTGCTGCCGTCGGCCTGTGCCAAGGGCGAGTCGGCGACGTGCAAGGCGGCGGTGGCGGCATCCGTCGCGTTGCTGCAGAAGCTGCCGGACAAGCTGTCGAAGACGTACAAGGCGATCGCGAAGGCCGCTCCGCACGCGCGCATCCTCGTGGCCGACTACCCGCTGTTCTACGACCTGCCCACCATCGACGAGAACACGCTCGGCTCGCCCGAGCTGTCGGCGGCCGTGGCCGTCGACGCTGCTGTGGCATCGCTCGACGCGACCATCTCGGATGCCGTGGCGAAGCAGCGGCAGGCGGGCACCGACATCCACTTCGTCGATGTGTCGTTCAAGGGACACGGCGTGAACGCCAAGAAGCCGTGGTTCGTGCTGAACGGATTCGACGCGTACCACCCCACCGTCAACGGGTACACGCGCTACGCCGACACGTTGAGCGCCCTGACCCGCTGACGCGGGCCGTCCCGCCCGCGGTGCCACCGCGGTCGTGCCCGCCGGGATGCTGCCGCACCGCCGAATCCGCACGCCGTCGTCGTGAGAACAGGCGGGAATGCCCTTACCCCGCGAAAACAGGCGGAATCGGCCTGTTCTGGTGACTTCTGCCTGTTGCCGATACCGCGCGGCCGCCCGAAGGGTGCGGTTTCGACAGGCTCAACCGGCGGTACGGAGCTACCGGAACCGGCTGTGCGGGGCGAATTCCGACGCCGGACGCGTCGTGAGAACAGGCGGGAATACCCTTACCTCACGAGAACAGGCGGAATCGGCCTGTTCTGGTGACTTCTGCCTGTTGCGGATATCACGACGCCGCCCGAGAACTCGGTTTCGACAGGCTCAACCGGCGGTGCCGCGGACGCGAACCGCCCTAGCGGCCGGTGCCCGCATAGACGACGGCCTCGGTGTCGGCATCCAGTCCGAACGCGTGGTGCACGACCCTGGCGGCCTCGGCGACCGTGTCGGCTCGGGTCACTACGGAGATGCGGATCTCGCTCGTCGAGATCATCTCGATGTTGATGCCCGACGTGTAGAGGGCGTCGAACAGCGCTGCCGACACGCCGGCATTCGAGCGCATGCCCGCGCCGACGAGCGCCAGCTTGCCGATCTGGTCGTCGTACTGGAGCGATTGGAAACCCACCTCGTCCTGCTCCGAGCGCAGCGCTTGAAGCACACGCTGCCCATCGCCCTTCGGCAACGTGAACGAGATGTCGGTGAGACTCGTCGCCGCCGCCGACACGTTCTGCACGATCATGTCGATGTTCGCGTTCGTCTTGGCGACGATCTTGAAGATCAGCGCGGCCTTGCCGGGAACATCCGGAACGCCCACGATGGTGATCTTGGCCTCGCTCAGGTCGGTGGCCACACCGGCGATGATCGGCTCTTCCACTTTCTTGCCCTTCTCTTGCAGCTTCGCCTGCAGCGCGGCAAGCCGTTCGGCGTAATCGTCGGATGACTCGTTGAGCACGAACGTGCCCTCGCCCAGGCTGAACGACGACCGCACGTGCAGCGTCACGCCATGCCTCCGCGCATATTCCACTGCGCGAATATGCAGCACCTTCGCGCCCGCGGCCGCGAGCTCCAGCATCTCCTCGCTGGTGATGTAGTCGATCTTGCGGGCCAGCGGAACGACGCGGGGGTCCGACGTGAACACGCCGTCGACATCCGTGTAGATCTCGCAGACGGATGCCTGCAACGCGGCGGCGAGCGCCACCGCCGTGGTGTCCGACCCGCCTCGCCCCAGCGTGGTGATGTCGCGCGACTCACGGCTGAACCCCTGGAAGCCCGCGACGATCACGATCGCTCCCTCGTCGAGCGCCTCGCGGATGCGACCCGGAGTGACGTCGACGATGCGCGCGGCGCCGTGCTGCGCATCCGTGATCATGCCGGCCTGGCTGCCGGTGAACGAGCGCGCGTCGTATCCCATCGACTTGATCGCCATGGCCAGCAGCGCCATCGAGATGCGCTCCCCCGCCGTGAGCAGCATGTCGAGCTCGCGCGGCTCTGGCATGGGTGTCACCTCATGCGCGAGGTCGACGAGCTCGTCCGTCGTGTCGCCCATGGCGCTGACCGCGACGACGACCTCGTTGCCCGCCTTGCGCGTCTCGACGATGCGCTTGGCGACCCGCTTGATGCTCTCCGGGTCGGCGACGGAGGAACCGCCGTACTTCTGCACGATCAAAGCCACGTGGACTCCAAGGGGGTGGGATGCGACGCGGCGGGCGGATGCCGGCGACTCACGCCTGGTATCCCAATTCTACGTATGCGCAGGAGCGGGTCCGTCCGCGTTACGTCCCCCGTTGCCTTGCCCGTCGGGCCGTCGCGTCCTGTCGCATCCGTCCGCGTCCAGCCAATGCCGGCCGCCGCCCTCCCCAGACGGATGAATCGCGCCCAGACGGATAAGTCGCGCCCAGACTGATGAGTCGCGCGGCGGCCGCGGGCGGCCGAAAACCGGAGTTTCGCGTCGACACGCCGTGTCTCGCGGTGCCACATCGGCGCGGCGACACGGAACTCCGATTTTCCGGCCCCGCGCCCGGCGCCCCCGCTTCTAAACGTTGGACGCACGCGCCGGATCGTGCTCTGCGCGTGTTACGAGGCCACGGGTGAGCTCACGCGTGCGGGCGCCCGCACGAAGCGGGTCTTCGATCCAGCGCTTGGACACGAAGCCGACCGCCACCCCCAGCACGATGAGCAGCACGACGCCCCACCACGCCGTCGGATGGCCGGACACGAACGGGAAGAGGAAGATGATCGGCCAGTGCCAGAGGTAGATCGAGTACGAGGCGTCGCCGAACGACTGGATGGGCGACCACTGCGCCAGGTACGCGGGCGACCATCTGGTCGTCGGGGTGCCGCCCGCGATGACCGCGACGGCGCCGGCGACCGGGAACAGCGCGTACCAGCCGGGGAAGTGGTGCTGGTCCCACACCAGCAGATACGTGCCGACGATGGCGGTGAGGCCGGCCCAGCCCAGAGCGGCGCGTGCCTTCGTCGGCATCCGGTCGAGTCCCGGCGCCAGCGCGAGCAGTCCTCCGACGGCGAGCTCCCACGCGCGTGCGTTGGGCGCGAAATAGCCCAGGTTCACGTTGGCGTACGTGGCCACGACGCAGTCGGCGAACGAGCAGACGGCGACGGCGGCGAAGACCCAGCGCAGCTGCGTGCGGAAGCCCTGTCCACGAGGCCTGCTTCGTCGAACCAGCCACACGATGAGCAGGATGAGCGCAGGCCAGACGAGATAGAACTGCTCCTCGACACCGAGCGACCAGTAGTGCAGAACCGGGGTCGGCGGGAGGTGCCGCAGGACGGCATCCGTGCTCTGCGAGTTCGCCAGCTCGCTGCAGTTCTCCACACCGAGCGCCGCCATCAGCATCTCGTGGAAGAAGTACGACCACTGCTGGCGCGGCACGAACGTGAGCGTCATGATGGCGCTGAATGCGATGACGGCGTAGGCGGTGGGCAGAAGCCGGCGGATGCGCCGGGTGTAGAAGCGCCGGAACGAGATGCCGCCCGTGCGGTCGACCTCGCGCACCAGCATGCCCGTGATGAGGAAGCCGGAGACGACGAAGAAGACGTCGACGCCCGCGTCGCCGCCTGGAATGTACCCCGGCCATGTGTGGTAGCTGATCGTTCCGACCACGGCGAGCGCCCGCAGGGCCTGGATCTCGGGGCGGATGCGCGTCACAGACCTCGGCACCGCTTCCCGCATGCTGCCAGCGTGGACGGCGGAATTCCGACGGCGCTATGCGCTGCCTCGACGGCTTCTGGCAGGCGCGGTGTCGAACCTGTCGTCCTGTGCAGGTTCGTCCCAGGGACGCCGGATCAGGACACCCCCGGGCACCGTCTCAGCACTCGCGCTCTCAGCGGTCGATGGGCGACTGGGGGTCGTTCTGCTCGACGGGTGACTGCGGGTCCCTCTCGCGTGTCGAAGCATCCGCACGCCAGGACCGCAGGCTTGGAATGGCGGCGCCGATCACACCTGCGCCGATCACGCACGCCAGTCCCCCGCTCACGGCCGAGATGGCGCCGGAGGTGGCGGATGCCACGAGCCCCGCCCGCAGATCGCCGAGGCTCGGCCCACCTGCGCCCACCAGGAAGTCGAGCGCATTCATGCGGCCGCGGAGCGCATCCGGCGTCGCCCGCTGCACGATGGTGCCGCGGCTCACCACCGTGCCCGTGTCGGCGGCGCCAGCGATCACGAGGCCGAGAAGCGCGACCGGCAGCCATCCGCCGAGGCCGAACAGGGCCATGCCCGCACCCCAGACGGCGCAGCACACGACCATGACCACGCCCTGGCGCGGCTGTCGCGTGATGCGGCCCGAGAAGACCCCGGCCAGGATGCCGCCCAGCCCGATCGCGGGCAGCATCAGCCCCAGCGTGACCGGGGATCCGCCGAAGCGTTCTGCATTGATCACCGGGAACAGCGCGGTAGGCATGGCGAGCACCGTGGCGTTGAGGTCTGCGGCGAAGGCCCCCAACAGCACGGGCGTGCGCACGAGATAGTGCACAGCGCCGAGGATGCCCCGCCCCGACCGGCCGTCGGCCCGGTCCGGCTGTGGACGGCCGGCATCCGCCGGCAGGCTGAAGATGCCCCACAGCGAGGCCAGAAACGTGACGCCGTCGATGACGAGGCAGAGGCCGACACCCACCCAGTTCACGAGGAATCCGGCGACGAACGGTCCGGCCAGCATGGCGAACTGGGAGGACAGGCGCATGAGTGCAAGGCCCGCGGTGAGCCGTTCCCCGTCGAGCAGGCGCGGGGCGAATGTCTGCGCGACGGGGGCCCCGATCGAGGCCAGTCCACCTCCGATCGCCATGAAGACGTAGACGACCGGCACGCTGCCCCCGCCGGCGAGCACGACGACCGCGAGCGAGACCGCGCTCGCGAGTTGGGTCAGCCGCACCGTGAGCAGCACGGTGCGGCGGTTCATCCGGTCGGCGAGCGTTCCTCCCATGAGTCCGAAGATCGCCATGGGCACGGCCCGCACGAGGCCGATCAGGCCCACAAGCGCGGCCGAGTGCGACAGCTCCCACATGTAATAGAGCAGGGCGAACGCGCTCAGCTGGCTGCCGAAGCTCGAGACCGTCGCGCCGACCCAGAACGCCCGGAACGCAGGGATGTCGCGGAGCGGGCGAACGTCGATCAGATGCTCGCGCAGACTCACTGTTCGGCCTGCAGGTGCCGCAGCACGCGATCGGTGAACGACTCGCGGTCGAGGGCGGCACCCATTCCGGCGGCAACCTGCTCGAGATCCACGCCGGCCTCCTCGGCGACCTCGCGCACGGCCGTCTCCGTCGCGTACCACTCCCGCCAGAACACCGCAGCGACTTCGTGGCCTCGCGCGGTGAGTGTGATGACGCGACTGCGGGCATCCGTTCCGGGCTCCGACTCGACGAGTTCGGCGTCGCGCATGACCGCGACGGACTGGCTCATCGCGGAGTGCGTCACACCGCATCGGTCCGCGAGCTCCCGGATGCTCATGCCGCCGCTCATGCCCCCGTCATCGAGGAACATGAGCGCCATGCTGAACCGTGGCCGCACACCCTCGATGCCGAGCCTGTCGTAGACGGCGGCGATGCCGTCTTCCATGCGCTGCTGCACGCCTTTGATCGGTCGCCACGTGCTGGGCAGTTCCGAGACGCGGCTCGGGCGGGGCGCGCGGCTCGTCCGGGCGCCGGTGTTGGCGTCGTCCGACCCGCTCTGGTCCTCGCGCTTCCGATCCGGGAATGTCACAGCGCTAATATAACAGCGCTTTCGTATTTAGGGAACTGGCTGGTCGCCCGTCGAATTCTGTCCCTACCGCAGTTGAGCCCGTCGAAACCCGGGCCACCGCGGGTTGAGCACCTCGAAACCCGCACCGCGCGTTGAGCCCGCGGAGACCACCTCACCTCACCCAGAAAGCGTCACCACAAGGTTGGCTCGTGCTCGAGACGCTGCAATGCGCCGCGCATTGGGCTCGTCGACGCGCGCGACCCAGTTCCGGGCATCCGCCGGGCTCTTGCCGAAGCGCTCGTGGCGAGCGATGAGGCGGGGCACGCGCACCTCGTCGCTCGTCTCGACGAACCACGACTCGTCGAGCAGCGAGCGGATGCTCCGCCACGGCTCCTCGTCGTCGAGCAGGTAATTGCCTTCCACGATGACGATGCGCACGTGCGGTTCGATCGCGATGCTGCCCGCTATGGGCTGTTCGAGATCGCGCTCGAACGCTGGCGCGTACACGGTGTGGTCGCGCCCGTCGCGGATGCGGCGCAGCAGTGCAAGCAGCCCGCGCCCGTCGAACGTATCGATGGCGCCTTTGCGGTCCAGTCGTCCGAGCCGTTCCAGTGCGGCGTCGGCCAGGTGGAACCCGTCCATCGGCAGCACAGCGACGTCGGCCGCGTGGCCGCGCTGCGCAGCGCCGCGCGCGAGCTCGGCAGCCAGTGTGGACTTGCCTGCGCCGGGTGGGCCGGCGATACCGAGCACCGCTCGGGGTGCTGATGCCTGCTCATCGCTCGATCCGGCGAGCGCCAGCATCCTCTCGACGAGCGAGTCGAGGTCGGGCGTGGGATCGGCGGTCATGCATCCGATCATGCCGTGTGCTGGGCACGCGTTCGGCCTCGGGACGGCGGCCGTCGAGGACGTCGACCCACGGCACGATGGACAGCGCCGAGCGACCACTGCTCCCGCCGCGGACTGCGGCCGTCAGCCGAAAGGCAACAGCTCGTCGCGCTCGATCTTCGACTCGTCCAGCTCGATACCGAAGCCGGGCTCCGTCGGAAGGGCGAACGCGCCGCCGACGGGGGCCGGGGCATCCGCTTCGAAGTGATGCCGCCAGGGCATGTGCCGCAGCAGGTACTCCGCCTTGGGGCACACCTCGGGCGACTGCGATGCGATCACGTGCAGCGCGGCGTGCACGCCATGCCCGTGCGGGATCAGAGCCACTCCGAAGGTCTCCGCGAGCGCCGCCATCCTGGTCAGTTCTGTCACGCCGCCGCACCACTCGGGGTCGGTCTGGAGCACCTGGATCGACCCGTCGCGCAGCAGGTCGAGCACCTCCTGCCTGTCGTACACGTGCTCACCGGTGGCCAGTGGGATGCTCGTCGATCGCCGCAGCTCGGCGAACGCCGCGTGCCGGTTCGGCAGCAAAGCTTCCTCGAGCCAGTCCGGGCGGTATTGCTCGGCGCGTTGCGCCCAGGCGCGGGCGAACGGCAGATCCCAGCCGTGGTAGGCGTCGAACATGATCGGCTCGTCGTCGCCGACGGCCTCCCGCACCTGCCGCACGAGATCGACACTGGCGGCCAGCCCCTCCGGTCCGCTCGCAGGCCCGTGTTCGAAGAACCACTTCTGGCCGGCGAAACCCTCGGCCTGCACTGCTGTGGCGCGGCTCACGATCGTCTCCGCATCAAGCGGAGTGCCGAGCATACTCGCGTACGCGGGGATGCTCCGTCGCGACCCACCCCCGAGCAGCTGCCACACCGGGGCGTCGAACACGCGCCCGCGCAGGTCCCAGAGCGCGTTGTCGATCGCCGAGATCGCCGCCTTGTGGAGCCCGTGCCTGCTGTGCCGGTCGATGCGCTCGAGCTGATCCCAGATCGTGGAGGATGCCAGCGCATCCTGCCCGATCAACAGCTCGCGGTACACGTCGAGCACGACCCGACCTGGCAGCTCGTCGATCGGTCCGTAGAAGCCGAAAGCGCCGTCATCCGCGACGATGCGCAGATAGCAGAGCGAGATGGTGCGCGGTTCGCGGGCCTCGGCTGCCGGTACCCGTCGCGGTGACCGGGCGTCGTCGTACAGGTCGACGGCCTGCACCTGCCGCTGCCGATCGCCCTCCGGATGCGCGCCCTCGGAGTATCGCGGATTCGGCCCGGTGATCCTGTGCACCTCGACGTCGACGATCCGCAGGTTTCGCATGGGGCCTCCTCTGGCATGGGTACGGATGGTCCGAGGCTAGGGGCTGGGACGCGCGCGTGGGGCAGGGGGTACCTTGCCGCCGACTACCGCCGGTTGAGCTGGTCGAAACCGGCCGCACCGCCTCCGGTCAGCCTTCCGTCCTGCCTCCGCCTCCACGAAGCAGTCGTTCCGAGATCGCGCCGGCGAACTTGCCGGTAGCGGTCCTGGCGCGGTCGAGCGAGTCGTCGCCCAGTCGCAACGCCGCATCCAGGCTTTCAGCGCCGGTAGCGAGAGCCTTGTCGCCAGCGTCAGCGGCGGCATCCCGCCATCTCCGCGCTTCGATCGCCTGTGTCTCGGGTTCGATGCCGATACGACGATGGAACTCCGTGACCGAGGCGGCCACGCCTTTAGCAGAACGCACAACGGATGGCGACGTAGTGGGGTGCAGCAGCACCTTCGTGTTCGCGAGGGCTGCAACGGCATTGATGCGAGCGAGCAGATTTCCGGTGCTCCGAGCGATGGTCTCAAAACGATCATCCCTCGCCGACCGAAGGCCGATGCGGTGACTGTTCAATTCGTCGGGAGCGGCATCGAGAACTCGATCGAGTTCCAGCGCGGCGAGCGCATCGTACAGCTGGGCACAGCGTGCCAGAACCGCTAGCCAGTCCTGGACCGTGTCTTGCGCTTGTTGCGGTGCATCGGCGAGATCGCCCATCGCGGACTTCGTCTCGAGTTTCTCGGCGAGCGCGTCGAGCTGGAGAAGTGCATAGGCCTGCGTTCTGGCGATGGTGAGCGACGTCCCCTGCACCTTCGACCAAGTGACCTCCGATACCCGGCCCACGCGTTCTCGTACCGCTATGGCTTCATCGATCACAAGGCCCACGGCGATCATGTCCGCAAGCACCGCATCCTTCTGTGCCGGGAGGACGTCGTCGACCTTCGCGTCGATCACGGCAAGGTATTCGGTGATCTCCTCCATCGCGCGCTGCATCGCCAACTGAGTCATAAGGCCGCCAACCCCGGCGAGGAGAGCCGGATTCGCCAGGAGCGCCACCGGATGGGCGAGGGCCGCTACCCCCGGCCCGTTGACGAACTGCAGATTCTTGACGAACTGCCCGTTCGACGCTCTCAGAGTCGCGTGCGCGTACCCCGTCCCGGTGTTGTGCACCATTGCGTACTTGTGTGCCACCTTCGCGGATTCCTCGGTCAGTTGCATCCAGCGGCCCGAGTTGGCGGCGATCTGCGAGGCGGCGTTGAGAGCAGCACCCGCCACCGTGACGGTTGGCGTGATCTTCGCCATGCCGAGGTCCTTCGCGAGCAGTCCTTCCTTGACCATGAATCGCTCAATCACGGCAGCGTCGCCGATGACAGCTAGACCGTCGGCGTCGCTGATCAGCTCGATCTCACTGCCTCGTCCGGTTTCGACCAGGTTCTCGTGGTCCACGTTGACTCCTGTTTCGCACGCGGGAAGGCTGTGCATCCCGCTCGGGTAATGGCGATCCTCCGCTGTCAGCTTCTTCGGCGTGCGTGGCGAATGTTCGCGTTTCAGCAGTTCAAAGCAACTGGGCGCCGTGACAGAGAGTTGCGTCCGAGTCTAAAGTGCACCGACGACGGCAACGAGTCTGCACCGCGATCGTCCTACTTCTAGGCGAGAACGGCGCGCCCCGTTGGAGTGCTCGCGGTGATCCCGTGCCCCACGCTTTATATCCACTCGGGCAGCGAGCCGGCCGACAGAAGAGCTACCGTTGCCAAGTCTGGTTCGGCCCAGGTCAAGCCGCGCAGCTGGTTCCGCCGGAACCAGGAGATGAGGTCATGATCGGTGCTCGAAGTGGGCACGGCGTCAGCGAGTCTCGCCCAATAGCAACTGAGATCGACCAAGCGGCCGTTGACCGGTGTGCTCCCTCGATGCAGCAGGGACCCGACAAGGATGTCGACGCCGAGTTCCTCGCGGATCTCGCGCGCGAGCGCGTCTGCGGGCGCCTCGCCGAATTCCACCTTGCCGCCGGGGAACTCCCACAACCCGCCAGCCTCGCGGGCAGGGTTGCGACGGCAGCCAAGCACACGATCGTCGCGGATTACGACGGCGGCCACGACCTCAACGATTCGCATTCTTCACCTCTCTGTCCCTGAGTCAGCGACCACCGTGGAGTTCCCTTCGCCGGTCCCACAACCGTGGCTATGTGCGCCCTTCCACCTGCCTGCGATGAACTCGTGCGACAGCAGGTCGGGTCGTGGCGAAGCCACGAGATCCTCACAGCTCTGAAGCCGCTTTGGCACGTCAAAGTGAACGGAACTCGGCAAAGCGCACTGCCAGGCGGTCTCGATCGGGCCACTCGGCTTTCCGTTTAGGAGTAGCGATTCGTCGCCCGTGCATGTCCTGTAGCCCATGACGGAGCATGGGCCCATCGACCTCATCCAGGAGATCTTGATTGATGCGTACCTCATAATCCGGCGTGATTCCGAGCAAGTTCCGGTCATATGAGGCGTGATGAATTTTGCAAAGCGCCAGTCCGTTGGTCACGATCGGTAGGCCCTCATCGTGACTGTCACCGACAATGTGCGCGGCGTCAAGGAGATCTGCATGTCGTAGTGAGCAGATCGCGCAGGTTCCTTCATATGCATGCATGACTCGCGCTCGGAACAACGGTTGATGGAGCCGGCGCTTCGCGATACCTTCCGCATATCGCCGAGCTTCTCCTGTCATCTCCAAGGGGTCACCAAAGAAGCGGAACATTTCATCGGCGGCCAACATCACGGTGCGTTCATGAGGAAGATTCTTGATGACGTACACCGGATAGTAGGCAATGAACACTCCGTCCCGAACGCCACGGAAGTAGATCAGCGGATCTCGATCAATAAAGGCCTGGACCAGCTTCTTGTTGTCTCCGCCTTCCTGCGCGCGGTATGAGTAGCGGATGATGCCGTCATCCAGGATCTCGTCGTCATATGGACGGCCTTTAGCGCTGGTCATGACCGAAAGGGTCGAATCAAAGTCTGCAGGATTTCGGATACCACGCCCTTGGTCGAGCAACGGGATGCGCTCGCCCAGATATGTGTAATTCACCAGTTCTGCGCGGGTCAGCTCCCACTTCCCCGAACCGAGCTGATTGTCGAGCCAACGAAACACGTCCTGCCTGATGGCAGCCTGTTCGGCACGGCTTCTCATCTTCGCCACCTAGCACTCCACCAAGTTCATCATCCAGGCGTCCTTGCCGCTTTCATGACCAAAGAACTCCTTCGCAACGGCGTTGTGGTGTCCTTGGGCGGCATCCTCGCACCAACCGGCAGCGGGGTCGCGGGCAACGCGGGGATATGTTCGATCGCGTTCCGTTTGCTTCGACAGTTTCGGCGTTCACCATGCGACCATCCGCTTCTGTTGCACTGCATCGCGCGCCCAGCGGTGGTGCAAGTGTCGACAGGTCCGGATAATGCACGGGCTAGATTCCAGATCTCGGCGTTTCGCAACCCTGAACGCGTTCTTGTCACGGCGTCGCGCATTTTTACGAGTTCTCACGTTACTCGGCCCAGAGTCCACCCCGCGAAGGCGGCCTGGTCGAAGAATCCTGCGATCGATACCGGCGAACGAAGGATTGAGCAAACCGCAACAGGCAACCCCGAACCCATCCCCGGAGAAAGCGAGAGGCGTCAAAACGACGAAGTTGAATCGACCCCGAGGCTTAACCTTTGCTCGTTCAATCGAGACTTGGATCCCTACTCAGGACTCGACGTCGGTCGCCCGGGCGAGCCGCGTGAGTGTGGCGCCGTTCACAGGTGCGCGAGTAGTCGGCTGATGAGACTAGGGCCGGCTTCGATTGAAAGAGCTGGCGATCAAGAACCGTGTTATGCAGTCGTCTCTCCGTCCACAAGCGTCACCGACTGCACTCTTTCCACAGAAAGTCCTCCTGATCGGGAATTTATCTGCCGCAATGTCGGTGGCACCGGGTTGACTGTACCCATGAACGAGATCACGGTAACCCTGGCGAAGGCGACCTCCGTCGCGCGCGATGCCGTGTCGTTCGACGACGTCGGGATGCTGCCGGATGCGACTCTGCTCGAGTCGCTGGCGGCCGTCGAGCAGCTCGGACGCACGGTGGACGCGCTTCGCATCGCCATGGCCGCCGAGATCGGCGAGCGGTCACGGCCGACGCTGGGCCTTGACCGGCTGTCCGCCAAGAACGGATGCCGCAACGCTAACGAACTCATCGCCCGCGTCACGCAGGTCGCCGAGACTACCGCCGCACGCTGGACTCGCGCTGGGGCGTCCTTGCGGCCTCGAGAGCAGTTCACCGGCGATTCCTCGCCTGCCAAGTTCGCAGTCGTCGCCCACGCGGTCGCCGACGGACGCATCGGCTACGACACGGCAACCGCCATCACCTCCGCACTCAGTCAGGCCGCAGACCGTGCAGAGCCGGCCATGCTTGTCGAAGCGGAGCAGGCACTCGTCGCATCGGCACTGGGTCTGGACGCGACAACAGGCGAACCCCTCGTGCCGTTCACTGCCGACCAGACCCGCATCCAAGCCCTTCAGTGGCAAGTCGCGCTCGACCCGGACGGCGCACGTCCTCGCGAGGCGCAGGCCATGGTCCAAAGAGGCATCATCAAGGTCGGTACGCGCGGCGACATCGTTCGATACCGCATGGATCTCCTCCCCGAGATCGCCGGCAAGCTCGAAGCCGCGTTCGACTCCTGCCTCTCTCCTAAGACACCTGGACGCTTCCTGTCGGAAGAAGAACGAGAGAAAGCCGAGCTGAACGGCGATTCCCGTTCTCCCGCCCAGCAGCGACACGATGTCTTCTCCGCGATAGTCGATGCGGCGGCTCGATCGGGACAGCTGCCGACCGTCGGTGGCACGTCTCCGACTGTGCTCGTTTCGGTGTCCGCCGAGGAGCTCACCGTTGGCAGGGGCGCAGGATGGATCGACGGCATCGACCAGCCGATCTCACTGGATGCCGTGAAGCAGTTCTGCTGCACGGGCGGCTTCCAGAAGGTCTACTTCGACTCGACCGGATGCCTCATCTCCCTCGGCGCTCAGGAACGCTGCTTCACCCCGCAACAGAGACGCGGCATCACGCTGCGCGACGGAGGATGCGTCATCCCCGGATGCGCCGTCCCCGCAGGGTGGTGCGAGATCCATCACGTCAAAGAGTGGGCGAAGGGCGGACCGACGCACACCTCCAATGGAGTGCTGCTTTGCTGGTTCCACCATCGAACGATCGAGCACTCCGGATGGCAGATACGCATGTTGAACGGCGTTCCCGAGGTCCGGGCTCCGCAGTGGATCGACCACGAGCGCACCTGGCGTCGCGCGACCAAGTCCCGAGCTCTTCATCCGCCACGTAAGCGAGAGCCGGTGAGTGGTCGACGAACGTGATGCGACGTTCGGGCGGGGTTTGATGGACGCCGTCTCTCTCATGCTGCCTGCCCCCGAGTCGATCGGCAGTTCGTGCCGCCTGTGCTCTGTCGCCCGATTCCCGCAGTCCGAGGCGTCGGATGCAGAATTGATACCTTTGTACGAGTACAAAAGAGGGAGCGCATGTGCTGACCATCGATCCGTCCGTGTCGGTCCCGCTCTATGAGCAGCTACGAGATCAGGTCATCGCCCAGATCTCGGCCGGTGAACTGGCACCCGGAGACAAGTTGCCATCGGTTCGTCAGCTGGCGACTGAACTCGACCTTGCTCCGAACACCGTCGCCAGAACGTACAAGGGACTCGAAGAGGCCGGCTACGTCCAGACTCGCGGACGCAACGGCACCACTGTTGCCGAGGATCTCGCAAGCAACGAGACGCACCGGCGCGCGGCCGCTCTCACCAGCGAGTATCTCCGACAGATGGGCGCGCTCGGCTTCAGCACTGAGCGCACGATCGCGTATCTGCAGCGAAACTCGCTCCGGGCGTGACCCGGATGCGATAAGGCCGAGAAGCAGCCCAGACGCCTCGAAACCCGAGGGTCCGCCGCCTGGCAACAGTCCAGCCACCGCATGGATGGCCCAGGAACTGAATAGTCGAGGAACCATGGATGGTCCGGGAACCATGGATGGTCCCGCAATCGCACGTCGATTGAGTCGCCCGACCACGTCGACCTTTGGCCGCTCGATGGCGACCGCTCGGGGACCGTCGCGAGGCATCGGCCCCTCGAGACAAAGTCGGCGCCTCGGAGGTGACCGAGTCACGGGCGAAGCGCACCAGCAACGGCGGCACGGCAACGATGCCGCGCACGACCTATCGTTGAAGACCAGCGAGTGCCACCCTTCAGGTCGCACGAGGCCGCTCCTATGAAGCGAACGCCAGTCTCCAGTAGCGTTCTCGTCTCGGTTGGATACGACGACGAGACCAACACGCTCGAGCTCGAATTTCACGGTGGCGCGATCTACCGATACTTCGAAGTCCAGCCGATCGTGCACTCGGAGCTCCTCGCCGCCGACAGCCTCGGCGGCTACTTCGCCCGCCACATTCGCGATCAATATCCGTACGAACAGGTACGGGGCCCCGATAGCTGACGAAGCTGAGCCAGCCGAGGGCAGCTCCAGGACCGACGACAGTCCCTCGACCGCCGAAGAGCCGCGCATTAACGCAAGAAGGGCCGCCCACAAATGGGCGGCCCTCTTACAAAGAAGTCCGGCGGTGTCCTACTCTCCCACAGGGTCCCCCCTGCAGTACCATCGGCGCTGAGAGTCTTAGCTTCCGGGTTCGGAATGTGACCGGGCGTTTCCCTCTCGCTATGGCCGCCGAAACACTATGGATATATCAAGTGTGA
>NZ_DASZVF010000077.1:0-50057 GCF_035547335.1 Humibacter sp. | reverse complement strand
CCATCCCGACTCGCCGCCCCGTCACCGTGACCGTCACCGGAGCAGGCGGGCAGATCGGATACGCGTTGCTGTTCCGCATCGCATCCGGTCAGCTGCTCGGCCCTGACACTCCGGTGCGCCTCAACCTGCTCGAGATACCGCTGGGTCTGCGCGCTGCAGAGGGCACGGCACTCGAGCTCATCGACGGCGCCTTCCCGCTGCTCGACTCGGTCGACGTGACCGACAGCGCGCGCACCGCGTTCGACGGCGCCGGCGTCGCCCTGCTGGTCGGCGCGCGTCCCCGGACGGCCGGAATGGAGCGTGCCGATCTGCTCGAGGCGAACGCGGCGATCTTCGGGCCGCAGGGTCGGGCGATCAACGAGCATGCGGCATCCGACGTGCGCGTTCTCGTGGTCGGAAATCCCGCGAACACGAACGCACTGATCGCCTCTTCGCATGCTCCCGACGTGCCCGCCGAACGGTTCACGGCCATGACCCGGCTCGATCACAACCGTGCCGTCGCGCAGCTGGCCATCAAGGCCGAGGTGCCCGTGACGGCGGTCGACGGGGTGATCGTGTGGGGCAACCACTCGGCCACCCAGTATCCGGATGTCTCGCACGCCACCGTGGACGGGCGCCCGGCGCGCGAGATCGTCGACGAGCGCTGGCTGGAGGAGGTCTTCGTGCCGACGGTAGCCAGGCGTGGAGCCGAGATCATCCAGGTTCGGGGCGCGTCCAGCGCGGCGTCGGCTGCGAACGCCGCCATCGACCACGTCTACGACTGGGTGAACGGCACGGGCGATCGCTTCACCTCGGCGGGTGTCACGACGGGCGGCGTCAACGCGGAGGCTGCCGCCTCGTACGGCCTGCCCGACGGGTTGATCTGCTCGTTGCCCGTGCGCTCGTCGCGCGGCGAATGGCAGATCGTGACCGGACTCGACGCGGATCCGGTCGCGCACGCTCACATCGAGGCATCCGTCGCGGAGCTGCTCGACGAGCGGGAGGCGGTGCGGGCGCTCGGGCATTTGCCGGGGTGAGGTCGAGCGGTGCGTCGGGCGGTGCGGCGGGTTTCGACAGGCTCAACCCTCGGTAGCGGTTCGACCCTCGGGCGCGCGTGTTTCGACAGGCTCAATCCTCGGTAGTGGCTCAACCCTCGGTGGGCGGGGGCGGGTTTCGACAGGCTCAACCCTCGGTGGGCGGGGGCGGGTTTCGACGGGCTCAACCCTCGGTGGCGGGCGGCGGCCGCTACGCGTCCTTCTGGAGTTGCACGAGCAGCTGGGGCCCGCGCCGGTCGAGGATGCCGCCGCCTACCCGCACTCCGATCGCCAGCGTGATCGGCGCCAGCACCACGCCGACCACGAGGCCGATCCAGCCGAAGAGCACGTTCCCCGTAGCCAGCGCCAGGATCAGCAGCACGATCTCCGGCGCGGTCACGAGCGCGAGAACGCCCCAGCTGATGAACGTGGACCCGAGCAGCGCGGTGTTCGCTCCCGGCCGGGTCTTGAACGGGTTGTCCCCCGGCGCGGGCGCCGGATACACGAGCACGGCCGACGTGACGGAGCACACGGCGAGCCCGCCGAACAGTAGGCCAATGGCGAGACCCAGCAGGCCGGGCAGTGCGGCCCACTGGTGCGTGATGCCGACCGTGATGAGCGTGACGGCGATCACAGCGGGCAGCCCGAACGTCAGGACGGCGGATGCCCGCCCCCACCGGTCGGCGCGGCCGGGAACGGCCTTGCTCATGTGCAGCACGAACGCTGTCGAGTCGAACGACACGTCGGCGATCAGCGTCACACCGAGCAGGAAGCCCACGAGCGGGCCCGAGACGAGGAACAGCGCGGCGGAGTGGGTCAGCGACGAGTAGAACCAGAACAGCACGGGCATGGCCGGCACGATGACCAGCTGGCGCAGGTAGCGCGGGTCGCGGAACCAGTAGATGAGGCATCGGGCGGCGATCGCGCCCGCCGGCGTCGCGGGCAGGCGGGCGAAGAGACCGAGCTTGCCCTGAGCTCTCACCTTCGCCGCCGCATGAACCGGCGTGACCAGTGAGCGCGCGAGCCCCCACCGCCAGACCACGAAGACGACAGCGATGGTGGCTGCGCCGATCAGCGCGCGAAGCACCGCGCCGAGCGGGTCGCCGAGCGCCACCTGCGACGGGATGGCCCAGATGGCGCCGAGCGGCGTCCACGACATGGCTTCAGCGAGACTCGGCAGCACGTCGGCCGACTGCCGAAGAGACGACGCGGTGGCGGCGATGATCGGTCCGAGGAGCACGAGCGGGATGAAGATCAGGATGCCTGCGGCCTCGCGGAACCTGCGCCCCGACGCGAGGCCGGCCGCGGCCGACGTGACGGCGCGGGACAGCATGACGCAGAGCGTCGCCCCCGCGATGCCGCAGAGCAGCGCGAGCACGGCGATGCCGGGCATCCGGAGCCACGATCCGAACGTGAACACCGACGCGATCATGGTGATGGCGCCGGGAACAGCGACGACGCCCGAAATGAGCAGGCCGGTGAGCAGCTTGTTCAGCGGGATGGGATAGACCGCGAGGTGCGGGGCATCCAGCGTCTGCTCGACCGAGAAGAACAGCGGCAGGATCGCCCAGCCGAGCGTGAGCACCGAGCCGGCGAGCACCACGATGGTGCGCACGAGGTCGACGGGCGCGAGGTTGAGCGCGAACAGGCCGACCACGATCAGGCCGAGAACGAACAGGCCGTACAGGGCGCCGATGATGACGGCGACGAGCTGGCCGACGCTGCGCTTGAGGCTGTTGCGCAGCACCAGCAGCCGCAGCCTTACGAGTGCTGCAACCACTCCGGGCCCTCCTGCACGCGGCGGCCGCCGACGAGCTCGACGAAACGGTCCTCGAGGTCGGCGCCGCCACGCACCTCGTCGACGGTGCCCGATGCCACCACGTGCCCGTTCGTGATCACGGCGACGTGGTCGCACATGCGCTGCACGAGGTCCATCACATGAGACGACACGATGACCGTGCCGCCGCCGCGCACGAAGCCGCCGAGGATGTCGCGGATGTTCGCCGCCGACACCGGGTCGACGGATTCGAACGGCTCGTCCAGCACGAGCAGCCGCGGAGCGTGCACCATGGCGCAGGCGAGGGCGATCTTCTTGGTCATGCCGGCCGAGTAGTCGACGACGAGCGTTCCCGCTGCGTCTTGCAGGTCGAGCAGCTGCAGCAGGTCTTTCGTGCGAGACACCGCGGTCGGCCGGTCCATGCCGCTGAGCAGACCCGCGTACACGACGAGCTGCTCACCGGTCAGACGGTCGAACAGCCGGGCGTTGTCGGCCAGCACACCGATCTGCGCCTTCGCGGCCAGCGGATGCTGCCACACGTCGATGCCGTGCACGGTCACCATGCCGGCGTCGGGCCTGAGCAGTCCGGTCGCCATGCTCAGCGTGGTGGTCTTGCCCGCCCCGTTGGGACCGACGAGACCGTAGAAGCTTCCGGCCGGCACGTCGAGGCTGATGCCATCGACCGCCCGCTTCTGCCCGAACGACTTGTAGAGGCCCCGGATCGACAGCGCGGCAGCGGCATCGGGCGTTGGCGGCGCGTAGCCGGACGGCGAAGTCGGCGGGTTCACGGCGTCGGTCATGGAGTCCCTCCGGGAGTCGCGGGCTGAGCGAGTCGCTGCGCACCTGGAGCGTCGGCGCACGGGTCGTCGTCCCAGCCTATTGCGGTCGGGCGAGACCTCAACCCGACGGGCGGAGCCCCCTCAACCCGCGGGCAGGATTGGCGTCGCCGGCCTCGTCTGACCTCGGCTCACCAGCCGACGGCGCGTGCCGCCGAGACGAAGCCGCCTGCCCAGCATCCGACGCACAGCACGAAGGCGCCGACCGTCATCCACCAGCTCGGCTGGCGGTGGAACATGCGCACCAGCCCCCAGACGAAGCCGGCGAGCGCCACCACGACGGATGCCGTTCCCGCCGCGAACAGACACGCGACGGCCGCCTCGGCGCTGCACGACTGCGGCGGGCAGTAGTCGAGGAATGCGAGCCCGAAGACGGCGATGAACGACGCCATGCCGATGAAGGCTCCCGTGACGAGCCACGTGATGACCGAGACGACGATGTCCCACACGAGGTAGGGCGGCTTCGCCTCGGGCACGATCATGCTGCGAGTCTACGAATCGAGGTTGAGCATCCGCCCGACGGGTCGCGCCGGCATGCCTGCCCCCGCTCGCCCACCATCCAGGTGAAGTCCCGTGCCGAACCTTCGCACGGGAGCGCTCGGCCCCTATCGTGGTGACGCACCGACCACGGGGGGACGCGATGGCGGAAGACAGTACGACGCAGAGCGCAGGGGCGATCGAGATGCCCGCACCGAGCGTGCGCATGCTGCTCCTGCTCTCGCTGCCCGCGCTCGCCATCGGCATCGTCTCGGCATTCGTGCTGTGGCTGCTCGAGCGCATCTCCGCGGTGCTCCAGGACGGACTGTGGACCGCTCTTCCGCATTCGATCGGGCTCGCGTCGAACAACCCGTGGTGGATGCTCGCAGTTCTGACGTTCACCGGATTCGCCGTCGGCCTCGTCGTGTGGCTGGTGCCCGGTCACGGCGGACCGGACACCGCGACCACGGGACTCGCCTCGCCGCCGCCGCGGCCGGGCACGCTCCCGAGCATCGCGGTCGTCGTCATGCTGGGACTCGCGGGCGGCGTGAGCCTCGGCCCGGAGAACCCGATCATCGCGATCAACTCGGCGCTGGCGGTCGCGGCGTTCTCCCGCATCGCCACGAAGATCCCGGCCCAGCTCGTGATGCTGCTCGCCATCTCCGCCACGATCGGCGCGCTCTTCGGCACGCCTGTCGCGGCGGCGCTCGTGCTCACCGGCACGGTCGCGGCCGTCAAGGGTGGCGGATCGTTGTGGGACAGGCTGTTCCTGCCCGTCGCCGCGGCCGCGGCGGGAGCCGTGACGATGCACCTGCTGGGCGGGCAGACGATCGCGTTCCACCTGCCGCCGCTCGGTGCGCCCCAGCCGATCGACTTCCTCACCGGGGCCATCGTCGCCGCGTTCTCGGCCTGCGTCGGGATCGCGGCGGCGTTCCTGTTTCCGTACCTGCATGCGGGGTTTCACGCCCTGCGGCATCCGCTGGCCATCACCACGCTCGGTGGTCTCGTTCTCGGCCTGCTGGCCATCGTCGGCGGACCGCTCACCCTGTTCAAGGGACTCGAGCAGACCGGCGAGCTGCTGACGCATCCGGATTCGTATTCGGCAGGCACCCTCGCTGCCCTCGCCGGCGTGAAAATCGTCGCCCTGCTCGTGGCCGCGAGTGCCGGCTTCCGCGGCGGTCGCGTCTTTCCCGTGGTGTTCATCGGCGTCGCCATCGGCCTGTTCGCTCACGCCGTCATCCCCGGCATGCCGCTCGGCCTCGCCGTGGCGTGCGGCGGCCTCGGCATCGTCATGGTCGAGACGCGGGATGGCTGGATGGCGCTCTTCCTAGGCATCGCGCTCACCGGCGACCTCACGCTGCTGCCCATCCTGTGCGTGATCACGCTGCCGACGTGGCTGCTGGTCACGAAGGCTCCGCCGTTCGAGATCGAGAGCGATGGCGGACTCGACAAACGCTTCGGCACCGGCCCGGCGGGCGGGCCACGTCGGAATCCGAGCACCATTTGAACAGGTCTGTCTGATAGAATCCGCCCATGGCAGCACACGACAAGGGCTTGTCCCCGCGGGAGCGTCTGCTCGCCGCTGCCGACGAACTCTTCTATGACGAAGGCATCCACACCGTCGGGATCGACCGCATCATCGAGAAGGCGGGCGTGGCCAAGGGCTCGCTGTACTACAACTTCAGCGGCAAAGACGATCTGGTGCGCGAATACCTGAAGGGCAGGCACGCGCGGTGGGCGGCCCGCATCGAAGCGGCGATCGCCACGAAGGATGAGCCGCGCGAGAAGGTGCTCGCGGTCTTCGACGAGCTCGGCGCCATCTTCGAGGAACCCGACTACCGGGGGTGCGCCTTCTCACGCGCGATCGCTGAGGCTCAGCCCGGCAGCACCGAGCGGGAGCAGGCATCCAGCTACCGCACCTGGGTGCACGGCCTCTTCCAGCACCTCACCGAATCGATGGGCGCCAAGGATGCCGCCAAGCTCGCCGAGAGCCTGGTCGTGCTCTACGACGGCGCCCGCATGTCGTATCAGATGGACCAGGATCCTCGGTCTGCCCGGTTCGCTCGCGACATCGCGGAGCAGCTCATGGATGCCGCCACCGTTCAGCCGGTGCGCTGACCTCCTGCCGGCCCACTCCTGCTCAGCTCCGCCTCCCGCTCCGCTCCGCCTCCTGCTTCGGGCCGCACACGGACGATCGCACGCGGGCCGCTCGTGATGCGCAGCCCGCGTGCGATGTTCCAGGCGGGGATCAGACCGTGGCCGGTCCGTTCGGGCACGGAGTCGGCGCCGTGACGGGCCGCGCTGCGCGCTCCGTCGCCACCCGCTCCCGCTCCGCAGCGGCGCGTCGTTGCTGTGCCACCAGACCGGTCGCCGCGGCGAGCAGCACGACCACTCCGTAGAGCACGACGGTGGTGGTGAGGCCGAGGGGCGCGATCAGCAGGCCGCCGATCACGGCCGGCGTGCCGAACGACAGGTACGCGACAGTGTAGACGGCGGCGAATACACCGGCCCTCTCATGGGGATGCGCGAGCCCGGTCAGCACTCGCAGCGCTCCCGACAGCGCGGCGCCGAAGCCGACACCGCCGGCGACCCCACCGGCCACGAACAGCGCGAGAGAGCCGCTGTACACGGATGCCACCACGGCGAACGCTCCGATCAGCACCGCGATGCCGGCCCAGACGAGCACGCGTCGCACCCCCACCTTGCCGAGCAGGAGCGCAGCAACCGCAGCGGCGCCTGGCGACACGAACGCGACGACGCCGTCCACGGCTCCGCTGTCGATGTGGAACACCTGAAGAACGATGGTCGGTCCGAGGCCCAGGAAGAGGGCTCCGAGCGTCCAGGTGGCCACGATTCCCGGAAGCGAGGCCGCGAACTCGGCGCGCGCGGCGGGCGGAACGGCGACGCGCGGCACGAGGCTGCGCACGGCGCCGGACTGACGACTCGACGTCTCCGGCGACAGGGCGGCCACGGCCAGTCCGAGCACGGCCACCGCCGAGAGCACCGTGAAGACGATGAGGTCAGCGACGGGACTGAACTGGATGGTCACGCCGGCGAACAGGGCTCCAAGACCGAGCCCGGCAGGCGGAACCACTCCGGCGATGACCGAGCCGAGCCGCTTGAAGCGCTCCGGGGCGAGCTCCACGATCGACGCCGTGAAGGCACTCGTCGCGGCGCCCGTCGCGATGCCCTGCAGCACACGAGCAGCGATGACCCAGCCGATGTTGGGCGCGACCACGAATCCGGCCATCGCGACGGCCTGTACCGCGAGCGCGCCGATGAGCACGGGGCGCCGTCCGATGTGATCGGAGAGCTTGCCGGCCACCAGGAGCGCGAGGATGAGCCCGAACGAGTACGCGGCGAAGGCCACCGTGAGAACCCACGACGGGAACGACCACTGCTCCTGCAGCAGCAGGAGCACCGGCGTCGGTGCTCCCGATGCCAGATACAGTCCGGCGGCGGCGAGCGACGTGCCGACGAACGCTGCCGTGCGTCCGAGGCGGAGACGCCCGCGGACCTCGGGAACGTCCGTCGTGGTGTCTCCGGCGGTGGGTGAGACGCGCAAGGTCATGCTGGCCCTCTCTCAGACTGCTGAGGTTCTCGTCGCACGTCGGACGGGCGAGTTTGAACCGATCTGTCCAATACGTTAGACCGGTCTGTTCAAGTTTGCAACCGTGGCGCACAGACGAGAACACGCCCGCGTCGGGACACGGGCGTGTTCTGGGCTCTCAGGTGAGCGGCGCGCCTACTTCTTCTTGTGCAGCACCTTCTCGTCGACGGGTGCCTCGCCCGACGCGCGCAGCGCGGCGAAGTACTCTCGTGCCTCGGCCTGGCGCTCCGCTTCGGCTCCGCTGGCGATCTTCGCGCGCAGGTGCTCCTGCTCGTAGCCGAACGCGTCGACGAGCGCCTGCGCATGCGGGCGCAGACGGGCGACGAGCCGGTCGATGTACGCCGTGACGGCCTGCGCCCGCTGGGGCGAGAGCCGGCCGTGGATGATGTGCCAGGCGACGTGCTTCTCCAGCAGACCCAGGCCGAACAGGTCGCGCAGCCACGTGAGCACCTGCTTGGTGCCGGCATCCTGCACGGTGGCCAGCGCCTCGGTGAACGCCTCCCACTGCAGCAGCTCACCGTGCGCCCTGGCCGCCTCGATGAGCTCGTTCTGCTGCGAGTTGAACAGCTCGGCCGCCTTCTCCTTGGGGAGCTTGTTCGCGTTGCGCAGTCGGGTGGCGACCTCGGCGATCATGGTCTCCACGCGGTCGGTCAGCAGCTCCCGCTGCGTCTCCGGATCGCGCAGCTGACCGACCGCACGGGCCGTCGAGCCGAAGTCGGCGACGGTCTGCGCGAGCCGGCGGAGGCCCGTGCCGTGGTACGCGCGGTCTGCGGCCTGCGCGACGACGTATCGGGCAAGCGCACCGGCATCCGCTTTGGCGAACTTCTTCGAGTAGTCGGTGAGCAGCCGCTTGGCGACCAGCTGGAGCAGCACGTTGTTGTCGCCTTCGAACGTCACGTAGACGTCGAGGTCCGCGCGCAGGCCGACCAGGCGGTTCTCGGCGAGGAACCCGGCGCCGCCACACGCCTCGCGCGCTTCCTGCAGCGTGTCGAGGGCATGCCAGGTGGACAGCGGCTTGAGCGCCGCGGCGAACGTCTCGAGGTCTTGCCTGTCGTCGTCGGTGTCGGCCTTGCCGCTGAACACCTCATCGAACTTGACGAGGAGCTTGTCGTGGGCGAAGAACTGGGCGTACGTCGTGGCGAGCCTCGGGATGAGCCTGCGCTGATGGCGCTGATAGTCGAGCAGCACCTCTTCGTCGGTGTCGCTCGCCGCCGTGAACTGCCGGCGCTGGTTGCCGTACGTGATGGCGATGGCCAGGGCCATGGCGGAGGCGATCGTGGATGCGCCGTCGAGCGACACCCTGCCCTGCACGAGCGTTCCGAGCATGGTGAAGAACCTGCGGCCGGGGCTCGCGATGGGGCTCGTGTACGTGCCGTCCTCCGCAACGTCGCCGTACCGGTTCAGCAGGTTCTCGCGCGGGATGCGCACGTTCGTGAAGTGCAGGCGTCCGTTGTCGACGCCGTTCAGGCCGCCCTTGAGACCGTCGTCCTCGCCGCCGATGCCGGGCAGGAACTCGCCGGTCGCGGCGTCCCTGATCGGAACGTAGAAGCAGTGCACGCCGTGGTTCACGCCGTTCGTGATGAGCTGGGCGAACAGTGTGCACGCGATCGCATCGTTCGCGGCGTTGCCGAGGTAGTCCTTCCACGCGCCGCGGAACGGCGTGTCGATGACGAACTCCTGGGTCTCCGGGTCGTAGGTGGCCGTCGTGGCGATGGAGGCGACATCCGAACCGTGCCCGGTCTCGGTCATCGCGAAGGCGCCTGGCACATCCAGGCTCATGATGCCGGGCAGGTACTTCTCGTGGTGCTTCTGCGTGCCCAGGTGCATGACGGCGGCGCCGAACAGGCCCCACTGCACTCCACCCTTGATCTGCAGCGACGGGTCGGCCGTGACGAGCTCCTCGAATGCCGCGATGTTGCCGCCGTGGTCGTCGCCGCCGCCGACGGAGGCCGGGAACGCGCGATGCACCTGGCCGTTCTCCACCAGCAGCTTCAACTGGCCGAAGACGCGCCGTCTCTGCTCGTCGAGGCTGAGCCCCTCCACCCGCTGCAGCGCGGGGTCCTTGGCGAACTCGCGCGACGCGAGGCGGATGTCCGCCCAGGTGCCCAGAAGCGTGCGTCCGAGTTGCGCGACATCCACCTCGGCAGGCGGGGCGTCGACATCGACCGGTCCGGTCTGCGGCGTGTATTCGAACCGGTCCGCGCGCGCCACGCGTTCGGATGCGGTCTTCGAAGCGGTGTCAACCATGGTCGGTCTTCTTCTTCCGTGGAATCAGCGGCGCACGCCGGCCGCGACGAGGCTCGCGGCATCCCGGCGTGCGGCGCCCGGATTCCGGGCGTCCGTTCCACGGTAGGTCGACCGGCGAGGGGCGGCGAGTCGGCGGTGCGGAACGCACAAATGCCCTCGGAAGCGCGGCGCGGATACCTGTGGGTTTGCGCAATCACCGACTCAGGGAGCGCTGGATGACGACGCTCCCGGCTCGGGATGCGCCCACCTCGCCCACGCTGCGACGTAGATCGCGAGCCCGGCGATGAGTCCCGTGACCACCCAGAGCACGACCGTGAAGTCGATCCACGATCCGATCGGCGGCGAGCCGGGCAGGAACGTGCGCAGCGGGATGGTCGCGAACAGCATGGCGCCCATCCATCCCATGAACGACGCCTCGAGCTTGCGTCTGCCCCTGAATGCCGTGATCGCGACGAACAGCACGAGGCACGGCATCACGACGAGGAGAGCGAGCAGCACGAACGCGAACGCGACGGTGCTGGCGGATCGGGAGGCGCTGAACTCGAGCAACGGCGCGGTGCTGATCGCTTCAGACAGCGAGGCGGGAAGCTCGGGCGGCGCCTTCGTCTTCTGCGCGACCGAGGCGGACCACCCCGGTACGTCGCCCTTCATCCATACGGTCGTGGGTATCGGTCGTGAGACGCCGTCGGTCGTTACATAGGCGAGGACCACGAGGTCGTCGACGTCGTAATGATCGAACGGCCAGGTTCCGATCTCGCCGTCGGCGAGCATTCGGATGGGCTTCGTGCCGATGGCCGAATCCGCCTTGAACGAAAGAGTCTGGCTTCCTTCGATGGGCGAGATGATGACGTGGATGTCTTCCGCCAGGGCGAGGCCATCGCCCGTGAAGAGAGTGTCAGACGGGTCGATGTACGCCGTCATGTCGGCTCGCTGGCGCGCGGCGTCGATCCCTTCCACCGTGAGCACGACGGTGACGCCACCCTTCTCAGGCTCCGGTTCCTTGGCGTCGAACGACCTCACGCTGCCGCTCAGCGCATACAGCGTGACGACGGCCGCGTAGACGAACACGAGCACCACGACCACCGCCACGGTGCCCACGACCCGGCGCCGCCGGCGTGAAGCGCCCGGGGGCCGAGACGCACCGGGCTCGGGCGATCCGACGGCCGGGATGCGCGACGAACCCTCGGCGTTCCGTGCCGGCTTCTCGCCTGGTGTTGCGTCCTCCACGCCGCAGAGCCTACGGCGACGACGCTCGCCGGTCGGTCAGCCCCGCTGATCATGCGCTCCAGGCGCCGCTCGTGCGCCGTCGGCGGCTGCTGAGATGCTGGATGCCATGACCCGGTTCATCGCACTGCTGCGCGGCGTAAACGTCGGAGGGCGCACCATCAAGTCGGCCGAGCTGGCCGAGGTGTTCCGGTCGCTCGGATACGACGGAGTGAAGACCGTGCTCGCCAGCGGCAACGTGGTCTTCGAAGCAGAGGGCGACGCATCCGCTCTGCGTCACGATCTCGAGGCCGCGCTCAGCGAGGCGTTCGGATACGACGCGAAGGTGCACGTGCTCGACACGGATGCGCTTTCGGCCGCCGTGGAGGCGTATCCCTTCCCGGAACGCGACGCGTGGCATCGTTACGTGGTGTTCCTCATCGGGGCGCCCATCGGCGAGGCGACCACCGGGGGGAGCCGGCGACCGGAGGAACTGGACGCAGTGGCGAACCGGGTGCTCTCGCTCGCGCTCGATCCGGCGCTCGTGCAGGTCGCCGACGGCGGTTCCGTGCTGTTCTGGACCGTGGAACGCGGACACACGCTCGACAGCGTGATCGGCAAGGCACTCGGCAGTGGACCGGGCACGGCCCTCACCACCAATCGCAACCTCAACACGCTCAGGAAGCTGCTATGACCGACGCTCGGGCGCACAAGACCTCGGCCGCGGAGACCTCACCGGGCGGCACTGGGGCCGGCTCGGTGGCTGGCACCGCGGCCGGCACGGGCGGCCGGCCGGTGCTGCGACTACCGGACGCCGGCGCCTGGCGTTCCTGGCTCGAGCAGAACCACGCCACCAATGACGGCGTGCAGCTCGCGCTGGCCAAGGGCGGTGCTCCCGGCATCACGTACGCGCAGGCGCTCGACGAGGCGCTCTGCTTCGGCTGGATCGACGGCCGCAAGCAGGGGCTGAGCAACACCGAGTGGCTGCAGACGTTCACGCCGCGACGGGCGCGCAGCCTGTGGTCGAAGCGCAACCGGGAGCACACGGAGCGCCTCGAGCGAGAGGGCCGCATGACGGATGCCGGGCGGGCGGAGGTCGAGCGCGCCAAGACCGACGGGCGATGGGATGCCGCCTACGCCGGCTCGAAGACCATCGAAGTGCCCGCCGATCTCGCCGAGGCCCTGGCCGCGAGCCCACAGGCCGCCACCATGTTCGCGACGTTGACGAGCCAGAACCGCTTCGCCATCCTGTTCCGCATCGGCAACGTGAAGCGGGCGGAGACAAGAGCACGCAAGATCGGCGAGTTCGTCGCCATGCTGGAGCGCGGCGAGACCATCTACCCGCAATTGAGGCGAGAGCCGTGAAAGCTTGCTTTCATGGCCGAGCCGATTGCGCGGGTTGAGCGGCGCAGCGTCTACGTGGCGGCTGACGTGCGCGCCGAGTCGAGGGCAGAGAGGGCGGCGCCGCGGCTGCCTGCCATGTCCAGGTCGGGCACCGTCGCGACGACGGCCACCTCGGCCTGTTCCTCTCGCAGGTTCATGTGCTCTCCGACACGATCGATGAACCACGTGCGGAACTCATCGGTGGCCTCCACCACGCCACCTCCGACGACATAGGCGGTCGGGTCGGTGAAGTTCGACGCGATGTGGAACAGTGCGGCGATGGCGTCAGCCTGTTGTCGGAAGATGCGCAGGCACATCTCGTCGCCCTCTTCGGCAAGCGTGCGCACCCGGTATGTGCGCTCAGCCTCGTCAGGCACCCGATGCAGTGGATGGTCGGGGTAGCGGGTCAGCCAGTACGGCAGCAGGTTCTTCCGGATGCCGGTCAAGGACGCCAGGCTCTCAACGTCTCCGAAGAGGCCGCAGTTGCAGCGTGGGATCGGCTGGTCTTGCTCGAGGATGCCGTCGAGCGGGATCTGAACGTGCCCGAGTTCGCCCGCCATTCCCGAGCGTCCGGTGATCACCGTTCCCGCCTCGACCAATCCACCACCGAGTCCGGTGCCGACGATCGCCGCTACCGACGAGTACAGGGCGCGGGCTGATCCGAAGTACGCATAATGCGCATACAACGCAGCGGCGTTCGCGTCGTTGATGTAGCCCACCGGCAGGCGAAGACGGTGCTCCAGTGCGCCCCGCACATCGAATCCACGCCACTGCGGGCCACTGAAGTTCGTCGCCCCCCGACTCGAGATGACACCGGTGGCACTGGCCGGCCCCGGCGTGTCGAGGCCGACGACACGCACCTGCTCGCGCCCGATTCCGGCTTCGTCGAGGGCGGCGTCCAGCGCCTCCTCCAAGGCGGCGACGGCCGCCACCGGGCCATCGAGCACGCGGCTGGGCGACTCGATCAAGCGATCCACCAGAAATCTGCCATCGGAACGAAGGACCGTCCCCGCATTCGTGGTGCCTCCGCAATCGACGCCGACCACGTACCAGTCCTCGCCCACCGGATACCCCCTTGTCTCCGTGTCCCGACGGTACCAGCCGATGCCGCGCGTGCGCGCCTGCCCTCGGTGGGTTCGCCAGCGCTCAGCGTCCTTCGGGGTACCCGTCCTGGCGCTCTGCCTGCCGTCGCCCACCGGATCAGAACAGGCGAAGGCATCGGCTTGAATGGAGTCGGCCGTGGACACGCACCGTCGGGAAAGGATGTCGCGGTGACCGAAATCTTCAGCGAGAACCTTGCCCAGTGGCGGGCGTACACCGATTCTCCGTGGGCCAGGATCCGGTACGCGACCGTCGCTGACGTGCTGCGGCGGCAGTGCGAAGTACTCGGCGATCGTCTTCGGGTCTTGGATGTCGGCGGCGGTGACGGCATGGACGCGTTACCGCTGGCGAAGGCTGGACACGAGGTCACGATCGTTGATCCGTCGCAGGCGTGGCTGGAGGAGGCAGAGCGTCGCGCGGATGACGAGGGAGCGCGTGTGCGCACGATTCTGGCCGGCCTCGACGACCTGCCGGAGGGCGAGTGGAACCTGGTGCTGTGCCATTTCGTGTTGCGTTACCGCCCTGCTGAGGCGGCAGATCTCGCGGCGCTGGCCGCCCGCGTTCGTGCGGGCGGCCGATTGTCCGTGATCGACGTGAATCCCGCGGGCCACGTGCTGCGGACCCTGCTCAACGACGGACCCCCCGCGGCGGCCACCGAACTGCACGCAGACAGAATGGCGGTCCAGACCTTCAACACCCTTGTTCGTAAAGTCGACCCCGATCGGATTCAGACCGCCGCCGCAGCGGTCGGACTCACTGCGGTGGGCCGCTATGGCCACCGGCTCGCCAATGACCTGCTCACAGACAACTCGGCGAAACACGACGCCGCGTTCTTCGACGAGCTCCTGCGACTCGAACTCGAGCTCTGCGACCGAGAACCGTTCAATCGCATCGGATTCGCGTGGCAGCTGATCTTCGCACGCTGAGGACGGGCTTTCGCTCGTCGCCGCCAGGTGGCAGAGGCGTCATGCCTGAGCAGCCGGAACAGGCCGGCTCCGACACCGAGCTTTGCAATCGAGGCGTGACGGGGGAGAGCTTGCTCTCGCGGCCGAGCGTGCTCCGGTCCTGGTGCCGCATGACCGTGCAGCGCTAGCGTCGAACCATGACTGTGTGGATCTGTGCGACGTGCGGTGTTGAGCACGCCGAGACTTCTCAGCCGCCGGCGGAATGTGCGATCTGCAGCGACGAACGGCAGTGGGTTCCGCGCTCCGGCCAGAGGTGGACCACGGCCGACGCGCTGCGGTCCAGCGGCATCCGCGTCGAACTGCACGAGATCGAGCCCGGCCTCCTCGGCATCACGAGCGAGCCGCAAGTGGGTATCGGGCAGCAGTGCATGCTCGTGACGACGCCGTCGGGAACTCTGCTGTTCGATCCGATCGGCTACGTCGACGAGGATGTCGCGGCGCGCGTGCTCGAGCACGGTCCGGTCATCGCGGTCGCCGCGAGTCATCCGCACATGTACGGCGCGCAGGTGTCGTGGTCGCACGCCCTGGGCGGCGTCCCGGTGTACGTCAACGAGGCCGACGCACGGTGGGTGCGGCGTCAGGATGACGTCATCCGGCTCTTCAGCGGCACCATCGAGCTCGCGCCCGGCCTCGCGCTGCACACGCTGGGCGGGCACTTCCCGGGGAGCACCGCCGCACTCTGGGACGCCGGTGCCGACGGCAAGGGCGTTCTGCTGGCCGGCGACGCGATCTTCCCGAACCCGAACGGCGCATCCGTCTCGTTCATGCGCAGCTACCCCAACCTGCTTCCGCTGTCGGCCGCCGTCGTCGACAGAGTGGCCGGCCGCGCTCTCGCGCTGCGATTCGACAGGCTGTTCAACAACTTCGGCCGCAGCGTTCCCGAGGATGCGCACCGCGTGATCAGGGAGTCCGCCAACCGGTACATGGCCTGGGTGCGCGGCGACCACGACGACCTGACCTAGCAGCCGGGGACGGCTCCGCTCGGAACTGGCGACGGGAGAGGGGTGCGCCCCGATCCGGTCAACCCGCCGCGATGCGTTCGAGGAGCCTCCGGTGGAACCGGGTGTCGTTGGTGACTTCGGGATGGAACGCCGTCCCGAGAAGGTCGCCCTGCTCCACGGCTACCACGCGCCCGTCGGGCAGGGTGGCGAGGGTCGTGACCGCTGCGCCGACCCTTGTGACGACGGGGGCGCGGATGAAGATCGCATGCACCGGTGGCAGGCCGAGCTCGGGGGTCTCGAGATCGGTCTCGAAGGAATCGTTCTGGTTGCCGAATGCGTTGCGGCGCACGGTCACGTCGAGGCCGCCCAGGGTCTGTTGCCCTTGCGCCGCATCGAGCACTTCGGAACTGAGCATGATGAGGCCCGCGCAGGTGCCGTAGACGGGCATCCCCGCCGAGATGCGCGCGATCAGCGGGTCACGCAGACCGAAGGCGCGGCTCAGCTTGTCCATCACCGTCGACTCGCCGCCGGGGATCACGAGACCGTCGACATCGTCGAGCTCTGCCGGCCGACGCACGGGTACGGCATCCGCGCCCAGCCGCCGGAGTACGTTCAGGTGCTCCCGGAAGTCGCCCTGCAACGCAAGGACGCCGACCTTCGGCCGACTACCAGCCACGCTCGGCGAGCCGGTGCGGCGCCGGCATGTCGGCGACGTTGATCCCGACCATGGCCTCGCCCAGCCCGCGCGACGCCTTCGCGATCTCGTCCGGGTCGTCGTAGAACGTGGTCGCCTTGACGATCGCCGCCGCCCGCTTGGAGGGGTCGCCCGACTTGAAGATGCCAGAGCCCACGAAGACCCCGTCGGCGCCGAGCTGCATCATGAGCGCGGCATCCGCAGGGGTGGCGACGCCGCCCGCCGTGAACAGCACGACGGGGAGCCGGCCAGTCTCGGCAACCTCTGCGACGAGCTCGTACGGCGCCTGCAACTCCTTGGCCGCCACATAGAGCTCGTCCTTCGTCTTCGACTTCAGGGCGTTCAGCTCGCCGGTGATCGTGCGGATGTGCCTCGTCGCCTCCGAGACGTCGCCCGTTCCGGCCTCCCCCTTCGACCGGATCATCGCCGCGCCCTCGGTGATGCGGCGCAACGCCTCACCGAGGTTCGTCGCACCGCACACGAAGGGCACGGTGAACGGCCACTTGTCGATGTGATTGACGTAGTCAGCGGGCGAGAGCACCTCGGACTCGTCGATGTAGTCGACGCCGAGCGCCTGCAGCACTTGCGCCTCCACGAAATGCCCGATGCGAGCCTTCGCCATGACGGGGATCGACACGGCGGAGACGATGCCATCGATGAGATCGGGGTCGCTCATGCGGGCGACGCCGCCCTGGGCGCGGATGTCGGCCGGCACGCGCTCGAGCGCCATCACGGCGACCGCACCGGCGTCCTCGGCGATCTTCGCCTGATCGGGTGTGACCACGTCCATGATCACTCCGCCCTTGAGCATCTCAGCGAGACCACGCTTGACTCGGGCGGAGCCGTGCTCCGCATTCTCGGGCTTAGGGCTCTCGGGCATTCTGTTCCTCGTTGGTCTGTCGTGACGGGTCGGTTCCCGCGGCTGGGGGCAGTCGATTATCTCGTGAAGCGTCGGACGTGCGCTGAGTGCGCCCGACGGTCTGCGGCGAGACCGCTACTCGTCGAAGCGAGTCCCCTCCTGAGGCTCGACGGGAGCCGCGCCAGGCAGGTGCCGCGCTCGGAGCACGATGCCGTCGTGAAGGCGTTCGCGGCCGCGAGCCGGAGCGGCGATCTCCAGGGACTCATCGCCGCCCTGAACCTCGCCGTCGTGCTGCGATCCGACGGCGGAGGTGTCGTCACGGCCGCCGCAAACCGGTCTTCGGGGCGGACAGGGTAGCTCGGTCCGTCCTCAGCGTTCTCACCCGGCGGGGTGCGGATCGCCCGCCAAGCGCATCGTCGGTCCGGCGCGCCGCGCGAGGGCGAAGGTGGTGTCAGCGATCGTGCGCTGCATCACGCCGACGGCGGAGGAGGGCTCGACATCCGCCGGCCGCGCGACGTTGATGGTTCTGGTCAGCTTCGGCTCGCGCAGGCGCACCGACCGAAGGCCCGGCCGGTCGATCAGCACCATGGCTGGCACGATCGCGACGCCGAGTCCGCGCTCGACGAAGCGCAGCACGGCATCCATCTCCGCGCCCTCCAGCACGACAGAGGGTGTGAGGCCGGCGGCATCGAAGGCGGCATCCGTCGCTGCGCGCAGATCGTAGGTCGAGCTGAAGACGATCTGCGGCAGCCGGGCGACCTCGGTGAGCGTGACACTCCGGCCGGAGGCGAGCTGCGGCGATGCGGCCGACGAGATCACCACGAGCTCCTCGACCAGCAGCGGGCTCACCGCGAACCGCTCGGCTGTGGTCGCGTCGGAGGTGGTGATCAGCGCGAGGTCGAGCTCGCCTGCGTTCAGCTGATCCAGCAGCTGACGAGAACCGTGCTCGGCCAGATGCAGCTCGATGCCCGGATGCGCCGCATGGAATGCACTGAGCACCTCGGCGACGAGGCTGATGCACAGCGTCGGAGTGGCACCGAGCCGCACGCGTCCACGACGAAGGCCGGCGAGCTCGTCGAGTTCGCGACGCACGGAATCGGCGTCGGCCAGCATCCGTCTCGCCAGAGGCAGGAGCGCCTCGCCTGCCGCCGTCGGCGCACTGCCGCCGCGATCCCGAGTGAGCAGCTGAGCGCCCAGATCCTGCTCCAACGCGTGGATCTGGCGGCTCAGCGACGGTTGAGCGAGGTGCAGCTCCTCGGCCGCCCGCGTGAAGTTGCCGACCCGCACGACCGTCATGAAACCGCGCAGCTGGTCCAGGTTCATATGCATAGCCTACGTGCATGGACACGAGCCGGAAGATGCATTGGACACATCATGGCACCGCTCGTAGCGTCGAATCATGACCACCTCAGAGCAGCAGACCTCGACGAGCGTTCTCGTGATCGGGACCGGCGGATCCGGTCTGCGCGCGGCGATCGAACTCGCCGAGAACGGAACCGACGTGCTCGTGCTCGGCAAGCGCCCGAAGTCGGATGCACACACGTCGCTCGCGGCCGGCGGCATCAACGCCGCGCTCGGCACCATGGACCCCGACGACTCGTGGCAGCAGCACGCTGCCGACACCATCAAGGAGAGCTACCTGCTCGCCGACCCCCGCACCGTGGAGATCGTCACCTCCGGCGCCGCGCGCGGCATCGACGACCTCGAGCGTTACGGGATGCCGTTCGCGCGGGAGGCGGACGGCCGCATCTCACAGCGCTTCTTCGGCGCCCACACCTGGCGGCGCACCGCGTTCGCCGGCGACTACACGGGCCTCGAGATCCAGCGCACCCTCGTCAACCGGGCGGCGCAACTGCACATCCCCATCCTCGACAGCGTCTACGTCACGCGCATCCTCGTCAACGAGGACGGCGCGGTGTTCGGCGCCTACGGGTTCGACGTCGAAGACGGCACGCGTCATCTCATCCACGCGGATGCCGTCATCCTGGCGGCCGGCGGTCACACCCGCATCTGGCGGCGCACGTCGTCACGTCGTGACGAGAACACCGGCGACTCGTTCCGCCTCGCCGTGGAGGCGGGCGCCCGCCTCCGGGATCCCGAGCTGGTGCAGTTCCACCCGTCGGGCATCATCGAGCCCGAGAACGCGGCCGGCACCCTCATCTCCGAGGCGGCGCGCGGCGAAGGCGGCATCCTCACCAACGCGCTCGGCGAACGCTTCATGGCGAAGTACGACCCCGAGCGAATGGAGCTGTCCACCCGCGACCGCGTCGCGCTCGCCTGCTACACCGAGATCAAGGAGGGCCGAGGCACGCCGAACGGCGGGGTGTGGCTGGATGTCTCCCACCTGCCGCGCGAGACGATCATGACCAGGCTGCCGCGCGTGTACCAGACCATGCTCGAGCTGCAGATGCTCGACATCACGAAGGAGCCGATCGAGATCGCGCCGACGGCGCACTACTCGATGGGCGGCGTGTGGGTGCGTCCGGAGGACCACAGCACCGAGGTTCCCGGCCTGTACGCCATCGGCGAGGCATCCTCCGGACTGCACGGAGCCAATCGACTGGGCGGCAACTCGCTGATCGAGCTTCTCGTCTTCGGCAGGATCACCGGCCAGGCCGCCGCCACATACTCGGCGGGGCTGCCCGCCCAGAAGCGGTCGGCTTCCGCGATCGCGTCGGCACGCGCGGAGATCGACTCGTTGCTCGCCTCCGACGGCGCGGAGAACGTGCGAGCCCTGCAGCGCGCCATCCGCAACACCATGACGGAGCACGCGGGCGTGGTGAGGTCGGAGGAAGGGCTGCTCACGGGACTGGCCGAGCTCGACGCTATCGAGGAGCGGATGTCGAACGTCGGGATCCACCCGGACATCGCCGGCTTCCAGGATCTCGCGCATGCGTTCGACCTCAAGTCCTCCGCTCTCGCCGCCAGGGCCACGCTCGAGGCCGCGCTCGAGCGCCGGGAGAGCCGCGGCTGCCACAACCGCAGCGACTACCCCGATCTCGACCCGGCCCTCCAGGTGAACCTCGTGTGGTCGCCGTCGACGGGCGTCGTGCGCGAGCCGATCCCCTCGATTCCGCACGAGATCGCTGAGCTCATCGCGGGCGAGGTGTCGGTGGCGGGCAAGCTCCTGGAGTGAGCGGCGGGGCGTCAGCTGTCGCGGACGATCGTGTACTCCAGGATCGTCGACCCGGTGTCGACGGGGATGCACCCGGTGCGCTCGAGGCGCGTTCGTGCGTACTCCCCGTCGAACAGACGGATGCCGCCGCCCAGCAGCAGGGGCGTGACCATGATGCGCAGGTGGTCGACCAGCCCCAGCCGCAGGAAGGACTGCGCGACGCCGGCTCCACCGATGACCACGATGTCGCCGCCGGCTGTCGCCTTCGCCTGCGCGATCTCCTCCCTGATGTCGCGGATGACCCTGGCGTTCCAGCCCGGTTCCGTCAGCTCGTGCGACACGACGAGCTTCGGCATCCGCCCCATCCTCCTGGCGAACTCGCGCTGCTCCTCCGGCGCGGTCTCGTCGGCCTCGAGCCCCTGCCAGAACCCCGCGTTGAAGTCGAAGTTCGTGCGTCCGTACACGAAGTACGCGGCATCCACGTTCTTGTCCGACCACGCCGACTGCATCTCGGCAGACCAATCGGGGCCGACGAACTCTCCACCGGGGCCGGCGATGTAACCGTCCAGGCTCATGAACATGGCGAGCACGACGTCGCTCATGATGGTGTCCTTCCGTTCCGGGCGTCCTCGCCCACTCGTGAGGTTCTCGACGATCAGTCGGCGCCCGCGCTACTCGGTGCTCAGGCGGACGGCTCAGGCGGACGGCTCAGGCGCGGCGGCAACCACCGCGAGCACGTCCTCTCCGTACGTCTCCAGCTTCTTGGTACCCACACCCGACACCTGCGCGAGCTCGTCCAACGTCCTCGGCCGTCGCGAGGCCACGCCGCGCAGCGTGGCATCGCCGAACACGATGTACGCCGGCACGCCCTGCTCGCGGGCCTGCTCTGCCCGCCAGGCTCGCAGCGCTTCGAAGAGTGGATGCGCGGCATCCGTCAGCGTCTCAACACTCGCCTTCGAACCCCTCGACCGCGGCGCCCGCTCCGCCTGCTGACGCAAGGGCACCCGCCGGGAGCCGTTCAGCACCTCGGCGCTGGCCGGGGTGATGGCGAGCGTGCCGTAGCCGTCGTCGTTGACGGCCAGCAGGCCCTGCGCGAGCAGCTGCCTGACGACACCCCGCCACTGCTGGTCGCTGAGGTCGGCGCCGATGCCCCACGTGCTGATGCCGTCGTGCTGGTACTGGTCGACCCTCGGCGTACGCTTGCCGCGCAGGATGTCGATGAGGTGGCCCGCACCGAACCTCTGATTGCGCTCTCGGGCGAGCCGCACGACGGTGGAGAGCAGCTTCTGGGCGGGGATCGTGCCGTCCCACGTCTGCGGCGGGTTGAGGCACGTGTCGCAGTTGCCGCACGCTTCGGAGTCCTGCCCGAAGTACTGCAGCAGGTTCTGCCTCCTGCAGTGCACCGTCTCGCACAGGGCGAGCATGGCGTCGAGGTGGGCCGACATGCGCCTGCGGTGCGCGAGGTCTCCGGGAGACTCCTCGATCATGCGGCGCTGCTGCACCACGTCTTGCAGGCCGTATGCGAGCCACGCCACCGCGGGCTCGCCGTCGCGTCCGGCACGCCCGGTCTCCTGGTAGTAGCCCTCGACGGACTTGGGGAGGTCGATGTGCGCGACGAAACGCACGTCGGGCTTGTCGATGCCCATACCGAAAGCGATGGTCGCGACGATGACGACGCCGTCTTCGCGGAGGAACCGGGACTGCGTGCGGGCGCGCGTGCCGGCATCCAACCCGGCGTGATACGGCATGGCGTCGATGCCGTTCTGCCGCAGGTGCTCGGCGGTCTGCTCGACGGTCTTGCGGCTCAGCGCGTAGACGATGCCCGACGCGGGGCCCTCTCCATCACCACCGCCGAACTCGCCCTTGATGAACGAGACCAGCTGTCGTCTCACGTCGTTCTTCTCGACGATGCGGTACTGGATGTTGGGTCGGTCGAAGCTCGCGACGAAGTGCTCGGCGCCCGTCAGCGCCAGTCGCTCGGTGATCTCCCTGTGGGTCGCCTCCGTCGCCGTGGCGGTGAGCGCGATGCGGGGAACGCCGGGCCACCGTCTGGCGAGCTCCGAAAGCCCGAGGTAGTCGGGTCGGAAGTCGTGACCCCATTGCGAGACGCAGTGCGCCTCGTCGATCGCGAACAGCGCGATGGTTCCCCTGGCCAGCAGCTGTTTCGTCTGCTCGGAGGCCAGGCGCTCCGGTGCGACGTAGAGCAGGTCGAGCTCACCGCGCAGATACGCGCGCTCCACGGATGCCCGCTTGAGCCCGTCCTGTGTCGAGTTGAGGAACGCGGCGCGCACCCCGACGGCGTTGAGCGCCGCCACCTGGTCGTGCATGAGCGCGATGAGCGGGGAGACGACGATGCCGGTGCCCTCCCGCACGATGGACGGCACCTGGTAGCACAGGCTCTTGCCCGCCCCGGTCGGCATGAGCACGACGGCGTCTCCGCCGGAGATCAGGCGATGGATGACGGCCGCCTGGTCGCCCCGGAAGCCCTCGTAGCCCCAGACGGTGCGCAGCACGTCGAGCGGATCCGCGCCCACCATGCGACGAACGGATGCGCGTTCCAGTTCGGCCTCGAACCGGTCGGCGCCCGCGTCGCGCGCATCACCCGCGGCAGCGGCGCTCGACCGTCCAGCACCACCTGCCCCCTGGCTCTGCAGCGGCTCCGGGCCGTAGTCGTCGTCGGGCGGGACGAGCTCGTCGGGATCCCAGTCAGCGTTCCAGTCGGCCGAATCCGCAGCCAGGCGTTCGAAGGATTCGGGAATGCTCACCGGTCAAGGCTAACCGTGGCCTCCGACGCGAGGGGCGCCTCCGCCCGAAGCTGTGCGAAACCGCCCGGCGGCCGGCCGGGCCGCGGCTGCTACTACGCTGGAAGCATCCACACGCGATGGGGAGCTTCATGACCGAACGCGGCATTCGCGCGGTCCGCGGCACCGCGGCCGCGACCTTCGCCGTCTTCGTCGCAGCGCTCTTCCATCAGGCTGCGGGCGGCGGCCTCCCCTCCACTCTGGCGGTCGTGCTGTCGCTGGCGTTCGCCGTTCCGCTCTGCGTCGCTCTCGCGGGGCGACGCATCGCGCTGTGGCGACAGGCGGCATCCGTCGCCGTCAGCCAGCTGCTGCTGCACCTGCTGTTCGGACTCGGATCCGATGCGACGGGAACCTCGCTCGAAGCCCCTGCCGGACACGTGCACGCCGGATCGCACATCGGGGTCGTGATGGGTTCTTCCATGCCCATGCACCACGACACTCCGCTGATGTTCGCGGCACATGGCGCGGCCGCCGTCGTGACCCTCGTCGCGCTCTCCCAGGGCGAGCGCACGTTGCGGACGCTGGCCAACTTCACGGTTCTGCTGGTGACGTCGATCGCCACGCTCGTCGTCGCGCCCGTCGCCGGACCGGCACGGATGCCCGTGCAGACGCGTCCGGTCACCCTCGCGCCCCCGACACGCGTGCTCGGTGCGCTGCGTCACCGCGGTCCGCCACTGGTCGCCTAGGTCGCATCCGGCGGTGCTGGATGTGACCGGCGGCTCGCCCGCAGCATTCCGCATCCACGTCGTGCCCGGATTCTCACTGCTTCTCTCCGGATGCGCTTTGGATGCATCCCCGCGTCGACCACGGCTGACGGCCGTCCTCGACCACGCCCTGCTGCCGGCGCGCCCGATCAGCGTCCATGCCCTTCCGTGCCACCGCGCACACATCGACCAGAGAGAATCATGACCAAGAAACGCACCATCGCGGCCACAGGCGCGGCCCTCGTCGCCGCAGCAGCACTGGCACTCGCCGCTCCGCTGGCGGCAAGCGCCCACGTTCGCATCGACCCCGACCAGGCCTCGGCCGGTGGCTACTCCGTGCTCACGTTCCGGGTTCCCACCGAGTCCGCCACCGCCGGAACGGTCAAGCTCGAGGTGGATCTGCCGACCGAGACCCCGTTCACCTCCGTCTCGTACCAGCCGGTGGCCGGCTGGTCGGCGGAGGTGACGACGTCGAAGCTCGCGAAGCCGGTGAAGATCTCCGGGGCCACCGTCACGGAAGCACCGACGAAGATCGTCTGGACGGCCGATCCCGGCGTCTCCATCGAGCCGGGCCAATTCCAGGAGTTCAGCGTCTCGGCGGGCATCGTGCCCGACACCGGCAAGATCATGCTGCCTGCCATCCAGACCTATTCGGACGGTTCGGTCGTGAAGTGGGACGAGCCGACGCCGGCGTCGGGCGCCGAGCCGGAGCATCCGGCGCCCACGCTGTACATCAACGACGCACCACCGACGGGCACCACTCCGACGGTCGTGAGCAGCACGCCCGCGCCTTCGGTCTCCAGCGGCTCTTCGGTGGATGCCGCCGCGCTCGGCATGGGCATTGCCGGAGTGGTGCTCGCGCTGGGCGCCCTGGTCGTGGCGGTGCTCGCGCTCGCTCGACGGCCTGGGCCCAGGGCCGCGTCGGATGACGACACCTCGGGAGCGGCGGCCACCGCGTCGACGACCACCACAGGCAAGGATCGCGCCTGATGCGCACGCGTTCTGCCCGGCCGGCATCCCGTGGAAGCCGCGCGGTCCGCCGATGGACGCCCGGATCGAACGGGGTATCGGTGCGCGGATCGAAGCGCGGATCGGTGGGCGGCTCGTTACGCCGACCGCTGCTCCGGTCGGTGCTCGGGCTGGCCGCGGTCGTCGCCCTTGCGGCGGCCGCGGCCGTCGGCCCGCTCCTGGCCACCCCGGCGAGTGCGCATGACTATCTGGTCGACAGTTCGCCGAAAGCCGGCTCCACCCAGACGACGCCGATCCACAGCGTCAAGCTCACGTTCGACGATGTCGTGCTCGACCTGTCCAAGTCCGGCCCCGGCGGACTGCTGCAGGTGACGGGGCCGGATGGCCGTTCCACGCATTTCGAGACGGCGTGCCCCACCATCAGCGACCGCAACATCAGCGTTCCGGTCGCACTCGGCGAGGCGGGCAAGTATCTGGTGACCTGGCAGATCGTCTCGGCCGACGGCCATGTCGTTTCCGATTCGATCAGCTTCACCTACGCGCCGCCCGCCGGGACGAAGGCCGCTGCCGGCTCGGCGGCGAGCCCCTGCAAGAGCGCGGGTGCCACGGCCGCGCCGACCGCGGGGGCCGGCACGGCCGAGGGGACGGTGAACGCCGGGGCGATCGTGATCGTCGTCGTGATCGTCGGTGCCATCGTGCTGCTCGCCGTCGCCGCGGTCGTGGTGATCCTGCTCACGAGACGTCGCCGCGAGGAGTGACCGACGTGGATGCCGCGACGCGATACTGGAACGCATGTCCACCCACCTGATCACCGGCGCGTCCTCCGGCATCGGCTCCGCGCTCGCCGCGGCGCTGCACGACAGGGGCGACGAGCTCGTGCTGCTCGCCCGGAACGACGAGCGCGCAGCGCAGCTGTCAGCACGGTTCCCAGGGGCGACCACCCTGATCGGAGACCTGGAGCGTCCGGAGTCGCTCGCGGCATCCCTGGAGGGACGGATTCCCACCGCTCTCGACTACCTGCTCCACGTCGCAGGGGTGGTCGACCTCGGGCCCGTCTCCTCGTTGCCCGTCGACGTGTGGCGGCGCACGCTCGACGTGAACCTGGTGGCGCCTGCCGAGCTCACGCGCCTTGCGCTGCCGGCGCTGCGCGCGGCATCCGGACGCGTCGTCTTCGTCAACTCGGGCGCCGGCCTCGCCGCATCGCCCGACTGGACCGCGTACGCCGCAAGCAAGTTCGGCCTTCGCGCCGTCGCCGACGCACTGCGAGCCGAGGAGCGCGCAGCCGGGGTGCGAGTGACGAGCGTGTATCCGGGCCGCACGGCCACCCCGATGCAGCAGAAGGTGCACGAGCAGGAGGGCGTCGAGTACGACGAGGCGGAGTGGATCCGTCCCGAGTCGGTGGTGGCCGCGATCCTCACCGCGCTGGATCTGCCGCGCGACGCCGACCTCACCGACGTGCGGGTACGCCCTGGCGCGTAAGCGAGGGAGGGGCTTCCCTCGCCGCTTGAGGAGCGGTGTGCGGCTTCCCGGCCTGGCTACCGCCAGCTGATCACGGCGTTCTCGACGAGGTTCAGGAGCAGGAAGAACACGGCCTGACCGCCGAGTGCCGTGCCGGCGCCGGCGAGGCCCTTGGGCGCGCCGCGCCTCAGCAGTGCGACGATGCCGAGCACGAGCGCGGCGGCGCCGAGGATGCCCACCAGCGACATCCCGGCGATGTTCACGAGCGTGTACGGAATCCCTGACCCGGCGAACCGCACGAGCAGAATCTGCACGAGCGACTGCATCATGCTGACGAGCACCGTGGCGAGGCCTGCCGCGAACGAGACGACGCCGAGGGTGTTGCGCGCAGCGGGCTGGTACGGCTCGGGGGCCTGCGGCAGCGGGGGATCCGGCTGGTAGTGGCTCATGCTTCGACCCTGTCATGGCATGTGCGAGGAGCAAAGATCCGAAAGGGATCGAGCCCGGGCGTCGCGACTATAGTTGTTTCACAACAAGCAACTACTTTGGCCGACGTGCCGCTCCTCGGCCGCCGCCGCACCGTTCCTGGAGTTCCGTGACAGCCGCTACCACACCACCGCCATCCCGCGCCATCTTCAGCAAGGAGCACCCGCACTACAAGTGGGTCGCGCTGAGCAACACCACGCTCGGCATGCTCATGGCCACGATCAACTCGTCGATCGTGATCATCTCGCTGCCCGCCATCTTCAAGGGCATCAAGCTGAACCCACTCGGCGCGGGCAACGTGAGCTACCTGCTCTGGATGCTCATGGGCTACATGCTCGTCACCGCCGTTCTCGTCGTGACGTTCGGTCGTCTGGGCGACATGTACGGCCGCGTGCGCATCTACAACCTCGGCTTCGTGGTCTTCACGGTGGGTTCCATCGCGCTGGCGTTCGATCCATTCACGAGCGGGCCGGGAGCCATGTGGCTCATCGCATGGCGCTTCGTGCAGGGCATCGGCGGCGCGATGCTGTTCGCGAACTCCACGGCGATCCTGACGGATGCCTTTCCCCCGCACCGCAGGGGCATGGCGCTCGGCATCAACCAGGTGGCGGCGATCGCCGGCAGCTTCATCGGCCTCATCGTCGGCGGTCTTCTCGCCGTCGTCGACTGGCGCGCCGTGTTCTTCGTAAGCGTTCCGATCGGCGTCATCGGCACCATCTGGTCGTACATCTCCCTCAAGGAGGTCGGAACCAAGAACCCCGGCAAGCTGGACTGGCCTGGCAACATCACGTTCGCCGTCGGGCTGGCCGCGCTGCTCACGGCGATCACGTACGGCATACAGCCCTACGGCGACAGCTCCACCGGGTGGGGCAACCCGTGGGTGATCGGCGGGATCGCCGGCGGCATCGTCCTGCTTGTCGTGTTCGCGTTCATCGAGCTGCGGGCGAAGGCGCCCATGTTCAACATGCGGCTGTTCCGCATCCGCGCGTTCGCCATGGCCAACCTCGCGGGGCTGCTGGCATCCGTCGGCCGGGGCGGTCTGCAGTTCATGCTCATCATCTGGCTGCAGGGCATCTGGCTTCCGCTGCACGGCTTCAACTACGCCGACACGCCGCTCTGGGCCGGCATCTACATGCTGCCGATCACGATCGGGTTCCTCATCGCCGGCCCGCTCTCCGGCGTGCTGTCCGATCGGTTCGGCGCCCGGTTCTTCGCGACGCTCGGTCTCGTGATCGTCGCCGTCACGTTCGTGCTGCTCCTGATCATCCCGGTGAACTTCGAGTACTGGCAGTTCGCGATCATCACGGGACTCTCCGGCATCGGCTCCGGCATGTTCGGCGCACCGAACCGCACTGCGATCATGAACAGCGTGCCCGCGAATCAGCGAGGCGCGGCATCCGGCATGGCGGGCACGGTGCAGAACGCCGGCACGTCGCTGTCGATCGGGCTGTTCTTCTCGCTGCTGATCTCCGGGCTCGCCAGCTCGCTGCCCAGCGCGCTCTACAGCGGGCTGACCTCGCACGGCGTTCCGACGGCCGCTGCGCAGAAGATCTCCGAGCTACCGCCGGTCGGCAGCGTCTTCGCCGCGTTCCTCGGCTACAACCCGATCCAGAGCCTGCTCGGCCCGACGGGCGTGCTCGCCAAGCTGCCCGCATCCGACGCCGCCGCGCTCACGGGCAAGGAGTTCTTCCCACAGCTCATCCAGCAGCCGTTCCACGACGGTCTCGTCGTGGTGTTCGTCGCGGCGGCCATCATGTCGCTCATCGGCGCCATTGCCTCGTTCAGCCGCGGCAAGAAGTTCGTGCACGTCGACACCGTGCCGACCGCCATCGGTCACGGCGACGACGAGGCGGTCGCTGCTCGCGCGACGCACGCGATCGCGTCCGGCTCCATGTCAGCCTCGGCTCCCACCGGGCCGGATGCGTCCGGTGGCGCCTAGAACCTAGGATCGACGGATGCGCACCCCACCGGACGTACACCGGCCGGCACCCGGAGCTGTCGGCGTCTCCGTCGACGCGGATCGCGGGCGGGAAGAACACGAGCGCGAGGAGACCGCCGCCAGGCTGGCGGTCGTCATCGGACGCATCAACCGGCGCATCCGCGCCGTCGGTGAGGGTCTGAGCCAGGCGCAGCTCTCCGCGCTCTCGAGCACCGTGCGGCACGGACCGCTCCGGCCGGGCGACCTCGCACGGATCGAATCCGTGGCGGCTCCCAGTGCCACCCGCGTGGTGGCCGAACTCGAGTCGAGAGGGCTGATCGAGCGGCAGCCCGATCCCGCCGACGGACGCTCGTGGCTGGTCAGCGCGACGGAAGCGGGGAGGGCCGCCATCCAGAGTGCGCGGGCGGAGCGGGCGAAACGCATCTCGGTGCTGCTGGCCGGGCTCGACCACCACGAGCTGGCCACCGTCGCCGCTGCGCTCGATGCGCTGGAGATCGCGGCCGTGTACGTGCCTCCGCCGGAGAGCTCCGACCGGTAGCGGGCGGAGAGCCGGCCCGACGGCTCGCGGCTGGGCGAAGAGCCGACTGGCGCGGCGACGGGTTCAGGGGCCTTCGTCCTCGTCGATCTCCTCCTCGCGGCCGAAGTCGTCTCCCCCCTCGCGGTCGGAGAAGGCGCGCTCGAACACGTTCTCGCCGCCCAGGCGCTCTTCCACGCGGTCCGGGTCGTCCGCGTCGCCCTCCAGCTCCTCGAGGATGCCGTTGGTCTGATCGAACGGATGCGCGACATCCTGCGCCAGCGCGCCGAGATTCGCGTCCGAGCCGCCGACGCCCTCGCCGCGCACGAAGCGCTCGTCGCCTTCGCCGCCGGCTCCGCCGGACGAACCGCCGGAACCGCTGCTCGTGCTGTCGGTCGCCGGCATGTCGGCCGTTCCGGGCATGTTGAGCACGCGGGCTGCGTCATCCGACGGCGGCCCGCTCGGATCGGGAACCGTCGGCTCGGTCGGCGTCGGTACCGTCGGCTCGGACGGCGACGGCGCGTTCGGCTCCGGAGACGGATCGCCGGGTCCGCCCGGCTGGCTCGGCTGATCTGGCGTGACGTCCGGCTCGGTGGGACCGCCAGGACCGGTCGGCGCGCCGGGCGGAACCGGGCCCCTGGCTGCACCGGGTCCTGAGGATCGCTGTCGGGATCGACATGCCCAGGCGGTGTAGGCAGATCGCTGCCTTCTGGCTTCGATGTGTCAGTCATGGCGCCACGCTCCCCCTTCGCCGGCACAGGTGCCAGGGGTTGACGATCAGCGTGCCAACGCCTGTGCAGTCGGCTACTCCGCGCAGAGTAGCCAGAGTTACTCCTCCCGCTCGATGTCAACGGGCACGGCTCGCCACCAGACTGACGGATGCGAGCCGAAGCGATCGGCCGGGAGGGAGACCACCATGTCATTGCAGAGCCGCAACAGCGGTCCAGAGGGGCTCATCCGGCGATCCCGTGAGGCGCTCTCTGCACTGGCGCTCCAGTTCCTGCTCGGGATGGCCGCCAACCTCATCGGCGGCCCGGAGGAGAACACGGGAGCCGGAGTCGTCGTCGCCGGCATCGTGCTCGCGCTGCACGCCCTGGTCGGGATCGGGCTCATCGTGGTGGCCGTGCGGACCTGGCTGGCCGCCCGAGCCGCTGCAGTGAGCGCGCGGACGGCGCTGTGGGCGTTCGTCGTCATCATCCTCACGTTCCTCGCCGGAGTGGGCACCATGCTCACCGGCAACGACTGGCTGTCGTTCCTCATGTCGGTGGGATTCGTCGCGGCGGCCGCCCTGTACGTCGGTGTCGGGGCGACCGCCCTCGTCACGGGTCGCACATCCGTGGCCCGCTGACGGCACGCCGCCTGCGCCGCAGACGACGAAGCGCCCCGACTCACCGGTTGGGAGTCGGGGCGCTTGCGTTCGGCGTTCGCGCGCCGGCGGTCAACCGACCGGTGCCTCGGTGACGCCGACGACGACATCGCTGATCGCGGCGTCCCCTGCCGCGACATCCTCGAACGCGGCCTCGATCTCGGCCCGGCCCAGCAGCTCCGCCATACGGCGGCGACGCTGACGAGGGATGAGCGTGACGACCGTGCCCGGCTTGCCCGCGCGGCCCGTGCGGCCCGAGCGGTGCAGGTACGTCTTGTACTCGTCGGGGGCGTCGGCCTGGATCACGAGATCGATGTCGTCGACGTGGATGCCGCGAGCGGCGACATCCGTGGCCACGAGCACCGACACGCGACCGTTCGACAGCTTGTCGAGGTTGCGCTGGCGGCGCGACTGGCTCAGGTCGCCGTGCAGCGAGACGGCGGGGATGCCCGCGTCGTCGAGCTGATCCGCGAGCTGCTCGGCGAACGCCCGAGTGCGCGCGAAGATGAGCGTCTTGCCGTCACGGTCGGCGAGCTGCTCGACGATCGCACCCTTCTCGCGGTGCTCGATGACGAACACGCGGTGGTCGATCGTTCCGGACGCCTGGTCCTCGCCTGCGACCTCGTGCACGGCAGGGTCGACCAGGAACTCGTCGACGAGCGATGCGACGCCCGTGTCGAGGGTGGCGGAGAACAGCAGCTTCTGGCCGCCTTCGCTCGTCTTGCGGATGATGCACTGCACCGGCTCGAGGAATCCGAGGTCGCACATGTGGTCGGCCTCGTCGAGCACCGTGATGACCACCTCGCTGAGGTCGAGGTGGCCCTGCTCGATGAGGTCCTCGATGCGTCCGGGCGTGCCGATCACGATGTCGACACCGCGACGCAGGGCTCCCACCTGACGAGCCTGCGGCACGCCGCCGTAGATCTGCGTGGTGAAGAGCCCGACGCTGCGGGCGATCGGCTGCACCGTGCGGTCGATCTGCAGAGCGAGCTCACGCGTCGGCGCCATGATGAGGGCCCGAGGCGCGCGACCCATCGTGCGCTTGCCGTTCGCGCGGCCGGACTCGGCCCACAGCGTCATCAGACGCTCCACGAGCGGCGCCGCGAAGGCGATGGTCTTTCCGCTGCCGGTGCGGCCGCGGCCGAGTACGTCGCGTCCGGTGAGCACCACAGGAATCGTGGCCGCCTGGATCGGGAACGGCGCGGCAGCGCCCAGCTCGCCGAGCGCCCGCACGATGTTGCCACCGAGGCCGAGGTCGGCGAACGTCACGCCGTCCACATCGGATGCCTGGATCGCGTCGGCCTCGAGCCGCTCGAGCACCACGTCGTCGTTCGACGTGCTGCGCGCCTGCGCGTCGCGCGACGGGTAGAAGGAGGAGTCGCGGCGCTCGCGCGGGGCTTCCGACCGGCGGTCGCCGTCGAAACGGCGGGGACGGTCATCGTAGGAGCGGCGCGGACGGTCATCGTCGAACCGCCGCGGACGCTCGTCCTCGAAACGACGCGGACGCTCGTCGCCGAAGCGACGCGGACGCTCGTCGCTGAAGCGACGGGGCCGGTCGGTGTCGGAGCGACGCGCAGGGCGGTCACCGTCGAAGGATCGACGCGGGCCGGCGTCCGACTGCCGACGGGGGCGGTCGTCGTCGAACCTACGCGCCGGACGGTCACCGTAGCGGTCGGCCGAGTCGCGGCGGGGCCGGTCATCGAAGCGACGAGCGGGGCGCTCACCGTCGAACCGGCGCGGGCGGTCGTCGTCGAAGCGGCGGGCGGGACGCTCGTCCCGCAATCCGGCGCGATCCTGACGCGGGCGGTCGTAGCCGCGGTCCGCCGAACGGCCGTACCCGCGCTGGTCGGCACGGTCGGCGCGCTCGAAATCGCGGTCTCGACCGCCGCCGCGGGACTGCGCACCGCGGGGACGCTCGGGTGAGGCGCCCCGCGCCGCGCGCTCTTCAGCGCTCCAGCGGCGCTTCTTCGGAGCATCCGTCGCATCCGCTGCACGGTAACCGCGGTGTCCTTCGCTGCGGCTGCCGGGCTTGAAGCTCGACTTCCTGGCGTAGGAGGGATCGAAGTTCTTCGGCGCGCGGCCGGCTGCTGACTTCTTGTTCTTGGGCATCAGGGATTTTCTGGGTTGTTCTCGGTGTGCATGGCAGAACCCGCGACAGATCGTCGCGTCCTTGCAGAACCTTCGGCGCGCGGCATCGACCGCACTCACCGTGAGGGCCGTTCACATACAGTGGTCATCCGCTGCAGCACACGGCTGCTCATCGGCTGCGAGTGCACCTGCGGAACCGGCCCCTCAGACTTACAAACCCATCCGCGCAAGCCGCGCGGTGTCCAGAGCCGACTGGTCGAGCTTACAGGATTCCCGCTGGCAGCCGGCTGTGCGCGCGTCGCGGGCACTGTCCACCCCGCTTCGAGCGCTCGGCTGAGCCGATTCGCAGCCGGGAGGGCGCTGCGGGGGTTTGCGCGCCGGGCGTTCTCGCCGACGTGATCTACCCTCTAGTCAGACCAGTCCACCCGCAGCCTCGCCGTTCATCGCTTCCGACCCGACCAGCCGGAGCCTGCAGCACAGCCGCTTTCCCGAGAATCCGTCCCGTCCGTGATCACACCGTCTCCGGCGAGCGCCCGCTCGCCACGGGCCCGCCTGCGCTCCGTGCTCATGACCGTGTGCGCGATCGCGGCCGTCGCCGTGCTGGCGATGGTCGGCCTCGCGGTGTTCGCACCACGGGCGCACAGCACGGCGATACGCGCCACACCCGCCGCCGCCGATGCGCGTGGTGCCGCCGCGACCCGAGGGGAAGAGGCGCAGGATGTCCCGGCCGGCGTCGGCATCCTCACGTTCGTTCCGCCAGGCGGCATGCACACGACGCGGAACGTGGGCTACGGCGCAGCGCCGGACGGCACCCCGGTGACTCTCGACGTGTGCTTTCCGGTCAGCAAGGGCAAGAGCAGACCCGCGGTTCTCCTCGTGCACGGCGGCGGCTGGGTCCGGGGCGACAAGGGGACCATCGGCTACCACACGGTGTGCGAGTGGCTGGCGGCGGAAGGCTTCGTGACGTTCTCGGCCGACTACACGCTGGGCGAGCAAGGCAGGTATCCGGTGGCGCCGGCCGAACTCCGCAGGGCGATCGCCTGGATCCGGCAGCCCGCGACCGCAGCGCGGTACGGCGTGGACCCGCAGCGGATCGGCCTCTTCGGCGGCTCGGCGGGCGGCAGTCTCGCTGCCCTGCTGGCCACCGAGGGCTCGGGCCCCACCGACACCGGAACCCGCGTCGCGGCGCTCGTCGACATCTCGGGTCCGGTCGACCTGACGGCGCAGGGCCAGCTGCTCGGGCATCCCGGTCCCGGACTGCAATCCTTCGAGCTCGGCTATCTGGGCTGCACGGCGTTCGAGGGATGCCGGCAGGCGGCCGCCGCGTCGGCGATCACCCACATCGATCCGAGCGACCCGCCCGCGTTCATCCAGGGCTCCGAGTTCGACTTCGTGCCGCACGAACAGGGTGATGCGTTCGCCGCCGCCCTGCGGAAGGCGGGCGTGCACACCACGCTGCGGCTAGTCCCGGGCCGCGCGCACTCCATCGCCCAGCTGGATGCCACCACCCGCACGGCCGTCGCCGCCTTCCTGCACCGCTACCTCGGCTGAAGCGGGCGCCCGAGGAGGCGACGGCCCTGCTCCACCCGCGAGTGGGCGGCCGTCGCTCACCTCGTCGGTCGACGCCCTCTCCTCACCTCGTCAGTTCCGAGGCGCTGTCGTCCGGATCGTCGACGCTCGCGCGGCCGCCCTGCGGTGCGGCGCCCGCGGCTTGCGGCATAGCAGCATGTGCCGCGTCATCCGGGTAGATCATGCGATCGGGATGCCGCAGCGTGCGCTTGGCCCAGGGGTAGTAGATGGCGAACGTGACGACCAGCGCCACGGCCCACGAGATGTCGAGGCCGCCCATCGCCTTCGCTATGGGCCCGGTGTAGAGCGTCTGCGACAGGAACGGGATCTGCACGAGGATGCCGATCACGTAGCTCACGATGGCCACCAGGTTGACCGAGCCGTACCGACCCTTGGGCGTGTACAGCGCGGGGATGTCGACCTTCTCACGCGAGATGAAATAGTAGTCGGTGAGGTTGATGACGCTCCACGGAATGAAGACCGCCAGCAGGAGCAGCACGAAGTTCTTGAAGAAGTTCAGGAAGTCCGCGCTGGCCGCGATGGCGATCAGCACGCTCACCGCGACGAACGCCACGATGATGATGGAGCGCATGCGCTGCGAGATGCTGCGCGTGTTGTTGAAGCCCGTCACCGTGGTGAGCACGGTCATGAAGCCGCCGTAGGAGTTCAGGCAGTTCACGGTGAGTTTGCCGACCAGCACCGTGAGGTAGGTGATGAACGCGGCGACGCCGATGCCGGCGAGCTTGCCGAGGAATCCGACCTGGTTGTCGAGGAACGCGGAGCCGCCCACGAGCGCGATCAGCACACCGAACGACATCGCGATCTGCGTGCCGATCACACTGCCGGAGAACGTGGACCAGAACGTCGACGCCACCGTGGTCTCGCGGGGCAGGTACCGCGAGTAGTCGGCGACGTACGGCGCGTACGTCATCTGCCATCCGGCAGCCAGGGTGACCGCGGTGATGAACGACACCCAGCCGAACGGAGCCGTCAGGAACTTGGCGCCGACGTCGTACTGCACGAAGACCTGCACGATCAGGTACGCGAAGACGATGAAGCCGAGCACCGTCGCGATCCGGCCGAGCGCGTGGATCCACCGGTACCCGAAGATGGCGATCACGGCCGTCAGCACGCCGAAGATGAGGATGCCGACGACGGGCGCGTCCACCCCGATGATGAGGTTCACCGCCTGGCCGGCGAGCACCCCGCTCGTCGAGGCGAAGCCGAGATACATGATGATGACGAGCACGAGCGGAAGAGCGGCTCCGCGCACGCCGAACTGCACCCGGCTGGAGATCATCTGCGGCAGGCCGAGCTGCGGTCCCTGAGCGGAGTGCAGCGCCATGAAGATGCCGCCCAGCACGTTGCCGACGGCGAGGCCGATGATCGCCGAGAGCCCGTTGGCGCCCAGGATGACCGCGAGCGCGCCCGTCACAACCGTCGAGATCTGCATGTTCGCGCCGAACCACAGCGTGAACTGGTTGCGTGGATGCCCGTATCGCTCCGAATCGGGAACCATGTCGATGGTCCGCCGCTCGATCACCGGCGGCGTCGCGGTCGAGAGGACGGCCGTCGCCGGACCTCCGGAGAGGGACCCGTCTGGTGCCGGTCCTGTCGCTGGGCGCTGTGTCATCGTCGACTCCTTGATGGCGGCGTCGCGGGCGGAATGCCAGACGGGTGAAACGCCGCGGTGCGGTAACGCTATGACCGTCAGGACGACGGCATGAGCGCTCGGACGAGGTTCGCGTCTGCTATACCGGACACCGCGGCCGCAGACCGGCGGCTCAGCAGGACACTCAGTCGGACGCCCGGGCGGCGCTCACCTCGCGGGCGACGGCTCGACGGGCTCCGGTGACGTCGTGGGAGTCGTGGGTGCGATCGGCCGGTCGGGCCGGCCGATGGCGCCACCGGCATCCGGATCTCCGCTCCTGCGCGCCTTGCGCGCCCGCCTCCGGTCCCTGGCACCCTCCACCAGGTTGTACAGCGTGGGCAGCACGACGAGCGTGAGCAGCGTCGACGAGACGAGCCCGCCGATCACCACGATGGCCAGCGGCTGCGAGATGAACCCGCCGTGCCCGGTGAGCCCGACGGCCATCGGCAGCAGCGCGAAGATCGTCGCCAGGGCCGTCATCAGGATGGGGCGCAGACGGCGGGACGCGCCGTGCCGCACGGCATCCGGTACCGACAGTCCTCTCCTGCGGTACTGGTTCACGAGGTCGACGAGCACGATCGCGTTCGTGACGACGATGCCGATCAGCATGAGAACGCCGATGAGGGATGCGACGCCCAGCGGGATGCCCGACGCGATCTGCAGCGCGATCGCCCCTGTCGCGGCAAACGGCACGGAGATGAGCAGCATGAGCGGCTGCCGCAGCGACCTGAAGGTCGCGACCATCACGACGTAGACGATGAGGATGGCCGCGAGCAACGCGATGCCGAGCTGCGCGAACGCGGATCCCTGGCTAGCCGTGACGCCGCCGATGGTGGCGGATGCCCCCTGCGGCAGCTTCGCGTCTGCGAGCGCCTTCGACACCTGCGAGTTGGCCGTCGCGAGGTTGTCCGTGCTCGGTGACGCGGTGACGGTGGCGCTGCGCAGGCCGTGCTCGGTCGTGACGGTCGCGGGCCCGCTGGCCTGCTTGACGTCGGCGAGCGTGCTGAGCGGCTGCGAGCCGCGCGCCGTCACGATGGGCAGGTTCTTCAGCTCGTCGACGCTCATGGGCTGGTTCGCGTTCGCGATGTAGATGTTGAGGGAGCTGTCGTCGATGGCGACGGTTCCCACCTGGGTCGGCTGCATCGCCTGTGAGACCTGACTGCCCACCGCCACCTCGCTCAGGCCGTACTCCGCGGCGGTCGCGCGGTTCACGTCGACGGCGATGTACGGCAGCGAGGCGCTGAGGTTGCTCGTGACCTGGTTCACCGAGCTCAGCTTCTTCACGTTGTCGACGATGGTGTCCGACGCCTTCTGCAGGTCCTGCTGCGTCGAGGCGGTGATGTCGATCTCGATGTCGTCGGATGCGCCGAAGCCGCTGTTCGACGACACCGTGACGTCGCCCGCGGTCTTGAGGTCGTCCACCTGCTTCTTCACAGTCGCCTGCAGCGCATTCTGATCGGCATCCGGATCGGTCGTGATCGAGAACGTGGCTCCGCCCGAGCCGCCCGCGAAGGCATCCCGGAGCGCGCTGCCGCTGGAGCCGATCGAGAGCTGCACCGTCTTGATGCCGTCGATCGAGAGCAGCTTCTTCTCCACGACCTTCGCGGCGTCGTCCTCCGCCTGCAGGCTGGTGCCTGGCGGGAACGTCTGCGACACCGTCAGCGTGTTCTGGCCCGTGGAGCCGAGGAAGTTCGTCTTCATGAGCGGCGTGAGCGCGAGAGTGCCGCCGAGCACGAGCACCGCGATGACGATCGTCACGGCGGAGTGCTTGAGCGTCCAGTTGATGATGGGCAGGTAGCCCTTCTGCAGGCGCGACGGATGCTCGAGCTCGTCGTGACCGCTCGCCACCGCATCCGAGATGGAGAGGTGGCTCGCCTCGTCGGCCTCCCGCTCGGCATCCTGCTCCGTCTTCGCCTTCCTGGGCTTCGGCGGTCTGAGGAACCAGTACGCGAGCACCGGCACGATCGTCAGCGCCACGAGCAACGACGACAGCAGGGCGATCGTCACCGTCACGGCGAACGGCCGGAACAGCTCGCCCGTCACGTCGCCGACGAACGCGATGGGCAGGAACACGGCGACGGTCGTGATGGTGGAGGCCGTGATGGCTCCGGCCACCTCGCGCACGGCATCCAGGATCGTCTTCGCCCGGTCGACGCCGGCGACGAGGTGCCGCTTGATGTTCTCGATCACGACGATGGAGTCATCCACCACGCGCCCGATCGCGATGGTCAGGCCGCCGAGCGTGATGATGTTGAGCGTGTAGCCGCTCGCCCACATGCCGATGAACGTGATCAGTACGGAGGTAGGGATGGAGATCGCCGTGACCAGGGTGGAGCGGATCGACAGCAGGAAGATCAGGATGACGATCACCGCGAACAGCAGTCCGAGCAGGCCCTCCTCGGTGAGCGAGTCGATCGACTGCTCGATGAACGGCGCCTGATCGAACACGACCGTGAACTTCGCGCCGTGACCGAGCTTGTCGCGGAGATCCGGAACGATCTTGTTCACGGCCTTCGACACCTCGACGGTGTTGGCGCTCGGCAGCTTAGTGACGGCGATGGTGAGCGCAGGCTCGCCGTTCACCCGCGAAATCGAGGTGCTCGGGTCATCCGTCAGCTTGACCGAGGCCACCTCGCCGATCGTGTGCGCCGACACGACCTGCGTCGCCGGCGGCTTGGCGCCGGATGCCTGGGCCCCTGAGGCCTGACTCCCGGCGGTCTGCCCTGCGGATGCCTGCCCGCCGGACGCCTGCCCGCCCGCCGCCTGCCCGCCCGCCGACGCCCCCGTGGTGCCTGCACCCGCGCCCGAGGCCGTCGACACGAGCGGCAGCGAGGCGATCTGGTCGACCGACGTGATGGTGGAGCCGGTCTGCACCGACAACGTCTTGTCGTCCTGGGTGATGGAGCCTGCTGGCAGGAGCACGCCGTTCTGGCTCAGCGCGTCTTTGATGGACTGCACGCTCAGGCCCGCGGCCGCGAGCTTGGCGGCATCCGGTGTGATGGTCACGCGCTGACCCACCTGTCCGATGAGCTGCGCGTCGTTGACGCCGTCGACCTTCTTGAGGTCGGGAAGCACGAGCCGCGTGATGTCGTCACCGAGCTGCTTGCCGCTCTCGTCGCTTGTGACGGCGAGTTGGATGACGGGCAGGTCGTCGAAGCTGCCGCTGAGCACCTGCGGGTCGACGTTGTCGGGCAGCGTCGACTTGGTGCGGTTGATGGCCTGATCGAGCTTCTGCTCGGCCGTGGCCAGATTGGTGCCGTACGTGAACTTCGCGGTGATGAGCGACTGGTTCGTGCTGCTCACCGCCGAGGTGCTGTCGAGATCCGGCACGCCCTGGATGGCCGACTCGATGGGAGTGCTGACGTCGTTGTTGACCACCTCAGGGGATGCGCCCGGATAGCTCGTGACGATGGCCAGCTGAGGAAACTCGATCGAAGGCGCGAGCTCCTGCTTGAGGTTGTTCAGCGCTATGCCGCCGAAGACGGCGGCCACGATCGTGACGAGCGCGATGAGAGCACGGTTCTTCATGCTCAGAACGGCAAGCGAGTGCACGCGGAATCCTTTGTGGGAAGTGAGATCGACGGTTGCCCCGCACCCTCGCGCGGACTGTGCAGCACCGGCCAACAGGGGCCGATCGGGCGATTATCGCACTCGACTCTGGGCGGTTGACCCCCGTCAACTATCGGGCAGCGTCGGCGCAGTGCCGGCAGAGTGCCGGCAGCGTGCCGGCACGTGCCCGATGAGCGGCATCCTGCGACCCTGAAGGGATCACCGGCGCCGTCGCCGCGGGGCAGCCAGACGGCCGACGATGCAGTGGACGAGCGTCGGATTCGGCTCAGACGACGGCGGCCAGCATGCCCGGCTCGGAGAGCGGATGCCGCGCCGCGGCCGGCCAAGCGCGAGCCAGTGCCGCGACGGCACGCTCGACCTGGGACTCGGACGCCGTCAGCGGCATGCGGAGGAAGCGCTCGAACGCGCCGTCGATGCCGAACCGGGGGCCTGCTGCGATGAGCAGACCCTCGCTGCGAGCGGCAAGGGCGAGCTGCGAGCTGACGGGTGCGCCGATGTTGACCCAGGCCGCGAGCCCTCCGTTCACGTGCGGAACGGACCAGTCCGGGAACGCGTCGGGCACGATCCGCTCGATCGCCGCCCGTCCGGCCGCGAGCGCCGCACGACGCTCCGCGAGCACGGTGTCGTAGTCCTCGAAGAGCGCAGCGACCACGAGCTGGTCGAGCACGGGCGTTCCGAGGTCCATCGTCGCCCGCACGGCATGCAGGCGACGGATGGTGGCGCGCTCCGCCCGCACCCAGCCCACGCGGAGCCCGCCCCACATGGTCTTGCTCGCGGATCCGATCGTGATGACGTGCGATCCCGGCGCGGCGGCCAGCGGCGGAAACGTCTGACGACGGTCGATGTCGAGCTCGGCGGGAGTCTCGTCGGCGATCACGATCGTGCCCTGGGCCGCTGCCGCTTCCAGCAGCCGGCGGCGCACGGATGCCGTCATCGAGCGGCCCGTCGGGTTCTGGAAGTCGGGCATCACGTAGGCGATGGACGGGCTGGTGCGGCGCAGCACCGACTCGTACGTCTCCATGTCCCAGCCATGCCGCGACTCGACGGAGACCGAGGTGGTCACGATGCGCGCCCCCGCTGCTCCGATCGCGTCGTACGCGTGCGGATACGTCGGCACCTCGATGAGAACTCGATCGCCCCGACTCACGAGAGCACGCGCGATCAGCGCGATGGCCTGCTGCGCTCCGACCGTCACCAGCACTTCGTCGGGGTCGGTCGCGAGCCCGCGCTCCGTGTAGCGGCGAGCGATCGCCTCCCGCAGCACCGGCAGACCCACCGTGTCGTAGCCGGAGTCCAGCAGCAGCGGCGCGACCTGCTCGGATGCCAGGCGAACGGCATCCTGCATCATCGACGGCGCGGGCAGCGCCGCCTTCGTGAAGTCGAGCAGACCGGACCCGACGGGAGCAGGAGATGTTCCGCTCGCCGGGAGCGAGGTCGTCGTTCCCGATCCCTGCCGGCTCACCGCGAATCCCTGCTCGCGCAGTCGTTGATACGCCGCCGTCACGGTGGTGCGACTCACGCCGAGCTGGACGGCGAGGTTGCGCTCGGCGGGCAATCGCGCGCCGGAGAGCAGTCGTCCGTCGATCACGAGCAGCCGGATGCGTTCGGCCAGCGCCTCGTACGACGGCCCGGTGTCGCGCCACTCGCCGAGCAGTTCCAGGAGCGCGCGTGCGCCGATCGACGTCGATGCCATCAGGCCACTTTAGCGCGATTGGCTCTACATCACGAGGCCAATCCTGCGATTGGATACTTCCATGCAGCCAATCCTCGTCTCGGGCATGACCCCGCCGGCAGGCACGGGCGCCGGTGCGCGCGAACCGCTGCGGCTCGCGTCGCGGCCGGCGAGCCCGGCGCGACGACGCATCCAACTGCTCGCGGGCCTCTTCCTCTACGGCATCGCGATCGCGACGATGATGCAGGCCACGATCGGCATCGAGCCGTGGGACGTGCTGGCGCAGGGCATCACCTTGCGCACCGGCATCCCGTTCGGGCTCGTGACGAACCTCGTCGGCGCCGTCGTGCTGCTGTTCTGGATTCCGCTCCGGCAGCGCCCCGGCATCGGAACCGTGCTCAACGTGCTGCTCGTCGGACCCTCGGCGCAGTTCGGACTCTGGGCGATCCCGCAGCCCGACCAGCTGTGGGCGCGCATCCTGCTGTTCGCGGCGGGGCTCGTGCTCATCGCCGTAGCGTCCGGCCTCTACATCGGCGCACATTACGGGCCGGGGCCGCGCGACGGGCTGATGACCGGGCTGACGGCTCGAACGGGCCGCCCGATCTGGCTGGTGCGCACCGGGATCGAAGCCGTCGTGCTTCTCGTGGGATGGCTCCTGGGCGGCAACGTCGGCTGGGGCACGCTCGCCTACGCGCTGTGCATCGGCCCGCTGGTGCACGTCGCCATCCCGCTGTTCGCGTTGCGGCTTCCGGATGCCGCGCCTGCCGCCGACGAGGACGCCCGGCTCATCGAGCCCGACTCCCTCAGTCGCCGACGGGAACCCGCCCACGAGCGCTGGGCGCTGAGCCCTCGCAGCTGACGCCGCACCGAGGGTTGAGCCTGTCGAAACCCGGCGGCCGTACCGCGGCGGGTACCGAGGGCTGAGCCTCAACCGAGGGTTGAGCCTGTCGAAACCCGGCGACCGTGCGGACGCGGTTTCAACAAGCTCAACCGACGGTGATTCGGGTTTCGACAGGCTCAACCGGTGGTACGGCGACGACGCGCGGTGATCACATCCGCTCGGCGTAGACGCGGAAGGCGTCGCGCACGTACTCGGCGCCCTCGGTTCCGCCGTAGTTGGCGGCGAAGCGGTCGTCGCCGACGTACATGTCGCCGTACCCGAGCAGCACTTCGCGGTTGATCGTGAGCCCGGTTGCCGGAGTGGACAGGTTCAACCAGTCCACGTGGCGCTGCACGATCTGCTGCACCCGGTCATCTGCAGGGTCGACGCCGTCGGCGCGAGCCGATGCGTAGTCCGCGGCGATGTCCGTGTGCTGCTGCTGGAACGCCCGCTTCTCCTCGTCGGTCTTGGAGCGCCACCACGCGTCGCTGGACGCGTACGCCTCCTTTCCCCAGCGCTCCTCGACCTCCTGCTTGTACTGCGTGTGATCGAATCCATCGAATGCCTTCTCGGCCATGATCGCCTCTCCCTTCTCCAGTGCGTCGATGGTGGACTCCACGGATGCCGCCTGGCGCGCCAGCCGCTCCTGCTCGCTCTTCAGCCAGCCCAGGTGGTGCCGCAGCGCGGAGGCCTCGTCGGTCTCGCGTTGCAGCACAGCCGCGATGTCGGGCAGACCGAGCCCGAGCTCGCGCAGCAGCAGGATGCGCTGCAGACGCACGAGCGCACGCTCGTCGTAGTAGCGGTATCCGTTGCCGCCGATGCGGCTCGGCTTCAGCAGGCCGATGTCGTCGTAGTGCCGCAGCGTGCGACTCGTCGTTCCGACAAGCCGTGCCAGCTGCTGGATCGACAGCTCGACCGCATCGGCCGTGCCCGCATGGGCGAGCGTCGTGCCGTCTGCTTCCGTGTCATCCCTCATGACCACGACGCTAGACATTGACGCTACGTCAAGGTCAAGCCCGGACGGTGAGCGGACTTCGTCGCCGCCCCGGCAGCCTTCACCGCCGTCCGGATCAGCTTCCTTCGGCAGTCCTGAAGACGGGCCACCGCACCTCGGTGCGCAGGTCGCCGACGCGATCCGTGTCGAGGGGCGAGACGAGGAAGTCCTCGCGGATCGGCCCGGCGACACCTATCGCACGCTGCGCGACGTAGGAACCGAGAGCGCCGTACGTGGTGTCCATGTCGCTGTGCGAGCCCACGTGCAGCATGACGGCGCTGTCCCCTGCGGGCAGCTCGATCCACTCGCCGCTCCGCAGCGGGATGCCGTCGCCTTCGCGATCCCGGACCGGAACGAACGCGGTGACCCGCCCTCGTCCCTCCTCGAAGAGCTCGGGATGGAACAGGGTTCCCGGTGGGCCGTCGACCGTGACCCCCAGCCGACCGATCTCGCTCGTCAACTCGCGCAGCGCCGAGAGCAGCCAGGGACCGGCATCCGCCATGTCCACCTCTCCGTCGATCGCGAGGGCCGGCTGCGCCGTGCTGGTGCGGAACGACACGGCGATCTCGGTGCGTTGCTCGGCGCCCAGCAATCCTCGCAGCGAAGCGACGGCATCGCTCGTCTTCGCCAGCTGCTCCTCCATGCGCTGCAGGTGCGCGGCGATGATGCGGTTACGCGCGGCGACATCCGCGGAGGTGACCACCTCGCGCACCTCGTCGATCGGCATATCGAGAGCCCGGAGCCTCTTCACCACCTGCGCGGTGGGCACCTGGTCCGTGGCGTACCGCCGGTAGCCGGTGTACGGGTCGATGCTCGCCGGCTCGAGCACGCCGACGTCGTGGTAGTAGCGCAGCGCCTTCACGGTGAGGTGCGTCATGCGCGAGAAGTCGCCGATGGAGACCAGGGATCCCGTCACATCCTCGATCCTCGCAGTCCCCTGCGACAGCGACGCCACGGTGAGGCCGCCGATCGCGCGAGGCGCAGACGAGGGGCCCGCCGATGGCCTGGTGCGCGATTCATCCGCTCGGCTCACCGCGACCCCGCCTTCGGGAGCAGCGCGGTGAGCGCGAGCGTCGCCACTGCGATGGCCGCGAGAGGGATGAGGCTGGCAGCGAACGCATCCGCCGCGCCCGAGCTCGCCGCCGCGCCGAAGAACACGGTGCCGACCACCGCAACGCCGATCGATCCCCCGACCTGCTGCATGGTGGACAGCGCGCCCGAGACCACACCGGCCTCGACGGGTGTCGCCGTGGCGAGCACGATGCGGGTGGACGGCGGGATGCTCAGGCCCTGCGCCGCCCCGCACAGCACGAACCCGACGAGAAGCCAGGCGACCTCCGTTCCGGTGAGCGCCACGACGGCGAGCACCGCGAACCCGGCGAGGTTGCACAGCGCGCCGACGACCAGCACGCCGCGGCCGATGCGGACGGCGAGACGCGGCGCGAGCGCCACGGCCGCCAGATAGGGCACCGCGATGCCCAGGAAGATCGTGCCCGACTCCAGCGCCGTGAGACCGCGCGCCACCTGCAGATACATGGTCAGCACGACGAACACGGATGCCTGCCCGCACCAGAAGACCAGCTGCCACAGCATGCCGAAGCGGAAGGCAGGCGTGCGCAGCAGCACCCTCGGGAACAGCGGCTCCCCTCCTCGGCTCTCGAGCCTGCGCTGCTGCACGACGAAGGCGGCCACGAGGAACGGAACGCACGCGAAGCACACCCACACCCACGGCGCCCATTCGGCATCCCTTCCCTCGATGAGCGGAAGCACGAGTGCGACCACCGCGGCCGTCATGAGGATCATGCCGACGAGATCGAGCCGATGCACCGCGCCGCGCGTGGCAGGGATCACGAAGGGGACGAGCACGAGCGCGAGCACACCGATGGGAACGTTGATCGCGAAGATCCCTCGCCACGCGAGGCCGAACGGATCGCCGCCGATGAGCAGACCGCCGATGATCTGGCCGGCCGCGGCGCCGACTCCGAGCACGGCAGCGTACAGGCCGATGGCGCGCGCGCGAGCCGCGCCCTGAAAGAGCGATCCGATCATGGCCAGCACGCTCGTCATGACGAACGCTGTCGACATGCCCTGCACGAGACGTCCGGTGACGAGCACCTGGGGGTCGGGCGCCGCAGCGCACAGCACGGAAGCCGCGGTGAAGGCGCCGATTCCGAACAGGAAAGCGCGACGACGGCCGAAGCGGTCGCCCAGGCGTCCGGCGATCAGGAGACAGGATGCGACGCCGAGCGAGTACGCGGCGACGAGCCATTCCAGGTCCCCGGGGGTGGTATGCAGGTCGGCCTTCATGGACGGCAGAGCGACGTTGACGATGAAGAAGTCGATAGCCGTGATGAACGTGCCGATGAGGAGAGCCGTGAGAGCGCGCCACGGCGGACGGGCCTCGGCGCGAGAGGCGGGCGAGGCCGGCGTGGCCTGGCTCCGCGCGGATCCGGTCGAACCGATGACGGTGTCGTTGGTTGTCATGACACCGTTCTCGAGCCTCCCCTGAGGGGAGAGTCAAGCGGTCAGCGAGCCGATAGGGCGAGAGCCGCGCGCGATCGACGAGCTCCGACGGCGCGCGTCGAACGGGGGGCGAACGCTGGGTCAGGACGGAAGCGCGTCGCCCGGGAATCCGGATGCCTCGTACACCTCGGCTGTGAGCACGCCCGCCGCGACGGCTGGGTCGCCGTTCATGATCGCGGTGGTCTGCTCGTGCGATCCGCCGAAGACGCCGATGCCCGCCAGGTCGCTGTCGCCCCGGACGGGGAGCACGACGGAGAGGATGCCGGCATCCTGCAGCTGCATGTTGCGCCTGCCGTGCTCCCAGATGATGCCGCGAGCACCGGGCGTTCATAGTTCGGACCGTAGCGCAGCAGCACGAGCGAGTACGAGCGGATGCGCGCCAGTCGCGCGCGCATCTCGTCGTCGTCGATCTGTGGAAGCTCGGGCAGTCCCTCCGCGTCGCTCATCGCGTCACCTTTGCCCGCTACGCCCAGAGTCCGACCGGCGTGCCCTCGGGGTCCGCGAAGACGGCGAACGATCCCGCGTCGCCGGGCAGCGGTGTCGGCGGCACGATCGTTCTGCCGCCCAGTTCGGAGGCCCTGTCCAGGCACGCCTGGAGGTCGTCGACACGCACATACACGGTGGTCCGCGGCACGTCGCCCCGCTGCGGCTCGCCGATGCCGCCCGGGATGGCATCCTCGCCTGCTCCCGTGTCGACGATCGAGTAACCGTCTCCGATCGGCTGCGCCGTCCAGTCGAAGAGTCCGCAGTAGAACCGCGTCGCCTTCTCGCTGTCGCGCGCCGTGATCTCGAACATCGCCACCGGCCGTCCCATGATCACTCCTTCCCCCGTTGCTGCCGACGTTAGGCACCCTGCAGGAACCGGTCAAGGTCATCCTCGAGGTCGCCGATCGCTGGTTTCCGTCGCGCCACTTGCGCATCCGCGTAACGCGATATATCGTGTTCTTCGAAGTCACGATATATCTCGAGAGCTTCGGACGCCCGCCCGGCGTCTTACGACATCCGTCGCCCGATCGAGGACGGGGCGATGAGAACAGCAGAAGAAGAAGGGAATGCCCATGGCACAGGAACGCTGGCTCGTGATGCCAGGCGAGACCAAGACCATCGACTTCGAGGTGGTGCGCAAGCTCAAGGTGAGCCTCATCGGCGGCCAGGTGGACGTGATCGGCCACGACGAGCCGACGGCACGCGTCGAGGTGAGCGACGTCTCGGGCAAGGAGCTGAAGATCTCGATCGACGGCGACGTGCTCGAGGTCGACCACCCGCAGTGGCGGTGGGACAACTTCATCGACGCGTTCCGCTCCTGGCGGGGCAAGGCGCGAGCGGATGTCACGATCCTCGTGCCCCGAGACGTGGAGCTGAAGCTCGGCGTGATCTCGGCGACGGCGCTCGTGAGCGGCCTGGTCACCGACGCCAAGCTCAACACCGTCAGCGGTGAGATCACGGCAGACGGCATCGTCGGCGACATCGACCTCAACACCGTCAACGGGGAGCTCACGGCCCGCGACCACCGCGGAGAGGTGACCGCCCACACGGTCTCGGGCGACATCACGGTGTCGGGAAGCGTGCCCAAGTTCAGCGTCGACGGCGTGAGCGCCAACATCTACCTCGATCTGTTCGACGTGCCGTACGAGCTCAACAGCAACACGGTGTCCGGAGACCTCACGCTGCGACTCGACGAGAGCGTCGGCGTGCGCTATCGCCTCAACACGGTCAGCGGCGTCGCCCACCTGGACGGAACCACCATCGTGCGCGGCTCGATGGGCAAGACGTACACGCACCAGACCGGCTCGCTCGACGGGCGCTGGCTCGACATGTCGGCCAGCTCCGTCTCCGGCAACATCTCGGTCGTCCGCCGCCCGGCGGGCACGGGTGCCGGCGCAAGCTCGACGGATGCCTCGAACGGAGCAGCATGACACCGGCGGTCTTCTCGCACGGCAGCCTGCGCCTGTACCTGCTCAGCCTGCTCGCCGAGTCTCCCAGGCACGGATACGAACTGATCCAGGCGCTCAGCGACCGCTTCGGCGGCACGTACAGCCCGAGCGCCGGCACGATCTACCCGCGGCTCGCGAAGCTGGAGGAGGAGGGTCTCGTCACCAAGACCAGCCAGGGCCGCAAGACCGTCTACGCCATCACCGACGCGGGCAGGCGCGAGCTGGAGGCGCGGGCATCCGAGCTCGGCGACATCGAGAACGCGGTCACGGACTCGCTGCGGCGCATGGCCGACGAGGTGCGGGCCGGGGTGAACCAGGCTATGAAGAGCCTGCGGGCCGACCTCGCGGCAGCCGCGCGCGAGGCCAAGCAGGAGGCACGGCAAGGCGCACGGTCGACGGCCTCGGATGCTGCAGGAGACGCGCGCACGGAGTCCCGCCTCGCCCTGCGCGAAGCCGAGATCGTCCTCAACGAGTTCCGTCAGCAGGCGAGGGCGGATCTGCGCCAGGCATCCATGCGCGGCGGAATTCCGGATGGCGCCGTCTCCGGTCTTCGCGACGGTCTCGCCCGCCTTCGCGAGGAGCTGCTGAGCCGCCTCTCGCTCTGAGCGGCATCACCTGCTCGCCCTCGCGGCGCCGGGCCGGACAACCCGCGTCGCGAGGGCCGCTGGACATGCCGGAAGCGACGGAAACCGCTCGTGAACGGGCATTTCTAGGTGCATTCCTAGGGTCGCCCGATACTACGCTGTGCGTTCACCTTGCCTGCCGACGCGCCGACTTGACAGGCATTAGGCAGGTAGTAGTGTCGTCCCTCGTGACTAATGAGGGGAGGGTCCCCGGGCTCGATGGTCGCTCCGCAAAACGGTGGCTGATCGGGGAACCTCTACCCAGCGAACGACTCGAGGGTCAGCTCCTCCCCAAGCACCTCGCACTGCCGATCTTCGCCAGCGATGCGCTCTCCTCCGTCGCCTACGCGCCGCAGGAGCTCATGATGGTGCTCCTGGTCGGCGGCGTGGCGCTGCTCGCGTACTCGCCGTGGATCGCGCTGGCCGTCGTGGTGCTGCTGCTCACGGTCGTCGCATCGTACCGGCAGCTGGTCAAGGCGTACCCGTCCGGCGGGGGCGACTACGAGGTCGCGCACAAGAACCTGGGCGAGAAGGCCGGCCTCATCGTCGCATCCGCCCTGCTCGTCGACTACGTGATGACCGTCGCCGTGTCGGTCGCCAGCGGCGTGGACAACATCATCTCGGCACTGCCCATGCTGAGCGGCTTCCGCGTCGAGCTCGCTGTCGCGTTCGTCGCGCTCATCGCCGCCATGAACCTGCGGGGCGTGCGCGAGGCGAGCAAGGCGTTCGCCATCCCGACCTACGTGTTCATCGGCAGCATCGCCGTGATGATCATCACGGCTCTCGTGCGCGCGGCACTCGGCGCGGCCCCGGTGGCCGAATCGGCGCAGTACGCCGTGCGATCGGAGGGGCTCGCGCAGGCGGCCATCGTGCTGCTGCTTCTTAGAGCGTTCTCCAGCGGATGCTCGGCGCTCACCGGCGTCGAGGCGGTCGCCAACGGGGTTCCCGCGTTCCGCACGCCCAAGATCCGCAACGCCCGCACGACGCTTCTGCTCATGGGCGGCATCGCCGTCTTCCTGTTCGCGGGGCTGATGGTGGTGTCGCTGATCAGCGGGGTGCACTACGCGGAGAATCCGTGCGACCTCATCGGGTGGAAGCAGTGCGGAATGGAGCCGCAGCGCTCGCTCATCGCGCAGCTGGCATCCGCCACATTCGGCAACAACTCGGTGCCGTTCTTCATCGTGCAGGCGGCGACCGCCGTCGTGCTGTTGCTGGCCGCGAACACCGCGTTCAACGGATTCCCGCTGCTGGGCTCCGTGCTCGCCCGCGACTCCTACGCACCCAAGGCGCTCTCCACCCGCGGCGACCGACTGGTGTTCTCCAACGGTGTGATCGCGCTGGCGCTGGCCGCGATCATCCTGCTCGTCATCTACCAGGCCAATCTGACGAACCTGATCCAGCTCTACATCATCGGCGTTTTCGTCTCGTTCACTCTCGGCCAGTCGGGCATGGTCAAGCACTGGATCACCTTGCTCCGGGCTGGCGCACGCGAACGCGTCAGCATCATCCGCTCGCTGTGCATCAACGCGTTCGGCGCGCTGCTGACGTTCAGCGTTCTCGTGGTGGTCACGATCACCAAGTTCACGCACGGCGCGTGGCTGGTGTTCATCATGATGCCCGTGCTGTTCCTGCTCATGATGGGCGTGAACAGGTACTACCGGGATGTCGCCAAAGAGGTCGAGGTCGACCCGACGACCACGTTCGGAGCGAGCGGCGACCACGCGATCGTGCTCGTCGGCAAGATGCAGAAGCCCGTGCTCAAGGCCCTCGACTACGCGATCGCGGCGCGGCACCAGTCGATCGAGGCGGTCCACATCTCGGTCGACGAGGATGCGACCGAGCTGCTGCAGCAGCAGTGGCACGACATGAACATCCATGTGGCGCTCACGATCATCGAGTCGCCGTATCGCGACTTCGGCATCCCGCTCATCAAGTACATCAAGCACCGCCGCGAGGAGCACGGCTCAGAGGTGACCACGGTGTATCTGCCGCAGTACATCGTCGGGCACTGGTGGGAGAGCTTCCTGCACAACCATCGAGCCCGCCGCATCTCGAAGCAGCTCATGATGCTGCACGGTGTGACGATCGCGCTCGT
>NZ_DASZVF010000076.1:0-5351 GCF_035547335.1 Humibacter sp. | reverse complement strand
GGCCATGGAGGGCCAGTTCGGCCGCCAGTACAAGGGCCCGGGCCACCCGCACACGAACATGGCGAAGGCCGCGCTGAACATGCTCACGAAGACGAGCGCGGAGGAGATGCTCGAGACCGACGGCATCCTCATGACCGCGGTCGACACCGGCTGGATCACCGACGAGCGGCCGCACCCCACGAAGGCGCGGCTGCACGAGGAGGGCTTCCACGCCCCGCTCGACCTGGTCGACGGCGCGGCCCGGGTCTACGACCCGATCGTGCGCGGCGAGGCCGGCGAGGACGTGCGCGGCTGCTTCCTCAAGGACTACGCCCGTTCTGCGTGGTGACTCGCCTCAGCCCACAAGACCAGACCTGATGTGGTTCGCTGCGTCATGCGGAAGAAGGAAGACTGCCGGGTACAAGCCGCGACGTACAGCGAGCTCGGTCAGATCGCCATGGTTTCGTCCTCTTCCGGTTGGAAGGCTGACTTCGTCGGCCGGCTGCGGCTCGATCGCCTCCTTTTTCGCCATATCGTGCTCCCAGATGCGGCGGTCATCGACGGACTTTGCTTCCACCTTTTCGACCCCGCCGACCTTGCGCTGGAGCTGGCAGCGGAGCGACACGGCGACGACGCGGTGATCGAGATCCGCGCACGCGCGGACACGATGGCCGATTCGCTGCGAACGGTGCTTGATTTCGAAGGCTCGCCGAGAGGCATATGGTTCGACTCGATTAATGATGACGGTCTGCGAGATTGCCTAGCGCGCGGTCTGTCGAGACTCACACCTAAGCAGCACAGAGCCGTGCTTGCGTCTGAGAACGCGCCACGAGCGCTCGCGGACCTCCTGAGGCGAATCGCCCGCGCTGAAGGCTTCGCGGAGCTAGGCGATATTGAACGGATGGAGGCTGGTTGGGCTCGTTGGTGCGGGACACCATCCAAGAACTTCCAAGTCCGTCGCTGGCAAGATCCACAGCAGAGCTATGAGACAGCATTGAACGTCACGCGCCTCTTTTCCCATCTTCTTACCGACGACGCACGATCCGTGTTGGTCGAGGCGCAGCAGCGGTTTCAAAGTCAAAACAAACCGTTGCGTACGAAGATGCGCCAATTCTTCGCCACCGCTCGACGGCAGGCTGATGGTCGCACGGCCGACGAAATCACCTACATCGAACGATGGATGGAGACCGGCTGGGAGCGAATGGTTGCATGGGCCAATGAGTGCACATATGCCTCCGACAGTCTAAGCAGCCCCTTCCGTGTTGGCGCAAACTCGACCACCGACGACAACGCGATCGACAAGCTCGAGCCGACGAGCTTCGTCCGGATACTTGGTGCGATTCCCGCGGACGACTTCCGCGAGATGACGAGCCGGTTAAGTGACATACGCGACCGATGGCTGACGAAAGGACAGTTTGACGATCTTCATTCGCTGATCGAGAGGTGCGTAGACATCACCTACGCGCGGGGAGCAGCGGTTGAGCCCGACCGGGCCGCAGACACCCGCGACTTCTTCGTTGATCTCACCAGCCTCGCCGGAGGGTCGGGCGCCGGATGGGCGTTGGCGATGACCGGCGTCACGTCGAGTGCCGACTCTGCTGTGGTCGGAGGCGTCGCTGCCGCGATCCCGATCGTCGCTAACCATGCGCGGAGTCTGTTCGAGGCTCGAGCGAGGAGTCGGTTGGTCGGACGAGTGGTTGAGTTCTACTCACGAGCGGCGCTTCCCGTAGGCCATCCGTGACGTTCAGCGCCGAGCCCGCTCGCTCGTCTGCTCGTCGTCTGACGCACCGAGGAATGCGACACCTGAGCAGCAGATCGGGGGCGGCGCACGTCTCTAGCGGTGCAACCGACCCCGACCCGGCAGGAGCATCCCGCATGACCGACCAGACCCCCACCACTCCGAACCGCGCCACGCGGCGCCGCCGGCTCGCCCGCAACGGCGTGGTGGCCACGGGCCTCGCCGGCGGCATGACCGCCATCGGCTTCGTCGCGTTCGGCCCCGGTGCCGCCACCGCCTCGCCCGGCCGTGCCCCGCAGGCCGCGCCTGCCCCCGCCGCAGCCCCGGCCGCCCCGAGCCCGCTCACCAAGGCGCAGGCCATCAAGAAGGCCGCCGCGAAGAAGGACGCCGCGGCCCCGGTCGCCGCGCCGACCGCCGAGGACACGGCGCTCGACGCCTACTTCAGCGCGGGCTACGACTACGACGACGCCGTCGCCCTGCAGAAGATGTGGAACGAGAGCGACCCGTTCCAGACGAAGGTCGACGCCGGCAACAAGCTCCTCGCCGGCGAGCAGCTCCCCATCGCACCCGGCAGCGCGGCCCCCGCGCCCGCGGAGGCGGGCGACGATGCCGTCAGCGCGTACTTCAACGCGGGCTACGACTACGACGATGCCGTGCAGCTCGCGAAGATGTGGCACCTCGCGACGCCGTACGACGCGAAGGTCGCGGGCGGGAAGAAGCTCCAGCAGGGCGAGACGCTGCCCATAGAGCCCTGATCGAGCGCTGACCACCGCACCGTGCGAACCGCCACGGTCTCTACGCTCGAGACCATCAGCTCGAACCCGGTCCTCACGCTGAGGACCGGGTTCGAGCTCGAGCTGCTCGCCCCCCGGGGCAGCTCACGCGCGGACCTCGCGCGTGAGCTGGCCCGGCGCGCCGGTGGTCGGGTCCGTCCGGTGCTCCACCTCGACACCGAGCCGTCGCTCGTGCCGGGCATCGGCCACTTCCTGCACCTCACGCCCGGCTTCGCCGTCGACGACGCCGCCGGCGCCCCCCTCGCCACCCTGGTGGACGACATCACCATCACCGCCGACCTCGACGCGCGGGCGCCTGCAATGCCCGGTTGGTACCGGCTGCTGTCGGACGAGCCGCGGCTCATCCGCCTCGTTGCCCGGCTCGCCGACCCCGCGCTCGCGATGGCCGACACCGTCGCACCGATCGCCGCGGCGTTCGGCAGCGTCGTCGAGGCGATCGGCGACGCGGTGCGCGTCGATGACCCGGCGGGGGCCACCGTCGTCATCGGCCTGCCGGTGCGCGGTGAGCGCGAACGGCCGTGCGAGATCGTCACGCCACCGCTCACCCACGACCACGAGGCCACGCTCGACGCACTGCTCAGCCCGGCGCGCGAGCTCGGCTTCACGGTGCCGGCCGAGGCCGCGGTGCACCTGCACGTCGACGCCGCACCGTTCCGCACGGTGCCTGCGTTCGCCAACGCCGTGCGGCTGTTCGCGCACTGGCGTGATGCGCTGCGCGAGGTCCTCGGCACCAACCCGCGCTGCGTGCGCCTCGCACCGCTGCCGGACGCGCTCGTCGCGCTGGTCGAGCAGCCGTGGCGCAGCTGGGACGAGCTGCGCGCCGCCGCCCGCACCACCGGGCTCACCAAGTTCTTCGACGTGAACCTCGTGAAGGTCATCGCCGACCGGCCCGACCGGCACACGGTCGAGGTGCGCATCCTCCCCGGCTCCCTCGACGCCGCCGACGTCGTGCGCCGCGCGGCGCTCGTCGAGGCACTGCTGCTGCGCTGCCTCGACCCCGCACCGCTCCCCCGGCCGACCGGCGCCGCCACCGCGGTCGACGAGCTGAGGGCCCTCGCGCAAGGCGCGGCATGACGGAGACGATGGGGCGGCCCGCCGCCGACGCTGTCGACCACGAGGAGCCGACGCCACTCGTGCCCCCGACCGACATCACCGACTTCGACGCCTTCGCCCGCACTCACCTGCCGCGGCTGCTGTCCTACGCCATCGTGCTCACCGGCGACCGCGAGCTCGCGGCCGACGTCGTGCAGGAAGCGATGGTGCGGGCGCACCAGCACTGGTCCCGCGTGCGGTCCGCCGAGCGCCCCGACCTGTACGTGAAGCGCATGGTGACCAACGAGTACCTGTCGTGGCGGCGCCGCTGGCAGGTGCGCAACGTCGTCAGCGCGTCCGACGAGGCGCTGCGGAGCCGCGCCCCCGCGCTACCTGACCACGCAGAGGCGGTCACGCACCGCATCGCCGACCGCGACGCGTTGTGGGGCCGGCTCGCGAAGCTGCCCCGCCGGCAGCGCGCCCTGGTGGTGCTGCGCTACTACGAGGACCTCTCCGACAGCCAGATCGCGGAGGTCCTCGGCATCAGCCGCGCCACCGTCCGCTCCGGCATCTCGCGTGCGCTCGCCACGCTGCGCATCGATGCGCCCACCGACCCTCACCACCTCGACGCCCCGGACGAAGGGACGAGCCCATGACCGCCGACGACGAGCTGCGCGCCGTGCTGCACGCGCACACGATCGATGCGCCCGACGCGGACGCCGTGCACGCCGGCATCCGCAGCGCGATCGGGCGGCGGCGCCGGCAGCGGCAGCGCACGCAGACCGCGGGCGTCGCCATCCTCGTCGGCGGCCTCGCCGTGGGTGTGCCGGTGCTCGCCCGCAACGACCACCGGCCGAGCAGCCGCACACCGGGCGGGCGCGCCACCGCCGTCCCCGGCAGCACCGTCGCGTCGGCCGCCCCGCCGTCGCCCGCGAAGAAGCACCCCGGCGGCCGGGACGTCCCGTCGAGCACCACGAGCCCGCTGCCCGAGAGCACGTTCGAGGACGACCTCGTCGCGCGCTTCTTCACCGCGGGCTATGGCTACGACGACGCCGTGACGCTCGTGTCCCTGTGGCACCTCGGCACGCCCTACGACGCGAAGGCGTTCGGCGGCCAGCTCCTCGAGGACGGGCACGCGCTGCCCATCACGCCGGGCAGCCGGAAGGCGGCGGACGCCGGCCAGGCCGACGCCGCCCGCAACGCGTTCCGCCAGCACCACGACGTCACGGACGCGCAGCGGATCGCGGCGGCCTGGAACCTCACCGACGACGACCTCGGCCTGGTCAAGGCCCTCGCCGGTCAGCGCCTGCTCGACGGCCAGTCGATCCCGCTCTAGCCACGCGGGGGCCGGCGGAGGGCGAGGGATTCGAACCCTCGAGACGGGATGAACCGCCTGGTCGCTTTCAAGGCGACTGCACTAGGCCACTATGCGAGCCCTCCGTCGCAAGAGCGTAGGCGGCCGGCCGCTCCGGGAACCCCCTGTTCCGCGTGCGGTAGGTTTTCTTGACGTGAACGTGAAGGTGCCGCGCGTGGACGACCGCCACTACAAGTGGACGGCGTTGATCCTCTGCACCGTCGGCACCCTGATGGCCTCGATCGACGGCTCGATCCTGCTGATCTCGCTGCCCGACATCTTCCGCGGCATCCACATCAACCCGCTGCAGCCGGGCAACAGCTTCTACCTGCTGTGGCTGATGCTCGGCTTCCTCATCGTGACGAGCGTGCTGGTCGTGAGCCTCGGCCGGCTGGGCGACGTGCACGGCCGGGTGAAGATGTACAACCTCGGCTTCCTCATCTTCACGATCTTC
>NZ_DASZVF010000075.1:0-121829 GCF_035547335.1 Humibacter sp. | reverse complement strand
CGCCGCGATATGGGCGATTGAGGCGAGAGCCGCGAGAGCTTGCTCACGCGGCCGAGCCGATTGAGTCCATGAGCGGCAGCGCCGCGATATGGGCGATCAGCGTCACGCAGCGGCCGGTGAGCACCTGCCCGGTAGACTGGTCTGGCCGCCGGCGCAGGATCGACGGCTACCGTGCCCAGTGAAGACGCGATGACCGTGCGGGCGCGGCCACGCGGATCGGCCTCGATCCGCCTCATCTCCTTCGACAGGCAGAAAAAAGACGTGACGTTCTCCGATTTGAACATCGATGCCGACCTGGTGCAGGCGCTTGCCGCACACGGCATCACGGAACCCTTCCCCATTCAGCAGCAGACCATCCCCCTGGCGCTCACCGGCCAGGACATCATCGGACAGGCCAAGACCGGCACCGGCAAGACGTTCGGCTTCGGGCTTCCGCTCATCCAGCGGCTGGGCGAGAACCCGGCTCCGGGCGTCCAGGCCCTCATCGTGGCGCCCACGCGCGAACTCGCCATCCAGGTGGCGGAGGACCTCGAGCTGGCCACCTCCCAGCGGCCGACGACCGTGGCGTCGATCTATGGCGGAAAGGCGTACGAGGGCCAGATCGAGCAGATCAAGGCCGGCGCCCAGATCGTGGTCGGCACGCCGGGACGACTGCTCGACCTCGCGGGACAGCGGCTGCTCGACCTCTCGCACGTGCGGGAGATGGTGCTCGACGAGGCGGACAGGATGCTCGACCTCGGCTTCCTGCCCGATGTCGAGAAGCTGTTCTCGCTCACCCCGGCCGGCCGGCACACCATGCTGTTCTCGGCCACCATGCCAGGGCCGATCGTGGCTCTCGCCAGGCGCTTCATGTCGCACCCGATCCACATCCGCGCGTCGGATCCGGACGAGGGGCTCACGCAGGCGAACATCAAGCACCTCATCTACCGGGCGCACGCGCTCGACAAGGACGAGGTGATCGCTCGCATCCTTCAGGCCGAAGGCCGCGGGAAGACCGTCATCTTCACGCGCACGAAGCGCGCGGCGGCCAAGCTCGTCGAGGAGCTCGCCGACCGCGGGTTCAGCGCGGCGGCGGTGCACGGCGACCTCAGCCAGGAGCAGCGCGAGCGCGCCATGAACGCGTTCCGCACCGGAAAGCGCGATGTGCTCATCGCGACGGATGTCGCGGCTCGCGGCATCGACGTGGTCGACGTCACTCACGTGATCAACCACACGATCCCCGAGGACGAGAAGGCTTACCTGCACCGGGTGGGCCGCACCGGACGGGCCGGGCGCCAGGGCACGGCCGTGACGTTCGTCGACTGGGACGACCTGCACAAGTGGGCGCTGATCAACCGCGCACTCGAGTTCGGTCAGCCGGAACCGACCGAGACGTACTCGTCATCGCCGCACCTGTACACCGACCTGGGCATCCCCGAGGGAGCCAAGGGACGGCTCAAGCCCACGCCGCCGGTGAAGTCGGAGCGTCCGCGCGGGCGCGACGACTCGGAGACCGCGCCCGGCTCCGGTGCATCCGCGAGCCGCTCGCGGAACCGGCGACGCGCCAGGAGCAGTTCGGCCGCCACCCCGGCCGTCGCGACGGATGCTCAGACTGCGTCGGAGAAGCTCGCTGCAGGCACCCACGACGGGCAGGGACATCAGCATCACGACGGCAATGCCGCGCCGCAACGGCGTCGGCGTCGTCGCCGTCCATCCGGCGGCGGTGCGGCCGCGGCCCAGTAGGCCGCGCACCGGCTCGGTACTCGAGCTGGGCCCGCAGCGATCATCGCGTTGAGACGAGGAGGGCGAGGGGGCTCATCGCCCCCTCGCGCTGCTCAGTAGGTACCCAGATCCTTCCAGGGCCCGTTGGCTAGGCCCGGCTGCTCGTTCCGCGACCACCACTGCGCCTGCCAGACATGTCCGTTGTACGCGACCTTGTCTCCTCGGTCGTACACCCACGATGGTGTCCAGGCAGCCACTGGTCCGAACGATGTCGCCACAGGCTCCCCGATCTGCTCCCATGAGCTCCACGGCGAGGCACCGGGCACCTCGTTCTTCGTGTACCACTGGGCCGTGAACGCGTTGCCTCCGTACAGCACGACGGCACCGGCCTTGTACACAGTTGAGGCATTCCATGTCGGGTAGGGAACGAGCGCGTCGATGGCGGCGCTCAACCGATGGGCCGCGGCATCCAGCTGGTACTGGTACGGATACGCTGCAGCACTGACGCTCTTCGCCGAAGCGAGCTCTGCGGCGAATGCGCTCCAGCTGGCGGTCGTGTAGTGGGACTCGGGTAGCGCCTCCGCCTTGGCGATCACGGAGTCGAGGACCGTTCGGTCGGCGGTCGGCGTGCCGAACACCTGCATCTCGGCGACCTGCATGAGCGGGCCGTCCTGCGCGGAGCCCGCGGTCTTCAGCTTGCTGCTGATGACCCGCACGAACGATGCCGTGGTCGCCGTGGCGAGCGGGAAGTCGCGCGGCGTCGTCGCGCTTCCGCTGTCACCGGTGATCGTGGCCACGGTCGCCCAGTCGGTTCCATTCGTGGAGGTCTGCACCTTGTAGTCGACGGCGAACGAGCCGATCGGAACGAGCTTCACATCGGTCACCTGGAACGGTGCACCCAGTGCCACGGCAGCCCATTCGACGGCATCCGTCGAGGAGTGCAATCCGACATTGCTCGTCCAGCCGGTCGTCGTCGAACCGTCGACGAGGAAGCGGGATGCCCAGCCCCATTGCTCGTAACTGCTCGGCGTGGTCGACGACACGATGACCGTCTTGTTCAGTGCCACATTGGATCCGGCGGTGTATGCCGAAGGCGACGGAATCGTCGGCGGCTTGGGAGGTGCAGGCGTCTTCCCGTCATCGTTGTAGGCCTCGAGTTCGGCAAGTCCCGCCCTGAAGCCTTCGACCGTCTGATTCATCGAGAGCACGTGCACGCGGAGATAGCGAACGTGCACCGAGTCGAATGTGAGGGTCACGGGACCTGTAGCACGCAGATGATCCGTCAGCTCGGCGACCGGCGAGTAGGTCCTGCCGTCGCTGGATGCCTCGATGCGCAGATCGCGCGGGAACGTGGAACCGTAGTCCATCACGGTACCCGCTGGGTAGAGATCCACGCGGTTGACCTGTTCCACCCGGCCCAGGTCGACGGTCATGCTCGTGTCGCCCGAGGTCGCGCTGGCGGGTGTGCTCCAGCCATTGTTGGTGGTGTCGCCGAAACGAACGCCGTCCGTGACCTGAGGCGCGCTCCAGCCCTGGGCGGAGTCGACGGCGTCGGCGGTGACCGACGCGTGGGCGGCGAGGTTCACGTCGACGGGCGTCGGGCGCTTGTCGTAGTCGTAGCTCGCCGGGAGCCGATACAGAACGGAGTCGCCCTTGTCGAGGTGCAGGTCCAGCCCGCTGCCGGACAGCGTCACGGGCTCCGCGTCGCCGGTCTCCTTGCTGATCCGATCGACCGACCCGATCGCGGAATCGAACGTCAGGTGCGTGTCCGCCGCCTGCGAGAAGCTGTTGTTCACAACCATGAGGTAGTTGCGTCCGCTGGTCTTGTCACGCAGGTAGGAGAAAGTGAGATCGTCTGCCGAAGGGGCGTGCACGAAGAAGTCGGAGGGAACGCCCTCCTGCCCGTGCAGGTCGCCGTTGAGGTAGACGTCTTCCGCATCCAGGTTCATGAGTGTCGGGCCCAGCGCATGGATCTCGGAGTCCAGCTGCTGCACCGGCGCATAGAGGTCGGTCTTCTTGCCGTCGGGCGTGATGATCGCCGTCGTGAAGTCCTCTCCCCGATTCGTCGGAGTGAACCAGGTGAAGTACGACAGCTGCTTGTAGCCGTACGCCATCGCCATGTTCGCTTCAAAGCGGATCTCGGAAGCATTGGTCCGGCGGAAGCCGTTCGTCACGCCGACAGCCTGCAAGTAGGTGCCGGTCTTCACGCCGTTGCGGAGGCCGACCTGTCGCACGGCGTTCAGGTTGCCGAGGAAGCCCTGATAATCGAGGGATCCAGCGCTCCACCCGAACGGATACCTGTCGTACATCAGATAGTCGTCGTTGCCGACCTGGTCCACCCAGGCCTGCATGGCCTTCGCCTCGTTCTCGTCCGAGCCGTACGACCCGCTCGGCAAGAAGTTCAGGTGAGCGTAGTAGTCGGGCGCCACCTCTTTCATGTCCTTGTAGACGCGCGCATAAGCGGTGGCATCGGACGGTTCGTCATCGACGTAGAAGCCGCCGACTCCCGGCACGTCCTTGTACTCGTTGACGATGCTCTTGATCTGGTCGTCGCTGAGGTTGAGAAGGTCGCCGAACCTGTCGTCGGCGACGCCGAGCTGTACACCGTGGTTGGCCGCCAGCGCTGCCATCTGGAGCTGCGTGCTCTTCGCTGTGAGGTCACTCGTGGGAACCGCCTGCAGGAAGTCGACGCCCGCATCGGCGAGGTTCGTGAACTGCTCGTCGTTCACATAATCCTTCGTCATAGGCCAGAACGCGGTGATCATGAAGCTGTCCTCAGCGCGCTTGACCTTGTCCTCGACCGTGACCGGGATCGTGGCGGTCTTACCGGAATCCGGTTCGGCCAGCGTGATCTTCGCGGTCCCTGCCCCGACAGCCGTGACAAGACCCGTCTGATCCACGCTCGCCACGGTGTCGTCGGAGGAAGACCAGCGCACGACCGGTGTGCCGTTCGCCGCCGTCGCAGTGTACGGAAGAAGGCTCGTGGCGCCGGTCTGGAGCAGGAGCGCCGGTTTGCCGATGGACACGCTGTCAACGGGCGGGGCGACCACCGGTGTTCCGAACGCTGCGAGTTCGGAGAGTTGCACCAGGTATCCGTCACCGCCGTTCGGACCTCCCCGCAGCGTCACTCCGAGGTGTGCGGTCCTGGCGGTGACCGGCTGCTGCAGGTCGATGACGACGGGGCTCGTTGGCGCATCAGTCTGCGTGAGGTCCTGGCTGAACACCGTCACACCCGAGGCGTCCAACAACGACACCGTGTACTTGGCGGGGAAGGATGCGCCGTAGGTTCCATCGCTGCGCGGGAACAGAACGAGCCGCTGAACGACTGCGTCTCCCGACATCGTCGCGTCGACGGTAGCCGGCTTGGTCGGATCGGTCACCTTGTCGTACGGGTTGGTGGTCCACCCGTTCGGCTTGGCTGCGGTGGCCAGCACCCCGTCCACGAGCTTCGCGGCGCTCCATCCCTCGCCCGCCATCTCGTACGACGACGATGCCGAGACGTGCGCTCCGCCGAGCACATCCGTCGTGCCGGAAGGCGCGAAGGACGCGATGTCACCCGGATCGGCGGTTTCGGCGGCAGTCGCGCCGAGGGCTGCGCCCGACGGCACGGCCAGCGCGAGCGCGATGAATCCAGCGGCGAAGAGGCTCAGTGCGTTGGTGCGGCGTTGCAGACGCATAGCGGTTCCTTTGTCGAGTCGTGGATGAACCTGTGACTTTCGCGAGAAACGTTCGGAGTCATCTGTACACGAGCCGCGGCGAAAATGAAACGTTCAAACCGAAATGATCACGGAAATGATCGAATGCGCAGTCGGCCGTGCTCGACGAGTTGGGCGGGGCTGTCCGCCGTGCGAGCTCAGGCGTTGCTCCCAAGTACCGACCTCAAGCTGGACGGCCTTGGCCGTCGTTCAGCTGCCGCCTTCAGGCGGTGCGGGCCAGGTACGCCGACTCGTCGAGGATGCGCGCGAGCGCGGCCGGCGTCGTCGTGTTCTCCCCCAGCCGGTTCGGCTTGCCCGCTCCGTGATAGTCGCTCGAGCCGGTGAGGATCAGGCCGTACCGCTCGGCAAGCGCCTCCAGCGCCTCCTTGCCGTCGTCCGTGTTCTCCCGGTGGTCTAGCTCGAGCCCGGCGAGACCGGAGTCGACCAGCCGCTGGAGATAGTCATCCTGGATGATGCCGTCACGGCCCCTCGTCGCAGGGTGCGCCAGCACGGGAACTCCGCCTGCGCCGCGGATCAGCCGTACGCCATCGAGCGGCGTGGGCGCGTAGATGGGCTCGTAGTACCCGCCGCGCGGATGCAGCAGCGTCTCGAACGCCGCGGAGCGGTCCGGAACCACTCCTCGGGTCACGAGTGCGTCGGCGATGTGCGGCCGTCCGACTGTCGCGCCAGGGGCCGTGTGGGCGACGACATCCGCCCACGTCAGGTCGTAGTCCGCTGACAGCCGCGTCACCATGGTCTCGGCCCGGTTGCGCCTGGCCTCCCGAATGCGTTCGAGCTCGGCCGTGAGCGGTTCGTCCGTCGGGTCGAACAGGTAGGCCAGCATGTGCACGCTTTTCCAGCCGTACCTGGTCGAGAGCTCCATGCCTGGGATGAACGTGATGCCCACCTCGGATGCCGCTTCTGCGGCATCCGCCCAGCCTGCCGTCGAGTCGTGATCCGTCAAGGCGACGGTGCCGAGGCCCGCACCGGCCGCCGCCCGCACGAGCTCGTCGGGCGACTCCGTGCCATCCGACGCGCTGGAATGCGTGTGCAGATCGATCGGGGCCCGGAAATCCCGTGGGTCGTCGGCCATTCCTCCATCGTATTGCCGTACCCGCACGCCTCGGAGCGCGCGCCAGGCTGGCGCGGCGGTCGGTCAGGCACGAGAGAATGGAAGGCATGTCCGACACCACAACCTCCTCGACCGGAACGGCCAGCGCCTCAGCGGCAGCGGCGGCCGGCGGGACCACGCCGCGCGCCACCCAGAACCGGTCGACCACGCCCACGTCGTCGGCGTTCGCCGACTACATCGGATCGGGCTGGGCGGACCGGGACGAGACCGTGCCTGCGCCCAGGACGGCCGTCGCGTCGGCCACCGCGCACCGCGCAGCCATCTCGGCCCGGCATCCAGGGCAGCGGTTGATCGTGCCCGCCGGCAGGCTCAAGCAGCGCTCGAACGACACGGACTACCCGTTCCGCGCGCACTCCGCGTTCGCTCAGCTCACCGGCTGGGGCTCGGATGCCGAGCCGGGCAGCGTGCTCGTGCTCGAACCCACAACCGACGGCCACGCCGCCACGCTGTACTTCCGGGAGCGCGCCGGACGCGATTCCGACGAGTTCTACGCCAACCCCGAGATCGGCGAGTTCTGGATCGGCCCCCGCCCGTCGCTGAAGCAGGTGGCAGGTGACCTCGGCATCGAGACTCGGCACGTCGCCGACCTGCAGGGCGTGCTCGACGCGATCGATGAGGCGACACTGGTCGTGCGGGAGGCCGATGCCGAACTCACCGCGGCGATCGACGCCGCGCGGCTCGTGCAGCTCGATGACCGAGCGGCAGAGGCCACGGCCGATGGCGAGGACGCCGTGCTCGCGCGCGACCTCTCCGAGCTGCGCCTGACGAAGGACTATTGGGAGATCGGTCAGTTGCGCGCCGCCGTCGCGGCCACCGCGAACGGCTTCGACGACATCGTCAGGGAGCTGCCGCGCATCGCCGAGCATGAGCGCGGCGAACGCATCATCGAGGGCGTCTTCAACGCGCGCGCCAGGCTGGAAGGCAACACCGTTGGATACGACACGATCGCGGCATCCGGGCCGCACGCCTGCATCCTGCACTGGACGCGCAACAACGGGCCGGTCCAACCGGGCGACCTGGTGCTCATCGATGCGGGCGTCGAGGTCGACAGCCTCTTCACCGCCGACATCACCCGCACTCTTCCGGTGAGCGGCAGGTTCACCGAGACGCAGCGCCTGGTCTACGAGGCCGTGCGCGAGGCCGCGGATGCCGCCTTCGCGATCGTGCGCCCGGGCATCCGTTTTCGCGAGGTGCACGCGACGGCCATGCGCGTGATCGCGGGCCATGTGGCGGAATGGGGTCTGCTGCCGGTCACGGCCGAGCAGGCACTGGAGGCCGACCAGCAGCAGCACCGCCGGTACATGGTGCACGGAACGAGCCATCACCTGGGACTGGACGTGCACGACTGCGCTCAGGCCCGGCGCGATTTCTACATCGACGGCGTCGTCGAGGCGGGAATGACGTTCACCATCGAGCCCGGCCTGTACTTCCAGCCGGACGACCTGACGGTGCCCGAGCAATTCCGGGGCATCGGCGTGCGGATCGAAGACGACATCCTGGTCACGGAGACGGGCGCGGAGAACCTGTCGATCTCCATCCCGCGCACGGCCGACGACGTCGAAGCCTGGATGGCGCGGCTCCGTCGCTGAGGCCGCGCCGGGGCGCCGCTAGTTTCCGGACGGCGGCGTGGAGTCGTCGTGCCTCGGCTGTTCGCCTGCCCGCTCTCCGTATCGAGGCGGCTCAGCGGCGGAACCCGTCCGCGGCTCGTGGGGCGCCTCCTGCTGCGCAGGCGCGCCGGCCGGAGCCGCTGGCGGATCGGACGGATGCTCGGCCGGCGGCGCGAACATCTGCCCGCCATCCTGACCGGCCCGTGCCTGCGCGGCGCCCGTCGCCTGATCGCCCAGCAAATTGCGTGCCCGGTTCGCGATCTCCGGGTCGACGATGATCGAGTAGCTCGTCGCGAGCACCTGGGTCATCGACGTGTAGTCCCTCCGCCTGCGGGTGATGGCGTAGGAGACCAAGCCGAACAGGATGCCGAAGCCCGCGCCCAGCAGCAGTGCGGCCAGCAGCACGCCCAAGCTCGTCGTCGGGCTGAAGATCAGCAGCAGCAGACCGAAGAAGATGCCCAGCCAGACACCGGATGCCGCGCCCGCCGCCGCGACGCGTCCCCACGTCAGCTTGCCCGTCACCCGCTCCACGGTCTTCAGGTCACTGCCCACGATCGAAACCTGGGCGACGGGGAAGTCGGCCCTGGCGAGGATGTCCACAGCGCTCTGCGCATCCACGTACGTCTTGAACGTCGCGACGATCTCTCCCTGCGGCACGGTCGGGAACGCCTGACCCTGACGCCCGCCCAGCGGGCCCTGGCTGCTCATGGCGCCATTGTGTCATGCCCGGGGAGATCCGCCGGGGTTTCACCCGAGCTGTGGGGTGATCGCCTCTATCGCCGCTTCACGGCTCGGCCGGGAATCGCCCGTATCGCGGCTGCGCCGCTCAGAGGCTCAATCGGCTCGGTACCGGGAGCAAGCTCCCGGTACTCTCGCCTCAATCGCCTCTATCGCCGCTTCGCGGCTCATGGGCTCAATCGGTTCGGTACCGCGAGCAAGCTCGCGCTACCGAACCTCGATCGCCCGTAAGGTTTAGGTGTGAGTGCAGCGCGCGTGTTCGTGGCCCGGCTGGCCGGGTGCACGGTCTTCGACCCGGCGGGTGACCGCGTGGGCAAGGTGCGCGACGTGCTCGTCGTGTATCGCAAGAGCGACCCTCCGCGTGTCGTCGGCCTCGTCGTCGAGATCCCCGGCAAACGCCGGGTCTTCGTCTCCATCGGACGCGTGACCAGCATCGGCTCCGGCCAGATCATCACGACAGGACTCATCAACGTTCGAAGGTTCGAGCAGCGCGGCGGTGAGGTGCGCGTCATCGCGGAGATCCTCGGCCGCGTGGTCGACTTCCGCGACGGATCCGGACCGGCGACCATCGAGGACGTCGCGATCGAGCAGTCCCGGCCAGGGGAATGGTCGATCTCCCAGCTGTTCGTGCGGCGCCCGAAGACCAGCGCGTCTCCGTTCGCGAAAGGTGCGACGGCCCTGGTCACCTGGACGGATGTGCGCGAACGCGCCGGCAAGGGCCAGGCGCAGTCGGCCGAGCAGCTCATCGCCACGTACTCCGAGCTGAAGCCGGCCGACCTGGCGAACACGCTGCTCGACCTGCCGGAACAGCGCAGACTCGAGGTCGCGGGCGAGCTGCCAGACGACCGTCTTGCCGATGTGCTCGAGGAGATGCCCGAGGTCGAGCAGGTCGGCATCCTCGCCGGCCTCGACGACGACCGTGCCGCCGATGTGCTCGACCAGATGCAGCCGGACGACGCCGCGGATCTCATTGCCCAGCTTCCCGGCGACCGCGGCGAGCACCTGCTCGAGCTCATGGAGCCCGAGGAGGCGGACGACGTGCGGATGCTCCTCAGCTACGCCCCCGACACCGCCGGCGGTCTCATGACCACCGAGCCGATCATCCTGTCGGCCGACGCCACCGTGGCCGAAGGCCTTGCGCTGATCCGCAGGCAGGAGCTCGCTCCGGCGCTGGGCGCCGCCGTGTGCATCACGCTGCCGCCGTACGAGCCGCCGACCGGTCGCTTCCTGGGGCTCGTGCACTTCCAGCGGATGCTCCGCTACCCGCCGCACGAGCGCCTGGGCACCATCATCGACCAGACGCTCGAGCCCGTGACGGCTAACACGTCCGCGGCCGAAGTGTCGCGCATCCTGGCCAGCTACAACCTCGTGTCGGTGCCCGTCGTGGACGACAACTATCGGCTCGTCGGGGTGGTGACCATTGACGACATCCTCGACTTCCTGCTGCCTGACGACTGGCGAAGTCACGACGAAGACGACGAGCTGCCTCACGGGCAGTCATCGGCGCCGAACACCGGCAGCAACCGCAACAGCCTGGGAAAGAGGGTGAGTCATGGCACGAGCTGACAGGGCCGTCACACGGCTGGATGCCCCGAAGGGCCTCCGCTCCCCCGTGCTGCGCCTGAGCACGCGCAGCGACAGCGACAGGTTCGGCCGTTTCTCCGAGGCGTTCGCCCGCGCCATGGGCACGTCCGGCTTCCTGCTGGGCATGACCGTCTTCGTCGCACTGTGGCTCATCTGGAACATCGCCGCGCCGCGGGCGTGGCAGTTCGACCCATCGGTCACGAACTTCACACTGCTGACGCTCATCCTCTCGCTCCAGGCCTCGTACGCCGCTCCGCTCATCCTGTTGGCGCAGAACCGGCAGGATGACCGCGACCGGGTGCAGATCGAGCAGGACAGGCAGCGAGCCGAGCGCAACCTCGCCGACACCGAGTACCTGGCTCGTGAGGTGGTGGCGCTGCGCCTGGCGGTGAAGGACATGGCGTCGAAGGAATTCATCCGAGCCGAGCTGCGGGCGCTGCTCGAGGAACTCGAACGCGGACGCGACGACAACGCCGACGAGACCGAGAACACCGCAGCGGCAGGCGCCCCCCGCGTCGCCCAGCACGACGAGCCCGCGCGTGGCTGACGTCGCGCACGGGGTGCGCGCAGCACTGGCGCGCGTCATCGATCCAGAGATCCGCCGGCCGATCACCGACCTCGGCATGGTCGGCGAGGTCTCCGCCGACGACGCGGGTAGGGCATCCGTCGCCATCAAGCTGACCATCGTCGGATGCCCGGCAGCAGACACGATCGAACGCGACGTGCGCGAGGCGGTCGCCTTGGCCCCTGGCGTGACGTCGCTCGAGCTCGACATCTCGGTCATGACGCCGGCGGAGCGCGCCGCGCTCACCGAGCGGCTGCGCGGCTCCCGGGGTCGGGTGAATCCGTTCACCCCTGACTCCCTCACGCGCGTCTACGCCGTGACGAGCGGCAAGGGCGGCGTCGGCAAGTCCACCATCACGGCCAACCTGGCCGTCGCGCTCGCCCAGCGCGGGCTGCGGGTCGGCCTCGTGGATGCCGACGTATACGGATTCTCGATTCCCGGCATCCTCGGTCTCGTGCGCGACGGCGTGACGCAGCAGCCCACCAGGGTCGACGACATGATCCTGCCGCCCGTGGCGTACGGTGTGAAGACCATCTCGATCGGCATGTTCCTCGACCCGGCACGAGGACAGGGCAGCTCCACGGCAGTCGCCTGGCGCGGCCCCATGCTGCATCGCACCATCTCGCAGTTCCTCACCGACGTGTACTTCGGCGACCTCGACGTGCTGCTCCTCGATCTGCCGCCCGGAACGGGCGACGTCGCCATCTCGGTCGGACAGCTGCTTCCCGGAGCCGATGTCATCGTGGTGACCACGCCGCAGCCCGCGGCCGCCGACGTCGCCGTGCGCAGCGGTGTGGTGGCGAGGCAGACCGGGCAGAACGTGTTCGGGGTGGTCGAGAACATGGCGGGCCTTCCTCAGCCCGACGGGAGCGTGCTCGACCTCTTCGGCTCGGGCGGCGGCGCCGAGGCGGCCGAGCGGCTCTCGGAGGCGACGGGAACGACGGTGCCGCTGCTGGCATCCGTTCCGCTCAGCGTGGCCCTGCGAGAAGGCGGCGACGATGGCGTGCCGATCGTCGTCGAGGATCCGTCAGACCCAGCGGCCGTCGCCATCGGCGGGATGGCCGACCGCATCGCGAACCGACCGCGTGGCCTCGCGGGCCGGTCGCTCAACCCACGGCCGGCCTGAGCGAGCGCTTCGGACGACCAGCCCGACGCGGCCATGCAGAAGAGCGGCACGCGGCAACCGAACGTCCGCGCCGACGAGAGACGCTGATGAGAGACCCGGAGTGCCGGCCGGCTGGCGCGCTAGGTGGCTTCGCTGTCGTACGGCGGAAGATCGCCGTCTTCGAGCCGGGCGGTCTTGGCCGGCCTGCTGAGCGTTGGTGCCGGCTCGTCATCCAGCAGCGCGTCACGGATGATGCGGCGCGGGTCGTACTGCCTGGGGTCGAGCTTGCGCCAGTCGACGTCGTCGAACTCGGGTCCGAGCTCCTCGCGCATCTTCTCGGTGGCGTTCGTGGCCATGTTCCTCAGGTTGCGCGCCCACTGGCCCAGCTGGGCCGCGTACCTCGGCAACCGGTTGGGACCGACGAGGAAGATGGCGATCACCGCGATGATCACCAACTTCTCCATGGTCAAACCGAACACCCGTACAGAGTAACCCGAGCGGCTGGGCCGCGGATGCGTCGTATGCATCTCGTTACGCAGCCGATCGGGTCGTCGGCCATCCGGAGGGCCCATCCGCCCCACTCGCTCACGGTCGCGCCGTGGAGACTTGATCGAGCGACGGCGGCACCCGGCCCGCACGGGAGAGCGGCCACCGCACTCGGCGCCTGTGCGGGAGACCGGCCACCGCACTCGGCGTCTGCGCGGGAGACCGGTCAACGCCCGGTCTGCCCGTATTGTTGACGGCGAGGAGGGAACGTCTGTGTCTCAACACGATCAGAACTGGAAGTTCGCCGACGACATCGTTTCGGAGTCCGAAGCGATCCGGGCGGCCAGGGCGCAGTCCCTCGAGCTCGGCATCGAGCCGGTCGCACCCTCCATCGGCGCGCAGGCGGCCGTGATCGCGTCGGCCTCGCGGGCGACCAGCATCCTCGAGGTGGGCACCGGAGTCGGAGTCTCCGGGCTGTGGCTGCTGCGCGGCAGCCCGGCGGCGACGCTCACCTCCATCGACGTGGAACCCGACCATCTGCACAGCGCCCGGGCGAACTTCAGTGACGCGGGCATCCAGCCTTCGCGCGTGCGGCTCATCACGGGTCGCGCTCGTGACGTTCTGCCGCGGATGAACGAGAACGCCTATGACATCGTCTTCGTCGACGCCGACCCGGTGGGAGCCATCGAGTACGTCGAGCACGCCCTGCGCCTCGCGCGCCCTGGCGGCACGGTGCTCGTCGCGCACGCCCTGTGGAAGGGACGCGTCGCCGATCCGGCGCAACGCGACGAGGTGACGACCGGATTCCGCACGCTCGTCACCGAGATCGCCGCGTCGCCCGCCGTGGTGAGCGCACTCAGCACCGTGGGCGACGGGCTGCTCCAGCTGACCAAGCTCGGCGACTGATCACCGGGCTCCGCTCTTTGCGGACAGCGCTGTTTGCGGACAGCGCTGTTTGCGGACAGCGCGCTTTGCGGACAGACGAAAGAGAGCGGATGCCATGGGGCATCCGCTCTCTTTCGTGGTTCTCGTTGTGGTGCGTCAGCCGCCCGAGATGACTTGACCGAGCACGTCGTGAAGCTCCTTTGCCTCGGCGTCATTGACCGAGACGACGAGCCGGCCTCCACCCTCAAGGGGGACGCGCACGATGATGAGCCGCCCCTCCTTCACAGCCTCCATGGGTCCGTCTCCGGTTCTCGGCTTCATGGCCGCCATGTAGCTCCCCTTTCGTGGATGTTCCTCTATTATCCGACATCTGGTGAACGGCTGGGAAATCGTGCCCCTTCCTGAACGTCCACGACCACCGGCCGCGCTCCCGTCAGCGCGCGTGCGCGGGTATCACGGCGGCGACCAGTCGGCCCCGTCCACGCCCCAGCACAGCAGCAGCCAGGCCCACTGCAGCACCAGGCACGCGACCACGGCGGCCACGCGATAGACCCGGCTGGTCGGCTGGGCCAGTGCCCCCGCCAGCGGTGCCATCGGTGCCAGCAGCCGGAACGTGCTCGATTGCGGGAAGAACACGGCCAGCAGATACAGTGCGTACGCGACGAGCCAGAACCTGAGGTCGACACCGAGCCTGCGCACGGACGGCGTGAACATCCACATCGCGAACAGGGCGAGGATCAGCACCAGCGTGAGGTACCCGAGCCACGGCGGAAGGCGCAGCCACACGGAGAACCACCAGTCGACGGCCTGAAACCACGGCGCGAACGGCAGCAGGTGACTCGGCCCGATGTAGTCGGAGCGCCACGACAGTTCAGTGGCGATGTAGGCATCCGGAACCCCGGTCACCCACCCCGCGACGGCCGGCCAGGCGAGCCCGGCCAGGCCGGACACGACCGTGACGACGACGGATGCCACGCGCTCCCGCACGGTGAACGGGTCGCGCCTGCGCACCACCCAGCGGTACACCACGTGAAAGCCCATCGCGAGGGCGAAGGCCAGCCCGCTCGGTCTCGTGAGCGCCATCATCACGATGGGCGCGAGCATCCACCAGTACCTGCGGCGCATCAACAGGTAGAGCGCCAGCATGAGGAAGAACAGGTACATCGACTCCGCGTACGCGAGCTGGAACAGCGGAGAGGTCGGCCCCGCGCAGAACAGCACCGTCGCGAACAGACTCACGGACGCCGGCAGCCGCAGTGCGAGCAGCCGGTGGAACAGCAGCGCGGCTCCCAGCCCGAATCCGAACGAGACGAGAACCGCTGTCGGCGACCAGGGCAGGAACGTGACCGTCATGATCGCCCGCACGAGGAACGGGTACGCGGGCAGGAACGCCCACGGGTTCTGCTGAACGCTTCCGTCCGCCCCGATGGGCAGCGTCTTCGGATAGCCGGCCTCTGCGACGATGTCGTACCAGCGGCCGTCCCAGATGGACGCGTAGTCGAAGTAGCCGGGCTGCGCGCCCGTCCATGGGTTGGGACCCTGCACGCCGGCCAGCACGACCAGCATCACGGTGGTGACCAGACGCGCCAGCAGGTAGACGACGATCACCTTGACCCACCACGGCGTGAGCCGGTAGCGCAGACGGATACCGGCAGGAAACAGCCTGCGCCTGGTCGCCGCGTGCCCGAGGTCGAGGTCGGTCACGGTCGCGCTGCCACGATGCTGCGGTCGCGGCGTCGCGCTCCCCGCGCCGTGGCCGTGCACTCGTCGCCGGTCGTCACCGGGCCAGCCAGCGTCGGAGACCGCGTTCGCACGCGACGATCTCGTCGCATGCGACCCGTTCGTCATCGGCGTGCGCCTTGATCGGGTCGCCCGGCCCGTAGTTGACGGCGGGGATGCCGAGCGCGGCGAACCGCGCGACATCCGTCCACCCGTACTTGGGCTTGGCCTCCGCGCCGACGGCCGCGACGAACTCCCGCGCGAACGGCGTGTCCAGCCCCGGCCTGGCACCCTCGGCCAGGTCGACGACGGTGACCTCGTGGCCGTCGAACACGTGCGTCACGTGCTCGATCGCCTCCTGCCCGGAGCGACTCGGCGCGAAACGGTAGTTGACGTGCACGACGCACTCGTCGGGGATGACGTTGGTCGCCACTCCGCCCCGGATCAGCACCGCGTTCAACGCCTCGCGGTACACCAGGCCGCCCACCTCGACCTCTCTGGCTCTGTAGTCGGCGAGCCTCTGCAGAATGGGGGCTGCCTTGTGGATGGCGTTGTCCCCCACCCATGGGCGTGCCGAGTGCGCGCGAAGGCCCGTCGTCCGCACGTCCACGCGCAGCGTTCCGTTGCACCCGCCCTCGACCTCGGCTCCGCTTGGCTCGCCGAGGATCGCGAAGTCCGCTTCCAGCAGGTCGGGCCTGTCGACCGACAGCCTGCGCAGGCCGTTGAGGTCGGAGGACACCTCCTCGTTGTCATACCAGAGCCACGTGATGTCGTAGCGCGGATCCGCGAGCTCTGCAGCGAGCGACAGCTGAACGGCGACTCCCGCCTTCATGTCGACGGTGCCGCGCCCCCACAGGTAGTCCACTCCCGCAAGCGTCTCGAACCGGGTGGGCAGGTTGTCGTTGACCGGCACGGTGTCGATGTGCCCGGCGATGGCCACGCGCTTCTCGCGCCCCAGCTCGGTGCGTGCGATGACGTTGTTTCCGACACGGGTCACGGAGAGGTGCGGGAGCTCGCGCACGGCGTGCTCGATGGCATCCGCAAGCCCCTCCTCGTTGCCCGAGACGGACTCGATGTCGCAGATGGCACGGGTGAGGTCGACCGGGCCGGCCGTAAGGTCCAGAGGCACCGTTCCAGGGTACGGCCCTGCCGGCGTTCGCGAGCGCGGCCGCGGATCCGCGGGCTCCCCTAATGTAGAGGCATGCCCGCCGTTCCGCCCTCTGCAGCCACGCCCTCCGACAGCGCATCGCCCGAGGCGACGTACGCCTGGGGCTATGGCCTGGTCTCCGTCGCGGGCGACGGGACGGTGCTCGACACCTGGTATCCGAAGCCGCGACTCGGACGGCTGCCCGAGGGCCGGGAGCCGTGGATCGTGCCCGCCGGGCTCGAGGCGCAGACCGGCGAGGACGAGCGACGCAACGTGCGGCTCGATGCGCGCGCCATCGAAATCGACCTCGGCGCTCCGGTCGGCAGCACGCCGGATGCCTACCTCCGGCTGCATCTGCTGTCGCACCTGCTCGTCGCTCCGAACAGCATCAACCTCGAAGGCATCTTCGCCCACCTGCCCGTCGTGGCGTGGACGAACGCCGGCCCCATGCATCCCGACGACTACGCGCGGTTGCGGCCGTCTCTGCAGCGGGCGGGCATCCAGGCCAGCGGTATCGACAAGTTCCCGCGGCTGCTCGACTACGTCGTGCCCGACCGGGTGCGCATCGCGGATGCGTCCCGCGTCCGGCTCGGCGCCCACCTCTCCCCCGGCACCACGGTCATGCACGAGGGCTTCGTCAACTACAACGCAGGAACGCTCGGCGCCTCGATGGTCGAGGGGCGCATCTCGCAGGGCGTCGTCGTGGGCGACGGGTCGGACATCGGCGGCGGCGCGTCCATCATGGGCACGCTCTCCGGTGGCGGAACGCAGCGGGTCTCCATCGGCGAGCGCTCGCTGCTCGGCGCCAACAGCGGCATCGGCATCTCGATCGGCGACGACTGCGTCGTCGAGGCGGGCCTCTACGTGACAGCGGGGACCAAGGTCGTGCTCGTCGGCAGTGCGCCGACACCCGACGGCAAGGCGCAGACCGTCAAGGCTGTCGAGCTCTCCGGCGTACCCCGCCTCCTGTTCCGCCGCAACTCGCTCACCGGGGCCGTCGAGGTGCTCCAGCGCACCGGTGAGGGTGTGCAGCTCAACACGATCCTGCACGCGTAGCACCTGGTGCGGCGCCTGGCGGGCGCACCGCGCGACTCGCTCGCTGCACTCCGCCGCGCCGCTTCTGCCCAGGTCCTCCCGCCCCGCCGCCTCGAGCCCGATACCATGTGCGGGGACGACACGAGGGAGTGAAGTGGGCACCGATGCACCGCGCCTGACACGAAGGCATCCGTTCTGGCGGTTCCTCGGGGTGCTCCTGGCGATCGTCGTGACGCTCGCGTTGATCGTCGCCGTCCTCGGCTTCTGGACCGTCACCCGTTCGTTCCCGCAGACGACCGGCACGCTCGCCATTCCCGGACTGAAGTCCGCGGTGGAGGTGCGACGCGACGATGCCGGGGTCCCGCAGATCACGGCATCCAGCGCCCACGACCTGTTCCTCGCCGAAGGCTACGTGCACGCGCAGGATCGCTTCTGGGAGATGGACTTCCGCAGGCACGTCACGGCGGGGCGGCTGAGTGAGCTGTTCGGCAAGAGCCAGCTCGGAACCGACGAGTTCATCCGCACACTCGGCTGGCGACGCGTGGCCGAGCAGGAGGTGAAGCGGATGGATGCCACTTCCCTCTCCTATTACACGGCCTATGCGGACGGCGTGAACGCGTATCTGAAGGGCCACAAGGGCGCGGACATCTCTCTCGAGTACGCGGTGCTCGGGCTGCAGACTCCCGGCTACACGCCGGAGAAGTGGACGCCGGCCGACTCCGTCGCGTGGCTGAAGGCCATGGCGTGGGACCTGCGATCCAATCTCGAGGACGAGCTCGATCGGGCGGTGCTGGCCACCACGCTGTCGTCCGCGCAGATCGCGCAGCTGCATCCCGCGTATCCGTATGACGCGCATCCGACCATCACGGATGCCGGAGGTGGCGACGCCGGCCGGGTGGCGCCCTCTGCAGCACCGGCCGCCGCCACGAGCGCTTCATCGTCCAGCGCTAACAATGCCGGCGTACAGGGCGACGAGGCCCACGACGTAGCGTCGCTGGCGTCGAGTGTGCAGGCGTCAGCCGCCGAGGTGCCTGCGCTCCTCGGAATCAACAGCGACGACATCGGCTCCAACTCCTGGGTCGTCGCCGGATCCCACACAGCGACCGGCAAGCCCCTGCTCTCGAACGACCCGCATCTCGGCCCTGCAGCGCCGAGCATCTGGTACCAGGTGGGTCTGCACTGCGAGAAGGTCACGGCCACGTGCCCGTTCGACGTCGCGGGATTCAGCTTCTCCGGTCTGCCCGGCGTCGTGATCGGGCACAACGACCACATCGCATGGGGCTTCACCAACCTCGGTCCCGACGTCACCGACCTCTACCTCGAGAAGCTCAACGGCACAGGGTACGAATACGACGGGAAGGTGCTGCCGTTCACCACGCGCAAGGAGACGATCAAGGTCGCGGGCGGTAGACCCGTCACCATGACGGTGCGCTCCACTCTGCACGGTCCCGTCGTCTCGGGTGGTGCGTACGACACCGTGGTGAAGAGCCACGTCAAGTCGTCTGGCGACATCCCCGGCGGCAAGTACGCGCTCTCTCTGCAGTGGACGGCGCTCACGCCGGGAACGACCGCGGAGTCGATCTTCACGCTCGACCGCGCGACCGACTGGCAGGGATTCCGGGATGCCGCCAGGCAGTTCGACGTGCCGGCGCAGAACCTCATCTACGCAGACACGAAGGGCGACATCGGGTACCAGGCGCCCGGCGTCATCCCGATCCGCAAGCAGGGCGACGGTACGACGATCACGCCGGGATGGACGAGCGCGTACGGCTGGAACGGCTTCGTGCCGTTCGATCAGCTGCCGAGCGTGTACAACCCGGCGAGCGGATACATCGTCACGGCCAACAACGCGGCAGTGGGGCCGTCGTTCCCCGTCGACATCACCAGGGACTGGGATGCCGGCTATCGAGCGGACCGCATCACGCACGACCTGAAGAAGCTCATCGCCTCAGGCACCAAGATCACCTCCCGCGACATGTCGAAGATCGACGCCGACACGTACGACGCCAACGCTGCTGCGCTCGTGCCGATCTTGAAGAAGGCGCCGCTCGACGAGGGAACGCGCACGGCCGTGGACCTGCTGTCGCACTGGAACTACCACGACGACACAGACAGCGCGGCTGCCGCGTACTTCAACATCTTCTGGCGCAACCTGCTGCACGATGCGTTCGCGCGCAAGCTGCCGAAGGGCGCCGTCCCGGTGGGCGGCGACCGGTGGTTCCATGTGGTGGGCACCCTCGTGAAGGACGGCGACTCGTCCTGGTGGTCCGACGAGAAACTGGGTGTCGGGAGTCGAGACGAGATGTTCGCCTACGCCGCCGACCAGGCGTACCACGAAGCCGTGCGTCTCATGGGGCCGGACACGTCCCAGTGGCGGTGGGGCGACATCCACACCCTCGAGGTCACGAACCAGAGCTTCGGCGCATCCGGCATCGCGCCCATCGAGTGGCTCTTCAACCGTGGACCGTACGAGCTCGGAGGCGGGTCGTCGGTGGTCGATGCTGTCGGCTGGGATGCCTCGCAGGGCTACCAGGTGAACTGGGTCCCCTCGATGCGCCAGGTCATCGACCTGAACGACTTCGACGACTCGACGTGGATCAACCTCACCGGTGACTCCGGTCACGCGTTCAACCCGCACTACGTCGACCAGACACCCCTCTGGCAGCACAATCGCACCAGGGCGTGGCCGTTCACCGCGGATGCCGTCGACAAGGCGACCCAGGACACCCTGACGCTGACGCCCACCACCACCGCGAGTTGAGCCCGTCGGAACCCCCGTCAGCGCGGTTTCGACAAGCTCAACCGACGGTGCACGGTTTCGACAAGCGCAACCGACGGTGTCGGGTTCGGCTCAGCGCTCCGCAGGGTAATCGCGCTCGGGCTCGCCGACGTAGAGCTGCTGCGGGCGGCCGATCTTCGTGGCCGGATCCTCGTTCAGCTCGCGCCAGTGCGCGATCCACCCCGGCAGGCGGCCGATCGCGAACAGCACGGTGAACATCCGGGTCGGGAAGCCCATGGCCTTGTAGATGACGCCCGTGTAGAAGTCGACGTTCGGGTACAGCTTGCGGTCGATGAAGTAGTCGTCATCGAGCGCGATCTGCTCGAGCTCCTTGGCGATGTCGAGCAGCGGGTCGTGCACGCCGAGGTCTTGCAGCACGGCATCCGCGCTCTCCTTGACGAGCTTGGCCCGCGGGTCGTAGTTCTTGTAGACCCGGTGGCCGAAGCCCATGAGCCGAACGCCGTCCTCCTTGTTCTTCACCCGCTCGACGAAGCGGTGCACGCTCTCGCCCGAGTCACGGATGGCCGCCAGCATGTCGAGAACCGCTTCGTTCGCACCGCCGTGCAGCGGACCGTAGAGCGCGTTGATGCCCGCGGAGATGGACGCGAACAGGTTCGCCTGCGTCGAGCCGACGAGCCGCACCGTCGACGTCGACGCATTCTGCTCGTGATCGGCGTGCAGGATGAGCAGACGCTCGAGCGCCCGCGACACCGTCGGGTTCACCTCGTACGGCTCGGCCATCGTGCCGAAGTTGAGGCGCAGGAAGTTGTCGACGAAGCTCAGCGCGTTGTCCGGGTAGAGGAACGCCTGGCCGAGGCTCTTCTTGTGCGCGTAGGCGGCGATGACCGGCAGCTTCGCGAGCAGCCGGATGGTGGACAGCTCCACCGCCTTCGGGTCGCTGATGCTCAACGAGTCCTGGTAGAACGTGCCGAGCGCCGACACGGCGCTGGACAGCACCGACATCGGGTGCGCATCGTGCGGCAGTGCGCTGAAGAAGCGGCGGAGGTCTTCGTGCAGGAGGGTGTGACGGCGGATCCGCTCGTCGAATTCGCCGAGCTCGTCTGCCGTGGGCAGCTCGCCGTGGATCAGCAGCCACGCCACCTCGAGGAACGTGGAGTTCGCGGCCAGCTGCTCGATCGGATACCCGCGATAGCGCAGGATGCCGGCGTCGCCGTCGATGAACGTGATCTTGGAGCGCGTTGCCGCGGTGTTCACGAACCCGTAGTCGAGCGAGGTGAGACCGGTCTGCCGCGTGAGCGTCGAGATGTCGATGCTCGAGGCGCCGTCCACGCTGGGGAGGACCGGGAACTCGGCTGTACCGCCCGGGTACGTCAGAGTGGCTCGCGCGTCGCCGTCCCCTCCGTCGTGACCACCTGCGTTCACTCGAGCCTCCTCACAGACATGCGGCGTAGATCGTGCCAGTACAGCCTACGGGCAAAGGGAGTCCACTGTCGTACCCGCCAACGGCAGCCGGATTCGGTGCAGCGATACCGCCAAAACACCGCGGCCAGCGGTGTGCTCCACGCGGAAGCGGCGTGCGTGAGCCTGCCACCGGCATCCGTTGCCCGCCCGGGTCACAGGGTCGCGAGACGCGCGACTGCCGAGCGGATCCGCTCGTCCGTCGCCGTCAGCGAGAAGCGCACGTGCTGTGGGAAGTGCTCGCCGTAGAACACGCCTGGGCCCGCGAGGACTCCCACGTCGGCGAGCCTGCCCAGCGTGGTCCAGGCATCCTCCCCCGCGCTCGCCCAGAGGTAGAGCCCTGCCTCGCTGTGGTCGATGCGGAAACCGGCGGATTCAAGGGCCGGCTTCAGGAGACGGCGCCTGACCCGGTACCGCTCGACCTGCTCGCGCACGGCCTCGTCGTCCTCGAGCGCGACCACCATCGCGCTCTGCAACGGTGCGGGCAGCATGAGCCCTGCGTGCTTGCGCACGGTGAGCAGCTTCGCGATCAACGACGGGTCGCCCGCCAGGAACGCGGCCCGGTATCCCGCCATGTTCGACTGCTTGCTGAGCGAGTACACCGACAGCACCCCGGAGTGGTCGTCGCCCACGACGCGGGGATCGAGGATGCTGGGAACCGGCTCGTCGGCCCACCGACCTTCCCAGCCGAGCTCGGCGTAGCACTCGTCGTTGGCGATCACCGCGCCCAGTCGTCGCGCCCGCTCGACCGCCCGGCGCAGAAAGCGCTCGTCGAGCACGCGTCCGTCGGGGTTGCCAGGCGAATTCAGCCAGACCAGTCGCGTTCCCTCCGGCCACTCGTCGGGGTCGTCCGCCGCGAGCGCGTCGGCCTGCACGATGGCGGCGCCGATCGCGTACGTGGGGTACGCGGCACGCGGATGCACCACGACGTCGCCCGGCCCGAGCCCGAGCAGCATCGGAAGCAGAGCGACGAGCTCCTTCGACCCGATGGTCGGCAGCACGGCGTTCGGAGGGAGTCCTGGCACGTCCCTGCGCCGCGCGTACCACGAGGCGATCGCCTCGCGCAGCTGCGGTGTGCCCGCCGTCTGGGGGTACGCGTGCGCATCCGTCGCCTCGGCGAGCGCCGCTCGCACGGGTTCCGGGGTCGGGTCGACGGGCGAGCCGATGGACAGATCGACGATGCCGTCCGGATGCCTCCTGGCGCGCTCGGAATACGGCGCCACGAGGTCCCACGGGTAGTCGGGCAGATCGGGACGGGTCACGTGTGCAGCCGTTCGCCGGCGATCAGTGGTTCTGCGGCGGAAGCGCGGCCACGAGCGGGTGGTCCTTCGGGATCACGCCCACCTTCGCCGCTCCTCCTGGCGAGCCGATGTCGTCGAAGAACTCGACATTCGCGCGGTAGTAGTCGCTCCACACCTCGGGCAGGTCGTCTTCGTAGTAGATCGCCTCGACCGGGCAGACCGGCTCGCAGGCGCCGCAGTCGACGCATTCGTCGGGGTGGATGTAGAGCGTGCGCTCGCCCTCATAGATGCAGTCCACCGGGCATTCGTCGACACACGCACGGTCTTTGACGTCCACGCACGGCAGGGCGATGACATAGGTCACGGTGTGCTGGCTCCTCTCGGGCTCGTTGAGCGCGAAGCCAGTCTAGGACGCGGGACCCGCCGTTTCTCTCCGCGAGCGACCTCGGCACCCTCCGCGAGCCACCTCGGCGCTCAGGATGCGCGGGTGCTGGATGCCGGGGTGCGGGGTCCCCTGGTGCGGGCGAGAGACCGCGGCCAGACCACCGTGACCAGCGCGATGACGAGCGCTCCGCCCATCCAGGTCCAGCCGACGGCTCCGTTGGTGATGAGCACCGATCCGCCAAAGCTCTGCTGCGACAGAACTCCAATGGCCACGAGCGCTCCGAGGGCGGCGCATGCGGTGTAGAGCCGGCCGTCGTTGAGGAGCCGGATGCCGGTGAGCAGGCAGGCGAGGGCGACCAGCGCGACGACGATCCCCCACGGCAGCCGTGCTGGTCCGATCGTGGCGCTGTGCACGACGGTTCCGAGCATCCCGAAGACCAAGCCGGCGATGCCGATGATCACGGCAGAGAGAACGCGCATCAGCATCTGCACATGATACGGGCGATCGCGGCAGACCGAACCGCCGTCGCCCGCCGTCTCGCATTTCGTCGACGCACTCGTCGACTCGTCGTCGGCTCCGTCGTTGCTGCGAACCGGCTCAGACGGCTGGACAACGACCGGCCATCCCGCCTACAGTCGAATCGCAGGTAAGGTTAGCCTTACCGAATCCCACGCTCCCGAATCCGAAGGCTCCGCTGTGCTCGCAACCCTGGTGATCGGCCTTCGCGAAGGTCTCGAGGCCGCGCTCATCGTCGGTATCATCGCCGCGTTCCTCAAGCGGAACGGGGCATCGCTGAAGCCGATGTGGCTCGGCGTCGGCGCCGCGCTCGCGCTGAGCGTGGCCGTCGGATTCATCCTTCAGGGCATCGAGGCCAGCCTGCCGCAGGCGGCACAGGAGGGCATGGAGGCCGTCATCGGCGCAGTCGCCGTCGTCTTCGTCACCACGATGATCGTCTGGATGAAGAAGAACGCCCGCGGCATGAAGAAGGAGCTGGAGCGGGAGGCGGCGGCAGCGCTCGGCTCGGGCACCACGTGGGCGCTGGCCGGCATGGCCTTCCTGGCCGTGCTCAAAGAGGGATTCGAGACAGCCGTCTTCCTGCTGGCCACGTTCCAGGCCTCGACGAGCGCGGGCGCCGCGGCGCTGGGCGCCGTGATCGGCATCGGCGCCGCCATAGCCATCGGCATCGGCCTCTACACCGGCGGCGTGCGGCTGAACCTCTCCCGGTTCTTCACCATCACGGGGATCTTCCTCGTGTTCGTCGCAGCCGGGCTGGTCGTGACGACGCTGCGCACCGCGCACGAGGCCGGCTGGATCACGTTCGGACAGGGAAGCACAGTCGACCTCTCCTGGCTGGCGCCCGCCGGTTCGGTGCAGGCGGCGCTCATCACCGGCGTGCTCGGCATCCCCGCCGACCCACGGGTGGTCGAGGTGCTCGGCTGGGCGCTTTACGTGGTGCCCGTGCTGGCGTACTCGCTGTGGCCGAAGCGGATGCGACTCACCGGTTCCTCAGCACAGAAGGCGGTGTTCGCCTTGGCCGCCGTGCTCGGTGCCTCGGCCCTCGCACTCGCCATCGCCGTACCCGCCGGTGCCAAGCCGGACGTGCCGGCCTCCGCGCCCCTCACCGACGGCGGCACGGCGACATTCAGCCAGAGCGGCGCGTCGGCCGTGCTCTCCGTGACGGGGGCCGTCGGCGAGGACGTGCGCTTCCGCAGCTCGTCGCCCACGGCGCACGACGGAGCCGACAGGGAGTGGCGAGCGACGGCCACCGAGCATCCGGCCGGCCGCCCCGGCACCATCGACCTCGACGAGCTCGTCAGGCTGGCGGGAGGTCGCGTGCCGGTCGGCGTCGACCCGAGCCGCGCGCCTGGCCCGTACTCGGCGAACTGGACCAGCACCTCCCGCGTGACCGCCTACACACTCCGCGGCGGTCTGGTGGATGCCTCCAGCGACGTGCGCACCGTGGTCACGATCTCCGCGGGCGGCCTCGTAGCGCCTCGGTCGTTCGCCGTGAGCGGCGAAGACGGCTCGTGGTCGGTGAAACCCGGCCACGCGGCCGAGGTGCGCGCGTCCATCGCCGCTGCACAGGCATCCGCTCGCGAGTCCGTGCTGTGGAAGCTCTGGCTTCCGCTCGTCCTCGCGCTGGCGGCCGTCGTGCTCGCGGCCGGCGCCCTGCGATCGCGGCGCGCGCAGCGCTCCGCCTCCCCCGACCACGAAGGAACCACCGCCGCTGCGGCGGCGACCTCGACGACCACCACGGCATCCACCTCGGCATCCGCCGACGTCGACACCCGTTCGACGCCCCCGAATCCCAGGAGTACGACCTATGCAGCCAAGTAGCCGCCGAGTCGGCACCGGCCTCGCCACCGCGGCGGCGCTCGTGACCGCCACTCTCATGCTGGCCGGATGCGCGTCCGACCAGGGCGCGGCCAAACCGTCGGCGTCCGGCGCATCCCACGTGAAGATCACGCTGGAGAACGACGGCTCGGCCGACGCGTGCACACTCGACCACGCCTCCGCTCCCGCCGGCCCCATCACGTTCACGGTGAGCAACGAGAGCGCGACGGGCATCACCGAGGTCGAGCTGCAGAGCGACCAGCGCATCATCGGCGAGAAGGAGAACCTGGCTCCCGGCCTCAAGCCCGTGAGCTTCACGCTGACGCTAGGCGGCGGCAAGTACACGCTCTACTGCCCTGGCGGGAAGAACGAGAACATCCCGTTCACCGTGACGGGCAAGGCTGCGGCCACGAAGGGCGGGAGTGTGCAGACCCTCCTGAAGCAGGGCTCGACCCAGTACGCAGGCTACGTGGACGACCAGCTCGCCGGACTCGTGCAGGGCGTCGCGACGCTGAAGGCCGCCGTCGACTCCGGCGACGTGGCGGCATCGCAGCAGGCATACGGCCAGGCACGGCCGTTCTATGAGCGCATCGAGTCCGATGTCGACGGCTTCGTCCTGCCGGGTACCAAGGCCAACGACAACGCGGGCAACCTCGACTACCTCGTCGACATGCGCGCCTCCAACCTCGACGACACCGTCGGGTGGCACGGTTTCCATGCCATCGAGCGCGACCTCTGGCAGGCCGGCGCGATCACGGACAGCACCAAGCAGCTGGCCGCCGAGCTCCAGAAGAACGTCGACACGCTGGCATCGCTCGCGAAGTCGCTGAAGTACAAGCCGGAGGACCTCGCCAACGGAGCGGCAGGTCTTCTCGAGGAGGTGCAGTCCTCCAAGATCAAGGGCGAGGAAGAGGCGTACAGCCACACCGACCTGGTCGATTTCGCCGCCAACGTCGAGGGGTCTCAGCAGGCCTTCGAATATCTGAAGCCAGGGCTCACGAAGATCGACGCGTCGCTCACGAGCCAGATCAGGACGCAGTTCGACAAGGTGAACTCGCTGCTGGACACCTACCGCGACCCCTCGGCCATCGGCGGGTACCAGCCGTACACGGCCCAGCTGAAGGCCGCAGACGCCAACAAGCTCAGCCAGGCCGTGCAGGCCCTGCAGGATCCGCTGTCGCGGCTCGCCGAGAAGGTGGCCACCGCACAATGACGGACGCTCCACACTCGCAGGGCGACGCGGAGCGAGGCGAAGGGCGCGAGCACGGCGACGGCGTGACCGCGCAGGGTGCCGCGCCGTCGGATGCCGGCGCACGGTCACCTGAGACCCGGCACTCCCCCGCCGACGGCCAGGTGAGCAGGCGAGGTCTCTTCGCGATGGGAGCCGGCGGGCTCGCCGTCGGCGCGCTCGCGGGCGTCGGAGGCACGCTGGGTGCGCAGGCGCTCGCGCCGAAGGATCAGGGCGAGGCGGTCGACGCATCGCTGAGCTACCCGTTCTACGGCGGAGGCCACCAGGCAGGCATCCGAACCGAGCCGCAGCGCCACTGCGTGTACATGACGTTCGACGTCGACCCCGGCAGCACGGCGAACGACCTCGAGTCGTTGTTCGCTCGCTGGTCGGCCGGCATCGCCCAGCTCATGCAGGGCAGGCCCGTCGGGCTGGTTCAGCCGCCGAGGCCGGGTGCCGTGCCCCAGGACACCGGCGAGGCAGCCGACCTCAGTCCGAACGCCCTGACGGTCACGCTGGGTCTCGGCCCGGGCATCTTCGACGACCGTTTCGGCCTGTCGGCGAAGCGGCCGGCGCTTCTGAAGCACCTCCCCGACCTCCCCAGCGACAACCTGCAGAAGGAGCTGACCGGCGGCGACCTCAGCCTCCAGGCGTGCGCAGAGGATCCGCAGGTGGCGTACCACGCGATCCGCGACCTCGCCAGGATGGGACGAGGGACGGTCAGCACGCGCTGGACCGTCATGGGCTTCGGTCGCGCCTCCGCCGGCGCCAACCAGACCACCCCACGCAACCTGATGGGGTTCAAGGACGGCACCCGCAACATCCGCTCCGACGACGAGTTCCGCGACTTCGTCTGGGTCGACGGCGGGCCGTCGTGGATGTCGGGCGGCACCTACCAGGTCGCGCGCAAGATCCAGATGAACATCGAGATCTGGGATGCCGACCGCATCGGCGATCAGCAGACTGTCTTCGGCCGCACCAAGTCGGAGGGCGCTCCGCTGTCGGGCACCAAGGAGTTCGACACGCCCGACTTCGCCAAGACCGTGCACGGCGAGCACGTCATCGCCCAGAACTCGCACGTCGCGCTGGCGGCCCACGAGAACAACGGGGGCGTCAAGATCCTGCGCCGCTCGTACAACTACACGGACGGCATCAATCAGTACGGGCAGCTGGATGCCGGCCTGCTCTTCATCGCCTACATGAACGATCCGGCGCACTTCGTGACCTTGCAGAAGCGACTCGGATCGTACGACCGCCTCAACGAGTACATCTCGCACATCGGTTCGGCGATCTTCGCCGTGCCGCCTGCGCCGGAGCCGGGACACTTCCTCGCGGAGAAGCTCTTCGGCTGAGGAGCCCTACTTCTTCTGCGTCACCGTGTAGTTGGCGACCCACCCGCTCGACGAGTCCTTCGCGATCACGACGAGCACCGAGTACGGCTCCTTCGTGAACGAGGCCGTTCCGCCCTTGTCGGTCTTGTTGTCCATGTCCTGCCGGTAGCCGGCATCCGCGAACTGCTTGTCGACGGTGTCAACGGCGTCGGCGCCGCCGACCTTGATCGTGACGTTCCAGATCTTGCCGTCCGACGACCCGACCGAGGCCGCGTAGACCACATCGCCGCTGGCGAGAGGCACCGACTGCGGAAAGTCCGAAGGTACGGACTTGCCGCCGAGATCGACGTGACCGTGGGTCACGTTCTTCACCAGGCCCTGCACGCTGCATCCCGACAGCGCCGCCGTCGACCCGAAGGCCAGGAGGGCGGCGAGCGGGACGGCTATCAGTGCGCGACGCGACGCGATCATGATGACTCCCGATGCTCGACGCCGGCATTCACCGACACCCGTACGGTAACGCGTCGGCGGTGCGCTGTCACGGGCAGACCCAAGGAATCCTCAGGGTTCCGGGGCAGCGCTCACCGACGGAAGACGCGACACCGGGGCGCCGGCGGCCGGATGACGGCGCCGCTCAGGCCTGCGTCTCGCGCTTCAGCCGTGCCGCGGCGCGCCCACGGGTCTGCTGGTCCAGCTCCACCTTGCGGATGCGCACCGTCTCCGGCGTCACCTCGACGCACTCGTCCTCGCGCGCGAACTCGAGGCACTCCTCGAGAGTGAGCTGCCTGGACGGCGTCATCGACTCGAAGTTGTCGGCGGTCGACTGCCGCATGTTCGTGAGCTTCTTCTCTTTGGTGATGTTGACATCCATGTCGTCGGCGCGAGAGTTCTCGCCGACCACCATGCCCTCGTACACCTCTTCCGTCGGGTTGACGAAGAACGTCATGCGCTCCTGCAGCGCGATGATGGCGAACGGCGTGACGACGCCGGCGCGGTCGGCGACGATGGAGCCGTTGCTGCGCGTCACGATGGGGCCGGCCCACTCGTCGTATCCGTGCGAGATGCCGTTGGAGATGCCGGTTCCGCGGGTAATGGTGAGGAACTCGGTGCGGAATCCGATCAGGCCGCGCGACGGCACGATGAACTCCATGCGCACCCAGCCCGTTCCGTGATTGGACATCGACTCCATGCGTCCCTTGCGGGAGGCGAGGAGCTGGGTGATGGCGCCCAGGTACTCCTCGGGCGCGTCGATCGTCAGATGCTCGTACGGCTCGTACGTCTTGCCGTCCACCTTCTTCGTGACGACCTGCGGCTTGCCAACGGTGAGCTCGTAGCCCTCGCGGCGCATCTGCTCGACGAGGATGGCCAGAGCGAGCTCTCCACGGCCCTGCACCTCCCAGGCGTCGGGCCTGCCGATGTCGAGCACCTTGATGGAGACGTTGCCGACAAGCTCCCGGTCCAGGCGGTCCTTGACCATGCGTGCGGTGAGCTTGTGACCCTTCACCTTGCCCATGAGCGGCGAGGTGTTCGTGCCGATCGTCATCGAGATCGCGGGCTCGTCCACGTGGATGGCGGGCAGCGGCCGCACGTCGTCCGGGTCGGCGAGCGTGTCGCCGATCATGATGTCGGCGAAACCAGCGACGGCGACGATGTCGCCGGGTCCCGCGCTGTCGGCCGGGTAACGGTCCAGGGCCTTCGTCATGAGCAGCTCGGTGACGCGCACGTTGTGCACGTCGCCGTCGTGGCGCACCCAGGCGACCGTCTGGCCCTTCCTGATGGTGCCGTTGAACACGCGGAGCAGCGCGAGACGGCCGAGGAACGGCGAGGCATCCAGGTTCGTCACGTGCGCCTGGAGCGGTGCCTCGTCGTCGTACGTCGGCGCCGGGATGTGCTTGAGGATCGCCTCGAACAACGGCTCGAGATCCGGGCTGTCCGGCAGCTCGCCGTTGCCGGGCTCCGTGGCGGACGCGCGTCCCGCCTTGCCCGAGGCGTACACGACGGGCACGTCGAGGATCGCATCGAGATCGAGGTCGGGCACGTCGTCGGAGAGGTCGGAGGCCAGGCCGAGGAGCAGGTCCTGGCTCTCGTGCACGACCTCGGTGATGCGCGCATCCGGGCGGTCCGTCTTGTTGACGGCCAGGATGACCGGCAGCTTCGACTCGAGCGCCTTGCGCAGCACGAATCGGGTCTGGGGCAACGGACCCTCGCTGGCATCCACGAGAAGAACGACACCGTCGACCATGGAGAGGCCACGCTCGACCTCGCCGCCGAAGTCGGCGTGCCCAGGGGTGTCGATGACGTTGATCGTGACGGGCTTGCCGCCCGAGTGCTTGCCGTTGTACGAGATCGCCGTGTTCTTGGCGAGGATCGTGATGCCCTTCTCGCGCTCCAGCTCGTTGGAGTCCATCGCGCGCTCTTCGACGTGGGCGTGTTCGGCGAACGAGTGCGTCTGATTCAGCATGGCGTCGACGAGCGTCGTCTTGCCGTGGTCGACGTGGGCGACGATCGCGACGTTGCGCAGATCGTCACGGGAGCGGATGGCCATGGCTGTAGTCCTCGCGTGCAGGGATGAAGGTGGATGCCTGTCCGCGACACAGCGGTCAGACCGAAGTCGGATGCGCCGCCTCTCGCACACGGTGCGGGCGGGCACGACGAAAGGGCGGCAGAAGCCCTTCACCCGAGTCTAGCCGAGGATGCCTGGATGCCGCCTTCGGCCGCCGGCCGCAGCCACCTGCCACGTGCCACCGCGAGCCCACGCCGGAACCGCCTCCGAAACGCGGTCGCGATGGCTGATCTCGTCAGTCGTTCTCTCAGCGCGTCAGTCGGTCGCTCAGTTCGTCAGTCGTTCGGACGCGGGTCGCGGTCGGACTCGGGGTCCTCGCCACCCGCGTTGTAGCCCTCCGCCGCGGGGTAGCGCTGGGGTTCCCCGTACTCTTCGGCATCCGGGTGCAGCGTCTCGCTGTTGTACTCGTCGCTGCCCGCGGCGAGGATGCGCGCGCGCAGCTCGCGCCGCTCCCGCTGCACCTCGGGATCGGGCAGCGGCACCGCGGCGATGAGTCGCTGCGTGTACGGATCCTGCGGGTTGCGCAGGATCTCGTCGCGCGTCCCCACCTCTGCCAGCCGGCCGAGGTGCATCACGGCGATGCGGTCGGCCAGCACATCGATCACGGCGAGGTCGTGAGTGACGAACAGGCAGGCGAACTGGAACTCGGCCTGCAGGTTCTTGATCAGATCGAGCACTGTCGCCTGCACCGACACGTCGAGCGCCGACGTCGGCTCGTCCGCGATCAGGAGGTCGGGGTGCAGCGAGATCGCCCTGGCGATGCCCACGCGCTGCTTCTGACCGCCGGAGAGCTCGTGCGGGTAGCGCGACTTGTACGCCTTGGGCAGTTCGACGCTGTCGAGGAGCGCTTGCACCTCCTTGTCGAGCGCGCGGCCCTTGATGCCCTTCGCCAGCAGAAGCGGCTCGCCGATGGACGCGCCGATGGTCATGCGCGGGTTCAGCGACGACGCCGGGTCCTGGAACACGATGCCCGCGTTCTTGTGCACCTGGCGAACGCGCTTGCGGTTCCACTTCGATAGGTCGACACCCGTCACGTTGAGCTCGCCCGAGGTGACGGGAAGCAGTCCGATCGCGGCACGGCCGAGCGTGGTCTTGCCACTGCCGGACTCGCCGACCAGGCCCATCACCTCACCCTTGTGCACCGTGAGGTCGACGCCGTCGATGGCACGGAACGCCTTCACCCTGCCGTGGCCCGGGTATTCGATGACGATGTTCTTGAACTCGAGCACCTTCTCCCGCGCGTCGAGCTCCTTGGCGATCCGGTGGGCCTCCTCGAGCGCCCGCTCGTTCACCTGGATCTGCTCGATCAGCCCGGTCGGCGCATCCTCTTCGGCTAGCGCGGCCGCGGCAAGGGCGACGGTGACGTCGATCTCCTCGCCCTCGGCGCCTTGTCCGAGGTGCGGCACGGCATCCAGCAGCGCGATCGTGTACGGATGCTTGGGCTCGCGGAAGATCTGTAGCGTCGGCCCCGCCTCCACGACCTCGCCCCTGCGCATGACGGCGACATGATCGGCGAGGTCGGCAACGACTCCCATGTCGTGGGTGATCAACAGAACGGCCGAGTCGAGCTTGTCGCTGAGGTTGCGGATCAGGTCGAGGATCTCGGCCTGCACCGTCACATCCAACGCTGTCGTCGGCTCGTCGGCGATGAGCAGGCCGGGGTCGCACGAGATCGACTGGGCGATCATGGCACGCTGGCGCTGACCGCCGGAGAGCTGATGCGGGTAGGAGTTGAACGCCTTGATCGGGTCCGGCAGCTCCACAAGGCGCAGCAGCTCGATGGCGCGGTCGCGCGCCTCGTGCGGCGAGATGCCGTAATGGATGCGCAACGTCTCGACGATCTGGAATCCCACGGTCAGCACCGGGTTCAGCGCCGTCATGGGCTCCTGGAAGATGACCGCGATGTCCTTGCCTCGGATGCCGCGCATCTGCGCGGGAGCCAGCCCGCGCAGCTCGCGTCCGTTCAGCTTGATGGAACCGCTGACCCGGCTGTTCGCCGGGAGCAGGTCGAGCACGGACATCGAGCTGACGCTCTTGCCGGAGCCGGACTCGCCCACGAGAGCCATGACCTCGCCGCGCTTGATCGAGTAGTTGAGCTTCTTAACTGCGGGAACCCAGACGTTGTCCACCGCGAAGTCGACGCTGAGGTCGGTGACCTGCAGGACGGGTGTGTTGTTCTCCGGTGCCATCAGGAGGCGGCCCCTTCTCGGCCGTTCGGCCGTCTTACGTCTCGTGCTGCGAGCCGCGCATGCAGGGAAGCGCGAGCGGATGCTGCCACGATGGAGTCATGCAGGATTCCGCGGCCGTCGACCGTGATGTCTTCGTGTCGAACTTCAATCGCATGTTCGCGGTGCTCGTGTGGCTTCTCGATGCGTTCGTGCTCGCGGGTTACGTGTGGGTGCACGGAGAGCTCCGCGATCCCTTCGTGATCGTTCCTGTCGCGTTCGTCGCCCTGCTCGCCTGGGTGGCGTTGTGGCGACCGCGTGTGGAGATCGATGACGAACGCATCATGGTGCGCAACGTCGTGCGCACCATCACGGTGCCGTGGCCAGCGCTGATCCACGTCGACACGAGGTTCGCTCTCACGCTGTTCACCCCCGGACACCGCTACAGCGCATGGGCCGCGCCTGCTCCCGGCAGGACCGGCGCCGCGATCGCGGCGCGCAAGCAGGATCGGGGCCGCGTGGCGATGGCCCCGACGGGCCCGGACGGATCGATCCGCCCAGGCGACCTCATCGCGAGCGAGTCCGGCCAGGTGGCCTACCTCATCCGCGAACGATGGGCTCGGCTGCGCGACACGGGACGCATCGAGGCCGGAGTGGCGGATGAGACGCCCGTCGGCATCCGTGTGCACTGGTGGCTGAACGGTGCGCTGCTGGTGCTGCTGGTGGGCAGCGTCCTCGTGCTGGTGCTGTAGCGCCACGTGGTGTTCGGGCGACACTTAGCTCTCCGCCTTGCCGCCGGTGCCGTGCGAGTCGGCATCCGCTGATGCGTCGTGGCTCGCCATCGACATCTCGATCCGCGTCGGCGCGTCGGTGTTCGTGGGCTCGTCCGGCTCCGGATCCTTCGTCCTGCGCAGGCTGAAGCGCTGCTGGCGAGGGTCGAACGCCTCGCGCAGACCGTCGCCGACGAAGTTCACGCACAGCGCCAGCAGCACGATGAACAGCGCGGGCCACCAGAACAGCCACGGCCGGGTGCTGAACGCGCTCTGGTTCTGGCTGATCAGCAGACCGAGCGAGGAGTCGGGCGCCTTGATGCCGAATCCGAGATAGCTGATCGCGGTCTCGAGCAGGATCGCGGCCGCGATGAGCAGCGTCGAGGCGACGATGATGACGCCGACCGCGTTCGGCAGGATGTGCCGGAAGATGATGCGGGCATCCGATGCGCCCGCGACCCGTGCCGCCTCCACGAACTCTCGCTCTCGCAGGGCGAGGAACTCGGCCCTGACGAGACGCGCGATCACCATCCACGACACCAGGCCGAGCAGTGCTGCCAGACCGAAAGCGCCGAGTCCGTTGGCCGTCCGTCCGACGATCGCGCCGACGACGAGGGCCGGGATCACGATGAAGATGTCGGTGATGCGCATCAGGATGGCGTCCACCCAGCCACGGAAGTACCCGGCGATGGCACCGACGATGACTCCGAGAACGGTGGCGAAGACTCCGAGCACGATCATGACCAGAACGGAGTTCTGGATGCCGCGCATGGTCAGCGCGAAGTAGTCCTTGCCGATGCGGTCCTGTCCGAACGGGTGGTCACCGAAGCTGAACGGCCACAACGTGAGCGTCGGAGCACCCTGGTTGACCTGCGGGTTGAGCTCCTTGTAGGTGTAGTGCCACCAACCGTGGATCGGACCGATGCCGATCGCCGACACCGAGAACACGAGCACCAGCACGTAGATGATCAGCGCGACGACCGCGATCTTGTTCTTGAGGAAGCGACGGAAGATGATCCGTCCCTGGCTCTGGCTCTTGCCACCGGGCTCGGTCTCTGCGGCGTCGACGCCGTCGTTCAGACTCGGCTCGGGGATGTTTCCCTGGATCGTGCTCATGCGGCCACCTCCGCAGCCAGTAGTTCCATGCCGTGCGTGCGCGTCTTGATTCCGGTCATCGCACACGCACCCTCGGGTCGAGCACCGAATACGTCAGGTCGGCGAGGAAGTTGAAGGCGATGGCGGTGATCGCGACCACCAGGAAGTAGCCCATGATCGGGTTCACGTCGGTTCGGAAGAGACCGGCGACGAAGAGCTGGCCCATGCCGCTGATGCCGAACACGAACTCCGTGATGACGGCACCACCGAGGAGCGCCCCGATGTCGGTGGCGACGAGTGTCGTGATCGGGATGAGCATGTTGCGGAAGGCGTGCCTGACGATCACGGTCCGCTCAGGAAGGCCCTTGGCGCGCGCCGTGCGCACGTAGTCCTGACCGAGCACCTCGAGCATGCCGGATCGCGAATACCGGGTGTAGCTGGCGAAGCTGATCGCGAGCAGGCTCAGCGTGGGCAGCAGGAAGTGAGTGAACGTGTCGAGGCCGGTGATCCAGACGTCGCCCTCGAGACCAGGTGTGCCGGATCCCACCGTTGCGAGCGGGCGGTCGTTCGTGATGTCCATGTACGCAGGCCACGACCGCATGAACCGGTCGAGCACGATGACGCCCGCACTGAAGAAGGCCGTCAGAGCGCCGATGCGCATCATGAGTCCGCGATCGTATCCGCCGACGAAGAACCCGACGGCCAGCCCGACACCGACGGTCACCACGGCGAGGATGATCAGCGTTCCAGCGCTGGACACGTTGAGCAGCCCCTGCAGGCCGAAGTAGCACCCGATGGCGATGAGCACGTTGATGCCGGCCGTGATCCACGCCTTGCGGTTGTGGAGACCGGCCAGAAGGGCCACGAACGCGAATCCGATCGCGGCGCAGAAGATGATCACCACGACGGGACCGAGCGACGGCTTCACAAACCAGTCCGTCGCCGACATGAACCACAGGATTGCCGCCGTGATAGCCCCCGAGATCAGGAACGTCACGACCCGCTTGCGGAAGTTGCCGCCGACGATGAGCTGCACGATGAGTCCGACGACCACGGCCCAGATCGCGAGCGCCAGAGGCGACAGCTTGGGGTCGGCGAGGAAGTTGTTGTAGCCGAGGGCGATGAAGCTCTTCAGCAGCACCGCGATCAGGAACGACGGCAGCGAGAACAGGAAGAAGCTCACGAGCGTGATCGAGTAGTCGAAGCCGCTGTACGCGCGCAGGGCCGTGACGATGCCGAGCGCGACGCCGAGCACGACGGCCAGCACGAACGCCACCGTGACGAGCTGCAGCGTCGCAGCCATCGCCTGCGGCAGCAGTTGCGAGACCTGCTGGTTCTGGAATGTGGTGCCCAGATCGCATCCGCCGCCGACGGGCACGATGCACCGGGCGACGCCGCCGAGCCAGAGCAGCCACCTGACGGGCGCCGGCAGGTCGAGGTGCTGGGTGTGGACGCGCGCCTCGATGAGCGCCGTCTTGTTGGGGGAATTGCTGCCTTCGAGATCCTGGAGCGGATCACCGGAGTTGGCCGCGAGCACGTACATGATGAACGACGCGGCGATCAAGATCAGGATCGAGACGCCGATGCGCCTCGCAATGTAACTCACCATAGTGAACGAACCTCTGCTAACAGGAGGCGCGATCGCATCGAACGGCGACGTTGCCGAATACTGCGTACGAAAGGGTACGCCGAGGCGACCGTGCCCAGCGACGGGGCGTCGAACCGAGTCGGTCCGACGCCCCGCGTGACTGAGCGATCTTAGCTGATCAGCTTATGGACTGTTTTACTTCGTCCACTCCCAGAAGTTCCAGAAGATGCCGTTCTGGCCGCCGAAGTACTTGATGCCCTTGACCTTTCCGGTGTAGGCGAACAGGCCAGGCGTCTGGAACAGCGGAAGGCCGTATCCGTCCTTGAACGTCAGCGCATCGATCTGCTGCTTGATCTGGAGCAACTTCGTGGGGTCGAGCGTCGTCTGCGACTTCACCGCGAGGTCGCTCGCCTCCTTGTCGTTGTAGTTGTTGTAGTTGCCGCCGTTGCCGATCTGGAACAGCTGCGGGAGCGCGGCGTTGCCTGCACCCGGGTTGATCCAGCCGAAGATCGACGCGTCATAGTCACCACCGGCGAGCAGCGAGCTCCACTGCGGCGAACCGCCGTCGACCACGTTGAAGCCGGCCTTGGCAGCCGAGGCCTGAATCGCCTGGAACGAGTCCACGCGGTTCGGGTTGCCCGTGTTGTACAGGATCTTCACGGTCGGGGTCTTGCCCGCGAGGAGCTGCTTCGCCTTGTCGATGTCGACCTTGTCGTACGCCGAGGAGCCGTTGTTCTTGACGGACTCGTCGTAGCCCTTCTGCTGCGGCAGGAAGACCTGCGAGTCCAGCACCTTCGCGTCGGGGTTGATCGGCGTGATGATCGACTTGAGGATGTCGGCACGCGGAATCGTGAGTAGGAACGCCTGACGGATCGTCGGGTCGCTGAACACGCTCGACTTGAAGTTCAGGTCGACGTGGTCGTACGCGGTCTGGTCGCCCTGGAGCACGTGAACACCGGAAACGGCCTTCAGCGCCTTCACCGTGTCGGCGGACGGCTGCGGCTGGATCGCGTCCACCTCGCCGTTCTGGAGAGCCGTGACCTGTGCGTTGGCGTCACCGATGAAGCGCATGACGAGCTTGCCGAACTTCACGGCGTGCTTGCCCTTGTACTCCTTGTTCGGCACCAGCGTCATCGACTGCTTCGGCGTCCACGCGGACACCTGCAGCGGGCCGCCGGAGACCAGAAGGTTCTTGTCCTTCGGCATCGCGGTCGCGTCGTAGCCCGTGTTGAAGAGCTTCGCGGCCTTCTGGATGATCGGGTTCGGCGCTGCCGGGTTGTCGGGGTCACCCTTCGGCGTCTTCAGGAACGCGTTCGTCAGATCCTTGGTGCTGACGCCGATCTCCTTGGCCGTGGAGTGCGCGGGGAACTGGATCGGGTTCACGAGCTCCCAGTCCACGTAGGGCTGGTCGTAGGTGAACGTGATGGTGCGGTTGTTGTTGCTGATCTTCGGCAGGTTCGTCGCGAACGGGCAGCCACCTGCTGTGGTGAAGTACTGCGTGCCCGAGGTGACGTCGCCGTCGTCGTTGAACTTGGCGGAGTCGTAGTAGCAAGCGGACTGAGCCCAGCCGAGCATCAGGTCATCCGCCGTCATCGCCACACCGTCCGACCACTTGGCATCGGGGTTCAGCGTGTACTCGACCTTGAGCGGATTGTCGCTGAGCTTCTTGTACGTGCCGAGGTCCGTGTTGTGGACGATGTTGTAGTTCTGGTCCAGCGTGAAGAACTGGGGCTGCGTCATCTGCCAGATGAAGCCGTTCGTGTCCAGGTTGCCCTGGGGGGTGTTGTAGTTGAACGACGACGCCTCATTGACCTCGGCGACCGTGATGGTCTTTCCGCCAGACGACGCTTCACCTGACGGCGTGCTTGTCGTGCAGCCGGAGAGCACAAGGCCCGCGGCGGCGGCGACCGCGACGGCACCCACAACGGGACGCAGACGCTTTCGCGTGATCTTCAATGTTCCTCCTGGTTGGGAATTTGGCGCACGACAGACCGGGGGCCGCGACATGCGCTAGATAGCAATGAAGATAGACACCTCCCGACCGAGGGACAAATCCCGCGGCGAGAACTGTTACGAGGTAGTAACCGGGATGCGACTTTCAGGCGCGCATGCGGCGCCCGACGCTCGTTTCCGTCGCGCTTCGCAACATTTGAGCAATATCGAATAATCCTCATTCCGGGTCATCGCGTCCGTCGTCGCACGACGAGAGCGGCCCTCGTCGGCAGTCTGCGGAACGTGACGGGTGAGAGCTCGGTGAAGCCGGGGCGACCGGGTGGCTCGTGACAGGATGACAGCCATGAGCGAGGCGAGCGGGACGCGGCGGGCGCGGGCATCCTTCCCGCTCGAGGTCGAGGTGGAGCACGAGCGGCGCCGCGCGCTGTGGTGGGAAGTGGCCATCGTGCTCGGGCTGTCGCTCGGGCAATCCGCCGTCTACTCGATCTTCACCATCGTGCAGCGGCTCGCGGCGCCCACGCCGCTCAAGGACCAGAGCACGCAGCTCAACCCGTCACAGTCGTCGACCCAGTGGGTGGACCTGACCTACCAGCTGCTCGACATCTTCTTCTCGCTCATGGCCGTCGCGCTCGTGATCTACCTGCTGTGGCTGCCCCGGCGGAGCGGGTTCCGGCGGATGGGCCTCGACTGGACGAGGCCGTGGCGCGACCTCGGCGGCGGCGCGCTTCTCCTGGCCGTCATCGGCGTTCCCGGTCTGGCTCTCTACGCGGTGGGACGGGCGGCCGGCATCACGGTTGACGTGCAGGCCTCTCCGCTCGACCAGTACTGGTGGACGGTGCCCGTGCTCCTGCTCTCGGCCGTGAGGGCCGCGCTGCAGGAGGAGGTCATCATGATCGGATACCTGTTCGCGCGACTGAAGCAGCTGGGCTGGAACTCGTGGTGGGTCATCGTCGCGTCCGCGCTGGTGCGCGGCAGCTACCACCTCTACCAGGGCATCGGACCGTTCTTCGGGAACGCCGCGATGGGCATCGTGTTCGGCTGGTGCTATCGACGCTGGGGTCGCGTGGCCCCGTTGGTCGTGGCGCACAGCCTGCTCGACATCGTCTCGTTCGTGGGCTATCCGCTCGCCGTCGCCCTCTGGCCGGGCGTCTTCGGACCCCCGCCCAAATCCTGAGACATACCGATTCAGTCGAGACCTGCCGCCACGCGGTCGGTGTCAGACGAAACCGGATGTCTCGGGGTTTTCGGCACGACCGTGCCCGTGCGTCCACGTGTCGGCCCGTGCATGGGCAGACGGCGGATCCGGCGCTACGCGAAGGCCTCCGGCGGAGGGCACGCGCAGAACAGGTTGCGGTCGCCCCACGCCTGGTCGATACGACGCACGGGCGGCCAGTATTTGTTCCGCACCAGCGACGGCACCGGATACACGGCCTGCTCGCGCGTGTACGGGTGGTTCCACTCCCCCACGACGGACTCCGCGGTGTGAGGCGCCCCGCGCAGCGGGTTGTCGTCCACCGGGTAGGTGCCGGCGCCGACGGCATCCGCTTCGGCCATGATCGCGATCATCACCTCGATGAAGCGGTCGAGCTCAGCGAGGTCCTCGCTCTCGGTCGGCTCGACCATGAGCGTGCCCGCCACCGGGAAGCTCATGGTGGGCGCATGAAACCCGTAGTCGATCAGACGCTTCGCCACGTCGTCCACCGTGACGCCGGTGGCGTCCGTGAGCGGGCGGATGTCGAGGATGCACTCGTGCGCCACCAGCCCGCGCTCACCCGCGTAGAGCACCGGATAGTGCTCGCGCAGTCGCGCCGCGATGTAGTTGGCCGAGACCACGGCGGACGCGGTCGCCCGCGAGAGCCCCTCCGTGCCCATCATGCGCACGTACGCCCAGGAGATCGGCAGGATGCTCGGGCTCCCGTACGGCGCCGCCGACACGGGTGCGCCCTCGTGTGCGTACCCCACGTGGTCGTTCGACTGCATCATCGGATGGCCGGGCAGGAACGGGGCGAGGTGCGCCTTCGCGGCGACCGGGCCGACGCCGGGCCCGCCCCCGCCGTGCGGGATGCAGAACGTCTTGTGCAGGTTGAGGTGCGAGACGTCGCCTCCGAAATCGCCGAACCGCGCGAATCCGAGCAGGGCGTTGAGGTTGGCCCCGTCGATGTACACCTGCCCGCCCGCAGCGTGCACTGCGTCGATGACCTCGACCACGTCGTGCTCGTACACGCCGTGCGTGGACGGGTAGGTGATCATGAGGGCCGCCAGCTCAGCGGCGTGCTCGGCCACCTTGCCGCGCAGGTCGTCGAGGTCGACGTTTCCCGACGCATCCGTCGCCACCACGACGACGCGCATGCCGGCCAGCACGGCGGACGCCGCGTTGGTGCCGTGCGCGGACTGCGGAATGAGGCACACGGTGCGGTGCGTGTCGCCGTTGGAGTCGTGGTAGCCGCGGATCGCGAGCAGGCCGGCGAGCTCCCCCTGACTGCCCGCGTTGGGCTGCAGAGACACGGTGTCGTATCCCGTGAGCTCGGCGAGCCACGTCTCGAGCTGGGCGACGAGGTCGAGGTAGCCGTCGACATCCGACGCCGGGGCGAACGGATGCACCTGCGAGAACTCCGACCAGGTGACCGCCGCCATCTCGGTCGCCGCGTTGAGCTTCATGGTGCACGAGCCGAGCGGGATCATGCCCCGGTCGAGCGCGTAGTCGCGATCGGCGAGGAGCTTCAGGTAGCGCATCATCGCCGTCTCGGAGTGGTACGAATTGAACACCGGATGCGTGAGGTACGCGCTCGTGCGCACCAGCGGTTCCGGAAGAGCCGACGGGGCGCCGTGAGACGACGGGTCTCCTCGCTCGAGTCCGAACACCTCGACCAGGAGAGCTTCCGACAGCGCGCTGTCGCCTGCGGTCACCTCGTCGAACGCCACCGCGACCGTATCCGCGTCGACGCCCGAGATGAGCAGCCCGTGGCCGTGCGCGGCCTCCACCAGCTCCGCCGCGCGCCCTGGCACCTTCACGGCGAGCGTGTCGAAGAAGTGCTCGTGCGCGAGCTCGAAGCCGGCGTCGCGCAGGCGGCGTGCTGCAGCAGCTGCGGCGCCGTGCACGTTCTGGGCGATCGCGCGGATGCCGCGCGGACCGTGGTACACGGCGTACATCGAGGCCATCACGGCCAGCAGCACCTGGGCCGTGCAGATGTTGCTCGTGGCCTTCTCGCGGCGGATGTGCTGCTCGCGGGTCTGCAGCGTGAGGCGGTACGCAGGCTTGCCTGCGGCATCCTGGCTGACCCCGACGAGACGCCCGGGCAGCTGCCGCTCCAGCCCCGACCGCACCGCCATGTACCCGGCGTGCGGCCCGCCGAACCCCATCGGCACGCCGAAGCGCTGAGTGGTTCCGACGGCGATGTCGGCGCCGAGTTCGCCGGGCGCGGTGATGAGCGCGAGAGAGAGCAGATCCGCGGCCACGACCGCGAGGCCGCCTTTGTCGTGCACGGCATCGATGACGGGCGACGGATCCCAGACGCGTCCGGATGCCGACGGGTACTGCACGAACGCGCCGAACGCATCCGGCAGCCCGGCCGGGTCGCCGTCGAAGTCGTGCTCGACGAGCTCGATGCCGACGGCCGCCGCTCGGCCGCGGAGGATGGCCAGCGTCTGCGGGAACGCGTCGCGGTGCACGAGGAAGACGTTGGACTTCGCCCTCGACGCCCGCCGCGCGAGCAGCATCCCCTCGGCGACCGCCGTGCCCTCGTCGAGCATCGAGGCATTGGCGATGTCGAGGCCCGTGAAGTCGCACACCAGCTGCTGGAAGTTGATCAGCGCCTCCAGACGCCCCTGCGAGATCTCCGGCTGGTACGGGGTGTAGGCCGTGTACCAGCCGGGGTTCTCGAGCACGTTGCGCTGGATGACCGCCGGCGTCAGCGTCCCGTAGTAGCCGAGCCCCAGGAACGACGTGTTCACGCGGTTGCGCGACGCCAGCTCGCGCAGCTCCCCGAGCGCCTCCCGCTCGCTCACGCCCTGCACCGGCAGTGCGCGGTGCGGCAGGTCGACGTCGGCGGGCAGCTGGATGCCTTTGGGCACCGCCGTGCGCACCAGCTCGTCGACCGAGTCGAAGCCGAGCTCATCGAGCATGACGCGCGTGGCATCCGCGTCGGGTCCGATGTGCCGGTCGGCGAACGTCGTGCGCGCGCCGCCTCCGGCCGGGGCGCGGGTCACGCCGTCCGCCTCGTCCGCTGCCTCTGCGACGGCACGGCCGCCCGCCGAAGTGCCGCTCACGCGGACTCACCGATGAGAGCCGCGTACGCCTCGGCGTCGAGCAGGTCCTCGAGTCGCGAAGCGTCGGCGACGCGCACCTTGAGCAGCCAGCCCTCGCCGAACGGATCGCTGTTGACGAGCTCGGGAGAGGACACGACTGCGTCGTTGGCCTCGACGACCTCGCCCGTGACGGGCGCGAACAGCTCCCCGACCGACTTGGTCGACTCGATCTCGCCGACGACCGTGCCCTCAGCAGCGTCGCTCCCGGCGGAGGGGAGGTCGACGTACACGACGTCGCCGAGCTTCTCCGCCGCGTACTCGGTGATGCCGACGGTGGCGAGGTCGCCGTCCACCAGTACCCATTCGTGCTCTGCGGTGTACCTGCGGTCGGTGGGCACGGCCATGTCAGTTCTTCTTTCTGCTGTAGAAGGGCAATGCGGTGACGGTGAACGGGATGCGCGAGCCGCGCACCTCCACGTCGAGCTCGGTGCCGGGCTCGGCGTACTGCGGGTCGACGTAGGCGAGGGCGATGGGATGCTCGAGCGTCGGCGAGAGCGCACCGGAGGTGACCTCTCCCACGGGCGAGTCGTCGGCGCCTTCCGCCGTGGCGTGCACGTGCAGCGTGTACCCGGCCCGCGCGGCGCGCTTGCCGGCGCCCGCGAGACCGACGAGCACACGGGCATCCGCGGCTGCTCCCTGCTCGATGGCGGACCGGCCCACGAAGTCGCCCGGTTTGTCGAGGGCGACGACGCGGCCGAGACCGGCCTGCGAGGGAAACGTTCCGGCCGTGAGCTCGTGGCCGTAGAGCGGCATGCCGGCCTCCAGCCGCAACGTGTCGCGCGCGGCGAGGCCTGCGGGGATGAGTCCGGCGCCCGCTCCGGTCTCGAGCAGTGCATCCCAGAGGGCGCGCGCGTTGTCGGGCGCGAGGTAGAGCTCGAAGCCGTCTTCGCCGGTGTAGCCGGTGCGGGCGATCAGCACGGGCTGGTCCTGGAACGTGCCAGACAGCGACCGGTAGTACTTGAGCGCGGCGAGCGCGTTCTCCACGTCGGGTTCCTCGCGGTCCTCTGGCACGTCATCGCCGGCCTCGATGCCCAGCTCCTCGACGTTCTGCAGTATCTCGAGCGCTCTCGGCCCCTGGATCGCGATGAGCGCGATGTCGTCGGACTCGTCGTAGACATCCGCGTCGAAGGATGCCGCGCGCCGGTCGAGCTCGTCGGCCACGACCTGGCGGTTGGCCGCGTTCGCCACCACGAGATAGCGGTCGGCACCGGTTCGGTACACGACGAGATCGTCGAGGATGCCGCCTCGCTCGTTGAGCAGAAGGGTGTACTTCGCCTGCCCGCGTTCGAGCGCCGAGAGACGACCGGCGAGCGCGTAGTCGAGCGCGTCGGCGGCCTGCGGACCGAGCACGACGATCTCGCCCATGTGCGAGAGGTCGAACAGGCCGGCGGCGGTGCGGACGGCGTGGTGCTCGGCGAGGTCGCTCGAGTAGCGAACCGGCATCTGCCAGCCCGCGAAGTCCGTGAAGCTAGCGCCGGCCGCGACATGTGCCTCGTTCAGCGGCGACACGCGAGTCGAGTCCTGGGCCATGAGTTCTCCGTTTCTTTTCGCTGGGGAACCGAAGGGTCCGCCCGTCGAAAGCGTCACGCACCACGTGGTGCGTTACGGGAACTCCCCCTCTGTCACTGAATGCCTGAGAGATTCGGACCGGCGTGCCGGACCTTTCACCGTGGGCGAGACCAGGTCGGGCGACCTGATCTGCTCTCCAGAGCGGCCAGTTCGATGCGGTAGGGGTACCTGAGAGATTGTCGGGGAGGATTGCTCCTTCGGTGTCCGTTCGCGCTGCCGGCATGGCAGCTCGTGGACTCTCCCGCATCGACCGTGTGGCCCGATCTTCAGTTGTGCGCTCAGCCTATCGTGCGCGGTGGTCCCGCGCCCGCGCTCCTGGCTCGACCGGCGCACATCCGTCGTGCCGCGTCGGCGCCTGAGCGACGACCGTCCGCGTCATTCAGTTCGAGTCAGTACCACCGAAAGGTGTAATATGAGTTCAGGTCAAAGCGACTTTTACTCTCATGACAGATCACGCCATCCCCTCCGACAGCGGTCAGCTCCCAGAGCGAGACCACGAAGACCTGGCGCGCGCGCATGCGTCGGGCGCGGATGTGGAACTGGCCGTCTCGACCGTCATCTTCGCGCTGCGCAGCGACGACCGCTTCGGGGCGCAGGGCCTGGCGCCCACCCTCTGGCTGCCGCTCGTGCGGCGCATCCGGGAACCGTTCGAGGGCCGATGGGCGCTTCCCGGCGGGCCGCTGCGGGTGACGGAGGGACTCGCGGATGCCGCGCGCCGCACGCTCGGCGACACGACAGGCCTCGCCCCTCGCTACCTGGAACAGCTGTACGCGTTCGGCGACGCCGACCGCTCCCCGCTCGTGCGCCCCAGCGCGGAGCTGCCGGGCGCGGCTCGCGTGGTCTCCATCGTGTACTGGGCCCTCGTCGGCTCCGGCGAGGCCGCCAGGGCCACGACGGGACAGAACGTGCGATGGTTCCCCGCCGACGAGCTGCCGCCGCTCGCGTTCGACCACAACGTGATCGTCGAATACGCGCTCTGGCGCCTGCGCAACAAGATGGAGTACTCCCGCATCGCGCACGCCCTGCTCGGCGAGACCTTCACGCTCGCCCAGCTGCGCGAGGTGCACGAGGCGGTGCTCGGCAAGCCTCTCGACCCGGCCAACTTCCGCAGGTCGATGGAGGCATCCAACGCCCTCGTCGACACCGGTGAGCGGCTCACCGGCACCCGCCATCGTCCGCCGAAGCTCTATCGCTACGACGAGTCCGTCGACCTCGCCGACAACGGCCCGCTCCCGCCGCCCTGAACGGGAACACGACCCGCGACCCCCGCACCATTCCCACCGCAGAAGCAGCCGTTCCACAGCCAGTCGTTCCACAGCCAGTCGTTCCACAGCAGAGAAGGCATCCCATGACCCTGACAGCCTCCGTCGACACCACCATCCGCCTCATCGAATCCGGCGCGGAGTCCGGCGAGACCTGTACACCAGAACTCGTCGAAGCACCGTGGGCCTTCGACCTCGGGATGCCCGGCTACGGACCCGGAGCATCCATGGCCGACCCGATCCCGGTGAACTCGCCCGTGCAGGGCGAGCTGCCGCAGGAGTACCGCGACGCGTCCGCGGACGAGCTGGCCGACCGCATCCGAGCCGCCAAGCGCACGCTGGGAGACCGCGTCATGGTGCTCGGACACTTCTACCAGCGCGACGAGGTCGTGCAGTTCGCGGACTTCGTCGGCGACTCGTTCCAGCTCGCGAACGCCGCCAAGGCGCACCCCGAAGCTGAGGCCATCGTGTTCTGCGGTGTGCACTTCATGGCCGAGACGGCCGACATCCTCACCTCGCGCGAGCAGAGCGTGATCCTGCCCAACCTGGCAGCGGGATGCTCGATGGCCGACATGGCCGACATCGACTCCGTGGAGGAGGCGTGGGACCAGCTCATGGGCGTCTACTCCGACGAGAGCGCGGAGAGCGACGGGCTCGCCTCGGTCATCCCCGTCACGTACATGAACTCCTCGGCAGCCCTGAAGGCGTTCTGCGGCAGGCACGGCGGCATCGTCTGCACGTCGTCGAACGCGTCCACGGTGCTGCGCTGGGCGTTCGAGCGCGGCAAGCGCGTGCTGTTCTTCCCCGACCAGCACCTGGGACGCAACACGGCCAAGGCGATGGGCATCCCGGTCGAGCGGATGCCCATGTGGAACCCGCGCAAGGCGCTCGGCGGCAACGACGCGGACGCGCTGCTGGATGCCCGCGTCATCCTGTGGCAGGGGTTCTGCTCGGTGCACAAGCGGTTCACCGTGTCCCAGATCGAGCAGGCCAGGGCGACGTATCCCGGCGTGCGCGTGATCGTGCACCCGGAGTGCTCGATGGAGGTCGTGGATGCCGCCGACGAGTACGGGTCGACCGACTACATCGTCAAGGCGATCCAGGCGGCGCCCGCCGGTTCGACGTTCGCCATCGGAACGGAGATCAACCTCGTGCAGCGGCTCGCGGCCGAGTACCAGCAGCACACCATCTTCTGCCTGGACCCCGTCGTCTGCCCCTGCTCGACGATGTACCGGATCCACCCCGGCTATGTCGCCTGGGTTCTCGAGTCGCTCGTGAACGGAACGGTGGTCAACCAGGTGCGCGTCTCCGACGACGTCGCGTCCGACGCGCGAGTGGCGCTGGAGCGGATGCTCGCGGCGCGCCCCGACACCACGATGGCGGCCTGAGCATGCCCCGCGTGATCGTCGTCGGCAGCGGCATCGCCGGACTCACCACGGCGCTGCGGGTCTCGTCGTTCGCCGACGTGACGCTGCTGACCAAGGGCTCGCTCGAGGAGAGCAACACGCTCTACGCGCAGGGCGGGATCGCGGCCGCGCTCTTCGACGATGACGACGTCGACCTGCACGTCGCGGACACGCTTCTGGCCGGCGCGGGCCTCGGCGACGAGGATGCCGTGCGCATCCTCTGCTCGGAGGGTCCGGCGCGCGTTCGGGAGCTCATCGGCTCCGGCGTGCCGTTCGACCGCGAAGGAGCAGGCCTCGCTCGTGGGCTCGAGGCCGCTCACTCGCGGGCGCGGGTGCTGCACGCGGGAGGCGACGCGACGGGGCGCGCGATCGAGCTGACGCTCGCGGCCCGCGTGCGGGCATCGGGAGTGCGCATCCTGGAGCACACGATGCTCGCCGACATCGTGGTCGAGGAGTCGAGAGTCGTGGGCGCGCGCGTCGTGGACGACCGCGGCAACAGGTCGACGCTGGCGGCAGAGGCCGTCGTGCTCGCCACCGGCGGCGCCGGCCGACTGTACGCCCACACGACGAATCCGGCCGTCGCCACGGGAGACGGGGTGGCCGCGGCGTGGCGGGCGGGCGCCGAGCTGGCCGACCTGGAGTTCTACCAGTTCCACCCGACGGCCCTCGCCGCACCGGGCGGAACCCTCGTCTCCGAAGCCGTCCGCGGAGAGGGTGCCGTGCTCGTCGACGCCTCCGGCTCGCGGTTCATGACGCGTGTGCATCCGGATGCCGAGCTCGCCCCCCGCGACATCGTGGCTCGCGGCATCGCCAGGCAGATGCAGTTGCAGAACGGCTCGCCCGTGCTGCTGGATGCGACCCGCCTCGGACGCGCGTTCCTCGCCAGGCGCTTTCCCACCATCCAGGCCGCGTGCGACGCGGCCGGTCTCGACTGGGCGAGGCAGCCGATTCCGGTGACGCCGGCGGCCCACTACTGGATGGGCGGGGTGAGGACGGATGCCTGGGCGCGCACGAGCATCCCCGGGCTGTTCGCCGTCGGTGAGGCGGCGTGCACCGGTGCACAGGGTGCGAACCGCCTGGCCTCCAACTCGCTGCTGGAGGGACTCGTGTTCGCCGCGCGTGCCGCCGACGCGCTGTCCGCGTCGGAACTGCCGGCTTCTCCTCTCACGGACACCTGGACCGCGTCGGCGGAGCCGGGCGAACAGCGGGTGGGAACGGATGGCGCACCGTCGGCTGCCGACGAGCTGCGGGACGTCATGTGGCGGTTCGCCGGTGTCGAGCGCGACGCCGACGGGCTGACCGAGGCGCTGGGCCACCTCGATCGCCTGCAGCGCGGCACGAGCGGCGATGCCGGCCGCGCGGACCGCGCAAGCTCGGCGATCGCCGAACTGGAGGAGCGCAACCTGCTCACCATCGGCCGGCTCGTCGTGCTGTCCGCGCTGGCCCGCGGGGAGTCGCGCGGCGCGCATTTCCGTCGTGACTTCCCCGAGACGGACGCCACAGGCGAGCACAGCATCATGGTCAACCGGGCGGGCGAGGCGGCCATCGGCTCCTCGCACCGGCTCAGCGCCCGGGAGGGCTTCATCGGAGAGGTGGTCGCCGCGTGCTGACCCAGCAGATCATCGACCGCGTCGTCCTGGCCGCCCTCGACGAGGATGCGCCGTGGGGCGACGTGACCAGCGAGCTGTTCATCCCCGAGCAGGCGACAGCCACAGCGCGCCTCGTCGCCAGGGAGAGCGGCGTGTTCTCCGGCGGCGGCGTGCTCACGCGCACCATGCTCGCCGTGGACGAGCGGCTCGACATCGACGTGCTCGTCGCCGACGGCGAGTCGTTCTCGAAGGGGCAGACGCTCGCGACCGTGTCCGGGCCTGCGCGCGGCATCCTGCGCGGCGAGCGCGTCGCACTGAACCTCGTGCAGCGCATGAGCGGCATCGCGACGCTCACGGCCGCGTACGTGCGGCTTGCGGCGGGAACCCGGGCACGCATCGTGGACACGCGCAAGACCACGCCGGGCCTGCGGGCCCTGGAACGCCACGCCGTGGTGTGCGGCGGGGGCAGGAACCACCGCAACTCGCTTTCCGACGCGGTCATGGCGAAGGACAACCACCTCGCCGTGCTGACCGCGGACGGTCGTTCGGTGACCGACGCCATCCGATCGGTGCGCGAGCGTCTCGGGCACACCACGCACCTCGAGGTCGAGGTCGACCGCATGGACCAGATCGAGCCCGTGCTGGCCGGAGGCGTCGACACGATCATGCTCGACAACTTCACGCCGGACGAGTTGCGCGAAGGCGTCGCCCTCGTGGGCGGGAGGGCGATCGTGGAGGCCAGCGGCAACGTCAACCTCGACACGGTCGCGGCGATCGCGGCGACGGGCGTGGACATCATCTCGGTCGGTGCCCTGACCCACAGCGTGCGCTCGCTCGATCTCGGTCTCGACGTCGAGGTCGACGCGCCCGCACTCGCACCGCAAGCCGGCTGATCATGTCCACGCTCTACCTCGACGCCGCGGCCACCACACCGGTGCGCCGCGCTGCGCTCGAGGCCGCGTGGCCCTACCTCACGGGCGAATACGGCAACCCGTCGAGCACGCACGAGGCCGGGCTGCGCGCCGCTGAGGCGCTGAAGGATGCCCGCCGCCGCGTCGCCACCGTGCTCGGCTGCCGCGCATCCGAGGTGGTCTTCACCTCCGGCGGAACCGAAGGTGACAACCTGGCCATCAAGGGGATCGCGCTCGCGGAGCCGCGCGGACTCCACCTCGTCACGGTGGCGACCGAGCATGAGGCGGTGCTGGAGTCTGCGGACTTCCTGCGCCGGGTGTACGGCTTCACGGTGGACTTCGTGCCGGTGGATGGCGACGGACGCGTGACGGCGGATGCGCTGTGCTCCGTGCTGCGACCGGACACCACTCTGGTGTCCATCGCCTACGCCAACAACGAGATCGGGACCGTGCAGCCGATCGCCGAGCTTGCGGCGGCGGCGCACGAAGCGGGCGCACGCTTCCACACGGACGCGGTGCAGGCGGCCGGAAAGCTGTCGCTCGATGTCGCAGCGCTCGGCGTCGACGCGCTCTCCTTCTCGGGACACAAGGTGGGGGCGCCGAAGGGGTCCGGCGCGGTCTTCGTGCGCGGCAGCATCCCGCTGGAGCCCGTGCTGCACGGCGGCGGACAGGAACGCGGGCGCCGCTCCGGCACCGAGAACGTGGCGTTCACCGTGGCGCTCGCGACCGCTCTCGAGGCGGCGGAGCAGGAGCGTCGTGCCCACGCCGCCGCCTGCGTGGGCACGACCGATGCCGCGCGAGACGAGTTCGTCGACGCCGTGCTGTCGCGCGTGCCTGGGGCACGGCTGACCGGGCATCCGCGCGAGCGCATCGCCGGTCATGCCTCGTTCGTCATCGATGGTGTCAACGGCGAGACCGTGCTGCTGGAGCTCGAACGGCGCGGCGTCGTCGCCTCGAGCGGGTCGGCGTGCGCTGCGGGCCGGACCGAGCCGTCCCACGTGCTCACGGCACTGGGCCTGGCCGATGACGAGGCATCCACTGCCGTTCGCTTCAGCTGGACGACGGCATCCCGCGACGACCTCGCGCACGCGGTGGATGCCCTCGTCGACGCAGTCGAGACAGTGCGCGGCATGGGGCAGACGCCTGACGAGCGGGACCAGGGAAGGACCGCCAGGATGGAGGGATGACGGCTTCCGACATCATCCCCTCCGACCTGCTGCCCATGCTCGAAGAGCCCAACTTCGGGTTCCTCGGCACCGTTCGCCCGGACGACACCGTGCAGGTCAACCCCATGTGGTTCGAGTTCGACGGCGAGCACATCCGGTTCACGCACACCACGAAGCGTCAGAAGTACCGGAATCTGCGCCGCAACCCGTCGATGAGCCTCTCCGTGGTGCGCGAACGCGATTTCTACCGGTTCCTCGAGGTGCGCGGACGGCTCGTGGAGGTGATCCCGGATCCCGAGGGCGAGTTCTACGTGCGGCTCGGAAAGCGGTACGGGGACGCCGACGTGCAGCCGCCTGCCGACCGTGCCGACCGCGTCATCCTCGTCATGAGCGTCGAGCACGCCGTCACGAACTGACGGCGCGCGCGACGAACACGAACTCCCGGCCAGGCCGGTCCGGCGCGTCGCGTACCTCGTCCACCGTGTACCCGGCCTCGACGAGGGAGCGCTCGAGCTCGTCGCGGGAGCGGAACCGCAGGGTGGACGTCGAGTGGAGCGTCTCGCCGCTCGGCAGGATCAGCGTGCTCTCGAACGTGACGAACGGTGGTGCGACCTCGGCGAGGTCGGTCCACGTGCGCACTCGGCCGACTCCCTTGAGTTGGGTGTCGATGTAGGTGCGCTCGCGCGTCCATTCCCGCCAGGCCTGCTTCTCGGGGTCTCGTGACTCGAAGACAAGCCTGCCGCCAGGGCGCAGCGCAGAGTGGATGCCCGCGAGCGTCGCCATCCACTCCTCGTCGGTGAGGAACACCTGAGCAACGTTCCCCGTCATGAAGGCCAGATCGGCAGTGAGGGGCGGCAAGGTCGTCGCGTCGCCGTGGATCCAGCGGACGGACTCAGCGCCCGGCTTCGTGCGGGCGACGTCGAGGGACGCGCGCGCCGGATCGACGCCCACCACGTTCCGCCCGGACCTCGCCAGCAGGCACGCGAAGGTGCCCGTGCCGCATCCGACGTCCAGCACGGTCTGCGCCTTGAACTCGTCCACTATGGCGGCATACACGTCGAGATCGCCGCGATCCGGATCGAGCGGGTCGTAGAGACGCGCGAAACGCGGGTCGTCGAAGAGAGCGTCAGGCATCGGGCCAGTCTGCCAGCGGTTCGTGCACTGGTGGCGCGTGGGGCGCGTGCACCCATGGCGCGTGGGGTGCGGCGGCGCGGCCCGACGGGGCGTGTGGCCGGCCCGGTCAGCTCGACGGGGCCGGCCCGGTCAGTTGGACGGGGTCGGCCCGGCAACCCGACGTTCGGGACGTGCTCGGGCCCGAGGGCTGTCAACCCCTGGGAGCCCGCAGCAGCCCGCTCGTACGGTCGTCTGCATGAGCGGAGAACTGAACGGCAAGAAGGTCGCCTTCCTGGCGACGAACGGGTACGAAGACGCCGAGCTGACCTCGCCGTGGGAGGCGCTGCAGACCGCCGGTGCCACGCTGACGATGGTCTCGCCCGAGTCCGGCAGCATCACGGGCAAGAACGGGCACGAGCAACCGGTGGATGCTGCGGTGTCCGACGTGCAGGCATCCGACTTCGATGCGCTCGTGCTGCCCGGAGGCGTCGTCAACGCCGATCACCTGCGCATGGACCAGCCGTCCGTCGGTTTCGCGAAAGCCTTCTTCGAGCAGCACAAGCCTGTGGCCGCCATCTGCCACGCGCCGTGGACGCTCATCGAGGCCGGCGTCGTCGACGGACGGCGCATGACGAGCTACAGCAGCCTCCAGACCGATCTGCGCAACGCCGGCGCCGACTGGGTGGACGAGGAAGTCGTCGTGGATCAGGGGCTCGTGACGAGCCGGACCCCCGACGACCTTCCCGCCTTCAACGCGAAGACCATCGAGGAGTTCGGCGAGGGCAAGCACGAGGGACAGACGGTCTGACCCGCAGCGCCCTGCCAGGGTGCAGCGTTGTGGCAGGCCGCGAGGTCGTGTCAGATCGGGAGGATGACTCCCCCGGTCTGACACGACGGGCAGTACTGCGCTGTCGTGCTAGCGAACGCGAAATCGAGGATGGTTCCCTCGCAGTCCGGGCACGGCTCCCCCGTGCGACCGTGCACCTGCATCGCCTCCGTCTTCGCTGCTTTCAGATCGGCGATCGGGATGCCGCGACGCGCGTCCGTGGCCGACCGGATGACCGCGACCGTCTGCTCGCACAGCCGGTCGAGTTCCTCGTCGCCGAGGTCTGACGAGTGCGAGACCGGGTTCAGCCGCGCTGCGAACAGGATCTCGTCGGAGTACGCGTTGCCTATCCCCGAGATCGACTTCTGCTCCTCGAGGATCGCCTTGAGCTGTTTGCGCCGTCCCCCGAACGCCCGGTCGAAGTCCGCGCGAGTGTAGCCGGGGTCGGCGGGGTCCGGTCCAAGTGCCGCGACCGTCGAGACGTCGAGCGGGTCGTCGACCACCCAGGCTCCGAGGGAGACCCACCCGCCGGCATCCGTCAGCTCCAGCCGGGTGCCATCGTCGAAGTCGAGCAGAGCCAGGGCGGGCGGCGGGTCCGGCGGCAGCTCGGCGTCTCCCCACCGAGCCCAGCCATGCCTGCCGAGTGAGATCACAAGGTGCGTATCGCCGAACTCGAGGTCGACCAGCTTGCCGTAACGGCGTGCCCCCGTCACGCGCTCTCCCACGAGCGACTCCGGCTGGCGAGCCCGCGTCTTGATCACGCGGAACTCCAGCACGTCCACCGCGGTGAGCGTGCTGCCGGCGAGCCGCTCACCGACCTGATCGGCGAGCGCCTGTACCTCGGGTGACTCGGGCATGGGGCCAGCCTTGCACAGACATCCGTCACCGGCGACGGGTCAGTTGTTGAAGCGGAATTCCACCACGTCGCCGTCCTGCATGACGTAGTCCTTGCCTTCCAGGCGCGCCTTGCCGTGTGCTCGCGCTTCGTGCACCGAGCCGAGCTCGACGAGGTCGGCAAACGAGATGACCTCCGCCTTGATGAAGCCCTTCTCGAAGTCGGTGTGGATGACGCCGGCGGCCTGCGGGGCCTTCCAGCCCTTGTGGATCGTCCACGCGCGCGACTCCTTCGGGCCCGCGGTGAGGAACGTCTGCAGACCCAGGGTGTCGAATCCGATGCGCGCGAGCTGATCGAGCCCGCTCTCGTCCTGCCCGGTGGAGGCGAGCAGCTCGGCGGCATCCTCGGGGTCGAGGTCGATGAGCTCGGACTCGATCTTCGCGTCGAGGAACACGGCCTGGGCGGGGGCGACGAGAGCGGCCAGCTCCGCCTTGCGAGCGGCATCCGTCAGCACGGCCTCGTCGACGTTGAACACGAAGATGAACGGCTTCGAGGTGAGCAGTCCGAGTTCTCTGATCGGAGCGAGGTCGAGTCCGGATGCCGACAGCAGCACGCCCCGCTCCAGCGCGTCCTTCGCCGCCAGCGCCGCCTCCAGCACGGAGGCGTCGAGCTTGCGACCGCGCACCTCCTTCTCGTACCTGACGACCGCCTTCTCGAGCGTCTGGAGGTCGGCGAGCATGAGCTCCGCGCCGATCGTCTCCAGGTCGTTCGCCGGGTTCACCTCGCCCTCCACGTGCACGACGTCGGAGTCGGCGAATCCGCGCACGACCTGGGCGATGGCATCCGCCTCGCGGATGTTCGCGAGGAACTGGTTGCCGAGACCTTCGCCGGTGGATGCGCCGCGCACGATGCCGGCGATGTCGACGAAGCTCACCGTGGCGGGCACGATGCGCTCCGAATGGAACAGATCGGACAGCGTCTGCAGGCGCGGGTCGGGCAGGTTCACCACGCCGACGTTGGGCTCGATGGTGGCGAACGGGTAGTTCGCCGCGAGCACCTGGTTCTTGGTCAGCGCGTTGAAGAGGGTGGACTTGCCGACGTTGGGCAGGCCGACGATGCCGATAGTGAGAGCCACGGGCATCCATCGTATCCGGCGGCCGTGCACCGCCCCTGTGGCCGTCGGAATGCCCGGCCATCAGTGAGCGGAGTCGAAACTCTCAGGGGCGAAGGTAGCGGAAGGCGAGTGTGACGTACGGGAGCTCGATGGTCTCTCGACCGGCTACCTGCGGATGCGTCGCCAGCAGCTCGCGAACCGCAGAAAGCGTCTGCGCCTGGTCTGCAGGCGTCATGACCGCGAAGTAGCTGCGCGAGCGCACGAGATCGAGGAGGCCCTCCCGGTCGAACGGCTGGGTCCACTCGAACGCGGCGCGCTCCGGCTCGCCGAACGGGGCACCCACATGGGGATCGTCGTCCATGCCCTCCGTGTACTGGTCACCGTCGGCATGCATCGCCACACCGAGCTCGCGCACCCAGTCGACGCGTTCGTCGCGGAAATTCCACACCAGGCCGAGCGAGCCTCCCGGCTTCAGCACGCGGCCGGCCTCCGCCGAGGCAGCGACCGGGTCGACCCAGTGCCAGGCCTGTGCGTACGTGACGGCATCCACCGATTGGTCGGGCAACGACAGCCGCTCCCCCGTTCCGACCAGAGTCTGCACACCGGGCACCGTCGACCGCAGTACCTCGAGCATCTCGGGCGACGGGTCGACGGCGACCACCTCCCTGCCCTCCGCCGCGAGACCCCGGGTCAGCTTGCCGGTTCCGGCTCCGACATCGAGCACATGACGCTGCTCCGGCCGCACGAGCCAGGAGGTGGCATCCGCCGGGTAGCCGGGGCGCGAGGCTTCGTAGACATCGGCGACACCGCCGAACGACCGGGCATGCTCGAGCTTGGCGTTGCGTGGCTCCATGCGCTCACCCTACGGCCCCGTGCTCAGTCAAGAGTGCCCCGTGCTCAGTCAGGACGGCCGCATACGCAGTCAAGACGGCCCCGTGCGCACAAGACGGGCTCGTGCTCAAGGGAGAGGCCGCGGGTTCAGTCGAGACGCTCGCGGGCTCAGTCGAGACGGCCGTGTGCTTAGGCGACCGTATCCAGACAGGACGACCGCGCACGACGACTCTCGTCAGGCGGCCGCCACGCAGGCTGTCGGGTTGGCGGGCACCGGCCCGCTCAGTCGACCACTGCCGCATCCGGTTCGTCGCGCTCGGCGATCTCGCGCGCCTCCTCCGCCAGCGGATCGCCCTGCATGCCGGCGAACTCCTGGTCGAGGTCGGACGCCGCCTGCTCGAACTGCGAGTTGTACAGGCGGAAGTACGCACCCTCGGCGCGGATGAGCTGCTCGTGCGTTCCCTGCTCCACGATGTCGCCGTGCTCCATCACGAGGATGAGGTCGGCATCCCGGATCGTGGACAACCGGTGCGCGATCACAAACGACGTGCGTCCCTTGCGGAGGGCAGCCATGGCGTGCTGCAGCAGCAGCTCGGTGCGCGTGTCGACGGAGCTCGTCGCCTCGTCGAGGATGAGCACGGACGGCCGGGCGACGAAGGCGCGCGCGATCGTGATGAGCTGCTTCTCGCCGGCCGAGATGTTGGAGGCATCCTCGTCGAGCATGGTGTCGTACCCGTCGGGCAGCGAGTGCACGAAGCGGTCGACGTACGTCGCCCTCGCGGCCTCGAGGATCTGCTCGTCCGTGGCGTCGGCGTTTCCGTACCGGATGTTCTCCCTGATGCTTCCGGCGAACAGCCACGGATCCTGCAGCACCATCCCCGTCTTCGCGCGCACGTCGCGCCGCGTGAGGTCGGCGATGTTCTGGCCGTTCAACAGGATGCGTCCGCCGTCGAGCTCGTAGAACCGCATGATGAGGTTGACGAGCGTGGTCTTGCCCGCACCTGTCGGACCGACGATCGCGACGGTCTCGCCCGGTTTCACGCTGAACGAGAGATCGCGGATCAGGGGACGCTCTGCCGAGTACGAGAACGACACGTGGTCGAACACGATCGTGCCGTCGCCGTCGACCGGCTTCGGCGCATCCACCGCGTCCGGCTCCTGCTCGCTCTGGTCGAGCAGTTCGAACACGCGCTCGGCAGACGCCGTGCCCGACTGCACGACAGCCGCCATGCCGCCGAGCTCCGACAGCGGCTGGGTGAACTGCTGTGAGTACTGGATGAACGCCTGCACGTCACCGAGCCGCAGCTGACCGCCTGCCACCATGAGCGCACCGATCACGGCGATGCCCACGTAGGTGAGGTTCCCGACGAACATCATCGCCGGCATCATCGTGTTCGACAGGAACTGCGCCTTGAACGAGGCCTGGTACAGCTCCTCGTTCTCGGCCTTGAACGCCTCGCGCGAGCTCCTCTCGCGGCCGAACACCTTGACGAGCGCGTGGCCCGAGAACGACTCCTCGACCCTGGCGTTCAGCCTGCCGACCTTGCGCCACTGGATGCCGAACGCCTTCTGCGAGCGCGGACCGATGACGCCGAAGATGATGCCCATCAGCGGAAGCGTGACGAGCGCCACGAGAGTGAGCTGCCACGAGATGGACAGCATCATGATGAGCACGCCGATGACCGTGAGCACGCTGGTCAGCGCCTGCGACAGCGACTGCTGCATCATCTGCGTGATGTTGTCGATGTCGTTCGTCACCCGGGAGATGAGCTCCCCGCGCTGCACCCGGTCGAAGTAGCTGAGCGGCAGCCGGTTGATCTTCGCCTCGACCTGCTCGCGAAGCCGCCACATCGTGCGCACCATGATCACGTTGATCACGTAGCCCTGCAGCCAGGCCAGCACGGATGACCCGACGTACAGCGCGAGGACGATGAGCAGCACCTGCCCGAGCCGCGTGAAGTCGACGCCCTGCCCTGGAACGAGGTCGTGCATCGCGGCGACGATGTTCGCCAGGTCGTGCTGACCGGACTGGTTCAGCTGGTCGACGACCTGCTGCTGCGTCACGCCGTGCGGCAACTGCTTGGAGATCACGCCCTCGAACAGGATGTTCGTGGCCTCGCCCAGCACCTTCGGCGCCAGCACCGCGAGGACGACCCCGATGGCGCCGAGGACCGACACGAACACGAAGGCGACGGCATTCGGCTTGAGTAGTCCGACGAGTCGACGGAACGTCGGCCCGAACTGCTTGGCCTTCCCCGGTGCGACGCCGCCGGTCCAGTCGTCGGCGGAGATCCTCGCCTGCTCGGCGAGCTCGAGCTCCGCCTTCTCCTCGGCGCTCAGTTCCGCGACCTCGCTACCGGTGCGCTCTGCGGCGCCGGCCCTGTTCTTCGTCTTGCGGGGGCTCATCGGCCTGCCTCCACTCCGAGCTGGGATTCCACGATCTCGCGGTACGTCGTGTTGGATTCGAGGAGCTCCTCGTGGGTGCCGAGCCCGACCATGCCGCCGTCCTCCAGCACGACGATGCGGTCGGCATCCGTGATCGTGGAGACGCGCTGCGCGACCACGATCTTGGTCACCTCGGGAAGCTCGCGCCACAGGGCCTGGCGGAGGTGGGCATCCGTCGTGAGGTCGAGCGCGGAGAAAGAGTCGTCGAACACCAGAATCTGCGGCCGGTGCACGATCGCCCTCGCGATGGCGAGACGTTGTCGCTGGCCGCCGGAGACGTTGGTGCCGCCCTGAGCGATACGCGCATCCAGCCCGCCCTCCATCTGGGCGACGAAGTCGGAGGCCTGCGCGATCGAGAGCGCCTGCCACAGCTCGGCGTCCGTCGCGTCCTCCCGACCGAACCGGAGGTTCGACGACACGGTGCCGGTGAAGAGGAACGGGCGCTGCGGAACGAGGCCGATCGTGCGCCAGAGGGCTTCGAGGTCGGCGTCGCGGACATCCACTCCCCCGACCTTCACCGATCCGGCCGTGACGTCGAACAGTCTCGGGATGAGAGAGACGAGCGTCGTCTTGCCTGCGCCGGTCGAGCCGACGACGGCCACCGTCTCTCCCTTGGCTGCGGAGAAGGTGATCCCGGAGAGCACAGGCTGCTCCGCGCCGGGATACGTGAACGTGGCGTCGACGAACTCGACCGCGCCCGTTGACGGGAACGCGGCGACCGGCTCGGCCGCTCGCTTCAACGAGGTGTCGGATGCGAGCACCTCGCCGATGCGCTCGGCCGACACCGCCGCCCGCGGGATCATCATCGTCATGAAGCTCGCCATCATGACGCCGGACAGGATGATCATCACGTACTGCATGAAGGCGAACAGAGTGCCGATCTGAACCTCGCCGGAATCCACCTTGATGCCGCCGAACCAGATGACGCCGATCACCGTGATGTTCAGGATCAGCATGACGACCGGGAACAGCAGCACGAACAGCGAGCCCACCCGGCGACCCACGTCGAGGATGCCCGTGTTGGCGTCGCGGAAGCGCTGCTCCTCGATCGGCTCCCGCACGAAAGCGCGGATGACGCGGATGCCGGTCAGCTGCTCGCGCATGATGCGGTTCACGCCGTCCAGCCGCTTCTGGTAGCTGCGGAACAGCGGAACCATCCGGCTGATGACGAGCGCCGCGACGATGAGCAGCAACGGGACCGCGACGGCGATAAGCCAGGACAGGCTCACGCTCTGCCGAACGGCGAGGATGATGCCGCCGATCGCGAGCAGCGGTGCTGAGACCAAGAACGTGGCCGACATCATCGCGAGCATCTGCACCTGCTGCACGTCATTCGTGTTGCGGGTGATGAGAGAGCCGGCACCGAACGTCGTGACTTCGCGCTCGGAGAACGCGGAGACGCGCTCGAAGACATCGTCGCGCACGTCGCGGCCCAGCCGCATCGCGGCCCTCGCGGCGAAGAACGTGGCGATGACGGATGCCACGATCTGGCCGAGCGAGATGGCGAGCATGACGCCGCCGTTGCGCCAGATGTAGCCGGTGTCGCCCTTGGCGACGCCGTTGTCGACGATGTCGGCATTGAGGCTGGGCAGGTAGAGACTCGCGAGCGCGGACGCAAACTGGAACACGAGAACGCCGAGCAGCAGCCAGCCGTACGGCTTGAGATAACGGACGAGGAGCTTGAGCAGCACGAGATACTCCGATTGAGTGCGGGGTGCTTGAGATGTGAGGTGCGCTTTCGGGTGTGCCGAGCATCCTGCCCGGTGCCACCGACATTCGCAACGCGGCGGGCGGTGAACCGTCAACTCACGATATATCGCGTTTCGGGAAGACGCAATACCGAGGCTCGCCGTGCACGGTGCCTGCGGCGACGGACCTCGGTGCGAGCATGACGGCGTGTCACTGGATTTCACCGCCATCGACTTCGAAACCGCGAACTCCAGCAGCGCGTCCGCGTGCTCGGTCGGAATGGTCAAGGTGCGCGACGGCCGCGTGGTGGACACGGCGAACTGGCTCATCAAGCCGCCTCCCGGTCACGACGAATTCGTGGAGTGGAACACGCGCATCCATGGCATCCGGTCGCACGACGTCAGACACGCCCGCGGCTGGGTCGAGCAGTTCGCCGACCTCGTCGCGTTCGCGGGGACGGATGCGTTCGTCGCCCACAACGCCGGCTTCGACATGGGCGTGATCCGCGGGGCATGCGCGGCGACGGGCATCCCCTGCCCCGGCTACGACTACCTCTGCAGCCTTCAGGTGGCACGCAAGACGTACACGCTCGACTCGTACCGGCTGCCCGTCGCGGCCATGGCGGCGGGGTTCGAGGACTTCGAGCATCACCAGGCGCTGGCGGATGCCCAGGCGTGCGCGGCCATCATCGTGCACGCGGCGAAGCGCCATGGCGCAGACGACCTCGCGGAGCTCGCCGCACTCGTTTCCGTGCGCATGGGCCGCATCGGAGACGTCGCCGCAGCCGCCTGAGCTCCGGGGCTGCCATGGATGCGAGCATCCATGGCGAGGCCTCAATCGGATGTACTCCCGGCTTCGCCGGTCAACATCACTCAATCGGCATCGCCATGGATGCGAGCATCCATGGCGAGGCCTCAATCGGATGTCGGTGGGGGCTGCCAGCATGAAGACATGGACGTTCTCTTCCTCATCGTCGGCCTCCTCGTCGGCGCCGCCGCAGGTGCGCTCGGCGGCGTCGCGTACGCGCGCCGGGGCACCGGCGGGACGACGACGGCGGAGGAGCGTCCCGAGGTGGTGGCCGCTCGGCATGCGGCTGAGCTCGCCGAGGTTCGCGCTCAGGAGCAGCTCGCCCAGGCCACGCTGCGTGAGCAGCTGGCCGCGGTGACCGCGACGGCGGAGGGCCTGCGCGAGAGCATCCAGCGTCAGCAGGAGCAGTACGAGGAGCTCGCGGAGCGACAGCGCCGGGAGCTCCTCGCCCAGCGTGAGCGCGAGCAGGCCGAGAGCAGGGTGCTGCAGGCACTGGCACCGGTGCGGGACTCGCTGCAGGGCATGCAGAAGAAGGTCGCCGAGTTGGAGGAGCAGCGCAGCAGACAGCACGGCGAGCTCGCCCAGCAGCTGCGCTCCGCCTCGGAGTCCGAGGAGCGGCTGCGCGGAACGGCGGAGGCGCTCGCGTCCGCACTGAGATCGAACAGCACGAGGGGCGTCTGGGGCGAGACCCAGCTGCGCAGCGTGGTGGAGGCCGCCGGCCTGCTCGAGCGCGTGGACTTCGACGTGCAGTCCAGCATCACGTCGGATGCCGGCGCCGGCCGTCCCGACATGGTGGTGCACCTCCCAGGCGGCAAGAACATCGCCGTCGACGCGAAGGCCCCGTTCAACGCGTTCCTCGAAGCGAGTCAGATCCCGGCGACGGCGTCCGGCGACGAACGAGCACGCCGCGATGCGCTGATGAAGCAGCACGTGAAAGCGGTGCGCGACCACATCACCACGCTCGGCGGCAAGACGTACTGGGCCGGACTGGACGCCTCCCCGGAGATGGTCATCGCGTTCATCCCGAGCGAGTCGCTGGTGTCGGCCGCCATGGAGGCCGACCCGACCATCATGGAGTTCGCGTTCGGCAAGCGCGTGGCGCTCGCGTCGCCCGTCACTCTGTGGTCGGTGCTGAAGACGGTCGCCTTCAGCTGGCAGCAGGATGTGCTCACGCACGACGCCAAGCTTCTGTTCGACCTGAGTCGGGAGCTGTACTCCCGACTGGCGACCACGGCCGCCCACATCGACAAGCTCGGCCGTGCCATCAAGGGCACCGTGAACGACTACAACAAGTTCGTCGGCTCACTGGAGCGTCAGGTGCTGCCCTCTGCTCGCAAGCTCGGCGCACTCGATGAGTCGAAGATCATCCCGAACCTCACCGGACTGGAAGAGAGCCCGCGTGAGCTCACGGCCTTCGAGCTCGTCGGCGCCCTGGACGTCGCGGCGGACTACGACGCCGACGATGCGGTGGAGCCCATCGCGATCGGCGACCGCCGCCGCTGAGCGGTCAGGGACGAGCGCACTCCCGGCGCGCCTCACCACCACTTCGAGGCGAGGTGCTCGGCGGCGATCCGGCGGATCGTGCCCGACGTGGAGCGCAGCACGATGCTGCTCGTGCGGATGATCGGACCGTCACGGCGCACGCCGTCGACGAGACCGCCGTCCGTCACGCCGGTCGCCACGAAGATCGTGTTGTCGCCGGCCACGAGATCGTCGAGCTCGTAGATCCGCTCCGGGTCCAGTCCGGATGCGATCGCCCGCTCACGCTCCGCGGCGTCACGAGGCGCCGGCCGCGTCTGCATGAACCCGCCGAGCGCCTTGATGGCGCACGCCGTGGTGATGCCTTCCGGGCTGCCGCCGATGCCGATGCACGCGTCGATCCGTGTGTCCGGCCGGGCGGCGTTGATGCCTCCTGCCACGTCGCCGTCGAGCATGAGGCGGGTGCCGGCGCCGGCATCCCGGATCTCCTGGATCAGCCGGGTGTGACGCGGCCGATCCAGCACGGCGACGCGCAGATCGCTGATGTCCTTGCCGAGGGCGCCGGCGAGTGCCCGCAGGTTCTCGCCGACCGGCCGTCGGATGTCCACCACGCCCGCGCCCTCGGGTCCGGTCACGATCTTGTCCATGTAGAACACGCCCGAGGCGTCCAGCATGGTTCCGCGATCGCTGACGGCGATGACCGAGAGCGCGTTCTGGCGGCCTGCCGCCGTGAGCGAGGTGCCGTCGATGGGGTCGACGGCGATGTCGCAGGCCGGCCCGCTGCCGGTTCCGACGTGCTCGCCGTTGAAGAGCATGGGCGCCCTGTCCTTCTCCCCCTCCCCGATGACCACGACGCCGTCGAAGTCCACGGTGGAGAGGAACGCGCGCATCGCGTCGACGGCCGCGCCGTCCGCGTCGTTCTTGCGGCCCTTCCCGATCCACGGTGTCGCGCGGATCGCCGCGGCCTCCGTCGCGCGCACGAGCTCGAGCGCGAGGTTCCGGTCGGGCCGAAGCGTCCCTGCCGCCGGAACCGTCTGCTGGACCTGCTCCGTCGTCTCGGCCGGCCGATCGATCACCTCGGGATGCACGTCTGGCTCCTCCACTTTCGCGCCTCATGGCCGATCTGCCACGAATCTTCCGCTCGATTCAACGCTAGGAACAGAACTTGACGCGTTCAGCGGACACGACCGCGAATGTTTTGGACTTCTTCACGATCCGTGAAGGCGCGGCACCGGCCTCTGTCCGAGCCTCCGGGTTTCCGGGCCCCCAGTCCCCGAGCCTCCGGGTTTCCAGGCCCCCAGTCCCCGAGCCTCCGGGTTTCCAGGCCCCCGGTCCCCGAGTCCCCGAGCCTGCAGGCCTCAGGCGGTGCGGAGCCGAGCGCGGGATGCCGGATGCACGGGCATCCGGTCGCGCTTCCAGGGCACTGACTAGACTCGTGCCTGAATCCGCCCCTGCTTCTTGAGGAGACGTCATGCCCATCGCCACCCCGGACCAGTACGCCGAGATGCTCGATCGAGCGAAGAAGGGCGGATTCGCCTACCCGGCCGTCAATGCCTCCTCCTCGCAGTCCGTCAACGCGATCCTCCAGGGGCTGACGGAGGCCGGGTCGGACGGCATCATCCAGGTCACGACGGGCGGAGCGGACTACTTCGCCGGCCAGACGGTGAAGGCCCGCGCGACGGGGGCACTGGCGTTCGCGAAGTTCGCGACGGAGGTGGCCAAGAGCTACCCGATCACGGTCGCGCTGCACACGGACCACTGCCCGAAGCCTGCCCTCGAGGACTTCGTGCTTCCGCTCATCGCGGCATCCGAAGAGGAGGTGAAGGCGGGGCGCAACCCGATCTTCCAGTCGCACATGTGGGACGGCTCGGCCGTGCCGCTGGATGAGAACCTCGAGATCGCGCAGGAGATGCTCAAGCGCACGAGGGCGATCAACGCCATCCTCGAGGTCGAAATCGGCGTCGTCGGCGGCGAAGAGGACGGCGTCAAGCACGAAGGCACCAACGAGGCGCTCTACACGACGGTCGGCGACGTGACGAAGGCCGTCGAAGCCCTCGGGCTCGGCGAGAACGGCCGCTACATCGCCGCCCTGACCTTCGGCAATGTGCACGGCGTCTACAAGCCCGGCAACGTGAAGCTGCGTCCCGAACTGCTGGGCGAGATCCAGGAGGGCATCCAGCAGCGATTCGGCACGGGCCCGCTGCCCCTCGACCTCGTCTTCCACGGCGGGTCGGGCTCGTCGGACGAGGAGATCAAGGAGGCGGTGTCGAACGGCGTGGTGAAGATGAACATCGACACCGACACGCAGTACGCGTTCACCCGCTCGGTCGCCGGGTACATGTTCGAGAACTACGACGGCGTGCTCAAGATCGACGGCGAGGTCGGCAGCAAGAAGCAGTACGACCCGCGGGCCTGGGGCAAGGTGGCGGAGACGGCCATGGCGCAGCGCGTCGTCGAGGCCACCCAGCAGCTGGGATCGGCCGGCAAGTCGCTGTCGAACAAGTAGCAGCCGGCGACGCGGAGGGTGTCGCCGACCGGCGGCGCCATCCGCTTCTACGCGGACGCAAGCGTGCTGCCGAGCGCTGTCTAGCAGCACGCCTGCTGCCCGGCACTCCCCAGCGGCACTGAGCCTGTCCGAGCGGTGTGCCGGAGGCATGCGTGCCACCGGAGCGCTGCTACAGGTGCTGCATGTACGCCAGGAACGTGGGGTCGTGCAGGAAGAGGATGAAGTAGCCGACGCCGCTCACGATGCTCGCGAGAACTCCGGCGGCCAGCGGTATCCAGAACGCCATCCTTCCGCGCACGATGGCCCAGCTCGACAGGGCAGCCGCGGCGACCCACAGCACGAGGAACGCGACGGCGACGACATCCGCGACGATCCCGGTGAGCGGCGTGACGACGTAATTCCCGGCCAGGCCCATGCTCTGGTACGCGGCATCGATCTGGTCGGCGATGCCGCCTCGGCCGGCGACGGTCGTGATGACGTTGTAGAGGCCGAGCACGAGAAGCGCGATCGTCACCACCCGGTCGGCCGGATGGCGAAGCGCGGTCGAGTCGGCCGGACGGTCGGAGCCGGCCTCGCCCTGCGAGGTGAACCGATCGTCCGCGTTCGTCGGCGCTGCAGCGGATGCTGCCTGGTACGACCGAAGCTCCTCCGGCGGCGCATAGTGCGGGTTGGTCTCCGGCGCCTTGATGGCGGCGCGCTGCTGTTCCGGCGTCGCGTACTCGCCGTACTGCGGTCGCGGGCGGGCAGCCGGGTCGCTCATCGGGCACGGCCTCCGAGTGCGCGGGCATCCTGCGATCCCGATTCGTCGCGCCGCAGCTCCTTGGGCAGCGAGAACATGAGGTCCTCCTCTGCGGTCTTGACGATCTCGACATCGCCGAACCCGGCATCCGCGAGGTCGTCGAGCAGTTCCTGAACGAGGATCTCGGGAACGGATGCGCCGCTCGTCACCCCGACGGTCGTCACGCCGTCGAGCCACTCCTGTCGCACCTCGCTCGCGTAGTCCACGCGATAAGCGGCCTTCGCGCCGTTCTCCAGGGCGACCTCGACGAGGCGCACCGAGTTCGAGGAGTTCGCGGATCCCACCACGAGCACGAGCTCCGCCTCTTGCGCCACCTTCTTGATGGCGACCTGACGATTCTGGGTCGCATAGCAGATGTCATCGCTCGGCGGGTCGGCGAGCTTCGGGAACCGCTCACGCAGCCGGCGAACCGTCTCCATGGTCTCGTCGACGGACAGCGTCGTCTGCGACAGCCACACGACGCGCTCCGGATCCCGGACCTCGATGGAATCGACGTCGTCGGGCCCGTTGACCAGCGTCACGTGCTCGGGAGCTTCGCCCGCCGTGCCCTCGACCTCCTCGTGCCCTGCGTGGCCGATCAGGAGGATCTCGTAGTCGTCGCGCGCGAACCGAACGGCCTCGCGATGCACCTTGGTCACAAGGGGGCACGTGGCGTCGATCGCTCGCAGTCCGCGGTCGGATGCCGCCTGCACGACCGAGGGCGCGACGCCGTGTGCGCTGAAGACCACGTGCGCTCCCTCGGGCACCTGGTCGACGTCGTCGACGAAGATGGCGCCCCGCTTCTCGAGGGTGGAGACGACATGGATGTTGTGCACGATCTGTTTGCGCACGTACACCGGGGAACCGTAGCGTTCGAGCGCCTTCTCCACGGCGACGACGGCTCTATCCACACCCGCGCAGTATCCACGGGGAGAGGCGAGCAGCACCCGCTTGGGTCCGACCCCCGGGGTATCCTTGAGCCTGCCCCGGACGCCGGGAACGCGCGGCATCGCCAGGTCGATCGTGTCGGTCACGACATCCAGGCTAGAGGTGATTGAGGTGAGTGCGCTGAATGCTTGCATGCAGCGCCGAACCGATTGAACCTCTGAGCGGTGCCAGCCGCGATAGAGGTGATTGAGGTGAGTGCGCTGAATGCTTACATGCAGCGCCGAACCGATTGAACCTCTGAACTTGAACTGAGCGGCGCCAGCCGCGCTCCGTCCGCGTCGTGCGTGCGGAGCCGATCGTGAGACATCCGCGCGGCCATGCCGCGAACACGGGAGGGAACAGAGCGTGCCCGATGGCCTGCCCACCGTGGAAGCACCGTGGCCCGTTGCGCTGCTCGCCGGAAAGCTCCGCGACTACATCGACCGGCTGGGCAGCGTCTGGGTCGAGGGCGAGATCACCCAGTGGGGCGTGTCGGGCGGCAACGTGTACGGCAAGCTCAAGGACTGCGAGGCTGACGCGACGGTCTCCTTCACGATCTGGTCGTCCACACGCTCACGTATCCCCGCCGACCTGAAGCAGGGCGACCGCGTGATCGCGCTCATCAAGCCGAACTACTGGCTCAAGGGCGGCACGCTCACGATGCAGGTCTACGACATGCGGCATGTCGGGCTCGGCGACCTCCTCGAGCGTCTCGAGCGGTTGCGCGCCCAGATGCGCGAGGACGGGCTGTTCGAGCAGAGCCGCAAGAAGCCGCTCCCTTTCCTGCCGCACTGCATCGGGCTCATCACGGGCAAGGACTCCGACGCGGAGAAGGATGTGCTGCGCAATGCGCAACTGCGCTGGCCGGCCGTGCGCTTCCGGGTGCGTCACGCCGCGGTGCAGGGCGACCGGTCGGCGGCCGACATCGCCGCAGGCATCCGCGAGCTCGACGCCGATCCGGAGGTCGACGTCATCATCGTCGCGCGTGGCGGGGGCGACTTCCAGAACCTGCTGCCGTTCAGCGACGAGGCCCTGGTGCGCACCGCCGCAGCGTGCGGCACGCCCCTCGTCAGCGCGATCGGTCACGAGAACGACCGCCCCATCCTCGACGATGTCGCCGACCTCCGCGCGTCGACGCCCACGGATGCCGCCAAGCGGGTGGTGCCCGACGTCGCGGAGGAGCTGCTGCGCGTTCAGCAGGCTTCGACGCGGATGAGCGTTCGCGTCACCGCGCTGCTCACGCACGAGATCGACCGGATCGCGCAGCTGCGCTCGCGGCCCGCGCTGGCCTCGCACGACTGGATCGTGTCCACTCGCGCCGAAGAGCTCACGAGGTACGTGGCGCGCGGCACCGAGCTCGTCGCGCGCTGCGTGGAGCGTGCCGAGAACAGCACTCGGGAGCTCACGGGACGGCTGCGGGCACTGTCGCCGAAGAGCACGCTCGACCGCGGCTATGCCATCGTGCAGGGACCCGATGGCATCGTCCGCACGCCGGCGGATGCCCCGAGCGGCTCCCCGCTGGTGGTTGCGCTGGCGGATGGCGCGCTCGACGCGGAGTCGCGGGGCAGGCACTCCTCCACAGAGGAGCCGCGCGACGATCTCTCCCCTGCTTCCCAGGCGCCCAGCCCGTCTGCGGCGACCCCCTCCTAATATGGATGTCATGCCCTCCGACTCTCCCAGTCCCGTCGCGTCGCGCACAGCCGAATCGAGCGAAGCGTCGCTTGCCGGGCTCAGCTACGAGCAGGCGCGGGATGAGCTCATCGGCGTCGTGTCCCGGCTGGAGCAGGGGACGTCCACGCTCGAGGAATCCCTCGCGTTGTGGGAGCGAGGCGAGGCGCTCGCACGTCGATGCGAGGAGTGGCTGATCGGCGCCAAGGCGAGGCTGGATGCTGCGCGCGCCGGCGTCGATCGCGCGGCGGACACCAGCGGTGCTCGAGGAGATGTTGCCTGAGGCCATGGCGAGGAACGAGCATCCGATCGTCGCCGAACTGGGCAGGCCGGAGACGGCGGAAGAGACGGCACGACGCAAGGCGCAGGCTTCCGCCGACCATCGACGTCGGCAGACGGTCAACAACCTGATCTACTCGCTGCTGGCCACCGTCGCTCTGGTCGTCGTGATCGTGCTCATGGTGCCGAGGCCCACGCCGGCCCCGGTCAAGAGCGTGGATTACGTGAAGATCGCGCAGCAGGCGAACGGAGTGGAACCGGATCCGCTCATCACCCCGCACCTGCCCAAGGATTGGACGTCGAACTCCGCGCAGCTGCGTCAGGAGAACCAAGACCAGGTCGACGAGTGGTACATCGGCCTCATCACGCCGTCGAACCAGTACATCGGTCTCGTGCAGGGCTTCCACGCCAACCCCACGTGGCTCGGCGATCAGGTTGCCCACACGCATCCGATCAGCACCACCGTCGTCGACGGCGTCACGTGGAGCATCTACGACAACCGGCAGTCGAGCCGGGACGTGGGCGACGCGAAGTACGCCCTGTCGGCGACGAGCGGGGCGAGCACCGTGGTGCTCTATGGCACGGCAGAAAACCAGGAGTTCACCACACTGGTGGATTCCGTCAGCAGACAGCTCGCTGACGACGCGAAGGGACGTGGATGATCGACAGCAGACCCGCGGAGGCCTGGGCGCAGTTGCAGGCCGGCAACGCACGCTTCATCGCCGGCGAGCCGCAACATCCCCGACAAGATGCCGAGCGACGGGCCGAGACGGCCGGCTCGCAGGCACCGGTGGCGACGATCTTCGGCTGCAGCGATTCGCGCCTCGCGGCGGAGATCATCTTCGACCTCGGACTCGGCGACGCGTTCGTCATCCGCAATGCCGGGCAGGTCATCTCCGAGTCTGTCCTGGGGTCGATCGAGTACGCCGTCGCGGTGCTGCACGTGCCCCTCCTCCTCGTTCTGAGCCATGACAGCTGTGGCGCGGTCCGCGCGGCCATCGACACGGCCGCCCCGGAGGCGGATCGCCTTCCGCCGCACATCGCAGACCTGATCGCGCCGATCCTTCCCGCGGTCCGCCGCGTCGCGGGCGACGTCGTCGACCCGGCGTCCGTGGACGCCTCTGAGGTGGGGCGCGAGCACGTGAAGGACACCGTCAGCGAGCTGCTGCGCAGAAGCGAGCTGGTCGCACAGGCGGTGGCGGACGGCGAGCTCGCGGTGGTCGGCGCCAACTACCGGCTCAGCGATGGCACGGTCACCTCGCACCTCGTGATCGGCGAGGTCTGACCGCAGGTCGGCCCGCGCGATCCAGCACACAACTCACGCAAACGGACACAACGACAAGGGATCCCGAATGGACAGCCATAATCCCGGCGACGACGCCGACTTCCGCATCGAGCACGACACCATGGGTGAGGTACGAGTTCCGCGGAACGCCCTGTACAGCGCGCAGACGCAGCGCGCGGTAGAGAACTTCCCGATCTCAGGTGCCACCCTCGAGTCGGCGCAGATCGCGGCGCTCGCCCGGATCAAGAAGTCCGCTGCGCTGGCGAACGCGGAGCTGGGGGTGCTCGAGCGGGACGTCGCCGATGCGATCGCGGCCAGCGCCGACGAGGTCATCGCCGGTCTGCACGAGGGTGAGTTCCCCATCGACGTGTATCAGACCGGCAGCGGCACCTCGTCGAACATGAACATGAACGAGGTGCTCGCGACGCTGGCCACGCGCCGACTCGGTCGGACCGTGCACCCGAACGACCACGTCAACGCGTCGCAGTCCTCGAACGACGTCTTCCCCACCTCTGTCCACATCGCCGTGACCGGAGCCCTCATCGACGACCTGATCCCCGCGCTGGACCACCTGGCCGTCGCGTTCGAGGAGAAGGCGGAGTTGTGGAAGGACGCGGTCAAGTCCGGCCGCACCCACCTGATGGATGCGACACCCGTGACACTCGGCCAGGAGTTCGGCGGGTATGCCGCCCAGATGCGGCTCGGGATCGACAGGGTGCAGGCCGCGCTGCCGCGCGTCGCAGAGGTTCCGCTCGGCGGCACGGCGGTCGGCACCGGAATCAACACGCCTGCCGGGTTCCCGCAGCTGGTCATCCGTTTGCTCACCCAGGAGACGGAGCTTCCGATCACAGAAGCCCGCAACCACTTCGAGGCGCAGGCGAACCGGGACGCGCTTGTCGAGGCATCCGGTGCGCTGCGCACGATCGCCGTCAGCCTCACCAAGATCTGCAACGACCTGCGTTGGATGGGGTCAGGTCCGAACACCGGTCTCGGCGAGCTGCACATCCCCGACCTGCAGCCCGGCTCGTCGATCATGCCGGGCAAGGTCAACCCGGTGATTCCCGAGGCCGCCGTCATGGTCGCATCCCGCGTGATCGGCAACGACGCCACGATCGCGTGGAGCGGCGCATCCGGTGCCTTCGAGCTCAACGTGTCCATCCCCGTGATGGGAACGGCGCTGCTCGAGTCCATCCGGCTGCTCACGAACGCCACTCGCGCGCTGGCCGACAAGACCGTGCGCGGGCTCGAGGCGAACATCGAGCGTGCACGCGCGCTCGCCGAGTCGTCCCCCTCGATCGTCACGCCTCTGAACAAGATCATCGGCTACGAGGCTGCGGCGAAGATCGCCAAGCACTCGGTCGCGCAGGGCATCACCATTCGGGAAGCCGTGATCGATCTCGGGTTCATCGAGCGGGGCGAGATCACGACCGAGCAGCTCGATTCGGCGCTCGACGTACTCAGCATGACGGCGCCTCCGTCTGCCAAGTAGCATCGCGAGGCGCAGCCGAGCGCGGTTCCCTCGTCGTCCCGTCGCGAACGGGAGCCGGATGACCGTGCGCGACCTCGATCGCCCGTCTCACTGACAGAAAGCGCGACCCGAGCCGCGCAAACCGACGTTTTCTGCGAGTGAGAGCGCTCCTGCATCGACGCTCCCGCATCGACGCTTCCGCATCGACGCTCCCGCATCGACCCTCCTCCGCGGTCGGCCTGGATCGACGTTCCACCGTGGTCGGTCTCACATCGGCGTTCGCGCTTCGTCCGGACCCACGCCTCGCCTGGTGCGGCGACCGGGACAGGGTGGGGCAGCATGCGGGCACGCCTGGTCAGCCGAAGTGTTCGGGACGGGGTAGGGAATGCGGGGCGGGCCGGGCCAGCCCAGCGTTCAGCCGAGAGCCGGCAGCGCCGCGACGGATGCCCAGAACCCGCCAAGCAGGTACGGACCGAAGGCGATGTTTCCAACCCCGCCTCGGGAGACGAGCAGCGCCAAGGCTGCCACCCCCGCCACGACGAATCCCAGCACGACCGTGCCGATGACGACCACCGTGGAGATCGTGCCGCCGGTGAAGGCCAGCAGAGCGGCGAGCTTCACGTCGCCCATGCCCAGGCCGCCGGTCAGTGCGAGCAGGCCGAAGAACCCACCGACCGCCAACCCCGCGACAACGGGGACGAGCGGCGGCCGACCATCGCCCAACCAGCCGAAGAGCGCCCCGACTGCGGTGAAGGCGAGACCCGGCAGCACGAGTGCGTTCGGCAGGCGGTGCTCCGCGAGGTCGACGCGGCACAGTTCCGGTGTGACGACCGCGAGGTACAGGCATCCGACGAGTTCGAAGCGCATGCCCGTGCCGAACAGCGCGAGCACGACGAGCGCACAGGCGAGTGGAGCCTGCCAAGCCCAGCGGCGGGCGACGGAGGACAGCGGCCTCCAGGACAGCGGGCGCGGCGACGACACGGCGCGACGGTACCGCTATTCGGGTTCGGCTCGTCGCCGTTATCCACAGTCACGGGCTCGAAGTCGCGGCCGATCCTCGCCGGAACGACTGCGGCCTCGAGCAGCGACGGAGGCCGCTGCCCGGGGCGAGCACGCGTGCGACGACCCGACGGCGGGCCGTGCGCCGCCCCTCGCGACGCACGGCAGTCGCCTTCCGCTCAGGCGATCTCGCCGAACTCGAGAAGTTCGGTGACGAGCGCTGCGATGGCCGAGCGTTCCGAACGGGTCAGCGTGATGTGGCCGAACAGCGGGTGTCCCTTGAGTGTCTCGATCACAGATGCCACCCCATCGTGCCTGCCGACGCGTAGGTTGTCGCGCTGCGCGACATCGTGGGTCAGCACCACCTTCGAGTTCTGGCCGATCCGGCTGAGCACCGTGAGAAGCACGTTGCGCTCCAACGACTGCGCCTCGTCCACGATCACGAAGGCGTCGTGGAGGGACCGGCCTCTGATGTGCGTCAGCGGGAGAACCTCGAGGATGCCGCGGTCCACCACCTCGTCGATCACGTTCTGCGACACCACGGCGCCGAGCGTGTCGTAGACAGCCTCGCCCCACGGCGTCATCTTCTCGCCCTGGTCGCCGGGCAAGAAGCCGAGCTCCTGGCCGCCGACGGCGTAGAGAGGACGGAAGACCATGATCCGTTTGTGCTGCTGGCGCTCGAGGACCGACTCGAGACCGGCGCACAGCGCGAGTGCCGACTTGCCGGTGCCGGCTCGTCCGCCGAGCGACAGGATCCCGATCTCCGGGTCCAGCAGCATGTCGATGGCCAGCCGCTGCTCCGCCGACCTGCCGTGCAGGCCGAACACGTCGCGATCGCCACGCACGAGCTTCATCGCTCCGCTGGTCGTCACGCGGCCGAGCGCCGAGCCGCGGTCCGAGTGCACGATGAGGCCGGTGTTGACGGGCATCCCGTCGAGGGCATCCGTCTCGAGCATCTCGTGCTCGTACAGCCTCGCCATGTCGTCGGAGCCGAGGCCGATCTCCGCGACTCCGGTCCAGCCGGACTCGGGTGCGAGTTCCGCCCGGTACTCCTCGGCGGTGAGGCCGATGGATGCGGCCTTCACGCGCAGCGGGAGGTCTTTCGAGACGACGGTCACGGCGAGCCCGTCGTTCGACAGGTTCTGAGCGACGGCGAGGATGCGAGAGTCGTTGTCGCCGAGCTGCAGCCCGCTGGGGAGCACGGACATGTTCGAGTGGTTCAGTTCGACACGGAGGGAGCCGCCGTCGCCCACCGGCACGGGGAAGTCCAGCCGCCCGTGCTGCACGCGCATCTCGTCGAGGAGCCGGAGCGCCTGACGGGCGAAGTACCCGATCTCGGGGTCGTTGCGCTTGCCCTCGAGCTCGCTGATCACCACGACGGGGATCACGACGGCGTGTTCGGCGAACCGGAACAGTGCGCGGGGATCGGACAACAGCACGGATGTGTCGAGCACGTAGGTGCGCTCGGTCTGGCGCATCCGAGTCGCATCGCTCGACCGGCCATCCGGTGCCGGCCGCTCCGACATCGTCTCGGCCGTCGGCACCTGGGTTTGCATCGCGGTCACAACCACTCCCACCCCGCGCGCTCCTGGAGTGGAGCTCTGCGCGGATCTGTCGACGAAGCGGCCGCACCTTTCAAGACGACTCCGTGACGGACGCCTCGGCCGGGCGGGATGCCCGACAAGCCGAAGCTATGCCCAGCCCCCGACATCCGCGGGGCGACACGCACGCTGGAGCTGAAAGCGAGGGTCCGGTGGACCGTCGCCGCGACGCCAGTGCCGAGCCAGCTGTGCTGGCTCGGTAGTCAGATGCGTCCGGCACCCCTTCCCCGCGACCCCAGCGCCGAGTCAGCTGCGCTGACTCGGTCAACGAACGGTCCAGACACACCACGCGCCACGCGCACGCACGCCTACGCCGTCGCGTACGACGTGAACGCTCCTTGCAGCATCTCGAGCGTCTCGTCTCCGCACGAGACGTGCGCGCTCAGCCGCACGGTGCCTCCCCTGGTCGTGACGGTGACGCCATGGTTGAACAGCGCTGCCGTGAGCAGCGTCAGCCGCTCATGCGGCGGCTCGAGCACGACAATCCCGGCCCGCTCCGGCGTCTCCCGTGCCGACGCCACGGGTATGGCGTACTCGTCGGCGAGATCGATGATGCGGTCGACACGGTCGGCGACGGTGGCCTCGATGACGTCGACGCCGACGGATGCGACGTCCTCCAGGGCCGCGGACATCCTGGCCTGTGCGACGCTGTCCGCCCGCGCCACCGTGAAGGCGCTCGCCGCGTGCGCCGGCGGCAGCACCTCGTCGAACGGGTCGAGCACTCCGGCACCCGTGTGCCCGCTCCACACCGGCGTGAGATTGTCCATCGCCCGGTCCGACAGCGTCATGAACGCCGAACCCCAGCCGGCGCGCAGCCACTTCTCGGCCCCGACCACCACGACGTCCGCAACCTCGTACGGCGCATCCACCACGCCGAAACCCTGCACCGCGTCGACGACGAGCAGCCGGTCGCCGATGACCTGCCTGATGCCGTCGATGTCGGCGACGTATCCGCTGCGTGAGTCGACGAGGCTCACGGCGACCGCCGTGATGGAGCTCGACAGCTGGTCGCGGACCGTGCCCGGAGTCACGCGTCCGTGGTCCGTCTCGAGCCACACCGGCTGCATGGCGTGCAGCGCCTCGGCGGCTCTGGCCGCTGCGAACGTCAGTGACGGGAACTCGCCTCCGGAGAGCAGCACGGCTCCGTTGAGACCGAACATCGCGTGCATGAGTCCTGAGCCGACGTTCGGCTGGAACACGATCTGGTCAGCGGGGAAGCCGGTGAGGCTCGATGCCGCCTCCCGCATCCGCTCGTCCTCGTTCCGCAGCGGAGCGAGCGAGCCGAAGCGCGCCCGCGAGAACACCTCGTTGATTCCCTGCACCTCTGCGACGACGGCGGCGGACAGCGGACCCACTCGCGCGAAGTCCAGATACCCCGGCTCTTCCAGGAAACCTTCGGCGAACTCTTCGACGGTTGTCATGCGACCTCCCACGCTCATTCTGCTGTGTCGCAGACATCCAGCAACAGAGCCGGTTGCGGACGGCCTCGACCGATGCGACCCCGGGCTCCATGCGAGCCGGGGCACCCGGCTCATCCGCCGTAGCGGCGGTTCCTGCGGGTGTAGTCGCGCACGGCGCGCAAGAAGTCCACCTCGCGCAGGTCGGGTCCGAGCGCCTCCACGAAGTAGAACTCGCTGTGCGCGCTCTGCCACAGCATGAAGTCGCTCAGCCGCTGCTCGCCCGAAGTCCTGATCACGAGATCCGGGTCCGGCTGGCCGCCCGTGTAGAGGTGGGCCCCGATCAGGTCGGGCGTGAGGCGCTCGGCGAGATCCTCCAGGCTCCTGCCTTCCGCGTGGTGCTGCGCGACGATGCTGCGCATGGCATCCGTGATCTCCTTGCGACCGCCGTAGCCGACAGCGAGGTTCACGTGCATGCCGGTGTTGTGCTGTGTGCTCTTCTCCGCGTCGCCGAGCGCCTTCACGAGCCGACCCGGAAGTCCGACGGTCGTTCCCACATGCTGCACACGCCAGTCGCCGGTGGAGACCTGATGCGCGAGATCGGCGACGATCTCGATGAGGTCGGCGAGCTCGCTGCGGTCCCTGTTGGTCAGGTTGTCGGAGGACAACAGATAGAGCGTGACGACCTTGATGCCGAGCTCGTCGCACCAGGTGAGGAATTCGAGCATCTTGGCTGCGCCCGCCCGATGGCCGTGCGCGACCGTCTCGAGCCCGAGCTGCCGTGCCCAGCGGCGATTGCCGTCGATGATCATGGCGACGTGCCCGGGCATCGCGGCGGGGTCGAGGCTGCGCCGCAGCCGGTTCTGGTACAGCCCGTAGAGGAACCCGGGGCCGGGTTTCGGGATGCGGCGAGATGTCACCCGATTACGTTAGCGCCTGCATTCGAGGGCACCAGGAGGAGTGGAGCCAGTCGCGGGTCGGGCGCCGCTCCGCGCCATCGACGCGCCTCCAGCGGAGAGCTGGATCCATCGCGAGCCGCACAGCGTACAGCCATCGAAGCCGGCCACGCACGGCCCGCGCTCGGCATCGCTGCCTAGGCTGGCGCCATGGCCAGTTCCTCGCACGACGACGTCGCACCAGCCCTCGACGACGTCGATGTCGCCGACGAACTCGCTCGACCGTCTACCCGGCTGTCGTCTCCGGATGCCGCCGTGAAAGCAGACGAACGACGGGAAGGAGGCACGGCGAGCCTGCCGCTGGTGGATGCCTCCCCCGCGCGCCCTGACGAGCTCAAGCCCACCTGGCGGGGCTGGATCCACGCCGGAACGTTCCCGGTCACGATCGCGTCGGGCATCGTGCTCGTCTGCCTCGCGCACGGAGCGCCGGCAAAGTGGGCATCCGCCGTCTTCATGCTGACCTCGATGCTGCTGTTCGGCAACTCAGCGCTGTATCACCGCTTCAACTGGAAGCCGCGCACGAAGGTCGTGCTCAAGCGCATCGATCACGCGAACATCTTCCTTCTCATCGCCGGCACCTACACCCCGCTCGGGGTGCTGGCGCTGCCGCCGCAGAAGGGCGCCATCCTGCTCTCGATCGTGTGGGGAGGTGCGCTGCTCGGCATGGCGTTCCACGTGTTCTGGATCACCGCGCCCCGCTGGCTCTACGTTCCGCTCTACGTTCTGCTGGGCTGGGCCGCGATGATGTACGTCGTCGATCTCGTCAACGCGAACGCGGCCATGATGGTGCTCGTCTTCGTCGGCGGCGGGCTGTACACGATCGGCGCCCTCGTCTACGGGTTCAAGCGACCCAACCCGTTCCCTGGCCGGTTCGGCTTCCACGAGATCTTCCACACGCTGACGGTGCTCGCGTTCCTCTGCCACTGGACGGCATCGCTGCTCATCGTGCTCCACCCGGCATACAACGCCGGCTGACGCCGCAGCGAAGGCACTACGTCCACCTAGTCGTGCTCAGGCCGGGCACGCTCAGTCAGTGCACGGCGGTGAGCGCGAGGGTCGCCACGACGACCGTGACGGGTGCCACCACGAGCCCGATCAGCATGTAACGTCCCCACGGCACCTCGATGCCCGAACGGCGCAGCCGCGAATGCCACAGCACCGTCGCCAGGGACGCCCACGGCGTGATGAGCGGCCCGGCGTTGACGCCGATCAGCAGCGCCATGAGCTGCAGCGGATGCGCCGCGACGGGCTCGAGGGCAAGGTACGCCGGCAGGTTGTTCACGGCGTTCGCGCCCACGACGCCGACACCGGCGACACGCAGCAGATCGACGGGCGACGTCCCCGAAGGGCTGAGCACGGCCAGCACCGTCCGAGAACCGAGCGAGTCCAGCGCACCCATGGCGAGGAACAGACCTGACGCGAAGACGATGGTCGACCACGGAACGAGGCCCGGCCGCAGCGCGCCGGGACGGAGGACGGCGAATACGGCGATGAGGACGATGGCGGCGGCGCAGGCCGGAATCCAGACCGGGATGCCGGAGACGAGAGCGGGAAGCAGCGCAGCGACGACGACGACCGCCCAGGCGGTCAAGCGGCGGTCCTGGAGCGAGTGCGCTGGCGGCACGACGTATCGCGCCGCCAGCGTGCGCCTGCCGATGACCGCGATCGCGGTCGAAGGGAGCAGGACGGCCACGATCGCCGGAGCCCAGCTGAGCGCGATGAAGGCGCCGGGGCCCATGCCGTCGAGCTTCTGGGCGGCGAGAAGGTTGGTGAGGTTGGAGACGGGAAGCAGCAGCGACGCGCAGTTGGCGAGCATGACGGTGGTGAGTGCGAACGGCAGCGGGTCGAGCCGAACCCGCCTGGCCATCGTCACGACGATGGGCGTCAACAGGACAGCGGTCGTGTCGAGCGAAAGGAAGATCGTGCTCACCGTGGCCACGCCCACGGTGACGAGCCACAGCATCCATGCGCTTCCTCGCGCAGCACGGGTGCTCCACGTGGCCACCACATCGAAGAGGCCGGCCTCGGCGGCCAGCTCGGCGACGACGGTAATGGCCACCACGAACAGCAGGACCGGCCAGACCCGGTCAGCGAGGGCGAGCGCATCCGTGGCGGGATAGAGACCTGTCGCGACGGCCACCAGTCCGGCGACGAGCAGCACGCCGCCGATGATCAGGCTGCGCACGTACGCGCCGTCTGCCGGTCAGGCGCCGCGGTCGGAACGGCGGCCGGAGACGTCCGTTCCCCGGCCGGCCGTGTCATCCCCCGCCTTGACGATGCCGGTTCCGCGCTGCGCCTCCTCGGCGTCGAGCTTCGCGTTCACCTCGGCGCGATACCGGGTGCGTCGCACGCGTCGCATCATGTCCCAGATGAGCAGGATGGTCACCACGCCGATCATGAACGTGATGACGAACCCCCACACACCGGGGGTGATCAGGTCGGCGTTCGGCGTCTTCGGACTCGGAGACGGCGTGGCTGCCAGCAGCACTGCGGTGATCACTCAGCGGCCTCGTTCCCGTGCTCGTGGTCACCGTGCTCGTGGTCACCGTGCTCGGCACTGCGGACGGGCTCGTCCTGGATGCCCGCGAAGAGGTCGTTCTCCGGCATGCTGGTCTCCACCTTCGAGTCGATGAGCTGGAAGTCCTCGTACGGCCAGGCGGTGCGCTGCAGATCGTTGGGCCAGAAGAAGAAGGAGCTGTCGGGAGAGACCTGGCTCGCGTGCGAGCGCAACGCGTCGTCTCTGGCCTCGAAGAAATCACCGGCCGGCACGTGTGTGGTGGCGAGGTCGGGCTGCTCCCCGAACCGCTCCATCATGCCCTCGAAGTGCTCGAGGAGCGGCGACTGCGGGTCATCGATCCGCACCTGCTCGAACACGCTCGCCATGCGCTTCGCGTTGAAGATGCGGTCGTAATACAGCTTGCTGATCTGCCAGGCGTCTCCCGTGGCCGGGTATCGCCCGGGATCGGCCGCCCACTCGTACGCGGCCATCGACACCCGGTGGCACCTGATGTGGTCAGGGTGAGGGTATCCGCCGTTCTCGTCGTAGGTGAGCAGCACCTGCGGCCGGAACTCCCGGATGACCCGCACGAGAGGCTCGGCCGAGATCTCGAGCGGGATGGCCGCGAACGAGTTCGGCGGCAGGCTGCCGTCTTCGGTCGGCATGCCGGAATCGACGTAGCCGAGCCAGCGGTGACGGATGCCGAGCACGCGCGCCGCGGCATCCATCTCGAGTCGGCGAAGACCCGGCAGATCGCGCTCGGCCATGGCCCGCGCCTCGAGACCCTCGTTCAGGATGTCGCCCCGTTCGCCGCCCGTGCAGCTGACCACCATCACCTCGGCGCCGCGGTGCACGTAGTACGCGTACGTCGCTGCACCCTTGCTCGACTCGTCGTCGGGGTGCGCGTGTACGGCGAGAAGGCGGGGAGTCACGGTAGGCATCCGGCAATCTGTGCGGCGAGACGGGTCGAGTGGTTCGGGTGGGCGGTCGCGAATCCGGCCGGGTCCGCTCACACGGGCCTTGTCAGCGAATGCGCTTAGGCTTGATGCACAGCCTAATCGCTCGATACCGGAGGTCGCCTCGTGCCCGAACCCACGGCATCCGGTGCGGCCGGCGCGGGCGGGTCGTCGGCCGTCGGCTCCCGCTACGGTCGCACGGACCGCACCAGGCGGCGCGACCGCTGGCTGCTCGTGGCACTCGGAGCCTTCATCGTGGTGGCCATGGTCTGCTGGACGCTGTGGGCGGGGCTCGACCAGCTGCGCGGCTCGGGGGTGTCGGTCGACACCGGAGCCAATCAGGTCGTGGACTCGCGGCACGTCACGGTGTCGTTCACGGTATCGGCGGATGCCGGCACCTGGGTGGCGTGCGCCGTGGAGGCGCAGGACGTGGATTTCACCGTCACCGGATGGAAGATCGTGCAGCTCGCGCCGTCGCAGAAGTCCACCCGCTCGGTGACGACGACGGTGCGAACGGCCCAGCCCAGCGTGAGCGGAACGGTCGACTCCTGCTGGCCTTCCGCGGCCCGCTGACGTAGGATTTCCTGATACGCCCTGACGGACACGTCGGGGCGTACATGTTGATAGGCCCTTTTCACCTCCCCATCCGTAGGAGTTCACATGTCCCAGGACACGCAGGTCACCTTCCTGACCCAGGAGGCGTACGACCGTCTCGCCGCTGAACTCGAGCACCTCAGCACCGTCGGCCGCAGCGAGATCGCCAAGCGCATCGAAGCCGCCAGGGAAGAGGGTGACCTCAAGGAGAACGGGGGCTATCACGCCGCGAAGGACGCCCAGGGCGTCCAGGAGGCCCGTATCGCCCAGCTGACGGAATTGCTGCGTCACGCCAAGGTCGGCGAAGCGCCGCAGAGCCGCGGGGTCGTGGAGCCGGGCACTGTCGTCACGGCCGTCATCGCCGGCGACGAGGACACCTTCATCATCGGCAACCGTGAGATCGGCGACGGCAGCGAGCTGTCTGTGTACAGCGAGGCGAGCCCGCTCGGTGCGGCCATCCTCGGTCTCAGTGTCGGCGACTCGACGACCTACACGGCTCCCAACGGACGCACGATCGAAGTCAAGGTGACCGACGTGCAGACCTGGACCGGTCAGTAGCAGACGCTCCGCGAGGTCGGGCTACCCCGACGCCGGCCCTTAGTCGACGATCGGGTCGTAGCCCGCTTCGCGCAGGATGCGAACGACGTCGGCCTTGTGATCGGGCCCGCGGGTCTCGACGCTGACCTCGAGTTCGACCTGGCTGATCTGCAGCCCGTTGCCGTGGCGCGTGTGCAGCACCTCGACCACGTTGGCGTTCGCCGCCGCGATGAGTTCTGAGGTGCGCGCCAGCTGGCCTGGCCGGTCGGGAAGCATGAGGCGCAGCTTGAGGTAGCGGTCCGAGACGGCGAGGCCGGCATCCACCACCCTCTGCATGAGCAGCGGGTCGATGTTGCCTCCGGAGAGCACGATCACGGTGCGACCCAGGTCGACGGCGGATGCCTGCACCGCGCCCGACAGCAGAGCGGCGACGCCCACGGCGCCGGCCGGCTCCACGACGAGCTTCGACCGCTCGAGCAGCACGAGCAGCGCCCTCGCCGTGTCGTCGTCGCTCACGGTGACGACGTCGTCGACGAGCGACTTCACGATCTCGAAGTTCAGGGCGCCCGGGCGCCCCACGGCGATGCCATCGGAGATGGTCGGCCCGACGGCGATGTCGGTCGGTTCCCCTGCCTTCAGCGACACCGGGAAGGCTGCGGCGTTCTCCGCCTGCACTCCGATCACCCGGATCTCGCGGCCGTGTTCGCGCGCCCGCTGCTTGACGGCGGAGGCCACGCCGGCGATGAGCCCTCCCCCGCCGATGGGCACGATGACCGTGTCGACGTCGGGAACGTCGTCGAGGATGTCGAGGCCCAGAGCCGCCTGGCCCGCGATGACGTCGGCGTGGTCGAACGGCGGCACGAGGATCGCCCCGGTGTCCCTGGCGAACTCGGCGGCCGCTCGCAGCGGCTCATCCACCGTCGCGCCGCCCAGCACCACGTGAGCGCCGTAGTCCCTCGTCGCCTGCAGCTTGGGGAGGGCGACGCCGAGCGGCATGAAGATCGTCGCCTTGACTCCGAGCTCGCGGGCGGCGAACGCGACACCCTGAGCGTGGTTTCCCGCCGATGCGGCGACGACGCCGCGCGCTCGCTGCTCCTCGGTGAGCTTGGACATCATGTAGTAGGCGCCGCGGATCTTGTACGACCCGGTGCGCTGCAGGTTCTCGCACTTGAGCAGCACGGGCGACCCGAGAAGCTCCGTGAGGTAGTTGGAGGTCTCGACGGGCGTCTTCTTCGCGACGCGGGCGACGATCTCGTGGGCACGCTCGATCTCATCCAGGCCGGGGCCGACGGTGAAGGGACGAGGAGTTTCGCTCACGGACGTCACCGGCACAGTTTACGGTGAGGTCCATGCCGCCGATGACATGGGCCGGGGTGGACCCGAGCCGAACCCCGGTCGAGCGCTCACGCCCGAGCCAGGGCCGACCCGAGCGGGGTGGACGCGGCCGCGTGCGCGCTACGACGAGGCGGCATCCCGTCTGTCGCGCCAGCGCCGGGAACGCGGAACCGTGCGCCACAGCGCCTCCGGCGGGCCGGCGTACGGAACGTCGGGCCCCGACCGCCACGCCTCTGACGACACATATCTCACCATCACGTTGAGCACGGCCGCGAACGGCACGGCGAAGAGCGCTCCGGGGATGCCCGCGAGCAGCGATCCCGCCGCCACGACCAGCACCACGGCGAGCGGGTGCACCTTGACGGCCGAGCCCATGATGAGGGGCTGGAGCACGTGGCCCTCGAGCTGCTGCACGGCGAGCACGCCCGCGAGCATGACGATCGCCGCCACCCAGCCGTTGTAGACGAGCGCGACGACGACGGCCAGTGCGCCCGTGACGACGGCGCCGACGATCGGGATGAACGACCCGAGGAACACGATCACGGCGATCGGGATGACCAGCGGCAAGCCCAGGAAGAAGGCGACGAGCCCGATGCCGAGCGCGTCGATGGATGCCACGAGCACCTGCACCCGGGCGAAGCTCGTGAGCGTCGTCCACCCGGCCCTGCCGGCGCCGTCCGCTGCCGGGCGTGCCGTGCGAGGGAAGATGCGGACGATCCACGACCAGATCCCCTTGCCGTCGATCAGGATGAACAGGGTGCTGAATGCGGTTAGGAGCGCGCCCGTGAGCACGTGTCCGAGGGTCGAGCCGATCGAGAGCGCGCCGGAGATGAGCACCTGGCTGTCCTGCTGCAGCGCCTTCACGGCCTGGGCGACATAGCTGTCGATCTGCTGGTCCGTGAGCTCGAGCGGCGGGCTCTGCAGCCACTGCTTGAACGCGTCGAAGGCCTGCACGCTCCTGTGCTGCAGGGCGTGCGCCTCGCCCCGGATCTGCCAGACCACGAGCACGACGAGACCGCCGACGACCACGACCACGGCGACCAGCGCGACGACGATGGCCAGCCAACGCGGCCAGTGCAGGCGCACGAGCCAGTCGACGAACGGCACGAGCAGAGCCGCGAGCAGCACGGCGATGAGCACCGGCACGACGATGAGGCGCAGCTGCACGATGAGGAAGACCACGACGGCGATGACCGCGCCGATCAGCAGCAGTCGCCACGACCACGACGCGGCGAGGCGGACACCGGGCGGAACCGAGGACTCGACGTCCTCCTCGGCAGGATGGTTCGGCTCTGCTGGTCGGGCCATCTGGCAAGTCTATTTGCCGCTGCCATGGGTTCGACCGCGCCGTGCCGGTCGTCGGACCTGACCCTCGGCGACGTGCCGTTCGTTGTCGGGGGATGCCGGTAGTGTCGCGGCGTGGCATCCTCCGCTCGTCCGGCGACCATCTCTCCTGCTCTGGCGCGTCGCGTGGCACTGGCTGCGCAGGGGTTCGGACGTCCCCGGCCCGCCACGGTGGGCACGCGGCAGCTCAACGGGTTGCTGGACCGCATCGGCCTGCTGCAGATCGACTCCGTCAACGTGTTCGAGCGCAGCCACTACCTTCCCGTCTTCGCGAGGCTGGGCGCCTACGACAAAGGTCTGCTCGACGCGATCACACTGCGGCCGCGTGCGCCACACACAGAGTACGTCGCTCACGAGGCGGCGTTCGTGCGCAGGGAGGACCGCCCGCTGTTCCGCTGGCGCATGGACGAGTTCCGCGCAAAGTACGCGCCCGATGCGGATGCCTGGAACGCCTCGCACGGCCGCACGGCCAGTTGGGTGCTGGACGCGCTCGCCGCCAACGGCCCGATGGCCGCCAGCGAGATGGAGCACGAGGACAACGTGCGCAAAGGTCCGTGGTGGGGCTGGTCGGATGTGAAACGCACGCTCGAGCTGCTCTTCCGGTTCGGCGACGTGGCCATCGCGGGGCGCAACAGGTTCGAGCGGCGCTACGCCCTTCCGGAGCAGGTGTTCCCGGCGGCGGTGCTCGAGGAGCGCGTCGAGACGGCGGATGCCGTGCGCGAGCTCGTGCGACGGTCGGTGCGTGCGCTCGGCATCGGCACACTCAGCGACATCGCCGACTACTACCGGCTCAAGTCCGCGCCGGCCGTGCAGGCGTTGCGCGACCTCGAGGATGCCGGAACCGTGCGACAGGTCCAGGTCGCCGGGTGGGAACGGGCGGGAAAGCCGCTCCCTGTGTGGCTGGACGCCGACGCGCGGCTGCCGCGGGAGGTGCGGGCATCCGCGCTGTTGTCGCCGTTCGACCCGATCGTGTGGGAGCGGGCGCGGGCGTTGCGCATGTTCGGACTCGACTACCGCATCGAGATCTACACGCCCGCGCCGAGGCGGGTCTACGGATACTACGTGCTGCCCATCCTCCAAGACGAGGCGATCGTGGGACGGGTCGATCTGAAGAGCGACCGGAAGGCCGGAGTGCTCATCGTGCAGGCCGCCTGGGCGGAGGCGGAGGCCGACGCGGACACCCCTGGCAGGCTCGCGGAGCTGCTCAGGGATGCCGCCGAGTGGCAGGGGTTGTCCGCCGTGCACGTACGAGACCGCGGAACGCTGGCCGGTGCGTTGCGCTCCGCGATCGCCGAAGCCGCCTGATCGTCGCGGCGTGGCGCGTCCGCCGGACCGGAGGGCTCGCGGCGAGACCCTCCGCTCCGGCGACGATCGCTCCGCCGATCTCCGTCGGATCAGGCTCCGGCGGATCAGACTCCGGGGCTCAGGCGCCGCGGCTGTCCAACTCCGGCTCGAGCGGAGGCTGCCGCTGCTCGATGGCCGCCACCTTCGGGTCGTTCTCGTCTGCGCCGTAGTCGGACGGGCGGGTGACGTCCGTCGTGTCCTTGACCTTGAACAGACGAAGCACGAGCGTCACCACGACCGCGATGAGCGCGTTCAGCACGAACGCCGAGACCCCGATGTAGACGGGCACGGTCGTGAACGGGAACGGCGCTATCGAGCCGCCGAAGTGAGCGTGCGTCGCGGGGTTGATCACGTTGTACGCCGCGATCGTGCCGTACAGGATGCCTGCCGCCCATCCCGCGAACAGCGCCCACTTGTTGAACCACCTCGTGTAGAGGCCTGCCACGATCGCCGGGAACGTCTGCAGGATCCAGATGCCGCCGAGCAGCTGCAGGTTGATCGCCGAGGACTGATCCATGCCCAGCACGAACACCAGCGCGCCGAGCTTCACGAGCAATGACACGAGCTTGGAGACGTTCGCCTCGTGCTTCTGCGTGGCGTTCTTCTTGAACAGGTCCCGGTAGATGTTGCGAGTGAACAGGTTGGATGCGGCGATCGACATGATCGCAGCGGGCACCAGCGCCCCGATGGCGATGGCCGCGAGCGCGATGCCGCTGAACCACGAGGGGAACGAGTCGAGGAACAGCTGTGGCACCACCAGCTGCGCGTTGACGGCTCCGTTGGTGTCGATCGGCTGCGTTCCGGCCTTGATCGCCACGTATCCGAGAAGGGCGAGGAACCCCAGCATCAGCGAGTACAACGGCAGCACCATGGCGTTGCGCCGGATCGTGTTGCGGCTCTTCGTCGCCAGGAGCCCGGTCACGGAGTGCGGGTACATGAACAGCGCCATGGCGCTGCCCAGGGCCAGCGTCCAGTAGGCGTTGAAGCTGCCGGCTCCCGGGATGACGGCCCCGAACGGTGCGCCCGTCGCCGGGTTGGTGGCGCTCAGCTTCTTGTCGGCCGCGCCGAAGATGCCGTCCCAGCCGCCGAAGTGCGCAGGCAGGTAGGCGATGGCGACGATGATCGCGATGTAGATCAGCACATCCTTGACGATCGCGATCAGCGCGGGCGCGCGCAGACCTCCCGTGTACGTGTAGGCGGCGAGCACGATGAACGCGATGATCAGCGGCAGGTCGGCCATGAACGGGTTGGTGTTCGAGCCCAGCCCGAGCACCGTGAGCACCGCCTTGATGCCGACCAGCTGCAACGCGATGTACGGCATCGTGGCGATGATGCCCGTGACGGCCACGGCGACGGAGAGCCACCTGCTTCCGTAACGACCGCCCACGAAGTCGGCCGGGGTCACGTACCCGTGCCGGTGCGAGACCGACCAGAGCCTGCTCATCAGCAGGAACACGATCGGGTACAGCACGATCGTGTACGGAACGGCGAAGAATCCGCTCACGGCACCGGATGCCCACATGGCGGCAGGCACCGCGACGAACGTGTACGCCGTGTACAGGTCGCCGCCGAGCAGGAACCATGTGATCCAGGTGCCGAATCCCCGGCCGCCGAGACCCCACTCGTCGAGCGAGTTGAGGCCGCGCGCGCTCGGATCCGTACGCCACCGCGAGGCGAGGAAGCCGATCACCGCAACGACGACGAAAAGCACGATCACGACGATGAGCGCCACCCAGTTGACGGGCCGGTTGCCGTGCGCATCCGGCCCGGTCGCGGCGACCGCCTGGCCGGCGAGGGCGAGCAGGTGAGCGGTCATCGGTCGCCCTCCCTCGGCTCGGCAGGCCGCGCGTCGTGCCCGCGCACGGCGTCACGGCGGCGCCTGTCCTCCTTGCGCATGATGAGGTAGGCGACACCGAGAAGCCCTGCTGCGATGAACACCCAGAGCAACTGGTACCAGTAGAAGAACGGCATGCCCCACAGGGCCGGTTCGGCCGACGCGTAGATGGGCACGATCAGCGGCATGATGATCGCGAGAGCGATCAGGATGCCGGCGATCACGTAGGGAACGGGCCTCGCGGGCGCTCGGGTGGGAATGTCGGGGTCGGACACCTTCGTCTCCTTGACACTTCTCGAAGCCTCCGGACAGCCCGACGGTCGCCGAGCGTTCCGGGCGCCGTCTCGTCCCCCGTCTGCGGGGTCCAGCGCAGAGACAACCTTTCACCCAGCGGTCAGTGCGCGTCAAGGGGTTTCTCAGCTACGAGATCTCTGCCCGACCGGAACGCGACGCTGACCGGTCAGCATGTGCTCAGAACGTGCTGCCGATCTTCTTCAGACGGGCGATGCGCTCCTCGATCGGCGGGTGCGTAGAGAAGAGCCTGCTCATCAGCGTCGGCTTCAACGGGTTCGCGATCCACAGGTGCGCCATCGAGCTGTTCTGCCTGCGCATCGGTCGCCCGTACTGCTCGAGCTTGGCCAGCGCGCTCGCCAGCTCGTCGGGGTTCCTCGTGGTCATGGCGCTCGTGGCATCCGCCAGATACTCGCGCTGCCGCGAGACGGCGAGCTGCACGAGCGAGGCCATCAGCGGCGCGAGAACGAGGGCGACGATGCCGACGATCAGCAGGATCGGGTTGCCTCCCCCTCCGCCGTTGTTGTTGTTGCGGTTGTTGCCGCCCGCGAACGCGCCGAACATGCTCATGCGCAAGAGGATGTCGGCGACGAGGCCGACGGCGACCGTGAGGCCGAAGACGATCATCGACACCCGGATGTCGTAGTTGCGCACGTGTCCGAGCTCGTGCGCCATCACGCCTTCGAGCTCGCTGTCATCCATGATGTCGAGCAATCCGGTGGTCGCAGCCACCACGGCATGCTGCGGATCGCGTCCCGTCGCGAACGCGTTGGGCGCAGGGTCGTTGATGATGTACACCTTCGGCATCGGCATGCCGGTGGCGATGGAGAGGTTCTCGACGGTGTTCCACAGCCGGGGGTTGTCGGACTTCTGGATCTCCACGGCCCCCGAGGCCATGATCGCCTGGCCGGATGCCGCGAAGTACTGGATGAGCGCGTACGCGATGGCCACCACCATCACGACGATGAGGATCGTCCAACTGTTGAAGAGGTAGCTGGCGAGCCAGCCGAGCAGGCCGATGATCACCAGGAAGAAGAAGATGATGAACACTGTGTTCCGCTTGTTCGCGGCGATCGCCCTATACATACACGGGTGCCCTGTGGTCGACGGATGCCTGGTGCGTTACGGTGCGCCGGCCGGCTAGAACTGCACGCGCGGAGGCTCGGCGATCGCGTTCGCGTCAGCGACCTCGAAGAACTCGCGCGCGGTGAATCCGAGCCGCCTGGCGAAGATGTTGTTCGGGAACACCCGGATCTTCGTGTTGAACTCGCGCACCCCGCCGTTGTAGAACCGTCGCGCCGCCTGGATCTTGTCTTCGGTGTCGACCAGGTCGGACTGCAGTCGGAGGAAGTTCTGGCTCGCCTGCAGCTGCGGATACGCCTCGGCCACCGCGAAGATGCTCTTCAGCGCCGACTGGATGTGGTTCTCCGCCACCGACGCCTCCGCCGGTCCACTGGCGGACAGGGTCTCGGCACGGGCCTTCGTCACGTCTTCGAAGACGGTCTTCTCGTGCGAAGCATAACCCTTGACGGTCTCGATCAGATTCGGGATGAGATCGGCACGCCGCTTGAGCTGCACCGTGATGTCGCTCCACGCCTCGTCCACGCGTACGTTCAGCGTGACGAGCGAGTTGTACGTCGCCCAGAAGTAGATGCCGATGATCACCAGAATCACGACGATGATGATGACGGGGATCAGCCATTCCATGGCGTGCTACTCCTTGCGAGCGTTGGGCGGGCGTGTCCTGACGACACCCGGTCATCTTACTCGGAGGCCTACGACGCTCTGCCCGTTCCCACGACACTCGGAGCAATGGCCTGGCCGGCGCACAGCCGGCAACGAGGAGAACGGCAGCCGGGCATCCTCTCCCACGCTCCTGCGGCCGGTCGAACGGGGTCCGACGGCGTCACCCGCCCGAGGCGCGCACCTTCACCGGCCCGAGCACCGACCTGAGGTAGCGGTTCTCGAAGACGCCGGCCGGATCCAGCCGGTCGCGTGCTGCGACGAAGTCGTCGAAGCGCGGGTACGCGGGGCGAAGATCGTCGACGGTGCGTCCGTGCATCTTGCCCCAGTGCGGGCGCCCGTCGTGGCCGCGCATGATGGCCTCGACGGCGGCGAAGTACTCGGTGGGGTCTTCGCGGAAGTAGCGGTGCACGGCGATGTAGCCGGTGTCGCGGCCGTACGCCGTCGACATCCAGTTCTCGTCGGCCGCTGCGGAGCGCACCTCGACGGGGAACGAGATGCGCCATCCCCTCGTGCGGATGAGCTCGTCCACCTCGCGGAGCGCGTGCGGCACCGCCCCACGAGGCAGCGCGTACTCCATCTCGCGGAACCGCACGGAACGGTCGCTGACGAAGACGCGCGGTGAGTCGTCCGTGAACTCGCCGTTGCCCATCAGCCTGCCGGCGAGGCGGTTCACGGACGGCACCAGCGGCGGAATCACGGATCCGAGCGCACAGATGCCGCGATAGGCACCGTTGGCGATCAGCTCGTCCCCCACCCACGCGCCGAGGCGACCCCGAGGGCGCCGTTCGGCACCGGCATCCAGGCGCGTGTTCGTCTTCGTGACAGCGGTCTCGGTGTGCGGGAACCAGTAGAACTCGAAGTGATCCTCGTTCGCGGACCGCTCGAGGTAGGCATCCAGCACCTCGTCGAGCGGCTCGGAGCGCTCGACGGCGTGCAGCAGGAACGCCGGTACGCACTGGATCGTGACGTCGACGAGCACGCCGAGCGCTCCGAGGCCGAGCCGGACGGCGGGCAGCAGCTCGGCGTTGTCGGTCTCCGTCACCTCGAGGAGGGACCCATGGCCCGTGACGAGCGTGACGCCGACGATCTGCGTCGCGAGCCCGCCGAACCGGCCACCTGTGCCATGGGTGCCCGTCGAGGTGGCGCCCGCGATGGTCTGCCTGTCGATGTCGCCCATGTTCTCCAGCGCGAGCCCGTACGGCGCGAGCAGCTCGGGCAGCCGGTAGAGGTTGGTTCCCGCGCCGAGCGTCACGCGACGGGACGCCTCGTCGACCGAGATCACGCCGCTCAGCTGGTAGAGGTCGAGCTGTACGCCAGGGGCCACCGCGATACCGGAGAAGCTGTGACCGGCGCCGACCGGTTTGACGTGGAGCCCACGCTCGGCCGCCGCCACGACGGCCCGCTGCACCGCCTCGGCATCGCGAGGACGCTCGACTCGCGCGGGCCGGATTCTCTCGCTCCGGCCCCAGTTGCGCCACACAGCGCCCGTGGCCGTCACAGGAACGCCTTCCCCTCGCCGCGATATGTGCGAGCGGAGCCGACGACCGCGCCGCCCTCGACCAGGGCGAACTCGTCGACGTGCTCGCTCAGCTCGCCCGACTTCGTGTGCCGGAACCACACCCGATCGCCCAGACGCAGTCCCGCCGCGTTGTCGCCGCTGACCGGGGTCTGCACCTCCCCGGCCATCTCTCGGGGAGCCATGTGCAAGCCGGTCGGCCACGCGATGGCCGGCAGACGGTCCGGCGCAGGCGGACCGGATGCCACCCACCCTCCCCCGAGCATGGTCGCGCTGCCGCGCTCCGCCTTGCGCACGACGTCGAGGGCGAACGCGGCGGCGGGCGCGGGCGAGAACGCCCGGTAGTTGTCGAACAGATGGCCACCGAGGAGCCCACTGCCGGCACCGATCTCGGTGACCGACGGATCGGCGGAGGTATACTCCAGCGAGCCCGTGCCGCCGCCGTTGACGAACTCCAGGTCGGCGATGGCGCGCACGGCGGCCACCGCTCCCGCCCGGCGCTCGAGCAGCTCCGCCTTCGAGTTGCGTTGCATCCAGCGAACTGTCGCGGCGTATCCCGGCCGACCGCGCGGAGCGTCGCCCTGCCCGGCGATCTGAGCCTCGTACGCCATCATGCCGACGAGCGTGTATCCGGGCCGGGAGACGATGTGCGCCGCCAGGGCCGCGGCCTCGTCCGCGGTGTGCACCGGCGACCGGAAGACGCCGATTCGGCCGACCGGGCCGAGCCACGAGGCATCCAGTTCGAGGGCGACACGCAGGTTCTCCCGCTCGTCCGGCGCCACCACGCGGTCGATGAAGTCGAGGTGCTCGACGGAGTCGACCATGAGCGTCACGCGACGGGCGAGCTCAGGCGACGAGGCCAGCCGGCGGATCGCGGTGCGGTCCGCGCTCGGGTAGCCGAGCACAACATCCTCGATGGCCGCGTGGTCGTCGTCGCCTTCGGACAGCCACAGCGCTTCGGGCAGCGTGTAGGCGAGCACGCCGCGGAAGCCGGGCAGCGCGAGAGCCGCGTCGAGCACGTCGCGCACGCGCACGGACTTCGAGGCGATCCTGATCGTCGTGCCTGCCGCGCGGCGGAGCATGTCGTGCGCGTTCGCGCGCAGTGCGTCGAGCTCGAGCACCGCGACGGGCGCATCCAGGTGCGCCGTCGCGGCGGTCAGCGACGGCCAGTACAACGCGGGATTGCCCCAGCGACGGCGGGAGGCTGCTGGGGGCAGGGAGATGTCGATCTGGTTCATGGGAGGGGAGGTCTCCGGATGTTGTCGTTGCGGTAGTCGGGCATCGGGGCGAAGCCATCCGTGCTGACGGTCATCAGCGCACCGACCTCACTCGCGACACCGCAACGGCACCCGCGAAGGCGAAGACGGCGCCCATGATGAAGAGGCCGGTGAAGCCCGCGACGAAGACCAGGAGCGCGCCGAGCAGCGGTGCCGCCGCCTGCGGCACGGCCGTCGCGATGTTCATGATCCCGAGGTCCTTGCCGCGCGTCTCGGGGTCGGGAAGAACCTGCGTCGCCAGCGCCTGGTCGACGGCCAGGAAGCATCCGTAGCCCAGCCCCAGGAGTCCGGCCGCCACCATCGCGACGCTGAACAGCGGAACGAAGGCGAGGATGAGCGCGGCCAGCGCCTGCAGCGTCGAGGACAGGAAGACGAACGCCTTGCGCCTGCCGAGCACGTCGGACAGGCGGCCGAGCACGAGGGCCGCGAGGATGACGAACACCATGTAGATGAGCACGAGCACGATGAGGTCGTCTTCGGCGTGCTTGTCACCGAGCCCGAACTCGAGGAAGTACAGCAGCAGGCTCGTGCCGAACGCATTCCCGAAGTTGACCAGCACGCGGCTGAGCAGGGTCCAGCCGAAGTCGGGGTAGCGCTTGGGGCTGATCCAGAGCGAGTCGACCATGCCGCGGAACGACCAGGGCGAACGCTGCTCGCGCAGAAGCACGGCATCCGGAATGAACAGGAACGGGATGACGAGCACTACGAGGAGAACGGCCATGGCGGCGTATCCGAGGAACGTGCCGAGCGCGAGCATCGTGACGAGGAGGATGCCCGCGATGATGCCGACGGCTTGCGGCGCGGAGAGCCAGCCGGAGACGTACCCTCGCTGATCCACCGGGACCTGGTCGCTGATGGTCGCGGTCAGCGCGGCCGTGAGTACGCAGAACCCGGTCAGTGCGAGGCACCAGAAGACGCCGATGCCCACCATGCTGTGCTGCACGCCGAGCACCAGCAACGACAGGGCGAAGATCAGGGCGCCGGCGGCGATCCACGGCCGGCGTCGACCGAGTCTGCTGGTCGTGCGGTCGGAGAGCGCGCCGGTCACGGGGAAGGCGACGATGGCGCACAAAGCCGAGATCCCGGAGATGATGCCGAACGCCACCACGTTCTGCACCCAGTCGTCGGTTCTCAGTTGGTCCTGGATCTGTGCCGGGAGCAGTAGCTGCACCGGTGTGAGCTGGGCCATCCAGACGCCGAGCCAGGCGAGGGCGAACGCCGCGATCCATCGCCCGCCCACCGGACGGACCGGCTCGGAGAAGACGCCGACGGTCGATGGCGCCCGGCCGGCCGTCGCGTTGTCGGCGGTCATGCCTGCGCTCCCGTCGACAGCCGGTTCCGCGAGGCGGCAGCGGCCTCGGCTTCGCTCGGCGAGAGCGGTTCGCTGAGCCGGGCGATGGCATCCGCCGCGAAGTCGATGAACCGATGCGCCGCGGCATCGTCTCTCGTGGCGAGCCAGGTCGACGTCAGTCCGTCGGTGAGGGCCACGATCATGCAGCCGATCTCCTCGACCGGCCGGCTCCACCGCGCATCGACGAGTTCGGCGGCGGCGCGAAGCGAGGTGACCGCGAGAGCGAAGTAGCTCTCGTACTGCAGCCGGGCGAGGTGCTCGGCACCCGGCGTTCGCTGCGAGTACTGGGAGAGCTCGAGCATGGCGCGCTCGTGATCCGGATCGGCGGCGATGCCGGCGAAGTAGTGCTCCAAGCCGCTCTTCAGCGCCTCGCGCATGTCAGCGGGAGCGGATGTCGGCGCCATCGCGGGCAGGATCGATCTCTCCTCCTGCTCGAGCACGTGTCTCACGACCTCGCGCATCAGCTCGTCGCGGGACTCGAACGCGTAGTGGAAGGATGCCTGCGGCATCCCCGCCTCCGACGCGATAGCGCGGGTCGTCGCGCCGGCGACAGCGTCGCGCGCGATCACGCGCAGGGCCGCGTCGACCAGCGCGGTGCGACGCTCGGACACCGACATGCGCGTCATGCGCGGAGCCGTTCGGATCGTGGTGTGAGGTGGTTGTGCACGAACTGCTCCTGCTCCTCGTTGAACAGAGAGAACGGGACCGACGGAAGGGCCCGTCAACCGAACTGGGTCAATCGCCCCAGTATGCATGATCGCCAGCGCGGACGCACGCCAGGGGCGGGTTCAGGTATGCCAAGCCTTGCTGGATACGACGCGCGACGTGTGATGTGCTTCGAACATGTCCGAAGAGAATGTTCCCGTACCGGGTCAGCATGAAGATGAGCCGCATCGCGGCGGGATGGCGCAGCGGCTGAACTGGCTTCGCGCCGGCGTGCTGGGGGCGAACGACGGAATCGTGTCGGTGGCGGCGATCGTCGTCGGCGTCGCGGGTGCGACAACCGGTATCGGCCCCATCGTGGTGGCAGGTCTTGCTGCGCTCGTCGGCGGAGCGGTTTCGATGGCGCTCGGGGAATACGTGTCGGTCAGCAGTCAGCGCGACAGCGAGCGAGCGCTGATCGCGAAGGAGACCGAGGAGCTCGCCACCATGCCGGAGGAGGAGTTCGAGGAGCTCGCCGGGCTCTACCGGGCGAAAGGGCTGTCGGAGAAGACCGCGTACCTGGTCGCGACCGAGCTCACCGAGCACGACGCCCTTCGCGCGCACCTCTCGGCGGAGCTCGACATCGACCCCGACGACGTCGTCAGTCCGTGGCACGCCGCGCTGGCGTCGGCACTGTCATTCTTCGTCGGCGGCGCGCTGCCGATGCTGACGATCCTGCTCCCGCCGGCGTATCGCATCCCGATCACCTTTGCCGCCGTCATCGTGGCGCTCGGGCTCACGGGGTACGCCGCCGCAGCGATCGGCGGGAGCTCGCGCTGGAGAGCCGCACTGCGAGTCGTGATCGGAGGCGCGATCGCACTGGCGGCCACCTTCATCATCGGACGGATCTTCCACGTCTCGGGGGTGTGAGCGGCACCGTCGGTCAGGTCCGCGCCGGGTGACGATGCCGGCGTGACCTACGCTCCGCCGGCGCTGACGATGAAGTCCGTCACGAAGCCGGCGATCAGGCCGATCATGACTCCGACGTAGAGCGTGTATCCGCGGCCCATCTTGAGCGCGACCCCGATCAACTGCACGAGCACGTAGATGATCGATCCCGCGGCGAGCGCCAGGAAGACCAGGCCTAGCGCGTCGTTGACCACCACGCTGCCGAGCAGTGTCCCCACCAAAGTGGGACCGCCGCCGATCACGCCGAGCATCGCCAGTTGACCCCAGCGCGGTCGTACGGACGACGCCGCCATCGGTGCTGTGATGCCGAAGCCCTCCGTCGCGTTATGCAGGGCGAATCCGATGACAAGGGTGACCGCGAGCTGCAATTGCCCAGAGGCGGCCGACTGCCCGATCGCGAGACCCTCGGAGAAGTTGTGCAGCCCGATTCCGACCGCGATGAGGAACGCGAGCCTGCTGGCGGGGTCGCCGAGCCGGAGCACGCCATGGATCGGCAGGTGCAGCTCGCGAGGTCGGCGGCCGATCCAGCGGTCATAGGCGACGAGCCCGATGAGGCCAACGGTGAGTCCGGCGAACAACAGCGCGGCGAGCCCGATGAACGGCCACCACGACCCGCCGCCCGTCGCTGCCGTGAGCGCGGCATCCACCGGGTCGACGGCGTGCGCGAGCACGTCCCAGAGCAGGAAGAGCAGGACCCCGATGGTGATGGCGTTGAGGAGTGCCCGCAGGCCAACGCCTCGTGCTCGAAGTCTTCCGATCGGAAGGCCGATGAAGATCGTCCCACCCGCGACGATGCCCATCACGATGACGGTGCCTGTGGTCACGCACACTCTCTTCCGATCGGAGGCTTAGGCATACCTAACCTATTGGACGAAAGCCGCTTCCCCGTACCGCAGCCGTTCGTCCCGCTTCGGGCCGCTCGGCTCGCTGGGTGATATCGGTGCGCTGGGTCATATGGATGGCGCAACGATCCCCGCAGCCGATGGGGGCGCGCGGGATGACGGCGAGCGCTTGTCTGGTGGCCTCACGGTCGTGTGCGTCGTCTTCGCGGCCCCCGGCCACGCCTGTCCGGTCGTCCGGCGCGGAAAAGTGCGCAAGCGCCCTTTTCGGGATCTCGATCGCGTGTGCCCCCGCTGGGACTCGAACCCAGACTGCGGCGATTTTAAGTCGCCTGCCTCTGCCGATTGGGCTACGGGGGCGCCCCATCGAGCGGGGTCACACGTAGGTTAGTGCACCCCGCGGCGCGGCCATCCGGCATCCGCCGTCGCGTCCCGAGGACGTCTGCGCTCGCACGAGACCCTGTTGCGCTCAAGAGACCCCGTCTCACTGACAGAGAATGCTCACCGACACCGGATCAAGCGCGTTTTCTGTCAGTGAAGCGCGATCTCGTGAAGGGTCCGGCGCCCAACCGCACGCGGGACGCGAACGGCCACGCGGAATCGGATTCCGCGTGGCCGTTTGCGTCACGATATTCAGCCGGCGACGGATGCCTTCGCAGGCTCCTTCGCGTCGCTCTTCTTGGCCTCGACCTTCGGGGCGGCAGCCTCGACAGCGGGCTTCGGGCGAGCCGCGAACTCCTCGAACACCGCGCGCGGGTTCTGGGTGGTCGCCAGCGACACGTTGTCGCGACCGAGCAGGAAGTCGAGCACCCAGTCTCCGACCACGCGCAACTTGCGCTCCCAGCTCGGCATGGCGAGGCCGTGGTATCCGCGGTGCATGAACCACGCGATCAGGCCCTTGATGGCGAGCTTGCGGTACTGGTAGACACCGATGCCGAGACCGAGACCGGCGACGGCTCCGAGGCTCTTGTGGAAGTACTCCCTGATGCCCTCACCGCGCAGCGACGCGACGATGTTCTTCGCGAGCAGCTTGGCCTGGCGCACGGCGTGCTGCGCATTCGGCACGCAGTATCCGCCGACGCCCATGCCCGTGAGGTCGGGAACGGCCGCGACGTCGCCGCAGCCCCAGGCATCCGCGATGATCTCGTCGTCGGTGCCCACTCGCAGGTCGGCGCGAACGCGAAGACGACCGCGCTCCTCGATCGGCAGGTCGGTGTGCCGCACGATCTCGGGGTTCGCCATGACACCTGCGGTCCAGACGATCAGGTCGGAGTCGAAGCTCTCCCCCGTCGACAGCTCGATGTGCCCGTCGACCGCGCTGGAGAGCTGGGTCTCGAGGTGGATCTCAGCGCCGCGTTGGGCCAGATTCTTGATCACCCAGTGGCTCGTGGGAAGCGACACCTCGGGCATGATCCGGCCCATCGCCTCGATGAGGTGGAAGTGCGTGTCCTCGAACGAGATCTGCGGGTACTGCTTGAGCAGGGCGCTCGCGAAGGCGCGCATCTCGGCGAACACCTCGATGCCGGCGAAGCCGCCGCCGACCACGACGAACGTGAGCAGGCGGTCGCGCTCCGGCCCGGCGGGAAGGGACGCCGCCTTGTCGAAGTTGCCGAGGATGCGGTCGCGGATGGCGACGGCCTCTTCGATGTTCTTGAGCCCGATGGCCTGGTCGGCGACACCCGGGATCGGGAAGGTGCGGCTCACGGCGCCCGCCGTGACCACGACCTGGTCGTACTCGAACTCCCACGGCTCGCCGATGGCGGGCGTGATGGTGGCCTTCTTCTCGGCGTGGTTCACATAAGTGACCTTGGCCGTGATGACGTTGGTCCGCTTGAGGTGGCGGCGGTGCGAGACGACCGCGTGCCGCGGCTCGATCTCACCGGCGGCGACCTCGGGAAGGAAGGGCTGGTACGTCATGTAGGGCAGAGGGTCGACGAGCGTGACCTCGGCCTCTCCCTTGCGCAGCCACTTCTCGAGTTTCCACGCCGTGTAGAAACCGGCGTAACCGCCGCCGACGATCAGGATTTTGGGCACAGTGCAGCGTCTCCTTGAAACGAAAAGTATGCGTCTAATCTACCGCACTGGGTAGTCAGCACATTCACAGGCATCCTGCGACCAGTCGGCGCGGGCCAGCGCGAGATCGCCGATCGGGTTGACGCCCGGCCCCGCCGCCAGGGAATGCGCGGCAAGAGCGTGCAGGCACTTCACTCTGCTGGGCATGCCACCGGCCGAGAAACCGTCGATCTCGTCGACGTGTTCGACGCGGTCGCGGTCGGCGAGGTAGGCGACGTGGGCGCGCTGGTAGGCGGCGCGCAACACTTCGTCATCTTCGAGCATCCCGGTGAACTCCGCCATCACACCGGATGCCTCGAGGCGCGAGAGCGCCGCCGTCGCGGCCGGATGGCTGAGGTAGTACAGGGTGGGGAACGGCGTGCCGTCAGGCAGACGCGGCGCGGTGGCGACGACGGTCGGCGCACCGCAGACACAGCGTGCGGCGATGCCGATGACGCCGCGGGCCGGGCGCCCGAGCTGTGCAGACACGATCTCGATGTCGCGCGCATCCACGGCGTCGAACGGGGGTGTTGTCATGAGGTCACTTCGAAAGCTGGGATGCGGTCTGATCGGTCAGGCCCGCGGTGATGAACGATCCCGAGAGGCTGGTGAGCCAGTCCGACTTGGTGGTCTGGATGCTGGAACTCACGGGCGCGTCCTGCTTCTTCGGCGCAGGCGGGCGATCGTCGATCACAAGATAGCTGGTCTCCCCCGGCATGACGAACAGGAGGCGCTCCCTGGCCTGCGCCTTGATGTAGTCGGGGTCGCTCCAGTCCGCCGCCTGCTTGTGGAGATCGGTGACCTTCTTCGCCGTCTCCGCGTTGGCCTGCTCGAGTCGCGCGATCTCGTGCTGCTGGTCGACGTAGAGGTGCAGCGTCGGCGCCACGACGAGCACGCCGAGCACGACGAGGCCGAGCATCACGAGGCTGAACCACGAGAAGCGGATGCCGCGCAGCCACGACGCGGACGCGCGACGGTTCGAGGCGGGCATGTCTCCAGTCTGTTGCATGCCCGCCACGATCGTCGTGAGGCTACGCCGTGAAGCGCGGGAAGGCGCTGCGTCCGGCGTAGACGGCCGCCGTGTCGAGCTCCTCCTCGATACGCAGCAGCTGGTTGTACTTGGCGACGCGCTCGCTGCGCGCTGGCGCACCGCTCTTGATCTGGCCGGAGTTGACGGCGACCACGAGGTCGGCGATGGTCGTGTCCTCGGTCTCGCCCGAACGGTGCGAGAACATGGTCGTGTAGCCGGAACGGTGCGCCAGCGCCACGGCGTCCAGGGTCTCCGTGAGCGTGCCGATCTGGTTGACCTTCACGAGCAGCGAGTTGGCGACGCCGAGCTCGATGCCGCGGGCGAGACGCTCGGGGTTGGTCACGAACAGGTCGTCGCCGACGAGCTGGATCTTCTTGCCGAGCTTCTCCGTGAGCAGCTGCCAGTTCTCCCAGTCGTCCTCGGCGAGGCCGTCTTCGATCGTGAGGATCGGGTACGAGTCGACGAGGTCGGCGTAGTAGTCGATGAGCTCCGGCGCCGTCCACTGCTTCTTGTCGAGCGTGTACACGCCGTCCTCGAAGAACTCGGTGGCCGCGGCATCCAGTCCGAGCGCGATGTCGGTGCCGGGGGTGAAGCCCGCCTTCTCGATGGCCTTCACGAGGAAGTCGAGTCCCTCACGGTTGCTCGGGAGGTCGGGCGCGAAGCCGCCTTCGTCGCCGAGCCCGGTGCTGAAGCCGGCCGCCTTGAGCTCGGACTTGAGAACGTGGTAGGTCTCTGCACCCCAGCGCAGTGCTTCGCGGAACGACGAGGCGCCGATGGGCGCGAGGAAGAACTCCTGCATGTCGATGCCGTTGTCAGCGTGCTCTCCCCCGTTGATCACGTTGAACAGCGGCACCGGAAGAACGTGGGCGTTGGGTCCGCCGACGTAGCGGAAGAGCGGCAGGTCGGCGGCATCCGCTGCCGCACGGGCGACGGCGAGGCTGACGCCGAGAATGGCGTTGGCGCCGACCCGGCTCTTGTTCTCGGTGCCGTCGACCTCGATGAGCGCGGCGTCGACGGAACGCTGCTCGGATGCCTCGAACCCTTCGATCGCCGGGCCGAGCTCGTCGAGCACGGCGTCGACCGCCTTCTCGACGCCCTTGCCGCCGTATCGGGACTTGTCGCCGTCACGGAGCTCGTAGGCCTCGAACGCGCCAGTGGATGCACCGGAGGGGACGGCCGCGCGGGCGACGGTGCCGTCCTCGAGGAGCACCTCGACCTCGACGGTCGGGTTGCCGCGGGAATCCAGAATCTCGCGAGCGCCTACAGCCTCGATCAAAGCCACAACGGTCTCCTTCAGGGAAGTACGGAAGATGGACGAGTGTCCGCCGCACAGTTTAGCCGCGACTGAGCCGAGGCTTTCGGGGAGCTCGCTCCCCGAACAGCCGAGCCGATGGAGCGGTTGAGCAGCGCAGCGCGATACCGGCGCACAAGAAGGGCGGCCGCCGAAGCGACCGCCCTCCCCGGTGGTGCTTGCGACTACTTCGACGTGCCCTGCGACACGGAGCCCTGCAGCTGGCGCTGGAAGAACACGTAGACGATCAGCACAGGGATGACGGTGATGACGACGGCCGCGTAGAGCGCTCCGAAGTCGACCGAGTAGCCCGCCTGAGAGGCGAACTGCGCCATGCCCTGGGTGAGCACGTAGTTGTTCTGGTTGGAGTTCAACGCCACAGGCAGCAGGAACTGGTTCCACAGGCCGAGGAAGTTGAAGATCGCCACCGCGGCCATGCCGGGCGTGGCCATGGGCAGCATCACCTGGAAGAACGTGCGCCATTCGCCCGCCCCGTCGACCTGCGCCGCCTCGTAGATCTCGTCGGAAAGACCCTGGAAGAACGAGTACAGGAAGAACACCGTGAACGGCAGCGCGAACGCCACGTACGTGAGGATCAGGCCGGGCAGCGTGTTCAGCAGGCCGATGCCCTGCAGGATCTTGAACAACGGCACGATCGCCAGGAACGGCGGGAACGTGAGCCCGGCGAGCATCAGGTAGTAGATGGCCCGGGCGCCGAAGAACTTGAACCGCGCGAGCACGTACGCGCACATGGCGCCCAGGATCATGACGATCACGAGCGCGCTCACGACCACGATCAGCGTGTTCGCGAAGTAGCTGCCGATGCCCGACCCGTTCCACGCGTTCACGTAGTTCGTGAAGTCGAGCTTCTGGGGCAGGCTGAACGGGCTGTCGAGGATCTGCTTCGTCGTCTTGAACGACGACATGAACACCCACAGGAGCGGGATGCCGACGATCAGCGACCACGCGATCAGCAGCACGTGCGACGCGGTGCCGACGGCCACGTCGCCGCCGGTGAGCCTCGTCTTGTTCGGGGCGCGCAACGCCTTCTTCGGGCCGGCGCTGACGGACTGTGCTGTGGCAGTCACGACCTGCCCTCCTCTCGGCCCTTGCTCAATCTGTTCACCGTGAAGACGATCGCGGCGAACAGCAGGGTGATCGCCGCGAGCACGACGCCCATGGCCGTCGCATAGCCGAACTGGCCCTTGCGGAACGCCGTATTGAACAGGTCCTGGCTGATCACGAGGGTGGTGTTCGCAGGGCCTCCCGCGTTCGGGAACAGCGCGGACATGTAGACGAAGGAGTCGAGGGCCGCGATGCCCAGGTAGATGTATGCGGTCTGGATGTTGTCGCGGATCGACGGGATCGTGATCGACAGCGCCGTGCGGAACCGTCCGGCGCCGTCGAGGCGCACTGCCTCGTAGATCTCGGCAGGGATGCTCTTGATCGCCGCGACGAACAACACCGTGTAGAACCCGATGAAGCCCCAGATGATCACGAACATGGATGCGGGCAGCGCTGTGGCGACCTCGCCCAGCCAGGCGAAGTTGTTGAAGTTGTGCAGGCCGATCGCCGTCAGGAATCCGTTCAGCAGGCCGGCGCTCGGGTCGTACACCTCGGCCCAGATCAGGCCGATGACGATGGCCGGGATGCAGTACGGGAAGAACGACACCGTGCGGTAGAAGCCGGCGCCCTTCACTCCGCGGATCTGCCCCTTGCTGGGACCGGCGACCGTGACCACACTGGCGATGATCAGGGCCACGAAGATCGTGACGAACGGCACGACGATTCCGAGCAGGATGCAGTTGAGCACCGCGTGCATGAACGTCGAGTCCTGCGCGAGGTCGATGAAGTTCTTGAAGCCGATGAAGTTCATCGTCGGCGAGAACCCGCCCCAGTCCGTGAGCGAGTAGTAGAGCGCCTGCACGAACGGGAGGATCACGAAGATCAGGAAGATCGCCAGCGGCAGGATGAGGAACACCGCCATGAAGCTGACCCTGTCGAAGGTCCACCTCGACGTGCGGCGGCGCCCGGGGGGCGGCGGCGCAAGCCGCCCCCCGGTCGTCGTAGTGCTGTTCGGAGCTGTCACTTGGATGCCGCGGCCTTGTCCGAGATCGCCTGCATCTGGGCCGTCAGCTGTGCCACCGTCGCCTGCCCGGACAGGAACGAGTTCCAGATCACGAGCTGGTCGGTGTTGAGGCCGTACAGGCTGGCGAACTCCCAGTCGAAGATGTTCTTGCCTGCGGCGTCGAGCATCTTGGTCTGGGACACGAGCGCCGTCGATCCGAAGCCGTCGGAGGGCACGAGACCCTTGACGATCGTCGGGGCGAGACGCGTCTTCGAGAAGTTCGTCGCGGCATCCTTGGAGAGCATGGCGCGCATGATCTCCTTGCCGCCCGCGACGTTCTTGCCCTGGGAAGGAACGATGTACGGCTCGCCGGCCGCTGCGCGCAGCGCCTCGTACGGCAGCTTGGGGCTGTCCGTGACGGTGGGCTCAGGAGCACCGGTCATCTTGAAGTTCGGCGCGGTGGCCTTCTTCATCTCGTTCTCGATCCAGCCGCCTGACGGGTAGAGGATCGCCTGCTCGTCGTTGCTCCACTTCGCCTGTGCCGCGGTGAACTGCGTGCCCGCGCCACCCGGAATGAAGTATCCGGCCGCCACGATCTTCTCGAGGGCGTTGAAGACATCCTGGATCGGCTTCTGCGACCAGGCGTTCTTCTCCAGGTTGTTGACGGCGTTCATGACCTCGAGGCCGCCCTCCTTGATGGCGGAGTCGAGAGCCATGGTGAGGTAGTACGTCGCGGCTTCCTTGCCCCAGACGAACAGGTACTTGCCCTTGGCCTTCGCCTTGGCGCCCAGGTCGAGCGCCTCGTCCCAGGTCTTGGGCGGGGTCCAGCCGTTCTCCTCGAACAGCGAGGCCGAGTACCAGATCGCGTACACCGTCATCACGTAGTTCATGGCGACGAACTTGTTGCTGAACGTGCCAGGCGTCTTGACGTTCGGGTACAGCGTATCGGCGATCTTCTTGCCCTCGTAGTTGTTCGCCTCGAAGACGTCGTCGAGGGTCTCGAGGCTCTTCAGGATCGTGTTGAAGCCGATCTGGTTCGCACCCGAGTTGTCGATGAGGTCCGGCGGGTTGCCGCCGACGAAGCGAGGCTGCAGCGACTGCGCGATGTTCGTCTGCGGAGTGACCTTGGACTTGGTCTTCCACTTCTTGTCGACGAGCTTCGACGCGAACGTGACGTAGTCGTATCCGTAGCCGCCGTTGAAGATCACGGCGTCGATGCTCGAGCTCTCCTTGATGCCGAAGGGGTTGCTCGCCGACTTGGTTCCGCCCCCTCCGCCGTTTCCGCTGCCACTGGAGCAGGACGCGAGCGAGACAGTGATCGGCACGGCCACCGCGGCGGCGAAAGCACCGCGCAGGAACGTGCGCCGGTCCAGTCCTCTGTTTTCTGTGGTCATGGTAGGAGTGTTGCCTTTCCGTTTTCTCGAATGTGTAGGTGGTGCGTCAGGTAGGACCGGATCGTCGAACGCTCAGGCGGTCCGGCTGATTCGGTCTCGATAGAGGTCCTCCAATGCCTTGTTGTGCTCATCCCCGCCCGGAATGTTCGCCGAGATGTAGACGGGCGGGGTCTTTCCGGTTCCGGCGATGCGCTCGGCGACCGCGATGGTCAGCAGCTGGGCGATGAACGCGGCGGTGATCGAGGAGATCGCACCGACCTTCACGCCGTCGCCGAGCTCGAGCGTGGCGTCGCCGTACGGCGCCTTGTTGTCGATCACGACATCCGCGACATCCTTCAGCTTCAGGCCGCTCGGATGCTTCGGCTCGACCGCCTCGGTGTGCTGCAGGCTGGTCACGGCGATCACCTTGTGACCGGTCTCCTTGGCCTTCAGCGCCATGCCGACGATGGAGCCGTTGACTCCGGAGTTCGACGCGATGAGAAAGACGTCGCGCTCGCCCACCGGCGAGAGATCGAACAGTTCGTCGACGACGGACGGGTCGCGCTCCAGGCCGCTGCCGCCGAGGATGTCGACACCGCGGGAGCCGTGCAGCACGACATCGCGCAACGCGATCCGGTTCGTCGGGATGAGCCCTCCAGCACGACCGGCGACCTCCATCGCGAACGCCTCCGAGTGTCCGGTGCCGAACGCCTGGAGCACGCCTCCAGCGGCTACGCACTCGACCAGCAGGTCGATGGCAGCGTCGAACGCTCCGGCATCCGCCTCTTCCGTCAGTGCGGCGATGCGGGTGTCGGCCTCGTTCCGGAAGGCGTCGAACAGGTGGGTCATGCGTGCTCCTTGTCGTGGGGGACGTCGGTGAACATCTCCGAACCGAACTCCAGTTCCTTCGCGGTGCGGCGACCCCGCAGCGGACGCCTGTGCGGCGACACCGCCTGAGCCGACACGGACAGCATCGTCGTGGTGCGTCCGAAGTTCTGTTGCGCCACGAGGAGGTAGAGCAGATCGAGAACGAAGAGCTGAGAGTGCTTGGCGCTGAGGTCGTCCGGCTGCAGGAACTGCTCGTTCGCGAGCGTGACGATGTGCTCGTCGGCCAGCTGCGCCAGCGGCGACTCGGGGGAGTTCGTCACGGCGACGGTGAGGGCGCCGGCGGACTTGGCCCGCTCGAGCATCTGGATGGTCTCTTCCGTGCGCCCCGTGTTGGAGATGGCGATGGCCACGCAGTGCTCGTCCTGAAGCGCCGCGCTCGTCAGGCCGGAGTGCACCTCGGGCCAGAAGTGCGAGTTGATGCCGATGCGGTAGAGCCTGGACTGCATCTCCTCGGCCATGGTCGCGCTGCCGCCGATGCCGTACAGATCGACGTGGGCGCACGTCGCCACGCGCCCCGCGATGTGCTTGATGCGCTCCAGGTCGATGAACTCCGCCGTCTCGCGCAGCGATCGCGTGTGTGCCGCCAGCAACGTGCTCATGACCTCGGTCGACGAGTCGTCTGGACCGAACGCGCGCCCGATGTCCTCGCTCCAGCGCTCGCGCGCCAGCTCCCGGCCGACGTCCGACGCGACAGCCACCCGGAACGGCGCGTAGCCGGAGAACCCGATGGTGCGGCAGAAACGCGTGACGGTCGCAGGCGAGGCTCCCGCCGCCTCCGCGAGCTCGGTGATCGAGAGCCGAAGCGGCGCATCCGGCGAGTCCAGCAGCAGCTTGGCGATCTTCGCCATTGCCTGCGACATCCGGGGCAGCCGAGACTGGATGCGCATGCCGATTCCGGCCGGCGCCACGGCAGTCCGCGGGGCGCTGTCGCCACGGGCGACGTCGTCGCCACTGAGGGATTCGGCAGTCGGGTTCACCTGAAAAACAATCTCACTTCGTCGTGCGGATGACTGAACAGTATTATCAGGACACCTGCTTCCCGGATCAAGTCCCGCAACCGAAACGCAACCAATGAGAAATCTGCTCGCCGTCGATGCCGGCGGTACCTCCACCCGAGCGGTCGTGCTCACGCCGGCCGGCCAGTGCGTCGGATACGGTGTCGCCGGCTCCGGAAATCCGATCTCATCGGGCATTGAGCACGCCGCACGCGAGGTCGTCAAGGCGACGGCTGCCGCGCTCGCCCAGGCTGGATCCGCCGCTCCCGATGCCCACGGCGCCCACGATGCGATGGCGGGGACGGCCGAGATCGCGGTGCTCGCGATGGCGGGTTCGCGCACCTACGTCTCGACCGACTGGATCACGTCGGCTCTCGCCGCAATCGACGTGCGCGGCCGGATCGTGCTGGAATCCGACCTGCTGGCGACCTTCTGCTCAGGGGCCTGGGAGCAGGACGGCTACGCGGTCGTGGCGGGAACCGGCTCGGCCGCCATCCGGGTGCACGGCGGCCGCCAGGAGGCGTCGGCCGACGGCCTCGGCTGGCTGCTCGGCGACGACGGATCCGGGTTCTGGCTCGGTGCGCGCACGGTACGCGCCGTCGCGGCGGAACTGGACAACCGCGGACCGCGCACGGCGCTCACTCCCCTGCTGCTGGCCGCGCTGGAGATACCGCCGGATGCCTCGACCGAGCCCGGCTACGACGGCAGGCCCGACGCACTGCGGCTGCTGCTGGATGCGGTCTATGCGTTGCGTCCGATCGAGCTGGCCCGCTTCGCACCGCTCGTGTTCGCCGCCGGCGACGACGAGGTCGCGACAGGGATCCTCGCGGACGCGCGTTCCGCACTGCACACCACACTCGCCGCCATCGACAGCGCGATCGTGCGTGGTCCCGTGGTGTGCGGCGGCGGCGTGCTCGGCACCCTGGGTCTGCCGATCGACGGCCTTCGAGGCGTGACCGAGGTGCGCACTGTCGCGGACGGCGCGGTGGGCGCCGCCGTGCTGGCGCTGCGCGCCAACGGCACGGCCGTCGACTGGGAGGTGTTCGAGCGGGTGCGGGAGACGCTAGCGGGACTGCGGTAGGGAGGCTCGGCGGGGCTGGGGAGCACGGGTTTCGACAGGCTCAACCCACGGTGCACGACCTCCCGCCGGTTGAGCTTGTCGAAACCGCACCGCAGCGGGGTTCAACAGGCTCAACCCTCGGGACGGGCTCAGGCGAGGTCGCGGAACTGCAGGTCGGAGACCTGGCGCGTGTCGCTCATCACCGGGGCGAACCGAGTGTAACCGGCATCCGCGAGTCGTTCGAGCAACGGCTTGAGGTTCTTCACGCGTCGTTCCAGGCGCACGCGTGCGCCGGAGCCGACGAGCTGCGTCTTGATCCTGAGCAGCGTCGCGGGCTCCACGTCGCGGTCGTAGACCAGCACGATGCCGTCCGTCTGCCGGTCCTCAGGCACCGTGATGAGGTCGACGATGCGCTCGAACCCGAGCGAGAATCCCACAGCGGGCACGTCCGTTCCGAGGAAGCGCCCGATCATGCCGTCGTAGCGGCCTCCGCCGCCCAGCGAGTAGCCGAGCTCCGGGTGCTGGATCTCGAAGATCGCCCCGGTGTAGTAGCCCATGCCGCGCACCAGATTGTGCGAGAACACGAGCGGAGTTCCGGGGGCGACGGCGGCGACGGCATCGCGGATCTCGTGCAGCTGACGATAGGCATCCGTGTCGAGCCATGCCGGCGGCGGCACGACGCCCCTGTCGAGGTTCCAGCCGTCGTCGGGAAGGCCGGACAGGCTCTCGGCCACCGTCTGCGAAGCGGAGTCGTCCACGAGCCCGAGGTCGACGAGCTCGGCGACGACGCCTTCCACGCCGATCTTGTCCTCTTTGTCGATCGTGATCATGGCGCGCTCGTAGTCGGCCTCGGCCACGCCCCACGAAGCGATGAGGCTCCGCAGGATGGCTCTGTGGTTGATGCGGATGGCGCATCCGGTGAGTCCGAGGGCGTCGAGCGTCGCGATCGTCGCCGTGATCAGCTCGATCTCGGCGATCGCACCCGGTTCTCCGATGATGTCGATGTCGCACTGCACGAACTGGCGGTACCGGCCCTTCTGCGGCCGCTCCGCACGCCAGACGGGTGCGATCTGGATGGACTTGAACACGTTGGGCAGCGCGGCCCGATGGCTGGCGTAGAAGCGGGCGAGCGGCACCGTCAGGTCGAAGCGCAGGCCGAGGTCGGTGAGTCCTTCGAGATCGCCGACGGCGGCGAGCTCGGCCACGGCGTCGGCGGAGAGGCCCCTGCGCAGGATGCCGAACGCGAGCTTCTCGTTGTCGCCGCCGAGCCCCGAGTGCAGCCGCGAGGCATCCTCCATGACGGGGGTCTCGATCTCGTCGAAGCCCTGCGCTGCGTAGCCGGCCCGGATGACGCCCAGCGCGTGCTCGCGCCTGGCCTTGTCGGCCGGGAGGAAATCGCGCATGCCACGAGGCGGGTTCACGGTGTTGGCCATGCGTTCATTCTTTCAGGACCGCGAGCAGCGCTCGGCGTGACCGAAACAGAGTTCCTTCCGGCGCGCCGAGCGGCGGGAATAGCGGAGAACGCATCCGGATTGCACCTGTTCGATGTCGGAGAACACGATCACTCGACGCGGCGTAGGACTCAGATCCGAGCGCGGCCCCATTCTGCTCTCGCTCATGCTCGCCACGTCGCTCGTGGCTCTGGACTCGACCATCATCGCCACGGCGTCGACGTCGATCTCGAAGGATCTCGGGCACTTCGACCAGCTGCCGTGGCTGTTCTCGATCTACGTTCTCGCTCAGGCTGTATCCGTGCCGGTGTACGGCCGGCTCGCTGACTTCTTCGGGCGCAAGCGGCTGATGATGATCGGCATCGGCCTGTTCCTCGTCGGGTCGATTCTCGCCGGCGCCGCGTGGTCGATGCCCGTGCTGATCGTCTCGCGCATCGTCCAGGGCCTGGGCGCCGGCGCTGTCCTGCCGATGAGCATGACGATCGCGAGCGATATCTACACGCTCCAGGAGCGCGCCAAGACGCAGGGCTATCTCGCGAGCGTCTGGGGCATCTCCGCGGTCGTCGGCCCGACCCTGGGCGGTGTATTCAGCGAGTTCGTGAGCTGGCGGTGGATCTTCTTCATCAACATCCCGCTCTCGCTGCTCGCGGCGTGGATGCTGTGGCGCAAGTTCACCGAGCGCACCCACGGCGAGCGCACCCGCCCGCGCATCGACTACGCCGGTGCGCTGCTGCTGACGGCGGGCACGGCGCTCGTCATCCTCGGCCTGCTCGAGGGCGGAACAGCCTGGAAGTGGAACTCCGCCACCTCGATCGCCATCTTCGCGGTGGGAGCTGCCGCGCTCGCGGCGTTCGTGTTCGTCGAACGCACGGCGCAGCATCCGATCCTTCCCTTGGGAGTGCTCGGCAGGCGCGTGATCTGGGCGTCGACCATCGCGAGCCTGCTGATCGGCGCCGTGGTGCTGGGGCTGTCGACGTACGTTCCGATCTACGCGCAGAATGTTCTCGGCGTGAACGCCTTGATCGCTGGTTTCGCACTCGCCGCGCTCACCGTGGGCTGGCCGCTGACCGCGTCGATCGCCGGCAGGTTCTACCTGCGCATGGGGTTCCGCTGGACGGCCGTCATCGGCTCTGGCGTCGTCGTCGTGGGAGCGCTCCTGCTGCTCACGCTCGGCGCCGGCAGCAACGTCTGGCTCGTCGGAGTGTTCTGCTTCGTGATCGGAGCCGGCATGGGACTCACCGCGGTCCCGACGCTCATCGCCGCGCAGACGTCGGTCGGCTGGCAGGAGCGTGGCATGGTGACGGGCACGAACATGTTCGCGAGGTCGATCGGCTCGGCCGTCGGTGTCGCCGTGTTCGGCGCGATCGTGAACGGCAACACGACCATCGGCGCAGACGGAACGCCGCACGGGCCACAACTCTCGGATGCGGTGCACCTCGTGTTCGCCGGCATCGCGATCGTGGCCGTCGCGCTGTTCGCGACCGTGCTGCTCATGCCGGGACGCGAGAACGCCGCGGTCTCCGACGAGTCGGACGCCTCCGCGGGGGCCGCAGCGGCCCTGTAGTCCTGCCCGGGGCTGCGGTCCGGTCCGGCCCGCACACCTGCCGCACGGGACGGTGTGCCGGCGCGCATGGGGTCAGAGCCAATCGGCGGGCGTGGCGATCCGCCTCAGGCATCGCCGACCTGTCCCGCTGCGGTGCCGTGCTCCCGCGCTCGGATGTCGTCCTGCAGCGACCGGATGGCCACGCGAAGTGCTCGCTCGGCATCCAGCCCGTCCTCGCGAGCCGACGCGACGATCCGCAGCAGCACCGCCCCCAACTCGCGCTCGCTCGTCGCCGCCGCGGTCTCCGTCTCCGAGTCCGCCCGCGCGACCTCGACGCCCACCCGTGCGGCACGGCCGATCACCTTGTCCGCCAGGGCGAGCGCGGGCATCCCCGGCGGGATGCCGTCGAGCACGCTGTTCCGATTGCGCTTCTCCGCGGCTTTGGCCGCCATCCAGAGCCGCAGCACGTCTTCGGGCGTCTCCGCGACCTCGTCGCCGAAGACGTGCGGATGCCGCCGCACCATCTTCTGCGTGACGCGCGCCGCGACATCCTGGATGTCGAACTCCTCCCCCGCCGTTCGCGACGCGATCTCGGAATGGAACGCCACCTGCCAGAGCACGTCGCCGAGCTCCTCGATGACCTCGTCCGTCGTGCCGGCCTCGATGGCATCCACGAGCTCGTACGTCTCCTCGATGAGGTAGGGCACGAGGGTCTCGTGCGTCATGGTCTGCGACCACACGCATTTGTCGAGAACGGATGCCATTGCGCTCGCGAACACGTCCAGCGCCGACACGTCGGCCGATGGTGCGGCCTCTGCTGCCGCCGACGCGCCGGCCGATGGCCCGGCCGATGCCGCCGATGACGCCACCGACGACGGCCCCGGTGCTCGCTGCGGCGCTCGCGCGACGTCGCCCGACGTGGCAGTTCGCGCATGGTTCGGTGCATCCTCCGACATGACGGCTCCCCTCCTCGGCCCTTTCATCGTGGCACGTGCCCGCTTTCGGGAACACGGCGAGCACCCCGCCGCGCACCGGGCACACGCGACGCGGCCGGAGCGCGCCCGACGCGTGCCGGAGGTGCACCGGGACGCCGTTGCCGCCGCCCTAGGCTGGAAGCGTGACAAGCGTGCGCAGAATCGTCGTGTCGGTGTCGGATCTCGAGCGGTCGTCGGCGGTGTACTCCGGCGCTCTCGGGCTGGAGCCGCTCTGGGCCAACGAGGACGTGGCCAGGCTGCGCGCCGGCGATGCGGAGCTGATGCTGCACAGACGCACACCGACCCCTGCGGAGTTCGGGGTCGCGGCGACGTTCGCGGTCGACGACGTCGACTCGGTCACGACCGCGGCCGTGAGTGCGGGAGCCGAGCTCGTGCACGGCCCCGACGACGAGCCGTGGGGCGAGCGTCAGAGCGTGCTGCGCGATCCGGACGGCCACCTGTTCTGCGTCGTCACTCCGATTCAGGAGCACGGGACCGCCGGAACCGCCGGAACCGCATGAGCCTGATCCGATCGGAGCGCGCGGCGGCAGGCATCCTGCTCGGGGCGGCCGTTCTCGGTCTCGTGGTCGCGAACACGCCCTTCGGACCGGTGGTGCAGAGCGTCAAGGACGCGCAGCTGGGACCGGCCGCGCTTCACCTGCAGCTCAGCGTCGGCGCCTGGATCAGCGACGGCCTGCTCGCGGTGTTCTTCTTCATCGTCGCGATCGAGCTGCGGCACGAGCTGACGGTGGGCGAGCTGAGCTCGTGGCGGAAGGCGTTGCACCCCGCGATCGCCGCGCTCTTCGGCGTCGCGGTGCCCGCGTGCATCTTCCTGGTGTTCGCCGCCGGCAGCGGATTCCAGAACGGCTGGCCCATCCCCACCGCCACCGACATCGCGTTCGCGCTCGGAGTGCTCGCGGTGTTCGGCCGAGGTCTGCCGCACCGTCTCCGCGTCTTCCTGCTCGCGCTCGCCGTGCTCGACGACCTGATCGCGATCCTCATCATCGCCGTGTTCTTCACCAGGAACCCGAACCTCGTCGACCTGGCCGTAGCCGCCGTCTGCGTCGTGGCGTTCTGGCTGCTCAGCCGGATGCTGCGCGGCAGGCTGCGCGGGCCCGTCGCCGTTCTCATGGTGCTCGTCGGCATCCTCACCTGGATGCTCGTGCACGACTCCGGCGTGCACGCGACCATAGCCGGTGTCGCTCTCGGCCTCGTGATGTCGCGTCCGCCGGCACGCGCCACCGCCCACGCGCTCGAACCGTGGTCGAACGGCGTTGTGCTTCCGGTGTTCGCGTTCTCGGCCGCCCTGGTCGCGGTGCCTGCCGTGCCGATCGGCGGACTCTCTCCGGCGTTCTGGGGCATCCTCGTCGCGCTCCCCGTCGGCAAGCTCATCGGCATCACGCTCGGCGGCTGGATCGGCGGCAGGATCGGTTCCCGATCGAGCGGTCAGCCGACGGGGATGCTCGACACGCTGGTCGTCGCCGCACTGGGCGGCATCGGGTTCACGGTCTCGCTGCTGATGAACGAGCTCGCGTTCGCACACTCCGACGTGGTGCGCGACGAGGGGGTGCTCGCGGTGCTGCTCGGGTCATCCGTCTCGATCGTGGCGGGCGGTATCGCCGTCGCCCTGCTCGCGAAGCGGTACCGGCGGCTGCACCCGCACCACGAGCGGTCCGCTGCGTAGCGCGGCCGCCGCACCACCGCGACACCGGACCAGCGCGACACCGCACCACCGCGACACCGGACCAGCGCGACACCGCACCGCCGCCGGTCCCGTAGTTGCCGAGCGGTCCCCTTGTTCGCGTCAATTACCGGCCCGCTCGTCAGTATGCGGACCCGTCGCTGGTGGAGGTGGTGACGACGGGCGGCGCAGTGAGGCCCTACGCGGGGAACAGCGCGGAGACCTCGGCGACCTCGTCGGGAGTGGGACTCCACGCCGTCGCGGCCTCCGCGTTCGCCACCACCTGCTCGGCCGAGGTCGCTCCTGCGATCACGCTCGTGAGGCCGGGCTGTGCGAGCAGCCAGCCGAACGTGGCCTGCACCATCGTGATGTCGCGCTCGTCGCAGAAGCGCTGGAACGCGTCGAGGGCATCCCAGGGCGCTTCGTCGAGGATGTGCTTGCGCTGCCGCATGATGCGGGAGTCGCCTGGGCCGCCGCTTCGCGAGAACTTGCCGGTGAACAGGCCGTTGTAGAGCGGGAAGTACGGCAGGAAGCCGAGACCGTAGTGCCGCACGGCAGGGAGCACGCCATGCTCCACGCCGCGATGCGCGAGGTTGTACTCGTTCTGGGCGGAGACGAACCGCGGATGCCCGTGCAGCACCGCCTGATACTCCGCGTCGGCGATCTGCCAGGCCGCGAGGTTCGAGTGGCCGATGTAGCGCACCTTGCCCTCGGCGATGAGGTCGTCGAGCACGTCGAGGGTCTCCTCGATGGGTGTCGCGCCGTCTGGCGCGTGCAGCTGGTACAGGTCTATCCAGTCGGTCTGCAGCCGGGTGAGCGACGACTCGACGGCGCGGCGCACGTATCGGCGGGACCCGCGGGCGCCCCAGTCCGGACCGTTGGCTCCGCGCATGTCCATCCCGAACTTGGTCGCCAGCACGATGCGGTCGCGCTTGCCGCGAAGGGCGTTGCCCATCAGCGTCTCGCTCAGGCCGGGCTCTTTGCCGTAGATGTCCGCGGTGTCGAAGAGCGTGACGCCCGCGTCGATGGCGGCGTCGATCACCGCATCCGTTCCCTCCTGCGTCTCCGTTCGGGTGCCGGCCCGTCCGAAGTTGTTGCAGCCGAGGCCCACCGTCGAGACGAGAAGGCCGGAGGGTCCGAGAGTGCGATAGTCGATGTCTGCCATGGCATCGAGGCTAGGGCGTGCGCCCCGCGCGCGACGGGGTCAGCGGCCCGCGGCGTAGCCCTGCATGCCCCGCGGGTTCGCCGCTGCCCAGAGCACGGCGGGCTCCCGAGCGCTCGTCGCCGGCTGGATGCCGACGCCGCTCAGCCGGCCGAGCGTCCACCCGCCGGAGACGGTCACCCTGTGGCCCCTGCGCTCGAGCTCGTCGATGACGTCGCGGCCCACTCGGTCCTCGACGACGAGACCCGCCGGCTCCCAGTCCCGCGGCCAGAAACTGGAGACGTGGTGCGTGGTGTGAAAGGTGGGGGCGTCGATCGCGGCCTGCGCATCCCAGCCGCCCACGAGCATCCTGAGCAGGGCGGGCAGCTGCCACTGGTCCTGCTGATCTCCCCCCGGGGTGCCGAGCGTGACGATGCGCTCGTCGCCGCGATCGGATGCCGTCACCAGCGTCGCCGAGAGCGTCGTGCGCGGGCGCGCGCCGGGTCGCAGCGCCGACGGGGAGCGCTCGTCGAGCCAGGTCATCTGCAGCCGCGTGCCCAGGCAGAATCCCAGCTCGGGCACGGTCGGCGAGGACTGCAGCCAGCCACCGGACGGGGTGATCGTGACGACGTTGCCCATGCTGTCCGCGACGTCGAGGTGGCACGTGTCGCCCCTCGTCTGCCCGTGCCGGTCGACGGTGGGCTCACCGACACCAGCACCGGCACCAGCACCAGCACCGGCACCGGCACCGGCTGACCGATGGTCGACCTCGGCAAGGCCGTCCTTGCCTGCACCGACGCTCGCGGGAGGAAGGAAAGGGGTTCTACCGTCCGGCAATCCAGGGCGGAGCTCCGTGCTCGCCCGGTCGTCGATGAGCGCCGCGCGTGAGCGCGCGTACTCCGCAGAGAGGAGCGTGCGTAGCGGCACGTCCGCGACGTGCGGATCGCCGTACCACGCGTCCCGGTCGGCAAGCGCCAGCTTCTCCGCCTCGGCGATGACGTGGATGCCGAACGCCGTCGACGGGTCCAGGTGCTCGTCGGTGAGGCCGTGCATCCCGCCATACGCGTCGAGGATGGCGAGCGTCTGCAGCAGCACAGGCCCCTGGCCCCACGGACCCGTCTTGTGGATCCGGAACCCGCGGAAGTCGAGCACGACCGGGTCTTCGTCGCTCGCCCGGAACGCCGCCACGTCGTGCGCGGTGAGCACCCCTGCATGGTCACGGCCGTCGCTGTGCCTGTGCGGCGTACGGGCGAAAGCCTCGATCGCCTCGGCGACGAACCCTGTCGACCATTCCGCTCGCGCGGCGTCGATGCGCGCCTCCCGAGTCGCGGCATCCTCACCGGCCCCCACCAGCCGGCGCAGCACCCCGGCGTACGCCGGGTTCACGATCAGCTCGCCCGCTTTCGGTGCTCGGCCGTCGGCGTGCAGCCAGAGCGCCGCGGACGTCGGCCAGTGCTCGACGAACAGGTCGCGAACACGTTCGATGGTGAGCGCGGCAGAGGGCAGGAGCGGATGCCCGTTCTCGGCGTATCCGATCGCGTACTGCAGCACGTCCGCGAGCTCCCAGGTTCCGTGGTCCGCGAGCAGCGTGAACCACGCGTCCACCGCCCCCGGAACCGCAGCGGCCAGGGCGCCGGCGCCAGGGACATCCTCGAGCCCTTCGCCGTCGCGGTAGTGCTCGATCGTCGCGGCCGCTGGTGCCGGCCCCTGACCCATGAGCACGCGCACCTCTCCCCCTGCCGTGCGGTACAGGCCGGTGAGGTCGCCGCCCGGGCCGTTCAGGTGCGGCTCGACGACGTGCAGCACGAAACCCGCTGCGACGGCGGCGTCGAACGCGTTGCCGCCGCGCTCCAGCACGGACTGGGCCGTTGCGGTCGCCAGCCAGTGGGTGGCGGCGGCCATGCCGAACGTGCCGCGGAGCGTCGGACGGGTCGTGAAAGCGGGGGCGGGAGTGAACGTCACTCGGTCAACGGTAGCGACTGGCACCGTGGCCGGGAGCGACACCGTCACCCGGACCACCGGCGACCGCCCGGTCAGCGGCCTGGCTGTGCCGCGACCGGCGTCGCGCGAGCATCAGGACAACGACTCCGGTCAGCAGCAGCGCGGCCGCGAGCAGCACGGCTGCTGTCGGAGCGCTCGAGCCGCTCTCCGCCAGCTGTGTCGCCGAGTGATCCGGCGAAGCCGCGGATCCGGGTGTGACGGGCCCGGAGGCGGTCGCATCCGCTCCGATGGTGAGGTCGTTCACCGAGGCGACGGCGACCAGGTACGGCGTGCCGTTCGTCAGCCCGGTCAGTTGTGCGTCGGCCTCCACAGCACCCACCACCGTGGTCGAGACGAGGTCTCCGCCCACGGTGCGCAGGGTGACCACGAAGCCCGTCGGCCGGTCGTCGCCCGAGGCGGAGGGCGGTGTCCAGGCGACGGCGATCGTCCGATCTCCCGCCGTTGCCGTCACCGCTGAAGGTGGCGATGCCGCACCGGTTGCCGCGTGGATGACGACGGCGCCGTTCTCGTTGTCGAATCCGATCACATGGCTGAGGTAGAAGTCGTTGCCCGCGTTGAAGTAGTCGGCGGTGGCGCTCCGCTCGACGGGGAACTGGTCGTACTGGTGCGGCACGTGCCCCGTTGAGGGCAGCCGAGCGAACGGCGGACCTCCTGCATGCGTGGCGAACGAGATGACGGCGTCGGCGGAGACGGTCGCGATCGCCTTGCTCGTCGCCGGCGGCGTGGTCGGCGTGACCACCGAGTCGAACATGTCGCCGTTGATCTTGCCCGTGCTCTGACCCGTGTCGAGCACCGTGTTCTTGCAGGACGTGCCGACGTTCGCGCCCAGGCTGATGGTCCAGCAGATGACGGGCGGCTTGAAGATGCGCTGCCCGTTGGGATAGTGGAGCCCGTCCTGGTCTTCGCGCTGGATCGTGGTGTCGCCGCCGGATCCGGGCGCCGGCCGTCCGAGACGGATGTGGGGCGACGCCGAGGTGAAGTCGATGGTGTACCCGCTGGAGTAGTCCGGACCGAGCTGTGCGAGAACGGAATACAAGCCGTCCGGCGGCTCGATGTTCTTCGTGGCGTTCTTCGACTGGGCGATCCCGATCACGCCCTGCACGCCGTCCTTGTAGCCCAGGCAGTGCGGAGTGCACGAGTCGGCATCCAGAAAGGCTGCCTGCTCGGGTGTCGAGACCGTGCCCGTCGACGTGGTCACCGTCACTGTGGCGAGTGCGATCTGGCCGGATGCCGCCGTGCCGTCGTACTGGATGCTCTGCGGGATGCCGGTCTCATCGATCGGGGTGGTCGGATCGATGATCGATCCGGGGAAGGTGACGAGAAAGCTCGTTCCCTCGTCGATCATCATCTTCACGGGCGTGCTGCCGTTGATGGAGACCTCGACGATGGGCAAATAGCCGCCATCGACCGCTGTGTCGAGGTCGACAGGGATGTCGGGCTGCGTCTCCGCCGGTGCGGCCTGGGCGGACGCAACCGCACCGGACGCCGCCCCACCGGATGCCACCTCACCGGCGGCCGGCGTCGAGACGAGCATCGGCCCGGCCGCCGCCAGAGCGATCCCGAGCAGGCCGAGGCCGATCATCCGCCCCGCCCGAGCAACCGAGATCTTCCGATTCATGCGCAAACCCCCCGGCTCCGCGCGGAAAGTGCCACCGGACGGCGCCCGGCGGCGTCATGCTACTCCGCGCCGGGTGCCGCGGGGAGAGCGGTCGCGGCGCTCAGGACGCCGACGTCGTCGAGGCGGACTCGGTCTCCTGCGCGGGGAAGATCGCATCCAGCAGCGACCGCACCCACTCGATGAGCTCGGCATCGGGCAGCGTCGCACCGTCCTTCTCCGGCAGCGGAACGAGCGCGACCTTCTGCGCCGCGATGAGGCGCGCCTTCGGGTACATGCGCTGCAGCCGCACCTGGATGGAATCGGGCAGCTCGGCCGGCGCGACGCGGAGGTTGGACCCCATGGCCACCAGGTCGGAGAGCCCGGCCTGCTGCGCGCGTCTGCGCAACCGCGACACGGAGATCAGGTTCGTCACGGCCTCGGGCGGCTCGCCGTAGCGGTCGGTGAGCTCCTCCAGAACGAGGTCGATGGCGTCCGGCTTCGCGTTCGGGCCCGACGCCGCCGACAGCTTCTGGTACGCCTCCAGCCGCAGCCGCTCCGAGTCGACGTACTCCTCGGGGATGTGCGCGTCCACCGGCAGCTCTAGCCGCAGCTCGGTCTGCCCTTCCGCGACCTCGCCGCGGAACGTCCCGACCGCCTCGCCGATCATGCGCAGGTAGAGGTCGAACCCGACGCCCGCGATGTGTCCGGACTGCTCTCCGCCGAGCAGATTGCCCGCACCGCGGATCTCGAGGTCTTTCAACGCCACCTGCATGCCGCTGCCCAGTTCGTTGTTCGCGGCGATGGTGGAGAGCCGGTCGTGGGCGGTCTCGGACAGCGGCTTGTCGGCGTCCCACAGGAAGTACGCGTATGCCCGCTCACGGCCTCTGCCCACCCGACCGCGAAGCTGGTGCAGCTGGGAAAGCCCGTACTTGTCGGCGCGGTCGATGATGATCGTGTTCGCGTTGGCGATGTCGAGGCCGGTCTCGATGATCGTCGTGCACACGAGCACGTCGAACTTGCGCTCCCAGAAGTCGACCACCATCTGTTCGAGCACGTGCTCGTTCATCTGGCCGTGCGCCACCGCGATGCGCGCCTCTGGCACGAGCTCGGCGAGCTGCGACGCGACGCGCTGGATGCTCGACACCCGGTTGTGCACGAAGAACACCTGACCCTCGCGCAACAGTTCGCGGCGGATAGCGGCCGCCACCTGCCTCTCCGAGTACGGTCCCACGAATGTGAGGATGGGATGCCGGTCTTCCGGCGGCGTCGCCAGCGTGGACATCTCGCGGATGCCGGTGACGGCCATCTCCAGCGTGCGCGGGATGGGTGTCGCGCTCATCGCGAGCACGTCGACGTTCGTCTTCAGCCTCTTCAGCGCGTCCTTGTGCTCGACGCCGAACCGCTGCTCCTCGTCGATGACGACGAGGCCGAGGTCCTTGATCCGCAGATCCTTCGACAACAGCCTGTGCGTGCCGATCACGACGTCGATCGTGCCGTCGGCCAGCCCGTCGAGCACCTCCTTGGCCTCACGGTCGGTCTGGAACCGGCTGAGCGCCCTGAGGTGCACGGGGAAGCCGGCGAACCGTTCCTGGAACGTCTCGAAGTGCTGTCGCACGAGCAGCGTCGTCGGCACGAGCACCAGCACCTGCTTGCCGTCCTGCACCGCCTTGAACGCGGCGCGCACCGCGATCTCGGTCTTGCCGAATCCGACGTCGCCGGAGATGAGCCGGTCCATCGGGATGGGCCGCTCCATGTCGGCCTTCACCTCGTCGATGGTCTGCAGCTGGTCGGGCGTCTCGACGAACGGGAACGCCTCCTCCAGCTCGTGCTGCCACGGGGTATCCGGCCCGAACGCGTGCCCCTTCGAGGCCATGCGCGCCGAGTACAGCTTCACAAGCTCGACGGCGATGTCGCGGACCGCCTTGCGAGCGCGGCCCTTCGCCTGCGACCAGTCGCTGCCGCCCATCTTGGACAGCTGCGGCGCCTCGCCGCCCACGTACCGGCTCAACAGGTCGAGCTGGTCGGTGGGAACGTAGAGCTTGTCGCCCGGGTACCCGCGCTTCGATGGCGCGTACTCCAGCACGAGGTACTCGCGCTTCGACTTCACGGCGTTGCGGCCGCCCGACGAGACCTCGCGCTGCACGAGCTCGACGAACCTGCCGATGCCGTGCGTCTCGTGCACCACGTAGTCACCCGCCTTCAGCTGCAGCGGGTCGACGACGTTCTTGCGGCGAACGCCGAGCTTCTTCACCTGGCGGGCGTCGTATCCGATCGTGCGGCCGTAGAACTCCGTCTCGCCGATCAGAGCGAGCCTGGCCTCCTGCAGCTCGAACCCCTGCTCGACGGATGCCGCCAGCACGTACGCGACGCCGGTCTCGGCATCCTGCGGATAGTCGTCCACCTGGCGCGCGGCCACACCGCGCTCGGCGAGCACGTCGACGGCACGCTCCACGAGCCCGTGGCCCTCCGCCACGATCGCGACCCGCCAGCCGTCGGACAGAAGCTGCGCCACATGGCTGATGGCGCCGTCGACGTTGCCTGCGAAGCTCGGCACCGCCTCCGCCGCCACGCGCACGTAGTCGCCCGCGGATTCGACGAGGTCCGCGACGGACTGCTCGGCGATCGGAACGTTGCCGGGCCCGACGGGCTCAGCGCCTCCCGTGTCGAAGCTCGAGAACGTCCACCACGGATGGTCGGGCGCCTTCTGACCCGGACGGCTCAGCTGGGCGGCGTCGCGCAGCTGGCGCAACGACATGAAGTCGCCGGACGCGAGGTCGATCGGTGCGGCGGCGCCGACGGTGGCCGCGCTCCACGCCGCCTCCAAAAACTCGCGGTTGGTCTCCGCGAGGCTCAGCGCCCTGGCCGCAACCCGTTCTGGGGACATCACCGCGACGGCCGCGCCGTCGGGCAGGTAGTCGGTCAGCGGCACGAGTTCGTCGACGAGCGCAGGCGCGAGCGATTCCATGCCTTCGACCGGGATGCCCTCCGCCACTTTCGTCAGCAGCTGCTCCAGGCCAGGGAACTCATGCGCCATCTCAGCGGCACGTTGCCGCACGGCGTCGGTCAGCAGCAGCTCACGCGCCGGCGCCAGCTCCACGTTCTGCACCTCGTGCGTGAGCGATCTCTGGTCCGCCACGGAGAACGGCCGGATCTGCTCCACCTCGTCGCCGAAGAAGTCGACGCGCACCGGATGCTCCGCCGTCGGCGGGAACACGTCGAGGATGCCGCCGCGCACGGCGAACTCACCGCGTCTGGTGACCATGTCCACTCGCGCATACGCCATGTCGACGAGTCGCGAGGAGATGCCGGTGAGGTCGTGACCACGACTGCCGGCAGCGAGCTCGATCGGCTCCAGCAGGTGCAGGCCCGACGCGAGCGGCTGCAGCGCGGCGCGCACCGAGGCGACCACGACGAGCGGATGCCCGTCATCCGGTGTCCATGACCCGAGTCGGCGCAGCGCGGAGAGTCTCTTTCCCACGATCTCGGCGCTCGGGCTGAGCCGCTCGTGCGGCAGCGTCTCCCACGCGGGGAACTCCACCACCTCGGCGTGCGGCGCGACCGAGCCGAGTGCTGAGCGCAGCGCCTCGGACTCGCGGCCGGTTGCGGTGACGACGAGCAATACCTGCTTGTCGCGCGGACGGGTGCCGAGCAGCGCCGAGGCGAGGGGGACGCGCAGACCTGTCGTCACGGAGAAGTCGGCGTCGCGATTCGCGTAGGCGAGGGCGTCAGCGAATGTCTGGGCACGCGAAAGCGCCCCGGTCAAGCCCTCGAGGATCACTGGATCAAGTGTACGGATCCGGTCCGACACCGTTGTCGCGCAAGAAAAGTTCACCGGTCGGGAATACCTGCGCAGAGCATGCGTTTGCATACACGACTCGGGGCATCAGCATCCGTCATCAAGGCGACCGACCACCCGGCGCCTGCCCAGCATTCGTTCGACCAGAGGAGAACCATGACCGACACCGCAACGACCACGCTCGACATCCCCGGCTACCGCGAGGGCACCTGGGTCATCGACCCGGCGCACAGCGAGGTCGCGTTCAGCATCCGCCACCTGATGATCAGCAAGGTCAAGGGCAAGTTCGAGCGCTTCCAGGCCACGTTCGTCACGCCCGCGAACCCGCTCGAGGCGAGTGTGACGGCGAGCGCCGAGGTCGCATCCATCTCCACGGGCGACCCGAACCGCGACGGCCACCTTCGTACCGGCGACTTCTTCGAGGCCGAGACCTACCCCACCATCGACTTCGTCTCGACCGGTGCTCGCGTCGAGCGCGGCGAGTTCCTCGTCGACGGCAACCTGACGATCAAGGGCATCACGAAGCCCGTCACGTTCGAGTTCGACTTCGGCGGCTTCGGCGGCGACCCGTACGGCAACTACAAGGCCGGGGCGAGCGCCAAGACGGTCATCAACCGCGAGGACTTCGGCCTCACCTACAACGCGGCGCTCGAGACCGGCGGAATGCTGCTCGGCGACACGGTGACCATCACCATCGAGCTGCAGGCCGCGCTGCAGCAGGACGCCTGACACCTCGGTCATCGCGTCACTCGAGGGCACACCTCACCGGGAGCACCCCGTCGTCCACCTGGATGGCGGGGTGCTTCTGCGTTGCGGGACAACCGGGCGAGGTCGTCCTGTCGCGCACGGGATGCACGGCCTAGGCTCGCCTCATGGCCACCGAGATCACGACTATCGACTACATGGTTCCCGCCGACGTGTACGCGCGCTACGGCGCCGACTTCGACACGGAGGCGGCCAACGACGCCGTGCTCGCCGAGCTCAATGCGATCATCCCCGAGGGGATCGTGGTGCACCGCAACGGAAAGGTGTTCGCGGAGAAGGACGTGGAAGACGTCGCACGCGGGCTGGACTGGCAGCAGCTGCTCGACCACATCGACGTGGACCAGATCCTGGCGACGCACGGGCGCTAGGCGCTGAGGAAGCGGCATTCGCGACGTCGTCGTGCGCACCCTCGCCTGGTCTCTTTTCGCGGACATGCCCCCGCCGCGCTGCGCGCGGCTCCCGCCAGACCCGATGCCAGCCGCGAAAAGAGACCAGGCGAGGCCACGCTGGCACCCATCGCGCTCTCGCGGGCCTGCCCCCGCCATGCTGGCACCCATCGCGCTCTCGCGGGCCTGCCCCCGCCGCGCTGCGCGTGACTCCCGCCGGGCCCCATGCCAGCCGCGAAAAGAGACCAGGCGGGCCTGCATACCGCACCCTGCAGCCCCTACATACTCGACCGCCCTACCCGCTCGCGGTGAGCTTCGACCCGTGGTCTCCCGTGAGGGCTGGCCGCAAGGCTGACCGCTTCATCCGACCCGACCGCCCGTCGCCGGCCGGACGCCAGCTTCCGTGCGGGTCGATCCATCCTGGCGGTCGCACGTAGGGCACGCCGCGTCGCATGTCGACGCTCCAGCCCGAGGTCTCGATGGTGCGATGATGGAACCAGCAGAGTGATACTCCGTTGTCGGTGTGGGTCGGACCACCACGAGTGTGCTCGGTGACGTGATGGATCTCGCACCAGCCGGCCGGCACCGTGCATCCAGGGATGACGCATCCCCCGTCTCGCACGAAGATGGCGCGCCGCTGCTGCGGCGTGAAGATGCGGTCGGGCGCACCCAGCGAGATCAACCGCCCCGCGGAGCTCATCAGAACGCGCTGCACACCCCCGGCGCACGCGAGCTGGGTGACGGCCTGCATCGACACCGGCTCGTCGACCCCGTCGATCCAGCCTGCACCGCTCCCGGACTCGAGATCGTCCAGGTCGACGCGCACGAGCACCGTCGGTGCCGCTCCCCCGATGGTGGGAAGCTCCGCGGAGCGTGCCGCGGCATCGACGAGAGCCGCGAACGCGTCATGCCGCTTCTGCCCTGAGGTCCGCTCGTCGGCCTGCGTCGCTTCGAGCTCGCGCGCATCCTCGTCGCTGAGAAACTTCGGGGCGGTCTTCGGCGAGACACACGCATCCAGGGCACGCTCCAGCTTGCCGGACACCTCCGGCATGAGGTCCATTCGGTAGCGCACGAGGCCGTCGCGCGTGCCGAGCCGGGTCAGCCCGCGGTGCCGCATGGCCTCCTCGGCGCGCAGCTCGACGCCGTCCCGGTCGAGCGCCGTCTGCCACACCGTCGCCTGAACTCGGGTCTGATCGGGAGTGAA
>NZ_DASZVF010000074.1:0-7768 GCF_035547335.1 Humibacter sp. | reverse complement strand
GTCATCGCGGTATGTGGTTTGTGTGAGCATCAAAGCATGCGCGCCCTTCCCCACGCAACGAACACGCCAAACATCCTTCAAACGGACTACCCGGTCCGAGTCGACCGCAGCGACGTCACCAGCGCCTCGCGCATCATCCGCGAGCACATGGTGACCATCAGCCACCACCGCGACGCAGCGCGCCGACGCGGCGACGAGGGCCTAGCGCTCGGCCTCACCTGGCGCTACGACGCCATGCACGCGCTCGCGGACCGCCTCGACCACTGCGTCATCCCCGCCAAGACCCCGCTTCGCGCCGTCGCATACCTCGCCCTACGAGCCTTGTCCGCCTGACCGTCTAGAGCGCGGCTCACCTATTCGTAGGTTGTGGACGGGGCGGCTGCGCCGCCCGAAAAGCCGGGGGCCTCACCGACCCGAGAGTGTGATTCCACACCAGGCACGCCGCGTCAAGCACGCGGTCGGCAAGCCTCCCTTATTTCGCGCTTGACCCGTCGCGCCAGGTGCAGAGGCTCTTGCGACTGTTCGGTGAGGCCCCCCGAATGCAAGGGCCTAAAAGCGCTGTGCCACAGGAGGAATCATGCGTCACGACCCGTTCTACATGCGCGTCACCGTCGAGACTGTGGACCAGGACGACGACGAAGCCGTGTGCGAGGCGAGCACATCAACGCGAGCGACGTGCGGCCTCATCGCGGACTACGTAGTGGGCGACGGCGACGAGACGTGGACGTGCTGCCGCGATCACGTGTACGCGCTCGCGACCTCGCGGTTTGTCGTCAACCTCGGCGCATGCCTCGGGCTATGACCGCCGTGCTCGTCCGGCAGAGCGGGCCGCACTCACGCGGGCATCGATGCCGCCAGACGGGTCACACGTCCTACGTGCCCGCGCCGTGGCTGTTCATCGACGGCACGACAGGCATCGAAGAGCGCATGTGTGACCGTCACGCGGAAGTGACGGCCCGTCTGCTCGGGTTGACGATCGTTGACCAGGAACCCCCTACAGCAGAGGCCCTTCCGTTGTTCTAGAGCGCGACGAGCGGCGCGCCTGCCCACTCTCGCGCCGCGTTCGCATAGCGCTCCTGGTTTCGTTCCCACCGTTCGGCACGCCACTGCGCGTCGGCGTTCGTCCAGTCATAGGCCGCGTGCAGATCGCACAGCAGCAGGAACACCGCGTCCACCCCTCCCGCCTCGAAGGCATCCAGGACCCGTGATCGTGCCTTCGCGTGGATGACAAGCCGCCACGCATCACGATCGAAGGTGTAGGCGACCGTGCCGCGCTCTTGCGGGTCAGGGTCCTCCACCCGCAGCCCGATGCGCCGGCCGAGTTGATGCCCGAGCGTGAGACAGCGCCGGCCGTGGGTCGCGCGTTCGTACTCCCGCCACAGCAGCCGCGACGAGTCGTTGACCTTCGCGTCATCGAGCAGCGTGAACGGGTGCACCCCGGCACCGCGGCGCTTCAGGTCCGCGCGGGTCATCTCCATCCCGAGCGCCCGTTCGTTGCCGTTCTCGTCCTGCACCTTGCTCACGTAGCGGGCAACGTCGCGCGAGCCCCGGACCTCCTGGCAGTTGAACCCGGCACTCTCACACGTTGCACCAAGCCGCGTGACCTCGCGCTCCCAGCAGCGATACAGCAGCCGTCCTAGGCCCTTCGTCCGACGTCGCGTGAGCGGCCGTTCGGTGAAGAGCAGAAGATGCGCGTGCGGGTGCCAGCCGTTCTTGCCGTGCACGACCTCGACCGCCCGCACCGCGCCAACGAAGCCGAAGAACCCCGCGCCCTCTTTCCACTCACGATGGCGGCTCAGAGCGGCCCAGGCGTCGCTCAGAACGCCTAGGAGCCCGTCGAGCGCGTCGGCGCGGGTGTGGCGCAGGGTCAGCGTGACGAAGGTCAGCCCGTGGCCCTCACGAAGCCACCTGGCGCACGCCTCTTCGAGCTCCACCGCGCGGCCCTGCCGGATGCGGGCCGAGCAGACCGGGCAGCCCCACACCGAGCCGCAGAGCGCGAGCCCGCCGAAGCCTGCCGTCCCGTCCGCACGCTGTTCGATCGTGACGGCCGTCGACGCGTAGTTCAGCCGCAGACCGCACCGGGCGAGACGCCCGGAAGGGAGTGCGCTCACGTCGCGCAAGACCTCGCGACGTCGGAACCGTTCTGCGCGAACGAGTTGCTGGACGTTCTGGTTGTGCTGCACAGGGTTTCTCCCCCGATGTTGTGCCGGGCCGGGTCTCCGTCGACCCCCGCACCGCCGCTCGAACGACAGTGCGGGGGAGGGGTTCGCTCAGCCACCGGCCTCCAACGCGGGTGGCAGCGCAGCACGGCAGACGCGCGGGTCATCCGGTAGCGCGTAGATCACGTGCGAGGGGTCCTCGAGCAGCGGACGCCAGTCCCACCCATCGGCCGCGTCGAACGCGATCGCTTCGGCCTCACCTGGCGCGGGCACCCGCACGCGGGAGCCCGCCCGCGCCAGGCTCACGCCGTCGCTCACATGCAGGCCGGAGCCGTCCCCTACGGAGACGTGCACCACGTTGCCCATCGCCGCCGCCGTGGCGGTCGCCTCCAGTTCGGCCCGGACCTCAGCGACGGCGGTCGCGACCGCGACGGCCGTCGCACTAGCGCCGAGCCGCCTGCCCCCGCGCCACGCGCAGAACATCGCGACCAGGACGAGCACGATCGCGGAGCCGAGCACCGGCCGTGGCATCGGTCCGATGTTCCGCACGAAGGCCCAGCCCATGCCCAGGCCGAAGAACGCCGCGAAGATGTTCACGCCGCGTCCTCGCTCGCGCCACCATCGTCGCCGCCATCACCCTTACGGCCCTTCGCGTAGTGGTCCTGCAACGCGAGCACGTGCGAGGCGACCTGCAACGACTCTTTCGTGTCGTAGTGCGATGCGACGTCCATCCGGAAGCGACGGACGACGCGTTGCGCGTGCGCCTTGCGCTTGCGGAACTTCTCCGGTTCGAAGCAGAGCGCGGTGAAGAACGCCGGATGTTCGGCGCCGCCCGCGTTCGATGAGCCCCACGCGTTACAGAGCCACAGCCAGTTCGTGACGTCGCGCAGCACCTTGTCCACACGCGTTTCGTGCTGCGCGCACCAGATCAGGTCCCAGCCCATCTTCCGCGTCTGCGACAGGCGCATGAGCAGCGACGGCGGCAACTTCATCGACAGTCGCGCGGGGAACCACAGGTGGGCCTCATCGATCAGGATCAGGCCCGGTGGCATGCGCGGGTCCGTCAGGTCTTCGATCGTGATCGGCTCGACGTTCGGGTGGTTCAGGCCGAAGTTCGCGAACACCTGACGTCCCGACTCGGCCTCTTCGAAACCCCGGGCGGACAGCGTGTACGACTTGCCCGAGCCCGGACGGCCGATGTAGCCCTCAATCATCGCTTGCCCCTCTTCCGCATGTTCACGACGCGCAGCACCAGCCACGCGATCGACACAACCGAGCCGATCCACACGTCACCGACGCGCACGGTGATGCCTCCCGTTCGCAGGTACGCCCACCACGTAGGCCCCGATGAGTGCGACCAGACCAAAGAGCCACACGCCCGCGATGACAAGCCAGGACCACCACGGCTCACCGGCCGGGTAGTACGTCACGACGTGCGTCATTGCTCACCGCCTCGCGGTACAGCCGATCGTCGGCAACGATCAGCGCGTAGCCGCAGACCGCCCACATCAGCAGGAACGAGCCGACGCAGGCGAGCGGGGGCCAGTCGTTCGCGAAGGCCGCACCGAACACGGCCCCGGTCAGCCAGGCGAACAGCAGCAGGAGGCCCGGACGTCGGCGCATCACTGACCGCCGTGGATCTGGTGGTACACCCACAGCGCGAGACGCCAGACGCCCGTGCCGATGCGAATCGTCAGCGCAAACGTCAGCATCGCCATGCCGTCCGTGAGCGGTAGGTAGTTGTTGAACGCGGCCGTCTGCGCGCCCAGCGTTGTCGCGGGTCCCGGCCAAGACGGCGTACCCATGCTCGGCACGATCGACAGGACCGCCGTCAGGATGCCGAGCACTACCGTCACGATCGCGTCGATGATCACGCGCGCACCGTGCCTTCGTAGCGCGTCCACAGCGCGAAGAGAAAGCCGCCCCACAGTGCGATGCGGACAACCGTCCGGAAGACCCACACGTTGTTGCCCGCCGAGCCGGAGCCGTCACACGTGCCGTCATTGCTCTGCGGCCAGTCGTGCGTGTCCGGCACCTGGTCGGCCGGGATAGGTCCGCCCCCGAGGAACGTGAACGGATCGTTTGGGCTGGAATAGCAGCCCGCGCCGTTGTGCACCGACTGAAAAGCCGTGTACGCGTCATTGAAGAACGCGAAGCCGCCGACGATCACCGACACCGGAGGCTTTGACGTGAGCGCGTCATAGAACGTGTGCCATGAGTTCTTCGTAACCGACGTCGGAAAGAAGAGACACTTCAGGTAGTTCAGCGGGTTGAACGAGAACCCGCAGCCGTCACTCCCGCCACCGCTCGCATCATTGCCTGTCGGAATAGCCGGGAGATGGTTGAGGATCGCGCCATCGAAGTAGCACGTCCCGTTGTAGTAAACCCGCGAGACCGCCGTAGGTTTCGTGCTCATCGGTATATCCGCCACGTATTGCATCGGCGGGGGAGTAATGCCCGATATCAGGTCGACGTCATCGACGTACCCCCACACCGTGTCGACTGCCGTCGACGGCGCAGCGGCCGGAGAACCGACCGTAAAGACATGGTGATTCGCGCCCGTCGTCGGCGGTGTTGCGCTATTCCACGTCGCGAGCACCCGCAACGTCCCCGCGTCCCAGCCCGTGATCGCGAGCAACGGACACGTTGGCGACGGCGGGGGAGTCGTGACCGGCTGGAAATCCGCGCGGACCGACACCGTGCCGGTGTACGACAGATCGTTGGACGTGAGGATCTGGTACCAGTCCAGATACGGACCCCCCGGCGATCCCGATGCGTTGCACGTCAGGTTCGCGCCCTGGGTGTCCTTCCAGGCGTACGTGTTCGTGACCGTCACCACGCCACCGGACGTGATGCATGCGTACTGCGCATCGCTGCGATGGTTGCTGTCGCTCGGCGTGTAATGCATCGACACCGACCCGCGACCACAGTTGCTCGAAGAGTCGACCGTCGCGGCCGTCATCGTCCAGGAGTCGCCCGCAGCAGTCGTCACCGTGCCGACGCACGACGTGTCCGTGGGGTTTGCCATGGGCACGAGCGCCCAGGCGGGTGCCGCTCCGATGACGGGCACCAGCGCGAGCGCGACCGCGCTCAGTACGCGAGCCCACCTACGGGTCCGCGTACCGGCATCGGTCGGCCGCGCTGCGCGCTGGTGCCGTGTCATCGAGTCAGCCCTGAGAAGTGCTGCGGCTCAGGACTTCTTCGCGGCCTTGCCGCCCCACTTCAGGATCATCGCGACGATCACGCCGATGACGGCCAGACCGAGCACCGCGACGATCAGGTGCGACTGCAGGTAGGACGTGAGCGACGAGAAGAACGTGTCACCCGCCCCGCCCGTGGGGTCCGTGCTGGTCGCGAACGACGGCCCCGCGCTGAACAGCGCGAGGAACGCCGACACGGCGAGCACCACGCGCACGCGGGTGCGCGCGACGCGGCCGAGGCGGACGGCCTTGCGGACATCGGTCGCGGTCGGCGTGGCAGCCGCCCGCTTCGTGCTGAGAGTCCCGTTCACCGGGTCCCCCTTCCAGACAGCGCCACCACCGCGAGGCGGACGACGCACCCAACTCCCAGGCCGGTTGCCAAGGAGTGCCAGAGGAACGCGAGATCGTTCATCGCGTTCAGTCCTCGTCCCGAGCGCCGAAGAGCGCTTCGTAGACCATCGCCACGATCAGTTCGAGCACGACCAGAACGAGAAACGCGCCGAGCAGGTCGGGCACGACCGACGACCACGGGTCGGACCATGTGGTGCCCATCAGCGCCGTACCCGTGGCATCGCGAAGATCGCGAGGATGCCAAGCACCATCACGACGATCGCGAGGCCGACGACGATCGCGTGGTGCGTGTCCGTGCCGATCGCTTCCAGCCGTGACGTGTCCGTCGTGCCCGACGTGCCGCCGTAGGCGATCGACACCGCGACCGGGGTGGGTGCGAGCCGCACGCCCGAGGGCACGTTCACGTTGCCCGTCGTGGCCGTCCAGCCCGTGACCGCGCAGTCCTGTCCGACCTTGACGGGCACGACAACCGTCGTAGGCGAGGGGAGAGCGTCAGGCGTCACCGTCGACGGGGACGGCGACGGCGACGACCGGTCGTTGCAGGTCCAGGAGTTGGCGACCGCATCACCGGACGTCGGATACGGGGTCGGGGACGGCAGGCTCACGGCTTGCCCGTCCCGGTCGTACCGATCGTGCCGTCGCCGGGGAAGGTGAAGACAGGGGCCGAGCGGTGCGGGAAGTTCAGCCCGAGGGGTCCGCCGATCTTGCCCGTAGCGCCGGACGTCGGGCCGGGGACCGGCGTGGCCGTGGACGTCGGACGGACCGTGCCCGTGGGCACGACGCCGCCGTGGGTCGGCAGTGCGCCGAAGACGCTCTTCACCACGAAGCCGAACAGCCCAACGATCACGACGACGATCGCGGCCGTGCGCGCGTTGCGGGTCATCTGGCGCTTGCGCGTTGCGGAGGCGGTCGGCTGGACGATGCCCCGACCGCCTCCCGGCAGGTGGTCCCACCGGTCGGGCCGTGGGCCTGCCGTGGGCGCGCTAGCCACGGTTCACCAGCCGGAGCAGTGCACGCAGCGGGTGGAGCCGCTTCAGCAGCAGCGCGACACCGAGCCCGGCGAAGGACAGCCCCGCGCGTGAGGTTGCAAGCCCCGCCAGGACGTGCCCCATCAGAGCCGCCCGGGGACCGGGTAGGAGTCCGGCCCGTCGACAACCAGGACGTCCGTGAGCACGACCACGCCGTCCCCGGCATCGACGTCCGCACAGCCGCACAGAGCGCAGATCAGCGAGCGCGTAGCCGTCTTGACGAGCGCAACGACCGAGCCGCAGACCGGGCACTCAGAGTGCAGAACCCTGACATCCGTGTCAGGTGCGCGACTGCCCAGCAGGGGGGCCGATTCCCCTTGTGCCGCAGGCGTTTCGCCGTTCTGACATAAGTGTGAGAGGCGGCTTATCGCTTCATTTCCAGTAGCATTCACGCAGGGAACTCCCGCCTAGTTGTGGGGTGGGGGGACCTAGGCCCCGGTGTCCTGCTCGAACAGGTCCGGGGCCGTCCTACGTGCTGCTCAGGCGTTCGCCGGAGCCTTCGTCTTGTCCTGCTGCCGCAGAGCGGCGATGTCATCGAGCACGGGCCGGTAGATCACGCCGTTGATGAAGCGGGGAGCGCGACCGCCGACGATGCCGGAGTAGGCCGTGCAGCGGAGGGTGACCTCGCGATCGCGGCTGAAGAGCGCGAGGTCATCGACCTCCACCCGCACCGACAGGTACGCCGGGAACTCTTCCACCTGGCGCTCGACCGCCGACTCGGTGGCGATCATCACCTCGGCGTAGACGCCCGTCTGACCCTTCGCGTTCTCCCAGGGAACCGTCTTCGTTGCGGCGACGACGCCCTTCACAGTCACAAGCGGCTGCGGGTTGGCCATTGGCCCGATCCTCTCCGGTTGTGCGACCAACTGGGCTGCTCGAACAGCGACCAGTCATCGCGGTATGTGGTTTGTGTGAGCATCAAAGCATGCGCGCCCTTCCCCACGCAACGAACACGCCAAACATCCTTCAAACGGACTACCCGGTCCGAGTCGACCGCAGCGACGTCACCAGCGCCTCGCGCATCATCCGC
>NZ_DASZVF010000073.1:0-3212 GCF_035547335.1 Humibacter sp. | reverse complement strand
GACGTGTCCGCCGCCGCCCGCAGCCTGACGACGTTGCAGGCGGTCGGTCTCGGCTACCTGCGGCTCGGCCAGCCCGCGACCGAGCTCAGCGGCGGGGAGGCGCAGCGGATCAAGCTCGCGACCGAGCTGCAGCGCACTCGCCGGGGCCACACGCTCTACCTGCTGGACGAACCCACATCGGGGCTGCACCCCGCGGACGTCACGCTGCTGCTCGAGCAGCTGCACCGGCTGGTCGACGCCGCCAACACCGTCGTGCTCGTCGAGCACGACCTCGCGGCGATCGCCACGGCCGACTGGGCGATCGACCTCGGACCCGGTGGGGGAGACGCCGGCGGACGGGTGGTCGCCGCCGGACCGCCGGCCGCCGTCGCCCGCGCACCGAAGAGCGCCACCGCGCGGTACCTCAAGACGTGGCTCGCGCGGGCGGCCTGAGACGGTGCGGCCGAGCCTGACGCCTTCTCGCGGTCAGCGCGGACGAGCGTGCACGACAGTCGTCTGGATGCCCGCGCTCAGCCGGCCGTCGTCGCGGCTGGGCCGGAACCCGGTGGCCGGGCCGCCGGCGAGCTCGTCCTCCAGGGCTGCCAGCACCGCCTCGCTGTCCGACTGCTCGGTGAGGAACAGGTCGAGGGGCACCGGAACCCGCTCGAGCGTCTCGTGCCGGATGACCGGCCCCACCTCGTCCTCGAGCATCCGCACCAGCTCCTCCGCGAGGAGCAGCGCGGTGTGCGACGGGTCGATGAGGCGGTGCAGCTCGTCGTACCGGTGCCGCACACCCGCCTCCGGCGCCACCATGTCGGAGATCACCACCCGGCCCGAGCGCCGGCACACCCGGGCCATCTCCCGCACCTGCTCGCGGGGATCGGCGAAGTGGTGCAGCGAGTTGCGACAGGCGACGACGTCGAACGAGTCGTCGACGAACGGCAGGTCGGCGGCGTCGCCCTCCTGCAGCAGCACGTTGCGGATGCCGTTGCGCGCGAGCCGGGCGTGGGCTTCGTCGAGGAGCGCACGGGTGAGGTCGATGCCGACCACCTGGCGCACGAACGGCGCGGCCGCTTCCGAGGCATGCGCGGCGCCGCAGGCGACGTCGAGCACGACATCATCCGGCGTGACCTCGCCGAGGTGCTGACGGGTCAGCTCGCGCTGCGTCGCGAACAGCGAGTCCTCACCTTGGAAGATGCCGAGCTGGCGGGTGAAGGAGCTCTTCACCGTCTCGTTGTGGTCGTCCCGATCGCTCATGGCTCCATGGCTACGCTCCCGCCATGGTGGCCGTCACCGCGCGAACGGACAGAGATCTGCTCCTGCCGGACAGGGTGCGACCGGTCGGCGCGGATCGGTTCGTCGACGTTCGCGGCGGCGCGCCGGCGCAGGCGGGCACCTTCGCCTTCGACCGCAGCGACTCCGACGAGATCGTCACCGGCTGGCACCACCACGACATGCACCAGGTGGAGTACGCGCTGCGCGGGACCGTCGAGGTCGAGACCCGCACGGCCCACTACCTCCTGCCTCCGCAGCAGGCCGTCTGGATCCCCGCAGGCCTCGAGCACTGCACGACGATCCGACGCGTCAGCACGGTGTCGGTCTTCTTCGCGCCCGAGCTGGTGCCGGATGCCGGCGACCGTGCACGCGTGCTCGCAGCGGCCCCCGTGGTGCGGGAGATGATCGTGCACGCCATGCGTTGGCCGGTGTGGCGCACCGACCCCGACCCGCGTGCCGACACCTTCTTCCTGGCGTTGGCCGGCCTCGTCAGCGACTGGCTCGACCACGAGACCCCGTTGCGCTTGCCGACGAGCAGCGATCCGCTGATCGCCGCGGCGATGGCCTACACGCGCGAGCACCTCGACGACGTGACGGTCGTCGATGTCGCCCGCGCCGTCGGCGTCTCGGACCGCACGTTGCGCCGCGCGTTCGCGAGCACGACAGGCATGTCGTGGCGCCGTTACTTGCTGGAGGCCCGGTTGCTGCGCGCGATGGCGCTGCTGTCGGGGGTGAGCCCGAGCCCGACCGTGCTCGACGTGGCGACCGAGGTGGGCTTCGAGAGCGTCAGCGCGTTCACCCGCGCGTTCCGCGCCTTCGTCGGTGAACCGCCGACCGCCTACCGCCGGCGCGTCACCGGCTGAGCGGTGGTTATCCGCGATGTCCCAGGGGCGTTGTGTCCGAGGGGGGACTTGAACCCCCATGCCCTTGCGGGCACTAGCACCTCAAGGCAATTGCCAACGATCGCATCCGCGCAGGTCAGAGCGTTGTGCCTGCGAGACAGCAAGAACCAGGACGGCATATCCGGCACCGAACAGCCCCTGCGGCGTGTGCGTGAGTCACTGGTGAGTCACGTCCTGCGAGCCCTCCACGGGCCGCAGCGCACGTGGCCGGGCGGGCGCACCCTCGAGCCCGGCGAGGACCTGCTCCTCCTCGCCCTCGACGGCGTGCAGGTACTGCTGGGTGGTGAGGATCGACTCGTGGCCGGCCATCCGCCGCACGGTGTCGAGCGGCACGTTGCCGGCGTTCGCGAGCCAGCTGATGTAGGAGTGCCGCAGCGAATGCGGCGTCGGGAGTGGCAGCAACTCGCCGTCGGCGGAAGCCACCGCCTCGATCGTGGTGCGTCGGTCGTCGGTCCAGGTGGCGAGGCCCGCCTGGACGAGCGCCGGCTGCCACACCCAGGATCGGAACGAGGACCGGGTCATCGACCCGCCGGTCGTCGTCGTGAACAGCAGGTCGCCCGGTCGCAGGCCGAGTTCCGTCACGTGCTGCTCGAGCGCGCGTGCGAGCGCCTCCGTCATCGGCACCGTGCGGCGGCCAGCGTCGGTCTTGGGATACTCCTTCACCCGGGTCTTGCCGCTGACCTCCTCGACGACCTGGACGACCGACAGGCGGCGCTTGAGCAGATTCACGTCCCGGACGCGCACGCCGAGGACCTCACCCCAGCGCAGGCCGGCCCAGAGCATCACCATGCACATCACCCAGGGCTGTCGGCGGCGCGCCTCGGGGCCGCGCCGAACTCGGTCCGGTGCGGCCACGGCGGCGAGCATCTTCATCGCCTCGTCCCGGGTGAAGATCCGCTTGTCGGTCTTGGCCTCGGGCCGGATGGTGACCCCGGTGGCCGGGTTGCGGGCGAGCGTGCCGTCATCGACGGCGACTTCGAGGATCCGGTGCAGCAGGCTCACGATGCCCGAGGCGGAGTGGAAGCCCTGACGATGGCCGTCGCTGTGGTGGGCGTC
>NZ_DASZVF010000072.1:0-2282 GCF_035547335.1 Humibacter sp. | reverse complement strand
CTACATCAAGGCCGGCGAGACCGGCATCGGCGCGACGCTCATGGGCCGCAACATGTTCGGGCCGGTTCGCGGCCCGTGGCCGGACCTCTCGTGGCGCGGCTGGTGGGGCGAAGAGCCGCCGTACCACCACCCGGTGGTCGTGCTCACGCATCACGCGCGGGAGCCGCTCGAGATGACCGGCACGACCTTCTACTTCTGCACCGACGGCCTCGACGCGGGCGTCGCCCTGGCGAAGGAGCTCGCCGGCGGCCAGGACGTGCGCGTCGGCGGGGGCGCGTCGACGATCCGCCAGCTGCTCGCCACTCACCAGCTCGACTCGCTCCACCTCGCCATCGCGCCGGTGCTGCTCGGCGACGGCGAGCGGGTCTTCGACGACCTCACCGACGTCCCGACGGGCTACGCGGTGACGAAGGTGACGGCCGGCGAGGGCGCCACCCACGTGGAGATCACGAAGCGCTGACCCCGTCGACCCGTCGGGTGGATCTCGCACCGACCGATATCCGCGCCCGAACCGGCGCTCCCGCGCGGTCGTGTGGGGCCCGTTCTTCACCGTCCAGTGACGTTCCGGCCCCACGCCTGACCGCCCGTCACCGCGTGGGGCTCGACTGTCACCAACCGGTGAACGATGGTCCCCGCGTCCGAGCTGTAAGCGCCAATCTGGGGCGTCGGTGGTTCACCGGTACGCATCCTTCGCCGATGCCACTTCTGTGCAGCCGGGGCGACAGCGAGGACGTGATGGGCGCATTGGCCTCGCGCTGACTTTCGCGCTAGGTCAGCTGCTGGCGACGGCCGTCGCCCTGATCCTCTTCGTGATATCAGTAGCCGACTTGTCTCGCAGTTGCGACGGCCACCGTCCGAGCCTGGCCGTCCGGCTCGCGAACGTTGCTTTGCTCCTAGCCAGCGTCGGGAGTTTCGCAGCGCCGAGCACCGTCGTAGCCATCACGCGCCCGCGTCGGCGAAGGGGGTTCACGATCGCCGCGGGTGTCATCGGAGCTTTCGGACTGCTCGTGACCGTATGGATCGCTACACACACGCCCGATCCGATCATCCCCTGCTGGTAGACCCGCATCGGCTGCGTGATGCAACCCCGGCCCCCAGCCATCCGTGTAGTTGCGCGATCCACGGCGTGCGGGTTCCGGAGATACCGTGCGGTCATGTCGGGGCGATCTGCCGAAGGTGACCGTGTTGACGTTGCGCTCACCGTCCACGAGTTGCTGTCGTTGGTAAATCATCTCGAGCGGGCCAAGCGTCGCGGATCGGACACGGCGCGGCGCAGTGCGGAAGACCTGCAATCCGAGCTGCTGCGCGGGCTTCGATCGCTGCGAGACGACGTGGGGCTGAACGCGCGGGCGCTCCACTGGTACGTGGGCGAAGCGCCGCCGTTCACCTATAAAGCGTCGGCTGAGCAGAACTCGTGGGGCGAGGCACCGGCCCAGCCTCGACAGTCGCGTGCGCCGAGCGTGCCGCGGTTGATGTGTTGCTTCTGCGGAGAGTCGACCGAAACCGACGACGGACCGAATGTCGTGCACATCGAGGTCGAGAGCGTGGACGGAAGCTATGTGTTCGGCGTTGGTGCTCACGTCTGGTGCCTTCCCGAGGAAATCGGGCGCGAGCGTCCGGATGCGATGGCTCCAACGACCGCCGTGTAGGTGCCGATCGGGTGCCACGCCGTAGGGGCGTCCTCCCGGTCACGCACTGACGATGCGGGCCCACTCCTCGAGCGCGGGGGTGGCGGCCCGGACGTGCTTCAGCGCAAGGTAGCCGCGCTTGAGGATGCCGGGCGAGAACATCGATGCGTCGACACCGTCGCTCACCACCCGGACGGCCGCGAAGGGCTTGGTGCCGGCCTCGTCGAACAGCGTCGCCGTCTCCATGTCGACGGCGATCGCCCCGGTCTCGGCGTTGCGCGCCATCTGCGCCTTCGACAGCTCGATCTTCGGCGTCGTCAGCACCATCCCCTGCACCACAGGGAGCCCCGCCTCGCGCAGCAGCTTCGCGAGCTCGTGCGCTCCGGTGCAGTAGAACCGGCGGCCGTCCTTGTGCAGCACGACGTCGGGGACGACGACCGCGCCTGGCCGCAGCTGAGCGCTGAGCGTGCCGCACACACCGGAGACGCCGACTGCGGACTGCGGCACCTCCGCTGGGAGGTGCGTCTTCACGCCGATCTTCGCGAAGTGCACGGTGGTCGACGGATCGGTGACGCCCTGGCGCGCGAACCGCGCCTCGATGCGCATCGCGCACGCCAGCAGCAGGCTCACGAGCGGGCCGCCACCCACTCGTCC
>NZ_DASZVF010000071.1:0-46961 GCF_035547335.1 Humibacter sp. | reverse complement strand
GACGTGCCGTTCCACGAGAGCTCGGCCACTCCGTCCAGACCTGCGCAGTGCAGGATCGCCGGGGCCCCGGCCTCCCCCTCGAACCGGGCGCGGTACCACCAGGTCGCGCGCTCGACCCAGCCCACCGCGTCCTCGTTCTCCCCTTCGTAGGGGTGCTCGAGGAGCCCCGCGGCGAGCAACGACTCGTGAACCCCGCCCGGGACGACCGCCGGCAGCCACACGGCATCCGGACCGGGGACGTCGCCCGAGGTCCACGTGAGGTCGAAGTCCAGCGCCGCGCTCGATCCCGGATCGCTCTGCATCCCTGTGAACGTACGGGCGGCGCCCACGAAGCCGTAGCCGTCGTCCACTCCACGCGCCTGGACGCCGCCGGGTGCCATGATCGCCGACAGGCTCTGGTGCTCTCTCGGTGGGGCCCGTCATGTCACGCCGTGAGCAGCGCCTCTGGCACCTCGATCGTGCGCGAGCGGATGTACTCACCCAGCCCCTTGGCCTGCGGGTCGGGCCGCGTCGAAGAGGCGACACCCTCACCCAAGAGCCCGATGATCACGAAGTTGAGTGCGTAGATGTTCGGAAGCTCGTAGCGCCGGATCTCGCGGTCCGCGCACTCGGGTAGCAGCTCCCGGAGCGCGTCGATCGTCAGGAGCTCTCGCATCCACGCGTAGCTGTCGGCAGTCCGCGCCCAGAGCCCGACGTTGGCGTTCCCACCCTTGTCCCCAGAGCGGGCGCCCCACAGTCGGCCGATGGGGACACGCGTCATCCGCGCGGCGGGGCACGGCCTGCGATCGACGGCGGGTTCAGGCGTGCGCTGCGATGCCGCGTCCTGTGCAGGTGCCGTGGACGCCACGCTGACATGGGACCCGTCTGGCAGCACGACAGCGTGCTGAACCTCGCTCGCCGGCACCGACGTGGGCCAGTAGATCCCGTAGGCCGTCTCCGCGGTCGGTGGCGTCGTCGTGTGGAAGCCCGCATAGCCGGCGAGGGCCAGCTCCATCGCGGCGTTGGAGAATCGCCGGCCGACCTTGTTCGGGTCGCTGTCCTTGACCGTGATGCGCAAGTGAGCGGTGGCCTGTTCGTTGGACGGGGCGTCGGGTCGGTCGAACCGGATCAGCCGAACGTCGACCTCCCCGAACTTTTCCCGGCCGCCTAGAACCTCGAACAGCTCCTCGACCGCCCAGGCGGCCTTCTGCTCGATGTCAAGGCCGGTGAGGACCAGCGTCATCGTGTTGCGGTAGCCACCCACGAGGTTGATGGCGACCTTCGACGTGCTGGGCGGGGCCTGCCCGCGAACACCCGAGATCCGCACCCGGTCCTCGCCCTCTTGCGCGAGCCGGATGGTGTCGAAGCGCGCCACCACATCCGGGTTCGCATAGGCCGGGTCCGCGATCTCGTACAGCAGCTGGGCCGTGACGGTTCCGACGGACACGAGCCCGCCGGTGTCGGGGTGCTTGGTGATCACGCTGGATCCGTCCGCTTCGACCTCGGCGATCGGGAAGCCTGGGTACCGGCGGTCGACGATCTCCTCGAGGAACGCGTAGTTGCCACCGGTCGCCTGCGGCCCGCACTCGATGACGTGACCAGCGACGACGGCTCCGGCGAGCGGGTCGAAGTCGTCGCGCTCCCAGCCGTGCCACCACGCGGCCGGCCCGACCACCAGCGAGGCGTCCGTGACGCGGGGACAGATGACGATGTCCGCGCCGGCCGCGAGCGCCTCTGCGATGCCCCACCCTCCCAAGTAGGCGTTCGCCGTGGCCGGCTCCCGCCCGAGAGATCGAAGAGGGGCGCCGGTGTCGAGGTTGCGCAGCTCGTGTCCTGCGTCGAGGAGCTGGTCGAGGCGGGGAAGGAGGTCGTCACCCGTGACGTAGGCGATCTCGGGCCGAAGGCCGAGGCGCTCGGCGAGCCGACGGATCTCGTTCGCGAGACCGCCCGGGTTGAGCCCGCCCGCGTTGTTGACGATCTTGATCCCTCGGTCCAGGCAGGTGCCGAGCACGTGCTCGAGCTGGCCGAGCACCGATCTCGCGTAGCCGGCGTTCGGATCTTTCTGCCGTGCCTTCCACAAGATGAGCATGGTGAGCTCGGCGAGGTAGTCGCCGGTCAGTACGTCGATCGGCCCGCCCTCGACCATCTCGCGAGCGGCTGCGTCACGGTCGCCGTAGAAGCCCGATGCGTTGCCGATGCGGATCGCTCGACCGCCTGAGGACGGCGCGCGGCGACTCACTCGACCGCTCCCCCGTCGTTGACGGCGGCCCGACCGGGCGGGCGTCCCGGTCCCGGCGGTCCCGCGAAGGCCTGCGCGATCGAGAGCCATTCACGCGCGACGGCTCCCGTCACGACGAGCGCGGTGTCCGCGAGGTTGCGCCGCTGGGTGACGACCAGGCAGAAGTCCAGGGCGCCGCCGACCACGCTGTCAGTCGCGGTCGCGGACCCCCATGTCCAGATGTCGCCGTCGGGGCCCACGAGCTCGATCCGGACGGGCCGCTCGGGCACGGGCCGCCCGTTGACGGCGAAGCTGAAGGCGAGAGCGCCGACGCCGATGTGGGCCACGTGCCGCAGCCGTGATGTCGGTTCGCGCGCCTGCGCCAGCGTATCCGCGACGTCCTGGCCGTGCGCCCAGGTCTCCATGATGCGCGCGGTTATCGACGACGCCACGCTCATGTCCGGCCCGTACCAGGGAACGCGACGTCGAGGGTCACACCCCCCATAGGTCGAGACGAGGTCACGACGGGCGGAGCGGAACCACTGCAGCAGCGCGCGTGCCTCAGCGCCGCGGTACAGCGCGGCGATGCGGTCACTGAAGTCGTCACCGCGCGCAGCCAGGAGGCCGGCCCGGACGCGGAACCGATCGGGTTCCGTGACGGCGAGCCGGGCGGCATCGTCGAAGTAGGCGAGATGGGCGACGTGGTCCGCGATGGTCCAGCCGGCCGCAGGTGTCGGCTGGAGCCATTGCGAAGGCTCGAGCCGGACGATCCGCACCTCGAGGTCGGACGACTCAGCCTCCAGGTCGGCCAGCAGAGAGGCGAGGTCGGCGGCCATCAGCAGCCGCGCCAGGTCGGAGCGCGCCCGTCACGGAAGGCAGCGGGACCCTCCTGCGCGTCCTCGCTCAGGTACACGGGCTTCCAGATCCGCTCCGCCTCCTCATAGGCACCTGCCCAGGCTGCCTCGGCGCCGAGGTAGACGGTTCGCTTCGCGGCTCGGACCGACAAAGGAGCGTTGGCCCCTATGCGCTCCGCGAGGCCTTGGACCGCAGCCTTGAGCTCGACGTCCGGAACGACCTGGTTGACGAGACCCAGATCGAAGGCCCGCGCGGCACTGATCGGCTCTCCCGTGAGGAGCATCTCCATGGCGATGCGGGGCGGGATCAGCCACGGCAGCGGAACCGCCCACGGCACACCTCGTCCGACCTTGACCTCGGTGATCGCGAAGCGGGCCGACGACGACGCCACGCAGAGGTCACAGCCTTGAGCCAGGAGGAAGCCTCCCGCGTAGGCGACCCCGTTGACGGCCGCGATCAGAGGCTTGTCGACCACGATGTTCACGCCCGGCTGCGGGACGTAGTCGGGCGGCGGGACGGTGAGACCCGCCTCGGCCATCTCCTTGAGGTCGCCGCCGGCGCAGAAGGCCTTGTCACCCGCACCTGTGACCACGAGGACCGTGGCCGCATCGTCTTCGTTGAAGCAGTGCAAGCCAGCGAAGAGTCCTTCCCTGACATCTGAGCTCAGCGCGTTCCTCGCCTCGGGACGCTCGATGGTGAGCCAGGCAACGCCGCGCACCACGTCGTAGGTGACCGACTCAGACATGCGCCTCGTCCTCGACGACCGCGAGCGGTGCGCCCGTGTCGACCTGGTGCCCGACCTCGACGAGCAGCGCCGTGACCAACCCGTCCACCGGCGCCCGGACGGCATGCTCCATCTTCATCGCCTCGATCGCGACGATCGTCGCTCCGGCCTCCACTCGTTCGCCCACCGACGCCTCGACTCGCACGACCGTTCCGGGCATCGGCGCCCGTAGCGAGCCGACCTGTTCGGCGTCGCCGGGGTCCGGGAACCGCGGCCGTTCGACGAGCGCCGTGTGACCCAAGGCGCTGTCGACGTAGGCGACGTCCCCGACCTGCTTCACCTCGACCTGTCGGCGCACGCCACCGATCTCGAGGTCGACCAGCGTCGGCGTTGCGTGGTGCAGGACGAGTGACGGAAGCTCCTGACCGTTCACGGCGGCCTGGAGGCCGTCTCGCTCGAAGCGGTACGTGACGGCCAGATGCGTCTCGCCGTGGAGGAAGTCGACGTTCTGCCTGGCGCTCGGGTTGTTCCGCCAGCCGGACGGCAGACTTGCGAGGACCCGCGCGTCCGCGCGTGACCGGGCTTGCCCGGCGATCGCGGCGGACAGGGCGTGGAGGACGAGACATCGCTCGCTCAGCGCGCCGCAGAGCTGCTCGGCGGGATGCCGCGTGAGGTATCCGGTGTCGATGCTTGCCTCGGCGAACTCCGCCTCGCGAAGGATCCCGACCAGGAGATCCCGGTTCGTCTCAACGCCGTGAAGCTTCGCGCGGGACAGGCTCGCACCAAGGGCCCGGCGCGCGTCGTCACGGGTGTCTCCGTAGGCGATCACCTTGGCGAGCATCGAGTCGTAGAAGGTGCTGACCCGCGTCCCGGACGCGAAACCGGCGTCCACGCGCAGCCCGGCGCCCCGCGGGATCTCGAACGTGTGGAGGTCGCCACTGACCGGCAAGAACCCGGCCAGCACGTCCTCGGCGTACAGGCGGACCTCGATCGCGTGGCCGCGCACCTCGGCCGCGAGCACCTCGGGCGGCAGGGACTTCCCTTCCGCGACCTCGAGCTGCAGCCGCACGAGGTCCAGGCCGGTGATGAGCTCGGTCACGGGGTGCTCGACCTGAAGCCGGGTGTTCACTTCGAGGAAGTAGAAGTGCCCCGTCGCGTCGAGCACGAACTCGACCGTTCCCGCACCCACGTAGCCGATCGCCCGACCCGCGGCCACCGCCGCCTGACAGAGCTGATCCCGCAGCTCCCCGGTCACCGCCGGTGACGGCGCCTCCTCGATGATCTTCTGATACCTGCGCTGTATCGAGCACTCGCGCTCGAAGAGGTGCGTGACGGTCCCGTGCGCGTCTCCGAGGATCTGCACCTCGATGTGTCGAGGTGCGTCGACGTATCGCTCGAGGAACACGGTCCCGTTGCCGAAGGCGGCCGTTGCTTCCCTGCGGGCACTGGCGACCGCCTCGACCAGCTCCTCAGGAGTTGAGGCGATCCGCATGCCGCGGCCGCCGCCTCCGAAGGCCGCCTTGACGAGCACGGGGAAGCCCACCGCGTCAGCCGCGTTGGAGATCTCAGTGGGACTCGGTTCCGCCGTGTCTTCGAACACCGCGCCGGGCAGCACGGGCACCCCGGCTGCTGCCATGAGGGCCTTCGCCGCGGTCTTCGACCCCATCGCTTCGATCGTGTCGGGAGCAGGCCCCACGAACGTCAGACCAGCGTCCCGGCAACGCCGCGCGAACGGGGCGTTCTCCGAGAGAAAGCCATACCCCGGGTGGACGGCGTCGGCGCCGGTTCGCCGCGCGGCGTCGACGATCGCCTCGCCGTCGAGGTAGGTCTCCGCCGGCGTCGCGCCCGGCAGCCGGACGGCTTCGTCGGCCGCACGGACGAACGGGAGGTCGGCGTCGGGGTCCGAGAACACCGCGACGGTGGCGATGTCCATGGCCTGGGCGGTCCGGATGACGCGCGCGGCGATCTCGGCACGATTTGCGACGAGCAGCTTCGTGATGGTCATGGTCAGTCGTTCACATCCGGAACACGCCGAAACCACGGCGGCCCTGGACCGGCCCGGAGTGGACGGCGGACAAGGCCACCCCGATGACGGTCCGGGTGTCGCGAGGGTCGATCACACCGTCGTCGTAGAGCCGACCGGTGATGAAGAACGCCTGCGACTCGGCGTCGATCTGCGCTTCGATCTCTCGGCGCCGAGCTTCGTCGGCTTCGACGTCGAACTCGCGTCCGGCCGCTTCAGCGGACGCGCGGCCGACGATGGAAAGCACACCGGCGAGCTGCTGAGCACCCATCACGGCGAGCTTGGCGTTCGGCCAGGCAAACATCAGCCGCGGTCGGAACGCACGTCCGGACATGCCGTAGTTGCCGGCGCCGAAAGAGGCGGACATGTTGATCGTGATGTGTGGCACAGCCGAGTTCGTGACCGCGTTGATCATCTTGGATCCGTCCTTGATGATCCCGCCCTGCTCGTACTCCGTACCGACCATGTAACCCGTGGTGTTCTGGAGGAAGACCAGGGGCGTGTCCGTCTGGTTCGCGAGCAGGATGAACTCGGCGGCCTTCTTCGACTCCTGACTGAACAGCACTCCGCGCGCGTTCGCGACGATGCCCACGGGGTATCCGTGGACGGACGCCCACCCCGTCACGAGGCTCGTTCCGTACCTGGCCTTGTACTCCCCGAAGCGCGAACCGTCCGCGATCCGCGCGATCACCTCCCGGGGATCGAACGGAACGCGAAAGTCACCCGAGACCAGGCCGAGCAGCTCCTCGGCGTCGTACCGAGGCTCCTCGACGGGCAGGCGCGGACCACCGCCGACCTTGTGCCAGTTCAGCTCCGACACGATCTGCCGCCCGATCCGGAGGCACTCGTGCTCGTCGGCCGCGAAGTAGTCGGCCAGCCCGGAGACGCGTGCATGCATGTCCGCACCACCGAGCGCCTCGTCGTCGGCGTCTTCTCCCGTCGCCATCTTCACGAGGGGCGGGCCGCCGAGAAAGACCTTGGCCTGTTGGTCGACCAGAACTGCGTAGTCGCACATCCCAGGGACGTACGCGCCCCCCGCGGTGGAGTTTCCGAACACCAGGGCGATCGTCGGGATCCCCATCGCGGAGAGCTCCGTGAGGTCGTGGAAGATCTGTCCTGCAGGCACGAAGAGCTCCGCCTGCGTCGGGAGGTCAGCGCCCCCGGACTCGACGAGGTTGACGACGGGCAGCCGGTTGGTCCGGGCGATCTCGAGGGCTCTCAGGTTCTTGCGCAGCGTGTAAGGGTTCATCGTCCCGCCCCGCACGGTGGGGTCATGCGCGATGAGGACGCACTCCACGCCGCACACCACGCCGATCGCGGTCACGATGCTCGCGCCCACCGGGAACTCCGTCCCGAAGCCGGCCAGGCTGGAGAGCTCCAGGAGCGGGCTGTCACGGTCGACGAGCAGCTCGATCCGTTCGCGCGCGAGCAGTCGCCCCCGCGCGTGGTGCCGCTCCGCATAGCGGGCGCCGCCGCCCGCGCGGGCAAGCTCGAGCTGCGCGTCGAGCGCGTCGAGCGCCGCGAGCTGGACGGCCCGGTTCGCGCGGAACGCTTCACCAGCCCGGTCGACGCTCGTGCGAAGGACGGGCGCCTCGCGAAGCGTCAACGCTGTCTCTCTCCCGCCATAGTGGTTACTAGGTAGGTCTCAGTGAATCACGGACCAGCGATAGCGGTCCACCGCGCCTCCCGGCCGCACCGCAGCCGGCGACTGCCTCCTTCGGCCTGGTCGAGGCATCACATCGCCAAGGCGCCGAGGTAGGCGGCTTGCACGTCCGGGTCCGCGCGCACCTCTTCGGGCGTACCGGTCGCGATGATCTTGCCGAAGTCGAGGACGTAGATGGAGGCACAGACGCGCATCACGAGCTCGATGTCGTGTTCGACGAGCAGGACCGCGAGCCCTTCATGCGCCAGGTTGGCCAACAACGAGTCGAAGGCCTCGGTTTCTTGAGAGTCCAGACCCGACGCCGGCTCGTCGAGCAGAAGGACCTTCGGATCGGTCGCCAGCGCGCGCGCGAGCTCGACCAATCGAGCCAGTCCGGTGGGCAGCGTGTCTACCCGCGCGTCCGCGCAGGCGCGAAGGCCCGCGAGCTCGAGCAGCTGGTCAGTCTTCCGCCCGGGGTCCGACCGATCACGTGACCAGCTGCGGTGGAACTCGACTCCTGCCAGAACGTTGTCGCGGACGGTGAGGGATCCGAACACCTCAAGACGTTGGAAGGTGCGAGACAGGCCGCGGCGTGCCCGGCGGTGTGGCGTCAGGCGATCGAGGCTCGTGCCCGCCAGGTGCACCGACCCTTCGGTCGGTTTCAGCAAGCCCGAGATGACGTTGAACAGCGTCGTCTTGCCCGCTCCATTGGGGCCGATGAGACCGGTCACGGTGGCGGGCGCGACGTCGAGGTTCACCGACGAGAGGGCTTGCACTCCGCCGAACCGCATCGAGACGTCGCGGACGGCCAGGCCCGCGGCGGTCGTCGGGGCCTGCGCCATGAAGGACCCCGCTGCTCCGGCGTCCGACGCGTGCACGTGTGAGATAGTACCTGCTATGGACGAGCGTCTGATCTCCGCCGACTCGCACGTGAAGCTGACGCACGCGCAGGTCAAGGATCACCTCCCCGCCCGGCTTCATGAGGCGTACGACGACGCCGCGGGGGCGTACGAGCAACGGATGAGCCGCGGGACAGGCGCTGCGAACCGAGCTGGCGCGGAGCAGGCAGCGAAGAGGAGCGACAAGGGGATCGCCTCCGACAACTCCGTGTTCGGCCGGGCCGGCTACTGGGACCCGGCGGAGCGGCTGAAGGACATGGATCTCGACGGGGTCGATGCCGAGGTCCTGTACAGCGAGGTCAGCGCGTTCCGCTACCTGAGCGATGTGAAGGACGGCGTTGCCGAGACGGTTCAGGCGTTCAACGACACGCTTCACGACTTCGCATCGGCGGATCCCCAGCGGCTCATCGTCTCCTACCAGATCCCGATCCACGACATCGAGCTCGCAGTGGCCGAGGTCGACCGTGTCGCGGCGAGGGGCGCAAAGTCGCTACAGCTCCCGGTGTTCCCCAGCGAGCTCGGACAAGCCGACTACTACGACGACCGGTACGACCCGCTGTTCGCGAAGATCCAGGACACCGGCCTGCCGATCTGCTTCCACATCGGCCTCAAGACCACCCTTGATGACCTGGCCCGGCGTGATCCGACGCCCAACAAGGGCGTGATGGTTCCGATGACTCCGCTGATGACCGGTGAGGCCTTCGGCATGCTCATCATGGGGGGCGTCCTTGAGAAGTTCCCGGGGCTCAAGGTCGTGTTCGTCGAGCCCGGGGTTGCCTGGGTCGGTTGGTGGCTCGAGGTCGTGGATGACATGGCGACGCGGCAGCGTTACAAGTTCCCCGCCATCAGCGAGCTTCCCAGCACCTACTTCCGCAGGAACATCAACCTGACGTTCATCGACGAGCATCTTGGCCTGCATCGCATGCGAGACATCATCGGCGTGGACAACCTGATGTGGTCCACGGACTTCCCCCATCCCGTCACGAGCTGGCCGAACTCGAGGAAGATCGTGGATGAGCAGTTCGTCGGGATCCCGGCGGACGAGCGGGAGAAGATCGTCTGCGGGAACGCCGCGCGCATCTGGGGCCTGTAGGCCGAAGGCAGGCGACCCGCGCGGCCCTCCTCCGTCACAGCTGGGGTCGGCAGACCCCGCACGGCTTCAGCTTCAGGGTCTCGGCAGCTGTGACGGACCTGACCCGCGCGGCGCTGCGGATGACCGAGCACTCGGCGCGGTGGAACATCGACCCCGCGCTCGTCACGACAAGCCCAGCCGGCGCCGCGACGGTCGGGGCGGTGGCTCCGGCAAGGACAAGGCTCTCGTGGATGCTCCTCAGGAGCTCGAGCTGCTGCCTGCCCTGCTGCACGCTCAGCGCGTTCCAGTACGCGAAGTAGAAGAACCCTCCGAGCACCACCAGAGCCAGCCCGATCAGTCCCCACGAGGCGAGGTAGGGAAGCTGGTCGAAGACGAAGACCGTGCGCGCGATCTGGATCCATCCGATCACGAGGCACGACAGCCCCGAGGGGACCAGCATCGCTCCCACCGTGAAGAGCACCCGATGCACGGGCCACTTCGCGCGCTGCCCTTCGACCTGGGAGATCCTCGATCGAAGGAGCTCTTCCCGAAAGCCTTCGTGTCGTTGCGCGATCGTCATCGGAGCGCTCTCATCCTTGCGTTGCGAGTGGGCACGTCGGGTGGTCGCGGTCGCGGGGCAGCCTCAGCAGGATCCCGGCGCCGAGGGCACCGGAGACAGCGAGCGCGAAGACGATCCAGCCGACCGGGAGACCGCTCGGAGCCGGCAGCGACGGCGTCGCCAGTGCGGTGGGCGCCACAGACGGAGCGGGACCGGCGATCGAAGGCGGCGGTGCGGGCATTGCGCCGACGCTCGCAGCGGGTCCCGGGATGACGGTCGTCTCGCTCGGCTGCGCGGTGGGGGGCGAAGAGGCCGGGGGTGGGACGGAGCGCTTGGCCAACGGCGGCCCGCTGGAACCCGCGGGCGGAGCGACGTAGGCAAAACCGGGGTTCGCGTGCGCAGACACGGTGGCGCCGCCCAGCTCGATGGTCACCGTCTCGTTGTTGCTCGTCGCAGGCTTCCAGACGACCTCGATCGCGCCGGTCGTGTAGTCGGCGTTCGGCCCCGATGAGGTATCGACCGGTCCCACTGCGGTGACGGTGACCCCGGCAACGCCCAGCGCTTTCGTGACGGTCTCCTGAGCGAGCGTCTGCGCCAGCGATGGGCCGCTGGCCGAGGCGAGGTGTATTCCAGAGCTGTCGATGGTCACCGGGATGCCGGCAACGGTCGCGCCCTCAGCGGTAGCGGCGCCCTTCGCGGTGCCGTGCTCACCGTCGGTGATCGCTGTGGCTTGCGACGAGATCGCGCCGATGTGCAGGACACCGGCGACGGTGATGTCCTGGATGGAGGCGTACGCGCTTGCGGTGGCTTGCTTCGCCCCGGTCAGCTGTGCCTTGGCGCTCGAGCGGACCGATCCAACGGTCACGAGGCCAGCCTGGTCCGCTCCGCCGATCTCGCCGTCGGCGCTCGCCTGATCGCTCTTGACCGTGGCGGTCATCGTCGTCCCCGGCACCGACGTGTTCGAGACCGTTCCGCTCCCGTTCTTGGCTTCGGCGCGGACTGGGTCGTTCAGCGTGGCGAGCTGTTGCGGGGCCGACGGACCGCCCGCGACAAGGATCAGCGTGCCCAGGTTCCCGACGAGCGACCCGGGCCACGCGACGCTGGAGAGTGCGTGGCCGATCGGACCGCTCTGCAGCGTTGCTTCTGCATCGGGTATCGCCGCTTCCGCCTCGGGATGTCCGGTGGCGTTGGCGTTGTCCTCCGTCAGCAAGATGCCGGCGGCTGACCCTGACAGGGCGAACGAGCCGAACCCGGAGCCGGGGTCGTCCGCCCGCGCGGTTCCGGCGAGCGCAACTCCGACGAAGGACAGGCCTGTGCCAAGCAGCACGCCCGCCCGGACCAGACGTCCCCCTCGCTTCACGCCGCCCCACCCAGGTATGCAGCGGTGAGGCGATCCTCGACGTCGGCGGGCTCGCCGAACGCGGTGATCCGTCCGCCCACCACGACTGCGACGTAGTCCGCGACCTCGAGCGCGGTCTGGGCGAACTGCTCGACCAGCAGCACGGAGTACCCGGACCGGGCAAGGTCGCCCACCAGCTCGTAGAGCTCCGAGACGACCAACGGCGCCAGCCCCATGCTGATCTCGTCGAGCAGCAGCAGCCCGGCATCGGCGACGATCGCGCGTGCGATGGCGAGCATCTGTTGTTCGCCACCCGAGAGGGTGCCGGCGATCTGGCGGCGACGTTCCTGCAGCCTCGGGAAGGCCGCATAGACAGCTTCCTCGACCTTCCCGACAGAGCGCGAGGTCGAGAACGACCAGACCTTCAGGTTGTCCCGCACGGTCAGGTTCGGGAAGATCCCGCGACCGTCCGGGATGGTGCAGACTCCCCCGCCTGCGATCTCATGGGGTGCTGCGCCATTCACGTGTCGCCCGGCGATGTGCACGCAGCCGTCCGTAGGCACGACTTGACCGCTGATCACGTTGAGCGTGGTCGTCTTGCCAGCTCCGTTGGGTCCGAGCATCGCGACGACGCTCCTGCAAGGCACGACAAGGTCGATCCCGTGCAGAACCTCGATACGGCCGTACCCGGCTCGGACGCCGATCAGCTCGAGCGCCGGGGGGCCTGTCAGGTCGGAGATCACGCGAGGACCCGGTCACGTTCAGGTACGGGCGGCGAACCGGCGACGGCAGTGCCGGCGACCCGTGCTGGTCGTGATGCCGCACTGCCTCTCCACGACTCGATCCGCTTGGCGACCTGGCCGACGATGCCGTCCGGGTTCTGGCCGACGCTGATCGCAGCAAGCCCGGTGAGGAGCAGCGAGACCTGGCCGAGGCTTGGTACGTGCTGCTGGATGACCGGGAACATCGCGTAGACCAGAGCGCCTATGAACGCGCCGGACACCGTCGCTGCGCCGCCGAGGGTGAGGATGAGCAAGAGCACAAGGCTGTTGAGCATCTGAAAGTCGTTGGCACTTGCGATCGTCGTCTGGCCGACGTACAGGATCCCGCCGAAGCCCGCGAGAGCGGCCGAGGCCGAGAAGACCGCTAGCTTCGTGCCGTTGATGCTCACGCCCAGCGTGGCGCAGGCGGCGGGACTGTCGTTCATCGCTGCGAGCCGCCGCCCGAACCGGGAACGACGGACCCACAGCAGGACCACGGCCCCAGCAGCGAACGCGGCTGCAAGCAGGGACGTGTACGCGTGCGACCCTTCGAAGGAAAGGCCGCCGACGCGCAGTCGGGCGCCCTTGATGATTCCACCGTCGCCCAGCGCGTGGATGAAGAAGATGCTGTCCATGCCCGACGCGAATGCGAGGGTTGCCAACGCCAGGTACAGGCCGCGGAGGCGCAGCACCGGGATCGCCACCAGCGCTCCCAGGACCGCACAGCACGCGGTTGCGACCAAGGCACCGAGAACAGATCCACCAGGGGCGATGCGTCCCATGAGGTAGGCACCGAAGCCGACGAACGTCATCTGGCACAGCGAGACCTGACCGCCGTAGCCCGTGAGGAGCACGAGCGAGAGCAGGATGAAGCCCAAAGCCAACGCCTGGCCGAAGTGCGGCAGGGCCGAACCCGGCAGCACCCACGAGGCACCGGTTGCCGCGATGACGAAGACCGCTCCCGCTACGAGCGAACGGCGTCGGGAGACCGTGCGCGGCGCCCAGCCGCTGAGCGACCGGCCGGCTCGCAAACGGTCCTGCCGTAGGAAGACCACAGCCAGGAAGAGCAAGAACATGGGAAGGGCGGGCCGAAGCATGTCCGGCAGGTCCCCGGACAGGTAACCCGTCGAGTAGGACTCCGCCAGCCCCAGGGCGAGCCCGCCCACCACCGTGAGCGGCAGGCTTCGCAGGCGTCCGACGACGGCTGCGGCGTAACCATCGATGACCAGCAGGGTCAGCGGAAGGATGTTGAGGGTGACCAACGGGGCGAGAAGGATGCCCGCGAGAGCGGCGAGGCTTGCGCCCATCGCCCAGGCGATCTGACTGGCTCGGCCCGGTGACACGCCCGCGAGCGCGAGCAGGCGGCGATCGTCGACGACGCCCCGCATGGCAGCCCCGACGCGTGTGCGGGTGAAGAAGACGCGCAGCACGACCGCGATGCTCAGGGAGACACCGACGATGATCAGCTGCTGCGCGCTGATGTTCACGCCAGGCAGCGCGACGCTGTCGTTAGGCAGGAACTGAGGCAGCGCGCGCGGTTTGCTCGGGTCCCAGATCAGGTTGGCGACGCCTATCAGGGCCAGGAGCAGACCAACGGTGACGACGAGCGTCACGCCCAACGAGCTCCCGTCCAGCCGGCGGATGAGCACTCTCTCGATGAGTGCTCCGGCAAGGGGCGCCAGGACGAGCAGGACGATCGCCAGCCCCGCGAGCTGAGGCAGGCCCCACGCCACCGTCAGCTGCCAGTAGGTGAAGGCGCCCATCATGCCCAGGGCCCCGCTGGCGAAGTTGAAGACGCCCGATGTCGCATAGGTGACCACCAGGCCCGTCGCCGTCACCGCATAGACGCAGCCGTAGACGACGCCGACGATGGTGAGCGGAAGGACGATGCTCATCGCCGCTGCCCGACGGGACACGCATGCGAGGTCAAGGCGTCTGCCACGTGCCGTCGCAGCGATACCCGCCTGCAGGGGTGTCGGTTCTCTGGAACTGACCATTGACGACCTTCACGAGGACGTAGCAGATCGTCGGCTGACGCGTTGCGGGGTAGCCGGTTGCGATGAGCCCATCGCCGTTGAAGGACTTGACGGCGCTCAGGGCCTGCAAGACTCCGGCGCGAGTCGCCTTGGGCCCCGATGCACGTAGCGCGTCGACGAACAGCTGAGCTTCGGTCCACCCGTAGACGCTGAAGAGGTCGAGCGGCACGCCAGCGGCAGCTCGCTGCATCCAGGTCTGGTAGAGCGCAACCGCCGGGATCGACGCCTCGGAGGCGTTGAAGAACGGCGCCGTGGGCATGGCCGTGTACATGCCGTTGACGGCGCTCCCACCCTGCTTGAGCACCGCGAGGTCATATCCCTGACCGAGCGTGCTCACCACTGGGGCGAAGTTCTGCTGACCGGCTGCCTGCATGAACTCGGCGATCATGCCGGGGCTGAAGAGCAGCTCGACGAACTTGACTCCGTCGGAGCGCATGCGCAGCACGTCTGACGTGAAGTTCGAGTCGGTCGCGCCGACTGATCGCTCGTACTTGATCTGATAGCCGAGCGATTGCATCGCCGCCTTGACGCCGGCGATGACACCTGTCGTCGCCGGAGTCGAGTAGTAGAGCAGCGCTGCGGCCTGGTAGGAGTCGGCGAACGTGCTCTTGTAGTACAGGAACGGCCCTGTCGCGGCTCCCGGCTTCTGCGGTTGGACGCTGTAGTTGCTCTTCAGCGCCGCCCTTTGCGAGCTGACCGCTTCAGACAGGTCCGGCACGTCTGCGGGCAGGGCGGTGGCGCCGCAGTTGTCGAACAGGGAGAACGAACCGACGAACGCGAAGTCGGTCTTGGCGGCATCGGCCGTCTGCGCTTGGTTCTGTGCGCACTGGAACCCGTCGTCGTGGGCATCGACCTTGAGCTGGCGCCCGTTCACCCCGCCCTGGCTGTTGATGTAGGCGAAGTAGGCCTGGACTCCTGCACTGGCGCCGCGGAAGAGCCCTGGGACCGGACCGGAGATGGTGGCGACGTTGCCGACCGTGATCGTCGTGGCCGTGACGCCGACGTCCGTCGCGCCCCCGTTGCCGCCCGTCTTGGAGGCGGCGCCCGTCGGGGCAGCCGGTCCAGTAGGGACGCGGCCAGACGGACCGGTTGCGCCTCCGGGCCCTGGCGGTGCGGAAGAGCCGGATCCGGTGTCCTGGCCCACCGACAGGGGCTGGGTGGGCAGGCTTGCTTGCGGGAGCGTGACCGTGGGGGCAGACCCGGGCGGCAACGCTGCCCCGGACGGGCTGCCGAGTGCGGCGCCCGCCGTCGGGTTGGAGGCCGTGCCGCTTCCCTGGCTCAGGGCGGCTCGCTCCGCGGCGGAGCGGAGAGCCGGGCTCGCCATGTTGCCGCAGGCAGGGAGAAGCATGACCAGCGCACCCGCAGCTAGCCACACCGCACGCTGACGGTTCACGTTGCGTCGCTTCAGGTGGCAGCCTCCCGGCTCGGGCGCAGGGTCATCGTCGACCGCGCCATAGTAAGCACTATCTCGCAAGATAGCGATCCGCCGGCGAGAACGCACCACGGTCGGGCCGGATGAGACGCAGGTTGTGCGACCGTTTCGGCGACCAGGTTCAGGACGAGGGTTGGGCTCCGCCGGCGAACTGCTCCCGCAGCTGCGGCTTGAGCACCTTCCCGGCGGGGTTGCGCGGCAGCTCCGCGACCAGCTCCACTCGCTCCGGCACCTTCTGCTTCATGAGACCGTTCTGCCGGCAGAACGCGGCGAGCGCGTCGAGCGTGGGCGCCGCGCCTGGTGTCGGGACGATGACCGCGCAGATCCGCTCGCCCGTCCGGGGGTCGGGGACACCGATCACGGCGGCGTCCGCGACCTCAGGGTGTCGGAAGAGCGTGTCCTCGACCTCCTTTGCCGAGATGTTCTCCATGTTGCGGATGATGAGGTCCTTGATCCGACCGGCGATGGTGACCATGCCCGCCTCGTCGATCCGGGCCAGGTCCCCGGTGCGGAAGCGGCCAGCGGAGTCGAACGCCTCACCGTCGAGCGCGGTGTCCACGTAGCCCTTCATCAGCTGCGGGGCCCGGATCCGGAGCTCCCCCGTCTCGCCGGGTGCGACGGCGTTCCCCTCGGCATCGCAGACCGTGAGCTCCACTCCCGGGGCCGCGCGGCCTTCTGTGTGGGCCAGCGCGACGTCGTCGTCCGATGGGCTGGCGAGGACGACGAGAGGCGCCTCGGTGAGTCCGTAGCCCGAGACGATGCCGGTGTCGCGACCCATCTCCCGTTTCATGTCGTAGTGCAGCTGCGGCGGCTTTGGCGCCCCTCCTCCGACGAAGATGCGCGCGGAAGGGAGAAGGACCTCCCCTGCCGGCATCGCGCGTTGTGCCGCCAAGTAGGCCATGTGGAACGGGGTGCCGGAACCGACGATGGTCACCTCGTGCTGTTGGAGGAGAGGGATCGTCGACGGAGGATCGAAGCGCTCCAGGAACAGGGTCGGATAGCCGATGCTGACGGCGCTGAAGACCCACGCGCCACCCCCGATGTGGGTGAACGGGAAGACGATTGCGTTCCGATCGTCGCGGGTGATGGCGAATCGCTCGTTCATCGCACGTGCGGCCGCGTGGATCGTCGCGTCGCTGTGACGTGCGCCCTTGGGCTCGCCCGTCGTGCCGGACGTGTAGTAGAGCCAGCGCACGTCGTCGGGTGCGGCGGGGGCGGGTTCTGTCCAGGAGTCGGCTTCGGGGAGGTCGCTGTCGGCGACCAGGACGCGAAGGTCACGGCCCTCCCGCTCGAGGTGGGCAGCGATGCCATCGGCCATGTCTGCATGGTCGAAGCCGCCCCACGTACCGGGCACGATCAGCATCCGCGCGTTGGCCTGGCGAACGATGAACGAGACCTCACGCGCGCGGTAGGTCGGCAGCAAGGGGCATTGGATGACGCCCAGACGTGCCAGCGCGAACATGAGCACCTTGGATCCGATCCGCGTCGGCAGCTGCCAGCAGACGACTTCACCGGCCCTCATGCCGAGGTCAGCGAGCGCGCCGGAGGCTCGCTCGGCCGCATGCTTGATCTGCTTCCAGCTCGCCTGCGTGCCGTGCTCGTCGAGCGCAGCGAGGCTGTCCGGATCGGCCAGCACGCGTGCTTCTAGGAGCTCCCAGAGCCCGCGCGATCCGGCGCACTCCCCCGCGGTCACGCGCGAAGCACCACGCCGGTGCGGCTGGCGCTGACGAGCGCAGTGCGGACGGCGTCGATCTGGTTCACGGCGCTCCCGCGGAGCTGACGGACCGCCTCGAGGGTGAGGTTGAGGCCGTGGATGTAGCCCTCCCCGATGAGACCACCGTTGGTGTTGCACGGGAGTCGCCCGTGCGGCCCGAGGTTCCCGTCGGCGATGAAGTCCTTCGCTTCGCCGCGTCCGCAGAACCCGAGCGACTCGAGCTGCATGAACAGGATCGGGGTGAACGCGTCGTAGATCAGCGCCACGTCGACCTCCGAACGGTTGATGCCAGCACCGTCGAAGAGGCGGCGCCCGAGGGCCACCGAGCTGTCGAGCAGGGTTGCGTCCGGGCGGTAGTGGTTGCTCCCAACCTCCTCTTCGAAGATCGCAGCACCGGACGCAGCGGCGATGCCGACCGGAGCGGGCGTGTGGGCGGCTCGGGCAGCCGAAGTGATGACCAGGGCAACCGCACCGTCGGTCTCCTGGCAGCAGTCGAAGAGCCGGATCGCAGGTTCAGCGATCCAGCGAGACGCCTGGTGGTCCTCGAGGGTGATGGGTCGGCCGTAGAAGTAGGCGTTGGGGTTGGTCGCCGCGTACGCGCGCAGCTGCACCACTGCCCGGCCGAAGTCCTCGCTGGTGACCCCGAACTCGTGCATGTAGCGGGCCGAGTTCAAGGAGAACCACGACGCCGGAGTGATGACGCCGAATGGCGAACACCACTGGGCGGCGGTCGTCCCGGAGTGGGACGACGTCGGACGGTTGACCACGTCGGCCGACCCGAAGCGGCGCACGCCGGACCGGGCCTTGATGGCTCTGAAGCACACGACGACGTCGGCCACTCCGGAGGCGACGGCGGCCGCAGCGTGCAGCACGACACCCTGGGACCCGCCTCCGCCGTAGGGCACACGGCTTGACCAGGCGAGGTCTTGGAAGCCGACGGAGCGGGTCAGCTCGGTCTCCTCGACAGGGTCGATCGTGAAGCTCACGAGCCCATCCACGTCGGCGATCGTCAGCCCGGCGTCGGCCAGCGCGGCGACGATCGCCTCGCTCGCGAGCTGCGTCTCGCTTCGCCCGGCCGCCTTGGAGAACTCGGTCTGCCCGATGCCGACGATCGAGGTCGCGGCGGACAGTCGGCCGCGTCCCATCAGCCGAGCTCTTCGGGAGTGAAGACCGGAACCGCCATGTGGTGGGCCGTCGGGCAGAAGCGGACCCGTACGGCCATCCCGATGGAGACCGCCGTGGGGTCGGCAGCGACGATCTGCGTCACCAACCGGATCCCCTCGGGCAGGTCGACGGTCGCGGCGACGACGGGGTAGTCGTAGGCGGGGTGCTTCGGGTGGTGGAGCAGCGCGAAGCTGTGGACGACCCCGGCGCCGCTCATCTTCTCTGCGCTCCACACGGTGGAATGGCAGTGCGGACACATGGGGCGGGGCGGATGGCGGAGCCGTCCGCACTCGCACCGTTGCGCGACGAGCTCGCCCTCCTTCGCCGCGTCCCAGAAGACGGCGCTGTCCTCGGTGACGACCGGAGCAGGGCGCGTCGGGCGGGCGTCGGCAACGTCGGCACGCTCGGTCATCCGTTGGCTCCGTTCGTCGTCTGCTGTGCAGCGTCCAGGGCGTCGATCCACCTGAGGATGCGGTCCCACAGGACCATGCGGTTGGCCGCGGCGTTGTGGTTGTGGCCCGATCCCGCCAGCGTGAAGAGCGTGAGGTCGGCGGCGCGCCGGAACTGCACCCCGGCGTCACGGGCAGGCGAGGTGATGTCGTTCTCGCCGTTTGCGAGGAAGATCGGCACGTCCAAGCGGGCCAGCTCCCCGGCGACGAAGCCGGGCACCAGGGTCGCCGTGGCGACCAGGCTCAGCAGCGGCGCCGAAGCCGCGCCGAGAGCATCCATCACCGAGCGCGGCGGGCGGCTCCGCACGAGCATGGGGCTGATGGACGTCTCGAGCTGAACCGTGGGGCTGCCGAAGCGTGCCGCTGCCAGCGCAGGGAGCGCCGCCCTCAGGCCGGGTGCGTCATCCGTGAACCGGGCTTCGGCGTCGGCCAGGACCTCGGGCAGACCGAAGCCGTGGAAGCCGAGGAGCACGAGGGCGCCGTAGGGACGCCACGCGTCCTGCTGCAGCACCGTCAGCATCGCTCCAGCGGAGTGGCCGAGGCCGACGACCACTGGTGCGACCGCGTGACCGCCGGTACGCCAGCGAAGGAGACCGACCGACTCGCTGCTCGCGATCGCCAATGCTTGTGACACCACTGCTGGCGTGAGCTCGTAGAGATCGTCAGCGCCGTCGCTGTCCCCGATGCCGGGCGGATCGAGGATGATCACCGCATGACCGTGCGCCGCGAAGTAGCGGGCCATGCTGAACGAGCCGAGCCGGCGCTCGTCCTCTGGTGGAACGCGCAGATCGAAGTAGCGACGTGACATCCCGCCGCCGGGAGCGCAGACGACAGCGACGCGCTGCTGCGCCTCACCGTCGTGAGGCCAGAAGATCTCCGCCGCGATGCGACGAAGCCCCGGAACACCCACCGAGCTGACGTCGCACAGGTGCACATGCGACGCCGCCATCCGCTTAGCATAGCGTCCGCTATGCATCCGCCCGAGGGAGGGATCGGCGCCCCGAAGACGCTCGGGCGGCGCGGTCAGCCGCGCGCGGAGGCGTCGACGAACTGTGAGATCAGCTGGATGAAGAGTCGGCGCTGCCGGGCCGGGATCTCCTTACCCTTGGGCGGCAGCATGTCGTAGGACATCACGCCGAACAGCTGCTCGCTCAGTGCGAACCCACGGATCGCATTGAAGATCATCTCGGGGAGGTCCCGCTCCGCCGCGGCCGGTCCGAGCGCGTCGCGGATGAGCCTGCGCATGCTCTGGCTCGATCTCGTCGCGACCGCGTGCAAAGACTTGCGCACCTCAACACTGGTGCGCGGATCGTGGTCGAGGTTCAGCAGGACCTGCAGGTCGGCGAGGTAGTACGGGTTCGCGTAGTGCGAGCAGAGGATGTCCACCAGGGATCCGATGCGCTCTTCTGTCGTATCGCCCTGGATCTCCGCGGAGTCGACGAGCTCACTGAACGTCTGCCCGCCGTGCTCGAGCACGGCCAGCATCAGCTTCTCGCGCGTGCCGAAGTAGTGCTGGATGACTCCCCAGGTGACGCCCGCACGGCGGGCGATCTCGTTGGTGCTGGCTCGGTAGAAGCCGCACTCGAGGATGCAGGCCACCGCTGCCTCGATGACCGCCTGTCGCGTGGCGCCATCGGCAGGTCCGGTGGCCGCGGCCGCCCGCCGGGTCGGGGCCTTAGGCCGGGCAGCTGAGGCGGTTCGAGGCACGGTGCCAGCCTAGAGGCTCGGGGGGACGGTCCATAGCAGGTCCGATGTCAGGCGCACGTCGTGATCGGCACCCGCGAGAGCCCTCGGACGTTGGACGAGTGGGCGCGCTCGACGGCGCTCGTGTCGACTGCGTAGCCGGGGAAGCGGCGCACCAGCTCCTCGAGCGCGACCCGCGTCTCGAGGCGAGCAAGCGAAGATCCGAGGCAGAAGTGAACCCCGTGGCCGAACGCGAGGTGGCGTTCGAACGTCCGGCCGATCCGGAAGCTGTCGGGATCGTCGAAGACGCGGGGGTCGCGGTTCGCCGCGCCGTTGACGAGCAGGACCACCGCCCCCTCGGGCACCTCGGTTCCGTTCCATGTGGTGGGCCGGGTGGTCACTCTCCCCTGGTAGTGCGATGGCGGGTCGAACCGGAGCATCTCCTCGACGGCGCTCGACCACTGCGAGGGGTCCGCGACGAGCATCTTTCGCTGGTCCGGATGCTCGGCCAGCAGCACGGCCCCGGTTGAGATCATCTTCGCTGTCGTCTCGTTCCCGGCCACGCCCAGCAGGAGGCAGAAGAAGATCAGCTCGCCGTCGTTGAGCTGCTGCGCCCCGTCCGGTCCCTCGACCTTCGCCTCGATGAGGGCGCTCGCCAAGTCATCGGCAGGCGCGGTGCGTCGCGCAGTGATCAGCTCGTAGAAGTACCCAGCGAGCTCGGCCCCCGCTTGCTGGGCGTCCTCCGGACGCGACAGCGAGCCGTCGTCACGATGCAGCAGCCGGTCCGAGAGCTGCTTCAGCCGAGCGTGGTCCTCGTCCGGGGCGCCCAGCAGCTTGGCGATGACCGTGGAAGGCAACCGGCCGGCAAAGGCCTCGACGAGGTCGCCGCCGCCGGTGTCGTCCATCTCCTCGAGCCACACCTGACAGGCGGCACGGATCTCTCCTTCCAGCTGCGCGATCCGGCGTGGGGTGAACGCCTTGCTGATGATCTTCCGCAGCAGGTCGTGACGCGGTGGATCCATGAAGATGATCATGTCGGGTGCGGGCGAGTCGCTCCGGATCTGCTCGATCAAGGTGCCCTGCGCCGAGCTCAGCCCCAGTGGGTCGTTCAGCCCCGCCGCGACGTCCTCGAAGCGCGTGAGCGCCCAGAAGTCGAGGTCTTCGTTCCGGTACAGCGGCGCTTCCTCGAGCATGCGCCGGTAGACCGGGTACGGGTCCGCTTGCTGTGCGTACGACGACGGGTCGTACACAAGACGTTCAGCCATGAGTGCTCCAAACCCGCGTCAGCGCAGAACCAACTGTCATAGTGCTCGCTATGCTATCCGGACCTCGATCCGCCTACGGCCGCGGGTCGATGAGCCAGCTGGCCGGCGACGTCGTGCGGATGGAGATCGCTTTGTTGCGTTCGATGCGACCGTGTCCCGCAGGGCACGCAGGAACGTCGTGGTGAGCGCAGCGGACCCGGGGCCCCCGAGCGGGACGACTCTCAGGACGGTCGATTGGCGGCGCCTGTTCGATCCTCGCCGAGCTGTCTTCATCGGCGCCAGCGACCGCGAGGGGACGCAACAGCGCAACCAGTGGGTCTTCATGCGTGACCGGCTCGAGGCGCGAGGGTGCGAGTGCATCCCAGTGCACCCGACGAAGCCCGAGATCCTTGGCACCCCGGCGGTGCGATCCGTTCTCGACGTCGATGGCGTCGTCGACTTCGCGGTCGTGCTCGTGCGGGATGCCCTTCCGGCCGTCGAGGAGTGCGTGGCGAAGGGCGTGGGCTTCGTCGTCGTCTTCTCGGCCGGCTTCGCTGAGCTCGGCACGCCGGAAGGACTGGCCAAGGAGCAACGCCTGAAGGAGCTCGCCTCTGGGTCAACCCGGGTGCTCGGTCCGAACACGAACCTCAACCTGCTCGAGCCATGGCGGCAGGACCTGCCAGGCCGGAAGATGGCGATCATCACGCAGTCCGGGTTCCAGGGCCGCCCGATGTCGCAGGGTCAGACCTACGGCATCCCCGTGCAGTCCTGGGCGACGCTCGGCAACGAGACCGACCTCGAGTGGGCCGATCTCGCCGGCTACTACGCGGGCCTACCCGACACCGGTGTCATCACCTCCTACGTCGAGGGGTTCAAGGACGGCCGCACCCTGATGATCGCGGCTGATGTTGCGGCGCGGCAGGACGTACCGATCGTCGTGATCAAGGTCGGACGAAGCGCGGCAGGCCAGCAGATGGCGCAGGCGCACACGGGTCACCTGACCGGATCCGACGCCGTGCACGACGCTGCCTTCGAGCAGTGCGGGATCGTGCGCGTCGACGACTTCGACGAGGCCATCGAGATCTCCGGGATGTTCTGCCACGTTCCTCCGGTAGAGGGCACCGACGGCGTGGCGCTGTACACCCTGTCCGGTGGCACGGCCGCACATCTGGTCGACCTGTGCGGCGCCGCGGGCCTGCCAGTGCCTCGCTTCAGCGACCGAACGATCGCGGCGCTGACTGACCACATCCCCGCGTACCTGCGCATGGACAACCCCGTCGACACCGGCGGCACACTCACAGCACTCCCCGCGGGCCGCGCGAGCCTCGAGATCACGCTCGATGACGAGAACACCAACATCGTCATCGTGCCGATCACCGGCGTGTTCCCGGGGATGATCGAGCCCTTGGCACGAGACCTGGTCGACCTCCACCTCCTCCAGAAGAAGCCGATCCTCGTCGTGTGGTCCTCGCCTCTGCGCGACAACGACGGCTACCGAACGCTGATCGAGAACGGCGTCCCGGTGTTCCACTCGCTGATGAGCGCTGTGCGTGGCGCCGGTGAGCTGCTCAGGCGACGCACGTTCCTCGCTTCCTACAAGTCCCCGTTCGCGGCGGTCACGACCAAGCGACAACCTGCGGACGCGGGAGCCCGAGCGTTGCTCACATCCGGTCGTGCGCTCGACGAGGTCGAGGCCAAGGCGATCCTCCGGGAGTACGGCATCGCCACGGTCCCCGAGCATGTCGTCGGGAGCCCCGAAGAAGCCGTCCGTGCCGTCGAGCAGCTCGGTGGACGAGCGGCGCTCAAGATCTTGTCGGCCGACATCGCCCACAAGTCCGACCTTGGACTCGTGCGCATCGGCGTCGGGGTCCACGACGCGGCAGATGCTTACCGGAACCTCGCCGCATCGGCCGCGAGGGTGGCGCCCCATGCCGACGTGCGCGGTGTTGTCGTGCAGCAGCTGGTGGCCGACCCGATCGCGGAAGCGATCATCGGGATCAGCCATCAGGCGCCGTTCGGACCGGTCGTCCTCTACGGGCTCGGCGGCGTGTTCGCCGAGGTGTTCGAGGACGTCAGCTTCGGGGTGCCACCGTTCGGCCCCGAGAGGGCCTCGGCGATGATCGCGGCGACGAAGGGAAGCCGCCTCCTGCATGGCGCCCGCGGCCGGTCCCGCGGCGACGTCGCGGCGATCGAGCGCACGATCATGGCCGCGCAGCGCATCGCCGTCGACCTCGGCGATGTGATCGGCGAGCTCGACATCAACCCCTTGATGGTCTTGCCCGACGGCTGCGGCGCCGTGGCGGTCGATGCATTGATCGTCCCGCGGCGCTCGTCATCGCCTCACTAGTCAGGAGGCGGTCTGCGGTGCAGCACGCTCGGAGGTATCTCCGACTGGCAGCGGTGATGACCTGGATCACGGTCGTAGCAACGTCCGCCACCGGCATCTGGACCATCCACCTCTCCCACTCGTCGGCAGGTGCAGACGCCGTCGTCCCGGTTCACGCCCGCAGCCTGTACGCCGCGATCGCAGTCAACCTCCTCCTGTGCTGCGTCAACAGCCTCACCCTCTTCGACAGCATCGCCCGACGCACCGTCACACTTCCGCCGGCGGTCCAGGCGGCCTGGAGCGTGGCGTCGCTCGCTGCGGGAGGTCTCTTCGTCGGGGCGCTCGGCGGCGTTCGCGGACCGTTCTGGCCCGTCCTTGTGCCGTCGGTGCTGCTCGCCGGGCTTTCTTACGCGGTCGTGTACGCCACGGTGCTCGGCTTGGTCGCCGACGTCATCCTCCTCGCCGCGACGGTCGCCGGCATGCATGGCTCACTGAGCGCAGCAACACTTGCCGCGTACGCCGCAGCTGCGCCGGTCCTCCCACTGCTCGGGATGCTCACCGCAACTGTGTCGGGATCGATCGCACAGATGGCGGCGCTGGCAGCGCGGGAGCGAGATCTGGTCACGGCACACGTGCGTGCCGTAGCGGGCACGCTCGAGGCGGCCGCGCACGGCAACCTTGCCGTCGAAGTGCCACAACCCGCCGATGGGGCGAACCCATCGATGTTCCACCTGTCCTCGATGCTCGAGCGCACGCTTGCCGACCTGCGCCGGCTGGTCAGCCACGTGCGCCGCGCCGGTGAGCAGGTGGGATCCGCCGCAGCAGAGCTGTTGGCGACTGCCGAACAGCACGCCGCCTCGGCCGCGCAGCAGAGCACGGCCATGACCGAGACCACCACGACGATAGAGGAGCTCGCCGCGACCGCACGCCAGATCGCCGAGACGGCTGAAGCCGTCGCCCGGTTCGCCGCCGAGACCTTCGCTGACGCGGAGGACGGTCAGCAAGCCGTCACGGCGTCGGTGAGCTCCATCGAAGCGATCGGCGGCAGCGTTGAGGCGATGGCTCGTCGGACAGCAGCTCTGGGCGAGCGCACCGCGCAGATCGGCACCATCGTCGCGGTCATAGACGATCTGGCGGAGCAGACGAACCTGCTCGCACTCAACGCTGCGATCGAAGCCGCGCGTGCGGGCGATCACGGGCGCGGCTTCGCGGTGGTGGCTACCGAGATCCGAGCTCTCGCCGAGCGGGCGCGCGACAGCACCCAGCAGATCGACCTCATCGTCGGCGAGGTGCAGGCGCAGACGCGCGACGCGATCATCGCGAGCGAAGCGGGCGCGAACGAGACCCGCAGTGGTGTCCAGCTCGCTCGTGACGTTGCCGCCGCTCTCGACCGCATCCGAGCGATGGTCGACGAGACGACGACCGCTGCAACGGAGATCTCCATAGCGACTCAGCAGCGACGGAGTGCGAGCGAACAGGTCGTCGTCGCGATGAACCAGGTGTCTGATGCGGCCCGTCAGTACGCCACCGGAAGCCAGCAGACAGCCGCCTCTGCGTCTCAGCTGCACGCGCTGGCGAACCAGCTGCGGGAGGCGATCGGGCACTTCACGGTCGACGACGACCGGGGCACCGACGTGTTCGCCGCCCGTGCCCCGAAGGCCGCTCTGGTGCGCGCGCGGACCCCTCTCCGCGAGCTCCCATCCCCAGGACCTATGGCATAGTGACCGCTATGGCTTGCTCGTGGCGCCGGCCGTGACCAGGTCCACGCCGGTTGCGGATGCCGGGGCGCGCGGCACACACCTGTCCAAGATCCCTCTGCTGGTCGATGTCGACGCCCACGTGGTGGAACCGCCCGACGTGTGGACCAACCGACTTCCCGAGCGTCACCGGGAACGGGGACCTCGCATCGTCCATGCCCCGGCGGGCGAGGTGAAGCTGGTCGGAGCGACCTACGTCGAGGCGCCCGGGACTGAGGGGCCCGACAACGTCGCGTGGTGGTTCTACGAGGACAAGACCGTCTCGCTCAAGCGCTATGTCGCCGCCGCCGGCGTACCCGCCGACGAGGTCACCATGACAGGCATCCGCTACGAGGACATGCGGCCGGGGTGCTACGACCCAGTCGCGCGCCTCGCAGACATGGATCTCAACGGCGTCGAGGCGCAGATGTGCTTCCCGAACTTCCCACGGTTCTGCGGTCAGATGTTCCTGTGGGGAGACGACAAGGCGCTCGCGAAGCTGTGCGTCGAGGCCTACAACGACTGGATGGTCGAGGAGTGGTGCGCGGGTTCCGGCCAACGACTGGTCCCGCTGTGCATCGTGCCGCTGTGGGACCCCGCGCTCGCAGCTGCAGAGGTTCGACGAAACGCTGCCCGCGGCGTGAGGGCCGTCGCGTTCAGCGAGATCCCGGCCTACCTGGGCCTGCCGAGCATCCACTCGGGCGCCTGGGACCCCTTCTTCGCTGCGTGCGAAGAGACCGGCACGGTGCTCGCCATGCACATCGGTTCCGGCACCCGGACGCCCCAGACCTCTGACGACGCCCCCGAGGCCGTCGCCGGGACGATCATCTTCGGCAACAGCGCCGCCAGCCTCGTCGACTTCCTCTTCTCCGGCGTGCTGCATCGGCACCCGAACCTGAAGCTCCTCTACGCCGAGGCCCAGATCGGATGGCTTCCCTACGTCCTGGAACGAGCCGACGACGTGTGGTTGACCCACCGAGGGTGGGCCCACGGTCAGGTCCACTGCCCTGAGCTGCCGTCGAGCTACTACTACCGCCAAGTGCACAGCTGCTTCTTCAAGGACCCCGTGGGTGTGCACCTGCTCGACAAGGTCGGCCTGGACAACGTGATGTTCGAGACCGACTATCCGCACCAGGACAGCACCTGGCCACACTCCCGCGAGGTCGCCGCCGAGCACTTCGGCCACCTTCCCCCCGATCAGATCATGAAGATCGCCCGCGGCAACGCGATCGAGCTGCTCGGGCTCGATCTGCCCCTGGAACGGCCAGCGAAGTAAGCGGGACCTGGCCGATCACCGCGCCCGCGCGGCCAAGGCATCCCGGATCCGTTGCACTGCGACTACGAACTCGGGGCGCTCGACCGACCACTCCTGCGCGGCGAGCTCGAGGTCGAACGCGGCGTCGTCGTCCGCGACCCAGCGGCTGAGCCGCAGCGAGTCCTTCGCCCGGCGCACCAGGTCGGCATCCCGCCCGGCGGCTCGGTCGGCTAGAGCGAACGCCGATCGCCGAGCTTCATCGCCCTCGAAGCAACGCCACGCGAGACCCGCGCGCACAGCTTCGTCGCCGGTCAACGCCTCGCCGAACAGGCACAGTGCCGCGGCCCCCTGCGCGCCGGTCCGCTCGAGCAGCCGGCGCAGGTGTCCCCCTCCCGGGTGGATCCCGACGTCGAGGAACCGTGGATCGAACCGCGCCTTGTCACCGGCGACGACCACATCGCAGGCGAGCGCCAGGTTGACGCCCGCGCCGACCGCAGCACCCTCGACCAGCGCCAGCGTCGGCACGGGGCACTCGAAGAGTGCGCGATAGCCGCGGTATGTATCGCGGAGCGGCCGCGCTCGGCTGATGAGTCCCTCGAGCGAGCCGCCGGAGCAGAAGACCGGAGGGGCCGCGGTGAGCACGACGGCCTTCGCTCCGGCGGCAAGGACCTCGGCCACCGCGGTGCCGATCGCCTCAGACATCTCGAACGAGAGGACGTTCCGTCGATCGGGATCGTTGAGCCGCAGCTCGCCCACGCCGTGGTCGCTGACGGTCCGGACAACCAGCTCGCGAGGCATGTCAGTCCGTCCAGTCGGTTCGGTCAGCTCGTTGAGGTTGCCGGCCGGTGCGCAGCGGAGCCAGCGGAGCGTCGACGAGCAAGAGCCGATGCCGACTCAACAGCTCGCCACTGGTCTTCGGCAGCAGACGCGACTCCCCGGATGCAGCGCGCTGCTCAGCGTGCCCCCAGCTCGGCCAGGCATCGATCGCCCAGAGGAACAAGATCTCATCGTCGTTCCCCATGACCGTCCGGAGAGCGCCGATGAGCCGCCATCCGTCAGGCGCAGAGCTGCGACTCTCCTCGACGGCGCAGTCCAAGACGTCCGCGGCAGCACCTGGACGAACGCGCGCAAGCTCGTGTGCGTACACCGGCGCTCCGCAGCCGGCGGCGCACAGACGCTCGATCGTCGGCATCTCCGGGTGCGGAACCATGATCCGGTCAACTCCGCCGGACCGCAGGTCTGCGGCGCCGGCCCACCAACGCTCGAGCGCTGGGTCCTGCATGGCCGCACCATCGACCTCGATCGCGAAGCTGGCCGCGAGCCCCCCGAACCCGTCCTCCTCCCAAAGGTTCACGGTCTGAGGCCACCGGCCCGTCGATCCAAGGACTCCCCACACCCCGAAGCACATCTGGTTCCGCTGGTCCTGGGCGATCGGGCTCCAGTTCGCGGTGATGTGGTGCATGTACTTGCCGCGGTTCTGCTTCGTGATGTCGATGAACTCGTGGATGTAGACCTTGTCGTTCACCGCTCCACCACCCGTTACCATAGTGGTCACTATATTCGAGCGGACGGGGCCGCTGATGGACCTCCGGCACTCCGATGCCGACATTGCGTTTCGCGACGAGCTGCGCGCGTGGCTGGCCGCGACGCTGCCGACGCTCCCGCCGGAACCGGACCGCGATGACTGGACGGCACACCGGGCGTACTGCGGTGCGTGGCAGCGGCGGCTGTTCGACGCCGGGTACGCAGGCCTCGACTGGCCGATCGAGTGGGGCGGTCGCGGCGCCACCCCGACGCGGCAGCTCATCTTCCTGTCGGAGCTGGCCCACGCCGACGCGCCCTACGTCGGCACCAACTTCGTAGGGCTGCTCCACGCCGGCCCGACCCTCATGGTCGAGGGGACGGACGAGCAGCGAGCGCAGCACGTGCCGGCGATACTTCGGGGCGAGCAGGTCTGGTGCCAGGGCTTCTCCGAGCCCGACGCCGGCTCCGACCTGGCCTCGCTGCGGACGGGCGCCGTGCGTGACGGTGACAGCTACCGGGTCACGGGACGCAAGGTGTGGACCAGCCATGCGATGGTCGCGGACTACTGCGAGCTCCTCGTCCGCACCGACCCATCGGCTCGCAAGCACCGTGGGATCAGCTGGCTCATCCTGCCGATGGATGCCCCGGGGGTGTCGGTACGGCCGATCAAGACGGCCGCCGGGACCAGTGAGTTCTGCGAGCTCGTCCTCGACGACGTCCCGATCCCCGTCGCCAATCGTGTCGGTGCAGAGGGCGACGGCTGGCGGATCGCCATGACGACGCTGGGGTTCGAGCGCGGGACGGCCTGGATCGGCGACATGATGACGACGCGGACGCTGTTGCGAAACCTGGTCGGCGTCGCCCGCCAGACGTCCGACGGCGCGACGAAGTCGTCGGCATGGTCTGACACCCACGTTCAGTCCGAGCTCGCACGCCTCGCGGCCGAGATCGACGGACTGTGGGCCCTGACCTATCGAAACGTCTCAGAGGCGACCTCCGGCCTCGTGCCCGAACGCGGCGCCTCGGTTCTCAAGCTTCGATTCACCGAGTGTCGTCAAAGACTTGACGACGTTGCCGCCGACATCCTCGGACGCGCATCACTGACGCTCGATGATCTTCCTGGTGTCGCGAGCGGCCGCTTCTCCGTCGACCGATTGACCACGCTGGCCTTCACGATCGCAGCGGGCACATCTCAGATCCAACGCAACATCCTCGCCGAACGCGCTCTCGGCCTGCCGAAAGAGCCGGAGGTGCGCATTCCATGCGGCTGACACCGTCCGAGGAGCAGCTGGACCTGCAGGGTGGCGTCCGAGACTTCGTACGCAAGGCATGGTCCGACCAACGCATCCGCGCAGCGCTCGACCAGCCTTTCGACGTCGAAGGCTGGGTAGAGCTCGATGCTTTGGGGCTCTTCGACCTCGACGGTCTGGGCGGCTTGGCAACGGCGACGATCGTGTTGGAGGAGCTCGGCCGCGCGCTCGTGCCGGGGCCGCTCGTCGCCACCATGCTGGCCCGGCGTCTGGTCCCAGGCGCCTTCATGGCGACCTGCCTTGACCGCACCCAACAGCCCGTGGTCGAGCATCTCGACTCCGCTACCCACGTCGTCGTCCTGGGTGAGCGGGTGGGGGTCGTGGCGACGTCGGACGTCCAGTGGAGACCGCTCGAGCCTCTCGACCCGCTGACGCCGGTCGGCTTCGTGGAAGGCGTGCGGGCGCATCCCACGGGGTCGGCCGCCGCCGACCCGTGGCGACTTTCTGCGACGCTGCTCTCGGCAGCGCTCGCGGTCGGCGTTGCCCAGGGTGCCTTGGACCTCGCGACCAGCTACGCGAAGCAGCGGGTCCAGTTCGGCCGACCCATCGGCTCGTTCCAGGCGATCAAGCACCTGCTGGCCGACATGCTCGCCCGCACCGAGGTCGCCCGATCGGCCGTGTGGTGGGCAGCTGCTACCGCCGATGACCCGGACGTCGGCGATCCCCGCCGGGCCACATCCAGCGCGGCGCTCCTGGCCACCGATGCCGCTACGGCGAATGGACGCGCCGGGATCCAGATCCACGGCGGGATGGGCTTCACGTGGGAAGTGCTCGCCCACCTCTACGCCAAGCGTGCGTGGGTGCTGCGGACGGCCTTCGGATCCCCGCAGGCACACACCCGGATCGTCGCGGACAGCTTGAAGGAGAGCTGCTCGGTCGGCGTCAGCGACGACCCCCCTTGAGCCCAGGCGTAACCGGCACCGCCGGGGCCCGTGGCGGGGTTGTCGATGAGCCCTTCCATCAGGCCGGCCGTGGAGCCCGTGATGATGATCGACCCGCCGCCACCGACGGGAAGGTGCGAAGTGCCGCGCCCACGGTGTTGAGGACCCCGACGAGGTCGACGTCGACACCATCGATGAAGGCCTGCGCGGGCGTCGGTGAGCTCATCGCCGTCACCCCCGCGTTCGCGACCACGACATCGAGGCGTCCGAGCTCGGCCCACGCTTGGTCGACCGCCTTCTGCACGTCCGCCTTGATCCGAACATCGCCCTTCACGACAATCGCACGGCGGCCGCGAGCCTCGACCTCCTTGACGGTCAGGGCGAGGTCTTCGTCGGTCGCCAGCGGATAGTTCATGCTGTCGAAGGTCGCGCAGATGTCCAGTGCGACGACGTGCGCCCCTTCGTCGGCTACGCGCATGGCGTGGCTTCTTCCCTGGCCACGAGCCGCGCCCGTGATCAGGACGACCTTGTCCTCGAACCTCTTCACGTCTTCTCCTCCTGCTGGACCGCGGTCAAGGGCGATGGGCTGACGTTCATGCGGTGGCGGAGCTGGCCAGGTCGCTCATGTCGACCCCTGTCCGGCGGTCGAACCTGGTCGCTGTGGAAGCTCGGAAAGCCCAAGGTCGCAGGGTTCTCCGTGAAGGTCAGTCGTCGGCCTGGGAAGCGCTGACGACCGGATCCGCTGGAGTAGCCATAGTAGTTACTATATGCGTGACCTGGTCCGCCAGCTGTCGGCCCCTCTGCGCCGTCCTCAGCTGCGCGGCACGTCACGCCACGGTCGCCCTTCCCACGCATCCGGCTCCTTCGGAAGCCCGAGCACGCGTTCGCCCAAGATGTTCTTGTTGACCTCGGTGGTCCCGCCCTCGATGGTGTTCGCGCGGCTGCGGAGCATGCCCTTGACCTCGAAGGGCAGCGACGCGGCCCACGCGGAGACATCACCGACGCCCGCGTCGCCCGGCCAGGCGGTACCGGCAGCGCCGAGCAGATCGGCGGCCGCTTCCTGGATGCGCTGGTTCAGCTCGGCACCGGCGACCTTGCCGATCGAGCTCTCGGCTCCGGGTGTGCCGCCGGCCTTCACCGCCGCCCGCACGCGGTCGTTGGTCCAACCACGGATCTGCTCTTCACACCAGAGGCGCACGATCCGCCGTCGCACGTGGGGGTCGTCCCAGCCGCCGCTCAGGTTCGCCGCGGCCCGTTGCTGCGCGAGTGTGACGAGGCGGCGCGCGCTTCCGCCCCCGATCCGGTCGACTCCGCCGCTTCCCGCGCCGGCGACCATCTGGCGTTCGCCGGCAAGGGTTGCGCGAGCGACCGTCCAGCCCCCGTTGAGGTCGCCGAGCAGCTGGTCGTCGGCTACGAATGCGTCGTCGAGGAACACCTCGTTGAAGTCGACCTCTCCGCCGATGTGCACGAGCGGACGGACCGTGACGCCGGCCTGGTGCATGTCCAGCAGGAAGTAGCTGATGCCGGCCCGCTTGGGCAGAGCCGGGTCCGTGCGGGCGAGCAGGATCCCCATGTCCGCGTCGTGAGCCCAGGTGGTCCAGACCTTCTGGCCGGTCACGGTCCACCCGCCCTCGACGCGCTCCGCCCGTGTGGCCAGCGCCGCGAGATCGCTTCCGGCGCCCGGCTCGCTGAACAGCTGGCACCACGTCTCGGACGCGTCGACGATCTTGGGCAGGTAGCGAAGGCGCTGCTGCTCGGTCCCGTGGGCGAACAGCGCGGCCGCCGTGTTGTTGAGCCCTAGGGGGTTGAGGCGAGGGAGGTGGAGGGGCGCCAGGACCGCGTCGGCGGCTCGTGCGAGCTCTCGTGACCAGTCGAGACCGCCGTACGGGACGGGCCACTGAGGGACGACGAGGCCGCTCCGGGCAAATGTCGGGTACCACTGCCGATACTCCGCGGGCGTACGGACGGTCCGCACGGCGGCCGGCCCACCCTTGACAGCCGCTTCTCGCCACGTCGGGGGGACGTTCGCGTCAGCCCACCGCCTGACGGCGTCCTCGGCCGCCCCGACCGTGCCGATCGACGCGAGCACACCCTTGGCGAGCTCGCTCATTCCGGGCTCCTGCGGCCGATCGCTTCCGAGCGGCCCACTTCCTGGGCACACCAGAGGGCGGCGCGCACCTCACGTGTGCGTTCCCGCGCCTGCGCGGCGATCTGGTGTGCGAGCTCGCTGGCGCGAGCCCGCAGCCGTTCGGGCGGCACAACCTCGCTGACCCAGCCCACCTGCCGGGCTCGCTCGGCGTCGACCTTCCCGTGTGCGCCGAGCAATGCCAGCCTCGCCGCTTCGCCGAACGCGCCTCGGCGGGCTAGCCCGATGGACTCGTACGCGCTGACCTGACCGACCGAGACGTGGGGGTCGAGGAAGGACGCGGCAGTGGATGCGATGACGATGTCGGCGTCGACGACGTAGTGCAGGCCACCTCCCGCGCAGATGCCGTTGATGGCCGCCACGACGGGCACTCCCAGCTTGAGGTGCCAGCCCGTCAGCCCTGGGTTGCCGTTCCTCGTGCGGCGCGACGCCGCCTTGAGCGCCTGGGGGTCCTTGGCCAGCTGGCGGACGTCGAGCCCGGTCTGGAACGCCCTTCCGCTACCGATGACGACCACTGCGCGTATGGACGGGTCGGCGTCGAGCGAGTGCCAGACGCCTGGCAGCGCATCAAGGATCGCGCCGTCGAAGGCGTTGCCCGCGTCTGGACGGTCGAACTCGAGCCAGCCGACGGCGCCGTCCTGGTGGACCCGCAAGCCTGCAGGCAACGCCGACGCCATGATGTGGCACATTGTAAGCACTATGGAGACGACATCGGCCCCGGCGGCGCCCTCGAAGCCGACGATCACGCCCGAGGCGCTGGCCGAGCTCCGCGCACGCATCGGCATCGCACAGCCATATCCCGCTCCCCCGCACTACCGCTGCCCCGGGACCGACGCCTTCCGGACCGTCGCGTGGAGCTACGGGGATGACAACCCGCTCTACGCCGACCCGGAGTACGCGACGGGCACTGTGTGGGCGATGCCGATCGCGCCCCCCTCGCTGGTCGGTGGCGACAGCCTCATCGGCGAGGACGGGTTGACGGAGGATGACCGGTCGCGCGCCGAACGGCTCAAGGGTGATCCGCTGCGCGGCGTGCACGCCTTCTACGCAGCCAGTGAGCGCGAGTGGTGGGCTCCGCTGCGGGCGAACCGCAGAGTGAAGCGCCGCACTGCGCTCGTCGGTGTCATCGAGAAGCCCAGCGAGTTCGGGGGGGTCGGAGTCCAGGAGTGGACGGCCCAGGTGTTCCAGGACGACAGCGGCACCGTTCTGGGCGCGCAGTACCGGATGATGTTCCGCGCTGAGCGCGAGAAGTCAAAGGAACGCGGGAAGTACGCGGCGATCGAGCCTCAGGTCTGGGATGACGAGGCGCTCGCACGCATCGACGAGGGCTACGACGGCGAGCAGCGCCGCGGAGCTGAGCCGCGTTGGTGGGAGGACGTCGAAGAAGGCGACCCCCTCGGCCCGCTCCACAAGGGGCCGCTGACGGTCACCGACATGGTCTGCTGGCACGTCGGCATGGGCATGGGCATGTACAACGTGGCTCCGCTCCGCCTCGGCTACAAGAACCGCCAGCGCGTGCCGCGCTTCTATCACCGCGACCCCCAGAACATCCCCGACGTGATGCAGCGAGTGCACTGGGACCCGGAGTACGCGCGACGGACAGGCGTGCCTACGACGTACGACTACGGACGCATGCGCGAGACGTGGCTGATCCACCTCTGCACGGACTGGATGGGGGACGACGCGTGGCTGTGGAAGCTCGGTGTCGAGTTCCGCAGCTTCAACTACGTCGGCGACCTGCAGACGATCACGGGCGTCGTCACCCGTAAGTACCTCGCTGAGGGGGGACGACCAGCCGTCGATCTGACGCTCGAGGCGAGGAGCCAGCGAGGAGAGGTCACGTCGCCGGGTACCGCGACGATCCTGTTGCCCAGTCGTGACCATGGACCGGTGCGACTTCCGCACCCACCCGGTGCGGGGACCGACCTCCAGGCCACGCTCGACGGCGTCATCGCGGCGTTCGATCGCCGATGAACCCCACCGCGACCGTCGGGTTCAGCGACAGTGACCGCGCAGAGCTCCATGCAGCTCTGCGGGCAGCGCTCGACGACCTCTGCCCTCCGCAGAAGGTCCGCGCGGACGTGCAGTCCGCGGAGGGATGGGACCGCGCGCTGTGGCGGCGCTTGTGCACAGAGGTCGGTCTTGCCGGTCTCGGCGTCCCCGTGGACCTCGGCGGAGCCGGCGGTGGACTGGCCGAGGTAGGCACCGCCTTCGAAGAAGCCGGAGCGGCCCTGCTGTGCGCGCCGTTGCTGTCCACCGTTGCACTTGCGCTCCCTCAGCTGCTCGGTTCTGGAGACCGGACAGCCATCGCGGACTACGTGCCGGCGATCCTGTCTGGGGAGCTCGTCGCCACCGTCGCCGCGGCTGACCTCGCGGGCGCTCATCCCCCGGCAGCGCGCGTGCGGGCGACGAGCGGGCCCGGGGGATGGCGCCTGGATGGAGCCGCCGGGCACGTCGTCGACGCCACGGCCGCCGACCTCATCCTCGTGCCCGCGTGGACCGAGGACCGGATGGCGTGCTTCGCGGTGGAGCGCGGTGCGGATGGGCTGCGTGTCGAGAACCTCACGACGCTGGACTTGACGCGGCGCCAGGCGCACCTGCACTTCAAGGCCACGCCCGCGCGTCTGATCGGCTCGCTCGGCGCGGAGGACGCCGTCGCGCGCGGGTTTGCCCAGGCGCGGGCACTCCTCGCCTGCGAGATGGCAGGTGGATCGGCCCACGTGCTCGACATGACCGTCACCTACGTGAAGCAGCGCGTGCAGTTCGGCCGGCCGATCGGCAGCTTCCAGGCGGTGAAGCAGAAGTGCGCTGATCTCCTCATCGCCGTCGAATCGTCCCGCTCCGCCGCTCGGCACGCAGCAGCGGCAGATCCGGCCGAGCTCGTCGTCGCTGCGGCGGTCGCGCACGCCTTCTGCGGTGAGGCGTACCGCACGGTGACCGCCGCCGCCATCCAGCTGCACGGTGGGATCGGCTTCACCTGGGAGCACGATCTGCACCTGTACTTCAAAAGGGCGCGCGCGAGTGCGGTGATGCTCGGCACCGAGTCGCAGGACCTGGACATCGTCGCCTCCCACCTCGAGCGGTCGGCGTCTTGACGGCCGGCCCGCTCTACGCGCTGCTGTCGGAACATCCGTCTGCTGCGGACGAGGCGCTCGTGACGACGATCGACGGTTCGGTGTCCCTCGCTGAGGTGCGACGGTCCGTCGACACATTGGCGTCGACGCTCGCGGAGACCGGAGTCCACGCGGGCCACCACGTCGCCGTCGTCATCGACGACGGCATCGGCGCGCTCGTCGGCGCTTTCGCGACCTGGAAGATCGGTGCTGTGGTCGTGCCTCTCAACGCACGGCTGACCACCGCAGAGCTGCGGGACGCCCTCACGTCAGCCGCACCGGCGGCAGTCGTGGCGGACGATCCGAGCCGCGCTCCCGCTGGGCATCGCGTGCTCGAGCGGGCCGGCCTGACCACGTGGAGAGCTGTCCCCGGCACGCTCGCCCACGCCCCGGCCGAGCAGGGCGAGGACGCGGCGCTCGTCATGCGCACATCTGGCACCACGGGCGCGCCGAAGGCCGTCGTGATGCGCCACAGCGGCGTGCTGGGTGGGATCGACACCGTCGCTGGACAGCTTCGCGCGCGGCCGAGCGACACGGGCCCGAAGGCGCCGATGCCCAACCTCATCCCGACCTCCTTGGGCCTGTGGGCAGGCCTCTGGAACGCGCTGTTCGGCCTCCGCGTCGGTGCCCCGCTCGTGCTGATGGACCGCTTCGAGACGACGACCTTCGCGACACTCGTGCAGCGTCATGGGATCCGTTCGACGATCCTCGCACCGGCGATGATGAGCATGCTCACCGCTGATCCGGACATCACCGACCTTGCCCCCCTGCGACTCGTACGGTCCGTCACCGCACCCCTGACTCCTGCGCAGGCGCGGGCGTTCCGCGAGCGCTTCGGCGTCGGAGTCCTCAACTGCTACGGCCAGACCGAGCTCGGCAGCGAGGTGGTCGGTTGGACGGCGAAAGACCTGCGCGACTACGGCGACGACAAGCTCGGTGCGGTCGGCCGCGCTCACCCGGGCGTCGACATCAAGATCCTCGACGAGCAGGGAAACGTCGCGGCGGACGGAGTCGGAGAGGTGTGGATCCGGTCTCCCTTCCTCAGCCAGCAGGACGACGCCATCGCCGCTCGGCTCGACGAAGCGGGCTTCCTGCAGACAGGAGACATCGGGCGGGTCGACGCCGACGGCTTCCTCTGGCTGGAGGGTCGCGTCTCGGACGTCATCAACCGCGGCGGCCTCAAGGTGATGCCGCAAGAGGTCGAGGATGCCATCCGCGTGCAGCCCGGTGTGGCGGACGTGTGCGTTGCCGGCGTTCCAGACGATCGGCTCGGCGAGGTCCCGGTGGCGTGGCTCGTCGCGGTCTCCGGCGCAGAGATCCGGCCCGACGAGATAGCCAGTGCGCTCCGCGCCCGCCTGGCGCCCTACAAGCTGCCGGTCGACCTCCGGGTGGTGGACGAGCTGCCCCGGAACGAGATCGGGAAGGTGCTGCGCCGCAGCCTCATCGAGGGATACCCATGACCTATGACAACCTCGTCGTCGAGCGACGCGGGAAGGTCGGTTGGATCGTCTTCAACCGTCCCGATCGGCGCAACGCGATGAACAACGCCATGCGCGATGAGCTGCGGACCGCGTGGACGCAGATGCAAGAAGATCCCGAGGTCGTCGTCATCGTCAACGCGGCGAATGGGCCGTCGTTCCAGACCGGCGCTGACATGGTCGAGATCGCGACCGATGGACAGGGCTTCCAGCGCTACCGCGAATCGGTCGAGGCATGGGACCTCGGTTTCACCGGCTGGCACGTCGGCGTGGACAAACCGATCATCGCCGCGGTCAACGGGATCTGCGCGGGGGGCGGCTTCCACTTCGTGGCGGACGCGGACATCGTGTTGGCGGGGAGCGATGCGCAGTTCACGGATCCACACGTGTCCGTCGGCCAGGTGAGTGCCTTCGAGACGATCGGGCTCATGCGGAAGATCCCGGCCGAGGCTGTGTTGCGCCTGGCCCTCGTGGGCCGTTACGAGCGCATGTCCGCGCACCGCGCCTACGAGCTGGGTCTGGTCGGCGAGATCGTCGATCCTCCGGAACGGCTGCACGACGCAGCGCAGGAGCTGGCGGAGAAGATCGCACGGAACTCCCCAGCGGCGCTGCGGGCGACCAAGCGCGCCCTGTGGGGCGCGCTGGAGATGGGTCTGACGGACGCCTGCAAGGCGGGCGTGAAGGAGCTCGTCGCGCTCTGGGGTCACCCCGACCAGACCGAAGGTCCGGCTGCGTTCGCCGAGAAGCGCGAGCCGCAGTGGCAGCGCTCCTAGGCGCCGTCATCGCCCGCGGAACTCCGGAGGCCGCTTCTCTGACAGTGCGCTGAGGCCCTCCCGGAAGTCGGGGCTTCGACTCGACAGCTCCATCGCGTGTGCCTCGGCGGCCAGCTGACTGCTGAGACCGTGGTCCCACGTCGTGGCGAGCAGGCTCTTCGTGAGGCCGAGTGCGACCGTCGGACCGGCGGCCAGCCGCGCCAGGACCTCCTCGGCAGCTTCGCTGACGCGGGATGACGGCACCGCCAGAGCGACAGCCCCCATGGCGGCCGCTTCGGCCCCTGAGATCTCTCGCGCGAGGAGCAGGAGCTGTCGGGCTCGGACGGGACCGACGAGGCGAGGCAGCAGCCAGGTGCTCGCCGAGTCGGGCGTGAAGCCCCGATCGAGGAACGGCCACCAGATCCGGGCGTCGTCCGACGCGACGGTGATGTCGGCGGCGAGGGCGAGCTGCGCGCCGATCCCGACCGCCCAGCCGCGGACCGCGCAGACCACTGGGAGCTGGATGGTGAGCAGAAGGGAGATGACTCGTCCTGATGCGACGGGGATGCGCCGTTGGATGCTGCCCGTTCGTGGCCTCGCCCCATCGGTCCGGTTGCGCCCCACGATGTCGAAGCCGCCGCAGAAGTGATCTCCCGCGCCGGTCAGCGCGATGGCGCGCAGCGACTCGTCGGTCGAGGCAGTCTCGAGGGCTCGGATCAGTCCGGACACCGACTGGTCAGTGAGGGCGTTGCGGCGTTCCGGCGCGTTCAACGTCACCGTCAGGACGTCACCGCTGACCTCGATGTCGAGGCCTTCTACGGACTCATACACGGACCGGACCCATCTCCGTATAGTAGCCGCTATGGAGACGGGCAGGTTGCTGGCGGGTCTCCGGGTGATCGAGTGCTCGATGCTCGGCCCGGGCGCGGCGACGACACCTTTCGCAGACCTCGGCGCCGACGTGATCAAGGTCGAGCCTCCCGGTGGCGACTACGTGCGGAAGATGGCGTGGCCCTGGGTCAACGGTGTCTCGCTCCTCCACCTCCACATCAGCCGGGGCAAGCGCAGCATCGTCCTGGACCTGCGGCAGGCGGACGGCCGCCAGGCGTTCCTCGACCTCGTCGCGAACGCCGACGCGGTGCTCGAGGCGATGCGCCCCGGCGGTCTCGCGCGACGAGGTCTCGGCTACGAGGTGCTGGCAGCCGTGAACCCGCGCATCGTGCTCTGCACGCTGTCGGGCTACGGCATGACCGGCCCGTACCGAGAGCTTCCCAGCCACGGGATCGCCTACGACACGTGGGCGGGCGTGGTCGCGCCCGAGCGAAGCGCCGAGGGGATGCCGGCGATCCCCAACCACACCTCGATCGGGATCAATGCCGGGCCGCTCTACGCGGCCCTGGGGATGCTCAGCGCGGTGCTACGCGCCCGCGAGACGGGTCACGGCTGTCACGTGGAGGTCGGGCAGAGCGACGCCGCGGCTTGCTTCGACTGGCTCCGCAGCGAAGGCACGCGCGCGTACCTGAGGCCAGAGGATGAGGTCACTGGCAACGCATCCGACGGGTTCGTGCGTCGGCCACCGGGCACGGACGGCATGCAGGATGCCGTGCGGTACCAGTTCTACGAGAGCAGCGACGGACACATCCTGTTCATGGCGTCGGAGCAGCACTTCTGGAAGAACTTCTGCGCCGCCGTCGGCCGCGATGACCTCTACACCGCGCACCCCGGCAATGCATTGGCAGACCATGCCCGCGGCGAGGTGGCGTTGCGAGCTCAGCTCGTCGACATCTTCCGCACGCGCCCGACTGCGGCCTGGGTCGAGCTCGGGCTCAGCCACGATGTTCCGATCGCTCCCGTGAACACCCCGGCAACGATCGCGGACGACCCGCACTTCCACGAACGCCTGCCTTGGCAGCCGGCGAGCCGGTTGGGTGCCGACCAGCTGCCTTTCCCCGTCCGCGTCGTGGGTGAGCAACCGGTGTCGGCCGAGCGCGGAGCACCCACCGCCGGCCAGGACACCGAATCGGTGCTGCGTGACGTCGCCGGCTATGACGACGCACAGATCGCGGCGCTGCGCGCCGCAGGGGTCACCAGCTGAGGCTGCCCTCGAGACCGGCGGCACGCAGCTCACCCTTGAGGACTTTGCCGCTCGCGTTCATCGGCAGTGATTCGACGATCCGAACGCGGCGGGGAACCTTGTAGTTCGCCATGTTCGCTCGGGCGTACGTGACGACGTCGTCGGCGGTGATCGATCGGCCCTGCCGTGGGATCACGAACGCCACACCGACCTCCCCCATCCGCTCATCAGGAACGCCGATGACCGCGACCTGCGCAACCTCCGGGTGGCCCAGAAGGATCCCCTCTATCTCGGCGGGATAGGCGTTGAAGCCGCCGACGATGTACATGTCCTTGATGCGATCGGTGATGTGCACTCGCCCGGAATCGTCGATGATCCCGACGTCACCGGTGTGGAGCCAGCCGTCTGCGTCGATGACCTGCGAAGTCGCCTCCGGGTCGTCGAGGTAGCCACGCATCACCGTGTAGCCCCGGACGTGGATCTCCCCTGGTACGCCCGGCGCCGTCGGGGTTCCCTCGGCATCGACGGTGCGGACGTCCAGGCCCGGCAGCGGCCGGCCCGCGGTGGTCGCGACGACCTCGACAGGGTCGTCGTAGCGGCACATCGAGACGATCGCGCAGGACTCGGTCAACCCGTAGCCGGTGACGACGTCGCTGAAGCCGATCTCGTCGCGGACGCGTTCCAGGAGCGGCGCCGGGACCGCCGCGGCGCCGGTGACGGCCAGCCGAAGCGTCTCGACACCGTCGCGTGAGAAGTCGGGGTGTTCCAGCATGGTCTGGTAGAGCGTCGGGGTGCCGGGCAGAACCGTGATGCGTTCCCGCGCGATGACCCGGAGCACCTCGGGCACGTCAAGGGTTCGTTGCGGCACGATGCACGCCCCGGTCAGCAGGCAAGCGAGCCAGCCGGCCTTGTAGCCGAAGCCGTGGAAGAACGGGTTGACGACGAGGTAGCGATCACCCTCTCGCAGTCCGACGACCGCGCTCCAGACCCCATACGCGCGCAGGGTCTGGGCGTGTGTGCACATCGCGCCCTTGGGCCGGCCGGTCGTGCCCGAGGTGAAGAGGACGTCGGAGAGGTCGTGCGGGCTGACGGCCTGGGCCCGCGCCTCCAGCTCGTCGTCGTGAACAGCTGCGCCGGCAGCGAGGAAGTCCTCCCAGGTCTGGACTCCGTTCCGGGGCTCGCCGCCGATCTCGACGATCCGGTCGAGCGCCGGCAGGGGCTCACCGGCTGCCTCCAGCATCGCCGGGTAGTCCTTGCCCAGGAAGCCGGCGACGGTCACGAGCAACCGCGCGCGCGAGCGACGCAGCACGAAAGCTGCTTCCGGGCCGAGGAACCGGGTGTTGAGCGGGACCAGCACGCCGCCGACCCGTTGCGCGCCCAAGGCCGCGACGATCCACTCCGCGCAGTTGGGCGCCCAGACCGCGACCCGGTCCCCGTGGCGAACGCTGCTCGCGATCATCGATCGAGCTGCGGCGTCCACGGCGTCGTCGAGGTCGGCCCACGTCCATCGGCGCTCGCCGTCGACCAATGCCTCAGCGTGGGGGGTCGTGGCGGCCCGGTGCGCGAGCACCGCTGCCGTGGTGGGCCAGAGCCGATCGGCCCGGGGGTCGACGTCCTGGGGCGTGGTCGCGAGGTCGCCCATCGCGTCGGAAGCAGGCATAGTAGTCACTATATTCGGCGACTGGAGGTCACGTTGAGTCCGCTGCTCGAAGGCAAGGTCGCGATCGTGACCGGTGCCGCCCACGGGATCGGGCGCGGACACGCGCTCGAGCTTGCACGACACGGCGCGCGCGTCGTCGTGAACGACCTCGGCGGGGCCGTGGACGGTGCGGGCGCGGGACGCGACGCGGACGAGGTCGTCGCCCTCATCGAGAAGGCGGGCGGCACTGCGATCGCCGACTACGGCAACATCGCCGTCGAGGCCGACGTCAAGAGTCTCGTCGATCGCACCGTCGCGGAGCTCGGCCGCCTTGACATCGTCGTCAACAACGCCGGCATCGTCCGCGACAAGGCGATCTGGAACATGTCGACCGACGACTTCGACATGGTCATGGCCGTGCACGTGCGCGGAACGTGGTTGACGACCCGTGCCGCGGCGCAGCACTGGCGCGGCCGGGTCCAGGCCGGCGAAGCTGTGCGTGGACGGATCATCAACACGACGTCGGGTGCCGGCCTGTCCGGCAACTTCGGCCAGAGCAACTACGCAACGGCCAAAGCCGCGATCGTCGGACTCACCCTCACCACGAGCCTTGAGCTCGCCAAGCTCGGCGTCACGGTCAACGCGATCGGACCAGGCGGCATGACCAGGATCACCGCGACGATGGCGGGCCAGCCCGTCATCGAGCCGGACGACCTTGGGCCGGACGAGTACCACCCGATGGATCCGGCGGGCAGCTCGCCGCTGGTCGCGTGGCTGGCGAGCGATGAGTCCCAGCTCATCACCGGCCAGGTCATCCGCGCGATCCACGACAAGCTCTACCTCATGAAGGGCTGGCACGAGGCCGCATCTGCCTCGTCCAATGAGACCCGTTGGAAGGCCGAGACCCTGGGCAGCACGGTGGCGACCCACCTGTTCGGGACGCGCGCAGCCGGCCTCGGATGAGAGCGCGTAAGGACGTGAGCACCATCGACGACGCCGAGGCGATCCGGACCTTGATCGCACGCATCGCTCACACTGCGGACGCGGCCCACGACATCGAGGAGACCGTCCTGCTCTACACCCCCGATGCGGTCTGGGAGCTCGGCGATACCCGCGTTGTGGGTCATGACGACCTTCGCGCTGCGGCAGAGGTGCGTCGTCGTGAAGGCCGTGCCGGACCCGGGACGTTCTCGCGGCACCTCGTCAGCACGGTTGCGGTTGCGGTGCACGGGAACACCGGCGTCGCAGACTCGTACTGGCAGTTCTTCACCCACACCGGGGGCCAGCCGCACCTCGACTCGATGGGCGCCTACCGCGACAAGGTCGTGCGCACCGAGGAGGGATGGCGTGTCTCGAGAAGGACGATCACCGCGGGATAGGGGCACCGTCAGGGAGGTGCGACGTGAACAATGATGCTCCGAATCGTGATGCTCCGACGGTCCTGTACGAGGTTCGGGAGGGTGTTGCGCATGTGACGTTGAACCGTCCTGAGGTGCACAACGCATTCAACGTCCGGATGCAAGCTGAGCTCGAGCGTGTGTGGGACTCGGTGCGTACGGACGACGACATCAGGGTCGTGGTCCTCACGGGGGCCGGCGACAAGGCTTTCTGCACGGGCATCGACCGCGCGGACATCCCCGTGGACGATGACTTCGACCCGTTCACCTATCAAGACCCGGGTCGTCGCATCGGGCCGAAGAGTCAGGGCGTCTGGAAGCCGGTCATCGTGGCCATCAACGGCATGGCGTGCGGTGGTGCGTTCTACTTGATCGGGGAGAGCGACATCGCCATCGCGTCGGCAAACGCGACGTTCTTCGATCCCCATGTCACCTACGGCATGGCCGCTGTCTTCGAGCCCATCCTGTTGGGCGGCGGCCGGCTGGGGTTCTCTGAGATCGTGCGCATGTCGCTGCTCGGCGCTCATGAGCGGATCAGCGCCAGAACCGCGCGCGAGATCGGACTGGTGACCCAAGTTGTCGAGCCCGACGACCTCGGTGGCGAAGCGACGCGGCTCGCACGGCTCATCGCGTCGCAGCCTCCGGCGGCCATCCAGGCCACGCTCCGCACGCTGTGGGCCGCACGCGAGCTCACGCCTGGACAGGCAAAGGATCTGGGAAACGTGTTCCTCCACCTCGGCACAACATCACGCGCCCTCACCGACGGCCAGGAGCTCTTCGAAGGGCACCGACGCCCCGAGTGGTCGATTCGCTGACGGGTGCTTCGCGCCAGTCCATAGTAACTGGTATGGACCGGCTGTACCCTGTGCCGATGGTGGATGGCGGAATCCTGCGGGACCTGGACGTTCTCGACCTCTCGTGGGGCATCTCGGGGCCGATGACCGGCATGCTGCTCGCCGACCACGGAGCCCGAGTGACCCGGATCGAGCCTCCGACCGGGGATCCGTTCGCAGACCTTTCGGGGACCCGCGTCTGGCTGCGTGGCAAGCGCCGGGCGACGCTGGACCTGCGCGACGCGGCCGACCGCGACGTCTTCCTCGCTCTCGCCCGTAAGGCCGACGTCGTGATCGAGAGCTTCGCACCCGGCGTCGCCGCCAAGCTCGGGATCGACCACTCCAGGTTGCTGGCCGCGAACCCTCGCCTCATCCACTGCTCGATCACCGGCTACGGCGAGACGGGCGCCCACGCCGGCCGTCCCGCCTACGACGCGTTGGTCGCGGCGCGCACCGGCCAGCAGTTCGAGAGTCGCGGCGTTGTGGGGACGACGATCGGTCGTCTGTCGGGCACTGAGGTCCTGCCGGGCTACGAAGGGCCCGAAGGTTCGTTCGTCGGAGCAGACCGGCCCGGGCCGCTCTTCAGCGGCATCCCTTGGATCAGCTTGGCGACCTTCTACAACGCCTCTGTCGCCATCAACGCTGCCTTGGTCGCCCGGGAGACCACGGGCCGCGGACAGCACGTGCACACGTCGCTGCTGCAGGGGGCGCTGGCCACCACCTTCTGCGCCTGGCAGCGCGTAGAGCGGGCCGACCGGGCCGGGTTCAACTCGTGGATCTTCGACCCACGGGCTCCGAAGGGCTTCTACCGCGGTGCAGACGGCAAGTGGACCCACCACTGGGTGCCGCTCCCGAGCTTCATCCTGCGCGCCGCCGAGCTCGAATCGCTCGACGCCGATGCCAAGCTGCCGGCGCCACGAGATGCGCCGATGCGCATCTCCCCCGGCGCGGACGACATGGTCGTCCTGCACGCGTACCACCAGCAGATGAGCGACGCGGTCGCGAAGTTCCCGGCGGCGGACTGGGCGAAGCTGGCTGCGCGCGTCGGCGTCCCCGTGCAGGAGGTCCGGTCGCCGGAGGACGCTTTGCGCGACCCGCTCCTCCTTGAAGACGGATGCGTCGTCGAGGTTGACGGCGTCCGCATGGTGGGCCGGACCTACCAGTTCGAGAAGACGCCGGCCCCTCCGATCCGGGGCGTGGCAGCGGCCGGCGAGCACACCGACGACGTCCGTCGAGAGGCGCAGGACGCGCCGTTCGTGACAGCCACCAGCAAAGGCCGCCAGATCGCCTCACCGCTCGAGGGCGTTGTCGTCCTCGACCTCGGCCTGGCAGTGGCAGGTCCCTACGGCACCCAGCTCCTCTCCGACCTTGGCGCAAACGTCATCAAGGTCAACAACCCGCTGTTCGACTCGTTCTGGCTGCAGACGAGCATCGGCATGGCCTGCAACCGGGGGAAGCAGGCCATCACCATCGACCTGAAGACCGCCGACGGTATGGCGACCTTGCATGACCTGGTCCGCACCGCCGACGTCGTGCAGCACAACATGCGCTATGACGCGGCCGAGCGGCTCGGGGTCGACTATGAGTCGCTGAAGAAGGTCAACCCGGACCTCATCTACTGCCACACCCGAGGGCACGATCCCGCTCGCATGCTGCTGCCCGGCAACGACCAGACGGCTGCCGCCCTCGCGGGGGCGTCGTGGATGGAAGGAGGTGCCGAGTCCGGAGCAACCCCGATCTGGCCGAACACCTCACTCGGCGACACCGGGAACGGGTTCCTGTCGGCCATCGCCATCCTCCAAGCCCTGTACCACCGCAATCGAACAGGCGAAGGCCAGTACGTCGAGACCTCGATCCTTTACGCACACCTCCTCAACACCTCGCTGGCAAGCGTCGACATGACGGGCGCTGGCAGCGGCCGGCCGATCCTCGACGCAGAGCAGCTGGGGTGGAACGACCGCTACCGCCTGCACGAGACCGCCGACGGCTGGCTGTGCGTCGCACTAGCCACCGACCAGCAGGTCGCTCACTTCCAACAGATCACGAGTGGCGATCTCAGGACCCGCAGCGCGAGTCAGTGGTTCAAGGAGCTCGACGCTGCCGGCGTTCCGTGCGAGGTCGCTGACGAGGACTTCGTCCTCGGGCTGTACGACGACCCCGAGATGATCGCGAAGCGCTGGGTGGTCTCCTACGAGCAGCCGCTCGTAGGACGCATGGATGTTGCCGGCCTGCTGTTCGACCTGGAAGAAACGCCTGGAGTCGTTCAGGGCCCACCGATCGTCATGGGCCAGGACACCCGCAGAGTCCTCGAGCGCCTCGGCTACGACGATGCCCGCATCGATGACTTGATCGCGAGCGGCGCCGTAGCAGAAGCGCCGTCGGCGCTCACGTCCTGATGCTGGCCACCCACGTGGACGCGTGAGCCAGTCTGGAGGTGGCCGCACCCGGCACTAGCGGGACGACCCACCCGGCTCTGACCGTGCGAACAGGAGCAAGCAGCCGCCTCTCCGACCCTGGATCTCACACAGCCAGGTCGTATAAGCGCAGGTCAGAGCACGATCTTGGTGGAGGTGGCGGGAATCGAACCCGCGTCCTCCGGCACCGAGCACAGGTCTTCTCCGGGCGCAGCTCACGCTGTCGGTCTGCTCGGCCCCGGGACTGTCGTGAGCGACTTCCCGCCGGGCCCAGCCGCTGTGGTTGTCCC
>NZ_DASZVF010000070.1:0-4524 GCF_035547335.1 Humibacter sp. | reverse complement strand
AGCAGCAGGGCCGACAGCCGCACCAGCGCGGCGCGGTCCCTCACCCACAACCCGGTCAGCAGCGCGTCAGCGGACGCAGCCCTACCCGGCACCCGCTGCTCCCCCCACTGGACCTCGAGGGTCCCGTTCGCCGTCACACCGACCAGACGCAGAGCCCTCGGGAATGGTTGCAGCCCAGTGGTGCGCCCGGTGCGCGAGGGACGTTCGGCGTACTCTCAAGAGCGCACGAACTCTCGCTCGAACAGGTGGCGCGGATGGCCTCGGACGTCGTCGGCAAGTTCGCGCGCGTCACCGCTGCAATCACCCCCAACCACCTCGGCGAGGTGCAGGTCGACGTGCGGGGCGGCACGGAGCGCTTCATGGCGCGCGCCAGTGACCGCACGCTGACCATCCCCAGACACACGCAGGTCATCGTCGTCGGCAGCTTGGGCGGCCGGACCGTGGAGGTCGCGCCGGCTGACGCAGGAGAGGTCGCATCATGAGCAGCACTGCTGCTGCCGTCATCGTCGTGGTCATCGCGCTGCTGGTCGGGGCGCTGGCCCTGTTCCGCATCGCCTGGCGCGTGGCCGAGCCCGACGAGGCACTCATCATCTCCGGCTTCCGCACGAGCGAGCGGCCGGAGGGTGTGGGCGAGAGCATGGGCTTTCGCATCGTCACCGGTCGAGGTTGCCTGGTCGTCCCCGGTCTCACCAAGGTCCGTCGGCTCTCGCTCGAGGCCCACGAGAGCCAGATCTCGGTGCCGTGCGTCAGCCAGCAGAAGATCAACCTGACGCTCGTCGGGGTGGTCGTCTACAAGGTGGGTGACGACTACCGCTCCATCGCGAACGCCGCCCGGCGGTTCCTCGACCGTCCCGCGACCGAGCTCGAGACGAAGGTGCAGAACGTCTTCGTCGGGCACCTGCGTGCGATCGCCGGCTCGATGACCGTCGAAGAGATGATCAGCGACCAGGACAAGTTCGCGCAGCAGGTGCGTGACCGGTGCTCGCAGGAGATGGAGTCGTTCGGCCTCGTCATCGACAGCTTCCAGATCCAGGCGATCACGTCGCAGTCGAACTACATCGAGAACCTCGCCGTCCCGCACCAGGCCGAGGTCGAGCAGAACGCCCGCATCGCGCGGGCGAACGCCGAGCGTGAAGCCGTCGCTCAGGAGCAGAACGCGCAGGCGCAGATGGCGCAGTCGGTGCGCGACACCGACATCAAGAAGGCCGGCTTCCAAGCGGAGGTCGACAAGGCCACGCAGGAGGCGCGCCAGCAGGGTCCGCTCGCGGAGGCGCAGGCGCACCAGGCGGTCGTCGAGGAGCAGACGCGGGTCGCGCAGCTCGAGGCGCAGCAGAAGGAGCAACAGCTCCAGGTCGACGTCCGCAAGCCGGCGGACGCCGAGGCCTACCGCCAGACGACGCTCGCGGCGGCGGCGCGCGACGCCCGCATCAGCCAGGCCGAAGCGGAGGCGCAGGAGACCAAGCTGCGCGCGGAGGCGGCCGCCACGCAGACCAAGCTGCAGGCCGAGGCCCAAGCGGCCGCCGTGAAGCTGCAGGCCGAGGCGCAGGCCAACGCGACGCGGCTCAACGGTCAGGCCGAGGCCGACGCCATCAAGGCGAAGGGCCTCGCCGAGGCCGAAGCGGTGAAGGCGCGCATGGAAGCGGAGGCCGCCGGCATCGAGCGGCGGGCCGCGGCGATGAGCCAGAACCAGGAGGCGGTCATCGCGCAGCAGATCGCCGAGCGGCTGCCCGAGATCGTGGGCGCGGCCGCGTCGCCGTTCGAGCACATCGGTCAGTTCACGGTGCTCAACGGCGCGGCCGGGGTGACGTCGGCGCTGGCCGAGATCATCCAGCAGGCCGGCGCGCTCACCGGCCTCGCGCGTGACTCGCTGCTGCCGGCGCTCAACGGCAAGAACGGCCACGCGAGCGGCTCGGCCAACGGCAACGGTCACCAGCCGGCGAGCGACCCGGCCGACCAGCCGGCGAAGTCCTAGCCCCTACCGCCCGCTCAGCGAGCGTCGAGGAGCGCGTTCTCCACGACCTCGCTGAGCGCGGGGTGGATGTACATGACCTCGGCGACCGCGCGCGCCGTCGTGCCGAGCGACATCGCCTGGATGAGCGGCTGGATCAAGGTCGAGGCGTACGGGCCCACGATGTGCGCGCCGAGCAGCAGCCCGGTGGCGGGCGAGACGAACACCTTGGCGAAGCTCGTCGTGTCCTCGATCGCCCAGCCGTACGCAGTCGCGCCGTAGGCGCACCGGCCCACCAGGAAGGGCACGCCCTCGGCGCGCAGCTGCTGCTCGCTCATGCCGACCGCCGCCACCTGCGGAGCGCCGAACACCGCGCGCGGGTGGTTCTGGCGGTCGACGTTCCTGGGGTCGTCGGGGTGCAGCAGGTTGTGCGCGACGACCTTCGCCTCCGCATTGGCCAGGTGCTTCAGCGGATGGTGCGCGGTCAGGTCGCCGAAGGCCCACACGTCGGGGACGTTCGTGCGCAGCTGGTCGTCGACGACGACCCGGCCCATCGCATCGGTGGCGATGCCCGCGACGTCGACCCGCAGCTGGTCGCTGTTGGGGACCCGGCCGGTGGCGACGAGCAGGAGGTCACCCTCACGCGTGAACGGCCCTCCGTGCCGGGTGACCCCGCGCAGGCCGAAGCGTCCGCTCTCACCCGGCGTGAACGAGAGGTCCAGCGCCTCGGTGACGACGTCGAAGCGTTCGCGGGCCACGTCGGTGAAGACCTCCTGCACCTCCTCGTCCTCGCCACCGAGCAGGCAGGCACCCCTGAGGACGATCGTGACGTGGGCGCCGAGGCCGTCGAACACGTGGGCCATCTCGGCGGCGATCACGCCACCGCCCAGGATCACGAGGCGCTGCGGGAGGTCGTCGATCCGCATGATCGTGTCCGACGTGCAGTGCGGCACTGCGTGGATGCCGGGCAGGTCGGGCACGTACGGGCGCGACCCCGCGGCCAGCACCAGCTTCCGGCCGCGGATGCGGGTGCCGCCGACCTCGAGCGTCGTGCCGTCGACGAACGCGGCCGATCCTTTGTAGACACTGGTGTTCGGCCGGCTCGCGCGGTACCGGCCGCCGTTCTCGACGATCGGGTCGATGCGCTGCGCGAACACCCGGTCGCGGATGGCCGGCCAGTCCGCACGCTCGAACGAGCCGTGGACCCCGAAGCGCTCGCCGTGCTTCATGGTCTGCGCGACGTCAGCGGCGTGGACGAACATCTTCGACGGCACGCATCCGCGGTTGAGGCACGTGCCCCCGAACGTCTCGCGCTCGACGAACCCGATGGACCAGTCGTCGAACCGGTCGTCGGGGATCGTGTTGCCCGAGCCCCCACCGACGATCACGAGGTCGTACTCGTCCACGGCCGAACCCTATGGGCCCCCGGTACCGCGAGCCACTGCGGTCGACAAGGTGCGAGACGATAGCGTTGTCAAGTTCCCACGCCGGAGTGGCGAAAAGGCAAACGCTGATGGCTCAAACCCATCTGTCCGTAAGGACTTGCGGGTTCGATTCCCGCCTCCGGTACTTGTCGGACCCTCGATCGACTCTGGTCGGATGCCCAAGGTCCACAGTGCCGACACTCGAGCCCTTGCACTGAGGGCAGTCGATGCTGGACTCACCGTGCCGGCCGTCGCGGCCTGGCTCGGCATCTCATGGACGAGCGTCTACGCGTGGCTACGCGCCCGCGGGGAGTGGGAGCCGTACCGCGGCGTTCGAGCTCGCGACGCCACGTGTGTGCGTTGCGCAGGTTCGCCTGCGACGCCCGAACCTGCTCAGGCCTTTCTGTACTTGCTGGGCCTGTACCTGGGCGACGGCCACATCGTGGCTGTCAAGGGGTCGTATCGACTGAGCATCGCTTGTTCGGACGCATGGCCGGGGCTCATCGATGAGGCTGAACGAACCATGCGATCGGTTCTGCCCTACGACGGTGGATGGCGGCAGCACAGCGTCGGATGCACCAACGTTGAGAGCAATTGGAAGCACTGGCCGTGTCTCTTCCCGCAGTGCGGACCAGGCATGAAGCACACGCGGCCGATCTTCCTAGCGCCTTGGCAACGGGAGATGGCGCTTTCGGACCCGCGTCCGCTGCTGCGAGGGCTCTTCCACAGCGATGGCTGGCGCGGGACCAACTTTGCTACGAATCACGGGAGGCGCTACGAGTACCCGCGTTACCTGTTCTCCAACCGGAGTGAAGACATCCTCGGCATCTGTGGGTGGGCACTCGACCTGCTGGACATCGCGTGGCGGCGCAACAACACGAACTCGCTGTCAGTCGCCCGCCGCGATGCGGTCGCGCGGCTCGACGAGTTCGTGGGTCCGAAGTACTGACGCCGCGATACGAGCACGAAACGAACCCGGATGGCGAGTCCGAGGCGGCCGGGTACATTTCCGACCGTGACGACGCCCGACCCGACGCACCGTCGCGTCCTCATCGCCGAGGACGAGGCACTGATCCGCCTCGACCTCAAGGAGATGCTCGAGGAGGAGGGCTACGACGTCTGCGGCGAGGCCGGTGACGGCGACAGCGCTGT
>NZ_DASZVF010000069.1:0-5963 GCF_035547335.1 Humibacter sp. | reverse complement strand
GCCGCGAAGAGCTCGCTGCAGTGCCACGGCGCCATCGGCTACTCCGCCGAGCACGACCTCCACCTGTTCCTGAAGCGGGTGTGGGCGCTCGACGCCGCGTGGGGCACTCGCGCGAAGCACCGCCGGGTCGTCGCCGACGCCCTCGTCGGCTGACCCCGTCCCCCACATCAGTGAACTTCAGGGATTCGTCAGCCCGAGCCAAGGCCCGTGCCGCACTGTAGGTGCATGAGCACCGCACTGATCGTCATCGGCATCACGCTGATGGTCGTGCTCGCGCTGTCAGACCTGTTGCTGCACCGGCACTGAAGCGCCGCCGGGCGGCGGGGCGCCCCACTGCGATGCCCCGCGACGCACGCGGCCCGCCCTCACTAGGTCGATCGCCGCTGCCGTCGAGGCGGCCGCGGCCGACGAGCACGCTGGGACGCGTCATCGTCCCGACGCCGCGCCTCGGCTCGAAGGGCGCGTTCCCTTGCACCCGCGACATCAGCCACCAGTGCGTTCCGGGCCTCCGCCCAATCGAACGGGAGGGCCTCCGTATCACCGAACGTCTTCCATTGGTCGTCGAGGTACTTAATGAAGAGGTCCGCCCTGTCGAGCCGCTCGAGGATCCCGCGGACATCACGTATCTGCGCCCGAACTGCGACGTCGACGATCGGCGTATCGACAACCATCGCATCAACGTAGGTGAAGTCGCGGATTAGGCGTCGATAGGAATAGCTGCCAGCACTTGTAATGCGGTAGGGCCCACCCGCCCCACCCTCGTCGGCCGAGTCGAGCAGGCGCTTTTTGATCGCTCTCTGAATGTGGCTTCCAACCTGCTCCTGGGTAAACCCAAGGCTCTGGCCCAGCTCGTAGAGGCTAGATGAAGACACGAAACCTTCCGCTCCCGCCGCTTCTCCGCTTCGTTGCACATACGCCAGGAGCATCGGCATCAGGAAATGTTCGCCACCGTCGTCCGCCGTAATATCGAAAAGGTTGCAGATTTCGCTCGCGGCCGGATCATAGAATTCGTAATCTCCAAAGATCACGGAGCGAAGGAATTCGTGCGTCGGAATGACATATGTGCGGCCCTCGGCAGCAACATCCAGTATTCGTTGTGTCGACACGTATCCGCTCCCAACAAAAGAAGCCAACAGCGTCAGAGCCAGCCGCAGGTTGCCGCCACTTAGGTTTTCGAGTAGGGAATTCAATTCGGTCTCGCCCTTGAACGCTTTCTCAAGGACTTTGAGGTACTTCCGCAAGTCCGAACTATCCAGCGTTAGATTCTCGGGGAAACCCCCAGCTGCCTCGGCGTCGTCGAGTCGACGGACTGCGAACGCCAGACGCCTCCGCACTACCTCGTCGACTCGAGTCGGCGTCACGGCGAAGACCCGTGGCTGGTACGCGGCCAGGGACCCGCGACTCCGCGAGTCATAAAAGGTCTTGGGTCGAAGGGCCACGAACACAGTTGCGGGCCATGTTTCCGCGAGCGACTGCGCAATAAGAAAGACCCGTTCTTGAAACTCCGGGGGTCTCTGGTCAATGTTGTCGAGCACGATCACGGCCGCGCGGTTCTCGGTAGCTCTGATATGTTCGAGACTTCTGCGAAGGTGAGCGGTGCCATCGGCGGTGAGATCCTCCAGCAGCGATATCTCGCGCCGACGGAATTCGGCGGGATCGTCGCGTTCCAAGTCGCCGTAGATGCCGCGTTTGAACTGATTTAGCTCGCGATTATAAGTCGCGCGGATGAACCCCGCATCAGCGATCGACGTCGATCGCTGATGCTCGAGTTGCTCCCGGATGCGGCGCTCGACGTATGACTCGAGATGGCTGGTGAGCGCCGGCTCCTTCCCGAAATCGACGTAAAAAACCAGACTCGAGTCGAGCACCTCCGCCGCATCGACACGAATCAAGTGACGAAGAAACATCGATTTCCCGACACCTACGTCTCCGAGAATAATCAACGGTCGCCGACTCATTGCCGCAGCCATTACGTCCGCAGTCATTCTCAATCGCGGATTAACACCGCCTTTGCGTGTCGCCGTTTCAACTTCTACGTCTCCGGCCGCCCCGACACCCGCATAACGAGCGCGCAATATTTCCTTGCTAACAAGCGCGTACTGGGAAAGGGCACCCGTATTGCAGTAGCACTCGCGCAAAAAAGCCTCTGAAACAGTTTCCTCGGATTCCAGGTCTTGGATAAAGATCCCTCCAAGAATCTTGAGATCGGTCTCCCGCGCGCTTCTCTGCCTAAAACCAGGGTACCCAAATATTTCGTCGGACAGTTTCGGCGGCGGAGCAGGTTTTACGCTTCGGCCCAGCAGCGCACGTTGCAGGTTGCGTTCCGCGATCCCACCTGGCGACAGGTGGCTCCAAAGGATCTTAAAGCCTTCCTCCATCGAGCGAAGGGAGGGGAAGACGAGCGCACGTCCTTTGCGCGGTGGAACGCCGTCCTGACGGGACGCGAAGAACGCGATAAGTTGGTGGCCATTGCATAGCACGGCAATGGGAACGCCACGGCGCTGACAATAGCCAAGCACCTGTTCGATCGCCTTACCTGTTTCGGCGTCAGCCATCAACGTCTCAATGTCCACGGAGCGTCGGGTGTCAACACCCGCGGGTATGGCGAACCAGGTGCCTTCCCGCTTTGCCTCAAGAATGGCGGCAACAGCGGGTCGGCCGATCGAATAGTCGGCGTATTCGCCACCCTCGGGTGTCTCGCATTCAATCTGCGAAAGCGGCCATCGGAGGCATTCCGTCAGGATTCGATCAACAACCTGGAGGCGCGTGGTCGCCTCGTTCATGACGCCGGGCTCCGGGAATTCGGCAGCGAGTTCCGACATCTTCGTCAAGCCACTCGCGAAGACGTCCACTTGGCCTCCCTTGTCGGGGCGATCCTATGGGGTGACGCCGTGTGCAACGCGTGTGGCCGATCGAGCCTTACTCCTGGGCCGCATCTTCGCTGGTAGCAAGAACCGCTAGAGCGCTGATAGCGACGCCCGCGACGCACGCGGCGGGCACGACGAGCGCCCACGACAGGCCGAGCAGCTCGGCCAGGCCGCCGATGACGGGCGGGCCGGCCATGAGACCGATGTAACCGGCGCTGCCGACGTCGGCGAGCGCATTCTCGCCGCGCTCCCCCGCCGCGCTGAACATCACCGGCACCAGCGTGGCGAGCCCAATGCCGAGCACGCCGAACGCGACCGCGGCCACGGCGGCTGACGGCACGAGCGCGGCGACGGCGAGACTGGTCGCCGCGAGCGCGCCGCCCCAGCGAACGATCGCTACACGACCGAAGCGCCCGGTGGCGTGATCGCCGAGCAGCCGGAACGTCGTCATCGCGACGTTGAACGCGACGTAGCCGGTGGTCGCCACGCCGGCGCTCGCGTGCCGCTCGCGGTGCAGCAGCACCGCGCTCCAATCCGCCGTCGCTCCCTCGGTCATGAAGCAGACGAGCATCATCGCGCCGAGCAGCAGGACGGTCGGCGAGAGCCGGCGTACGCGCCGACCGGCCGGGTGCGGCGGCGGTGGCGGCAGCGTCGCGTCAGGCAGCAGGCCGGTGGCCGCGACGAGCGCCCCGACGACGATCACGACGCTCGTGGCGCGGAACGCGGTGGTGGCGGGCACGCCCTGCGCGGCCAGCAGGCCGGCGACGCCGGACCCGGCGAGCGCGCCCACGCTGTAGCAGGCGTGCATCCGGCTCATGATCGGCTTGCCGCGGCGCGTCTCGACGACGACGGCGTGCACGTTCATCGCCCCGTCCAGCGCACCGAAGACGAAGCCGGTGGCGGCGAGCGCGACGACCATCGCGCTCTCGGACCGGGCCTGCAGGGCGGCCGCGTCGGCTCCGAGCGCCAGTGGCGTGAGGACCACGGACCAGGCGATCGTCCGCCGCAGGCCCATCGCGCCCACCGACGGCGGCATCGCCCGGATGCCGAGGAACGCGCCGGCCGTCAGCGCGAGCAGCGTCAGGCCCAGCCGGCCGTCGGTGAGCCGCAGTCGCGCCTGCACGTCGGGGATGCGACCCGCGAACGAGCCGAAGCTCGCACCCGCCACCGCGAACGCCGCCGCGGTGGACAGCGCAGCGCGACGAATGCTGACGTCGCGCACGCTCTGACGCTAGTGGCGCCCCATGACACGGCCGACGGCGAGCGCGGTTCGACGGATCACGCTTCGGGTAGACGCGAGGCATGCGTCGCGGCGCCGGTCTTCTGCTGATCGCCGCGGCACTCGCCGCTGCTCCCGCCGGCGCTGGTGCGGCGCCGCGCACACCGACTCGACCTTCGCTGGTCGCCTCGATCGCAGGCTACGTCGCGCACGTGACGGCGCTGCACCTCCACCCGGCGACCGCCCGATTGCTGATCGACGGTCAGGGGCAAGGCCCGTGGCGCCGGATCGGTCCAGGCGGGCGGGTGACGTGGACGGTCCGTGACCGCCTCCGCGCCGGCCGTCACACCTTTGCCGTGGTTGCCCGGGACAGACGCGTGCTCGTGCGCAGGTCGATCACGGTGTCACGGGTCAGCGGCGCGTCCCCACCCGCCACAACCCCGCCCACGACCACCCCAGCGCCGACCACCCCAGCGCCGACCACGGCCGATGACTGGCCCGGCCTGCGGGGCGACGCCGGCGAGACCGGTTACCTGCCGTCTCCGACGGTCGCCGGGACGGACGCCCACCTCGCGTGGACCGCGCCGTCCGCCACCCACGCCGCTCAGAGCCCGGCCGTCATCGCCGGCGGGCGCACCTTCGTGGTCGGACCGGACGCCGACGTCATCGAGGCCTACGCGATCAGTGACGGCACCCACCTCTGGACGGCCGACCTGCGCGCGCTCACGAGCTGGCGCGCGAGCGCGTCCGACCTCATGACGCACGGCGGGCTGGTCTACGTCGGCGCCTCCGCGCTGGACGACGCCGGCCACGGCGGCATCGTCGCCCTGCACGCAGCCGACGGCACGCTCGCCTGGACCTACGTCGACACCCACGACGGCGGCGACGCCGCCTACCCCGGCGTCGTCCAGGGCGACACCCTCGTCACCGCGTTCGACACCGGGCTCATCACCGGTCTCGACGCAGCGACCGGTGCGGAGCGGTGGCACGACACGTCGAGCGCGGACTACCCGTCGCCACCGGTCGCGCTGCCGAACGGTCAGGTCGCGCTCGAGCTCGTCAACGGCACCGTGTCGTTCGTCAATGCTGCGGACGGGGCGATGGCACCGGCGTCCGCTCAACCGTCGGGCGACCACGCGCTGCCGGTGGCGTGGCGGGGCGATGTCATCGTGCCGTCCTCCACCAACGCCCGCAGCGGACAGCTCGCGGTGTACGCGGAGAACAGCTGCCGGGCCGAGCCGTGCCCGCCGACGCGGACGATCCCCCTGCCGTTCCGTCCATGGACCACCGTCGTCGCCGGCGACACAGCGGTCATGTCGTGGAACGATCCGGACGCTCCGACGACGGACTCCTTCCGCGTCACCGCCGTCGATCTCGTCTCGGGGGCGACGCTCTGGACCAGCGACAGCGTGATCGACGTCGGCGATGTCGTCGCCAGCGCGGACACCGTGTGGGTCAGCAGCAGCTACGGCGCGCCGCTGCGTGCCTTCCCGCTCGCCGGCTGCGGGGCCGCGATCTGCTCACCGGTCGCCGAGCCCGACGTCGGCGCACCCAACCCGGACGACACGAGCGCTTCCGGCGCGCTGAGCCTCGGCGAAGGCCACCTCGTCATCACGACGTACTCGAGCGGGCTGCACACCCTCGCGTTCGGCTGAGGCCGCGACGTCACACCAAGCCGTGAGTCACCCGTTCAGCTCGTGAGGACGTGACGGCCTTCGGGCGACAGAGACAGCATCGTGATCGCGTTCTTGCGCGTGATCTTCTCGATCTGCTCGCGCGAGAGCTTCTTCATCTGCTCCTCGGCGACGGAGCGCGTGTTCGGCCACGTGGAGTCCGAGTGCGGGTAGTCGCTCTCGTAGGTGACGTTGTCCTCGCCG
>NZ_DASZVF010000068.1:0-2959 GCF_035547335.1 Humibacter sp. | reverse complement strand
CGAGGTCATCCTGCACACGCCCTTCCGGAGCACACCACGCCTGACGTCCTCACCTTCCTCACCACGTTCACCTTCGACCCGTACGCCCTCGGTCTGATCGTGGTGGCCGCCGCGCTCTACGGCGCAGGGGTGTTCTTCGCGCAGCGCAACGGGGTGCGCTGGCCGGCATGGCCTACGCTCGCGTTCTACGTGCTCGGCCTCGGGTCGTACGCGTGGATCGAATTCGGCTTCCTGGGCGCCTGGAGCGTCGACCTGCGCTGGGCTTTCACGACGCGGATCGCGTTCCTGTTGTTCGTGGTGCCCGGTCTGCTCGCGCTCGGCCGCCCCGTGTCGCTGGCGCGCGCCGCCACGTCTGGGCTGTCGGCTCGGGTGCTGGAGCGCATCCTAAGGTCGTGGCCGATCCGCATGATGGGCAACGCCATCTTCGCGCCCATCGTCGCACTCATCGGGTTCTGCCTGTTCCTCACCCCCTTCGCCGCCGCCCTGCGACTGGACCCCGGATGGGAAGCCGCCATCACCATCGGCGTTCCCGTCGTCGGACTGCTCATGGTGCTGCCGGTGACAGACAGCGGCCTTCTCCGCACGAGCCTGTTCATCACGGCCGAGTTCATGCTCGCGTTCGTCGAGCTCGTTCTGGATGCCATCCCCGGCATCCTCCTGCGCCTCAACGAGACCGTGCTCGACCACGCCCCGGCGATCACGGGCGCGCTGCCTGGGTGGTTCCCCAATCCGCTCCACGATCAGCACTTGTCGGGGGACTTCCTGTGGTTCATCGCTGAGGTCGCGGACATCCCGGTGCTCATCATCCTGTTCGTGCGGTGGATGCACACCGACAAGCGCGAGGCCAAGACCATGGATGACCTCACGGACGAACAGATGGAGCAACTCACGCAGGAGCACCTGAAGCGCTTCCAGCGGTAGGGGGCCGCGGCCGCCCGTCCCGGAAACAGCAGCCTGCGTATACCCCGAGACCGTCCACGCGAAAACAGGCAGGTATGCGCCTTCCTCGCGGCAGCAGGCAGGAATTGCCTGTTCTCGCGTGATCTGCCTGTCGTGAACACCGCGACGAACGTCAAGCACGAAAGGGGCGCCCCGCCGCCAGGATGTCTGCCACAACCTGGATGCACGCGTCGAGGTCGTTCATGATCTGATCGTGCCCGAACCTGTGCGCTCGCATGCCTCTTCGCACGGCCGCGGCGTCGCGCGCTCGGTCGTTCGCGCGCTGCGCTCGGCTGGAGTGAAAGCTGTCGCCATCCGTTTCGACGATCAGCCACCCCTCGATGACGTGGTCTGCTCGCCCCACCCCTGCGATCTCAACCTGTATCTCCACGTCCCAGCCTTCACGTAACGCGCCTACCCGAAAGATGGACTCGATCCCGGACTCGCTGCGGCGATCGACGAGCGCGCGTATGAATCGGAGCCGTCCGGGCAACCGGGTGATGAGCGCATCCAGCTGCCGCGCGGAGAGCACGCCGATGTGCAAGGCGCTGTCGATCGAAGCGATCAGGTGCTCGTGAGTCACCCGGCTCGCGAGCACGCCAAGTGCGTCGACCACGCCCATGCGCCATCGCACTCCGTCCGGCCAGCCGAACGTGCTCGGATATACGCGGTACTCGGCCTGACGAAGCTCCGGCAAACGACTGGCAGTGCGTGGCGCGGCGACGCACAAGCCGGTGTGATGCGAGACCCAGATTCCCATGCTGCGAAGTGCGCTCTCTCCACCGAGAATCCCGCCGAGTTCGACGGCGCGGACCGCCTCCGGCGGCGCGTTCGCGGACGCGAGCCAGGAACGTCGAACCACCCGCACCGCACCCGACTCGATGAACGCGCGAATCGCGTGATCGGTGCAGCCGCTCTGCCTCAGTTGGTTGCGTGTGGCGAGCCCCTGGAACCGAGCGAGTGTGTTGGCGACCCGGGCATCCATGGTTCCAGCATGTCAACCGCTGGTCGGAGCTGGAGGCGCGAGCAACGGATTGTAGAGAACTCGGCGCAACAAACGGTTGGGGAGGCACGCGTTGACAGGCCGAACTCTCCGGAACAGGCAGTTTGTGCCTGTTGCGGCGAGGAAGGCGGTTTCCTGCCTGTTTTCGCGGGGACGCGGGCCGCGGGGCCGCGGGCCGGGGCAGCCGGGCCGGGGCAGCCGGGCCGGGCTACTTCACGAGGGGGAAGAGGATGGTCTCGCGGATGCCGAGGCCCGTCAGGGCCATCAGCAGGCGGTCGATGCCCATACCCATGCCGCCCGTCGGGGGCATGCCGAACTCGAGCGCGCGCAGGAACTCCTCGTCGAGCCGCATGGCCTCGTCGTCCCCCTGCGCCGCGAGCCTGGCCTGCTCGATGAAGCGCTCGCGCTGCACGACGGGGTCGACGAGCTCGGAGTATCCCGTCGCGAGCTCGAAGCCGCGGATGTAGAGGTCCCACTTCTCCACGACGCCCGCCTTGGAGCGGTGCGCGCGCACGAGTGGCGACGTGTCCACCGGGAAGTCGCGCACGAACGTGGGCCGCTCGAGCCCGCCCTTCACGAAGTGCTCCCAGAGCTCCTCCACGTACTTGCCGTGGATGGGATGCTTCACCTCGAGCTCGACCAGCTCGGCCAGGGCGGCGAGCTCGTTCAGCGGCATCTCGGGAGTGATGTCGGTGCCGCCCGTCCATGGCAGGCGACCGGATGCGACGGCCTGCGTGAGCGCATCCGTGAGGCTCTCGTACATCGAGACCGAGTCCCACTCGCCACCGAGGTCGTACTCGGTGCCGTCGGCCCACGTCACGACGTGTCCTCCGCTGGTCGCCCACGCGGCATCCTGGATGAGCGTCTGCGTCAGCTCGGCCATCGTGTTGTAGTCGCCGTACGCCTGGTACGCCTCGAGCATCGCGAACTCCGGCGAGTGCGTGGAGTCCGCGCCCTCGTTGCGGAAGTTGCGGTTGATCTCGAAGACGCGATCGAGGCCGCCCACCACGCAGCGCT
>NZ_DASZVF010000067.1:0-133582 GCF_035547335.1 Humibacter sp. | reverse complement strand
GGCTCTGTGACGCTTGCCTGGCTCCGTGACGCGTTGCGTGGCCCTGGATGCCCACCCGTTCGGCCTTGCCCGCGGTGCGCGTTGGGGAGCCAGGTCTATTCCCCTCCGGCCGATGCGGCCGTAGCCTCCCAGCAAACACATGAAGGAGACGACATGACGGACGGGCAGGGGCGGTTCTTCGCCGACCGGTTCCTCGACGGTTTCGGAACGTGGATGCTGGGATACACGCCGTACGGCGGCGGAGACGTCGGCGACGTGATCGCGGTGGCGGATGCCGTGGGCGAAGGCGGCGAGGACGACTTCTACGAGGCGTGGGTGGCGGCGGGCGACCGCGCCGCCACCGATGCGGAGCGGACGCTCGCGGACGGACATCGTTCCAGCGCCGCCGACCTGTACCTGCGTGCGAGCGCCTTCTACGCCAGCGCGTACCACCCGCTCTTCGGTGCACCGGTGGACCCGCGACTCGTCGCCGCGTACCGACGGCAGCTCGAGGCGCTCGACACCGGCCTCACGCTGCGCCACGAGGGGCTGTCGCGACTGCAGATCCCGCTCGGAGACCTCACGCTCCCCGGCTATCTGATCCCGGCCCACGGCCACGAGGGCGAGCAGCGGCCGGTGATCATCCTGGTCAACGGATACGACGCCACGATGACCGATCTCTACTTCGCCTCCGCCGTGGCGGCGCTGCGTCGCGGCTACCACTGCGTCATCTTCGACGGTCCGGGTCAGGGCGGGGTGCTCTACGAGCAGGGCGTTCCGCTGCGTCCCGATTGGGAGGCGGTCGTCTCGGCGGTGATCGACGTGATCGAGCCGGTGCCGATCGTCGACGCCTCGCGGATCGCCGTGAGCGGCTGGAGCCTGGGCGGATACTTCGTGCCACGCGCCGCGACGAGCGACTCCCGCATCGCCGCGTGCATCGCCGACCCGGGCCAGTGGGACCTCGCCTCCGGCATCGAGGGATTCCTGCGCCGCTTCGGTGCGACGGCGGAGCAGGCCGCGGACCCCGCCGGTTTGAGCGACGAGTTCTTCGCTGCAGCACACGAGGCCATCGCCGCCGACCGCCAGCTGCGGTGGTCGATCCTGCAGCGCGGATTCTGGGCCAACGGCGTCACCGACCTCCGGGGGTTCGTGCAGGAGACGATGCGGTACACGTTCCGGGACAAGGTGGACGACATCCGGTGCCCGGTCTTGATCACGATGGCCGAGAACGATCCGATCGCCGCGAGCGCGGAGGAGTTCTACGAGGCCCTGACCGCGCCGAAGACGCTGCTGCGCTTCACGGCCGACGAGGGCGCAGGCGACCACTGCGAGATGATGAACCGCTCACTGGTCAATCGGCGGGCCCTCGACTGGCTGGACGGCGTGTTCACCGGCTGATCCGTCGCTCCACCACCTGCACCCACTGCTCCCGGGCTGAGCCCTTGCTCTGCTCGCTGAATCAGGTGCTCGCCGGCAGGCCCCGCTCGGCCGGCGAGCACCTCCCCCTCCCCCTGGCCGTCAGTTGGCGGGATTCGCCGTGAAGTGGTGCCCGAGCGCGTCGGACAGCGCGACGAAGATCCTGGTGGACGGCGCCATGCACCGCCCGCTGCTCGGGTTGTCTGGAAGCGTCTTGGACTCCTTGCAGGTTCCCGACATGATGTCGCTGTTCACGAACACGATCACCGTGGTGTCGGATGCCGTGTCGTAGAACACGGACGAGTTGTATCCCGGCAGATCGCCGTCGTGACCGAGCCAGCCGTCGATGCAGCCGAAGGCGTCGCCGTAACCGCCTGCCTTAGGAATCGAAGCCAGCCGATCCAGCTGCGCCTTGCGGTCGAGCACGCCGTGCCCGGTCGCGAGGGTGCGTCCCCAGAGCAGCATGTCCGAGATCGTGGAGGTCATCTGACCGGCCGTCCACGCGAAGGTCGGGTTCCAGTCGGTGGAGTTCACCGGAGTGAAGTCGCCGTCCGGGGTGCCCTGCAGCGTGAAGCCGTCGGCGTGCGGGTCGGGCAACGGGGCGTTCCCGGCAGGCATCGCGGTGTGCGTGAGACCGAGCGGCGTCAGGATGCCGTCCTGCAGAACGCTCACGTACGGCTCCCCCGTCACCTTCTGGATGACCTCGCCGAGCAGCACGAAGTTGGTGTTGGAGTAGTTGAACTTCGCGCCCGGCTCGAAGACCGGCTTCAGCGCGAAGCTCGCCGACAGGAGCTGCTCGGGGCTCCACTCGGCCTGGGGATTGGCGAACCACGCGTTCTGCAGGTCGGTGTTCAGCGTGTAGCTGGCCAGCCCGCTCGTCATGGTGATGAGCTCGCGCAGCGTGATCTCGTCGCCGTTCGGCACGCCCTTCACGTACTTGTCGATGTGGTCGTCGAGCGAGAGCTTCCCCTCCCCGGCGAGCTGGAGCACCAGCGTTCCCGTGAACGTCTTCGTGACCGAACCGATCCGCTGGGTCTCGGCGAGCGTCATCGCACGTCCGGTGTCGGGATCCGCCACGCCGTACGCCTTCATCCAGCGGCCCTTCGGCGTCTGGACGGCGACGATCGCGCCCGGCGTGGAGGCCTGCGCCTTGCCGGCGATCGCAGCGGCATCCAGGGCCGACACGAGCTTGGCCGGCAGAGGTCCCGTCGGTAGTTTGCTCGGCGCGTCGACGACGGCGGTCGGGTCCGCGACGCAGCCCGCCGCGCTGGACCGCGCCGGGGTTGCGTCGTGCTGCGCGCTTCCGGATGCGGCGCATCCGGTGAGCGCTGCGGCCGTGACGGCGAGCGCGAGGATGCCGCCGATGCGGCGGGTGAGGCGGCGCGGTGAAGGAGTCGTCATGGAGGTGCCTTCTGTGTGTCGGGACTGTCGGGACTGTCCGGAGCGGTTCAAGTGCGGTTGAGGTACCGGAGCACGGCGAGCACGCGGCGGTGCGCATCCGAGTCCACCGGCAGGTCGAGGGCGTCGTAGATGCGGGAGGTGTGCTGCACGACCGCCTTCTCGGTGAGGAACAGGGCGGATGCGATCCACGCGTTGCTGCGCCCCTCCGCCATGAGGGCGAGCACTTCGCGCTGTCGCGGGGTCAGCGATCCGACGGCGGAGTCCGAGAGCCGAGCGCGAGCGACCATGACGGCGACCACATCCGGGTCGAGCGCCGTCCCTCCCGCCGCCACCCGACGCAGGTCGTCCAGAAACGTGTCGACGGCCGCGATGCGCTGCTTGAGCAGGTAGCCGACACCGCCGTTTCGACCGGAGAGCAGCTCGACCGCGTAGCCGCGCTGCACGTACTGGGAGAGCACCATCACACCGGTGCCGGGATACCGTTCGCGAATCCCCACGGCAGCGACCAGCCCTTCGTCGGTGTGCGTCGGCGGCATCCGGATGTCGGTCACGACGAGCTCCGGCCGGTGCTCCTCGACGGCCGCTTCGAGCCCGGCGGCGTCGCCTGTCGACGCCACGACGTCGAAGCCGCCTTCTTCGAGCAGGAGGTGCAGGCCCCGGCGCAGCAGGGCCTCGTCCTCGCCGATCACAACACGCACGGCACCTCCGCATGGATGTCTGTTCCGCCCCCTGGCGGACTCTCGATCGTGATGCTGCCCTCCAGAACGTCCACGCGGTCGGCGATGCCGCGCAGGCCGGCGCCGCGGTTGAGGAGCGCGCCGCCGACACCGTCGTCGCGCACCCCGACGTGCAGCACGTCGTTCCGGTGTGCGAGGCGCACGGAGATCCGGGTGGCCTCCGAGTGCTTGACGGCGTTCGTCAGCGCCTCGGCGACGACGAAGTACGCCGTGCTCTCGACCGCGGGAGGCAGGGTTCGCGACTCGAGCTCGACGAAGGTGGGGATGGGCATCCGGTCGGCCAGGTCCTGCACCGCGGCCGCGAGACCTCGCTCCACGAGCGCGGCGGGCATGACGGCGTGCACGATCTGGCGCAGCTCGGCGGCTGCGGCGTCGATCCCCTTGCGCAGCTCGGTGGCTCTCTCGGCCATGGCACCGGAGGGATCCGCGCCCTTCGCGAGCTGCTGCGCCTCGAGCGCGAGGAGAACCAGCTGCATCTGGAGGCTGTCGTGCAGGTCTTGCGCGATTCTGCGCCGCTCGGAGTCGGCGGCGCCGACGAGGCGCTCGCGGGAGAACTGCAGGGCTCGACGGCTGGCCATGAGCTCCGCGGTGAGCCGCTCCCTGTCCAGCGCGATGGCCAGCACCCGGCCTGCGGTTCTGACCAGCTCGGCCTCGCCGACGATGTTCGCGTCGTACACGATCGCTCCGATGCGCCGGCCGTCGAGTTCGACCACTTCGATTCCGCGCCGTGCTGAGGCGGATGGCTCGGCAACGGGATCGCCCTGCACGTCGACGTAGGTCTCGCGTTGCGGCATCCAGAACCAGACCTCGAGTGACGGATCGCCGAGTGTCGAGGTCAGGGCGGCGGTCAAAGCCGGTCGCTCAGCTCCCGACGCGCCCAGCCAGGTGCCCAGCTCTTCGAGCTCACCGGTGCGCGCGAAGCCGCCGCGCAGCATCCCCAGTGCGATGGCGATCGGCACGAGCGTGACCGCGAAGAGTTGCAGACCACCCACGATCGCGCTAGGCAAGCCGAATGCCGGTGCGAGCAGATGCGTGCTCAGCGGGAGGAACAGCACGGTCACGATCCCGTACCCGTACAGGGGTACGAGCACGCGTCGCTGGTCCCTGTGCGCGACCAGCAGCCGGTGGGCGAGCACGACGGCGGTCGTGATCATGATGGCGACGCCCGCGATCCCTTGCACAGCGGAGCCTGCGGCGACGCCCCATGGCACGTCGGCGACGGAAAGCTGCGGTGCGGGGCCTGTGGGATCGAACAGGTAGGCGGGTGCCTGCAGCAGCAGCGCCGTGACGTAGGCTGCCGCGACCGTCGTGCGCGACACCCTGCCGCGGATGCGTCCGGAAGGGAAGGCGTGAAGCAGGTGCACCACCAGAGCGAGCGGCAGCGTCGCGGCCACTGCAGCGATGGGGACCAGAGGCGGCAAAGTGGTGCCGATGCCGCTCAGGAAGACGCTTCCTCCTGCGGCGAGGATGAGAGGACCCAGCCTGTTGCTCGGGCGGCGGTACCACGCGAGCAGCCCCGCGGCCAGATAGATGAGGAGGTCGACCGGAAACAGCAGCAGGATCGGCGCTTCCGGCGAGCCGTACGGGATCAGAGCGAATTGCAGCAGCGCGAAGAGAACGCCGGCGACCAGGAGCGACAGCAGCGCCCGGTCGAGAGACCGCGCCAGGGTGGAACGCGTCACCGCAGGGTGCAGGGCGGTGCGGCGGCGAGTCACAGGCATCCTTTCCACGCCTGCATGGCGGCGCCTCCCCAGTCTGTCGGGGAGTCGCCGCGGGCCGTATAGACCTACGTCCTGTGTCGGCGACTTTCCGAGTTCGCCGTTCCGGCGTCGCTGCCGGATCGGGATGACCGACCGCTTTGCGCGGCGGCCCGTGTCAGCCCTTCTTCGACATGGGCGGCGCATCCGCAGGGGTCAGGTATGCGCCCAGCTGCCGGAGGATCGCCAGCATCTTCAGCGTGACCCGACCAGCTTCGGGAGCCTTCGGCATCCACTTGTCGATCGCGTCGTCGAGGCGCACCTTGTGATCGTCCACATGCTGACCGTGGGCGACGTACGCCGAGTTTTCTTCGTTGCTGCGCGGCTCCGTGAGTGAGATCCTTAGACCACCGGTCGAACCGATGGTCTAAGGAGCGTACTCATGCGCGTGCTGGTCGTCGGAGCGGGGATCGCAGGTCCTACGCTCGCCTATTGGTTGCAGAGGTTCGGCCACGAGGTCACCCTCGTCGAGCACGCGCCGAAGTTGCGAGAGGGTGGCTACGTTGTGGACTTCTGGGGTGCGGGATTCGACGTCGCAGACCGGATGGGGATCGTGCCACGGCTGATGGCCGCTGGCTACCGTTTTCAGGAGGTCCGTGAGGTTTCCAGCAGTGGTCGCCGCATCGCCCACTTCGATCCCCGGCACGTGATCGGCCTCAACGGAGGGCGATTTGTCACCATCGCGAGATCCGACCTCTCCCGCGCGATTTACGACGCGGCGAACGGGAACGTAGAAGCGATCTTCGGCGACACCGTAGCTTCGATAGACGATGCGGCCGACCGCGTACACGTCGAGTTCGAACGCGGTGCGCCGCGCGAGTTCGACCTCGTCGTTGGCGCGGATGGTCTGCATTCGCGGGTGCGGAGGCGGGCATTCGGCCGGGATGAGGGGCACGAGCGGTATCTAGGCATCACTGTCGCCGTGTTCGACCTTCCGGGATACCGTCCGCGTGACGAACTGGTCGCGGTGGCGCATACGGAGGTTGGTCACCAAGTGCTGCGCGTCGCGCTGCGCGATGAGGCGACCATGTTCTGCTTCATGTTCCGCTATGACGGCGATGTTCCGCAGGACGACATTCCAGCGCAGCAGGAGCTACTGCGGCGGCGACTAGGCGAACTCCGCTGGGAGGTGCCCGCGATCCTAGAGCGGATGCCGCAGGCTCGCACGTTCTACATGGACCACGTCAGCCAGATCCGCATGCCATCTTGGTCGCGCGGTCGCATCGCATTGGTGGGCGACGCCGCAGCAGCGCCATCGCTGCTGGCCGGTCAGGGTTCCGCCCTCGCAATGATCGAAGCCTACGTACTCGCATACGAACTGCACGAAGCGCAAGGCGACCTTCGAACGGCATTCGCGAGATACGAACGGCGGCTGGCGCAGCTCATACGCGACAAACAAGATGCTGCGATCCGTATGGGCGCCGCCTTCGCTCCCAGCAATCGCATCCAGCTGCTTCTGCGAAACACCTTCGTGAGTCTGATGACCATCCCACCCATAGCGAATATCGCGATGGGGCGCAGCCTCATCGACCCCATCCGTCTGCCCCCGACTCCGGCCGACTGACACGCATGCCGCGCCCACGATTTCACAGCCTTTCTGCCGCTCGTCAGGAGGCCATTCTCTCCGCTGCACTTGAAGAGTTCTCCACCCACGGGTTCGTGGACGCATCCCTGAACAGGATCATCACCGCCGCGGGCGCCTCCAAGGGGTCGTTGTATTACTACTTCGACGGCAAAGAGGATCTGTATGGGCATCTGCTGCGCGTGCAGGTTGAGCTGATGATCGCCGACGCCGGACCCTTCCCGGTCCCCGCAAACTCCGATCCGGATACGTTCTGGTCGGTAATCGAAAACCACTGCGTGCGCCTCGTCCAGGCGCTGGAGGCATCGCCACAACTCGCGCGCCTCTTACGCGACTGGATGTCCAGTACAGGCCGAAAAGGCTTGGAACGGACACAACAAGACGCCGAGCGGACCGCGCTCCCCTGGCTGGCCCAGGTTCTTGCCGCCGGACAGACAGCGCGGGCGATACGCACCGATGTCCCCGACGCGCTGCTGCTGGCTGTCGGCACCGCAATCGCCGGTGTCATCGACTACTCGATCCTCACCGGGTCGACCGATCCGCTCGCTCAGAGCACAGCGGTGCACACGATCATCGAAATGCTCAGACGTGCGATCCAACCATGAGCGCTGCGCGGACAGCATTGCCAGATGCACAAGTTGCGCCTTTGAGGACGGCGCATAGCTCGAGCGCACATCATGAGACGCCGTCCTCGGCAGTCCGACCGGGTGCCCTCCCCGAGCCACGCACGAAACCGCCGGCCGACCGCATCGCCCTCCGCGTGACTAACACCGGAATCGGGAACTTCCGATGAATCACACGGATGTCTGGCTGTTCGAATCGGTGCCCCTGGAGGGACTCGAATTCTCGGTCAAGGATTCGGCGGTCGTCACTGATCCATTAAATCGCTGATCAATCACTGGTTTTGGATCATGCAGCTTTGTTTGAAGCTTGTCGATTGCGGTTGGATTGTGGGCAAAGCGTGGGCACGAAATCCAGGTTCTCCGGTCCTAGTCCGGCTGCTCTCATTGATCGGGTTCAGCTCATTGGTCGGGTTCAGGAGGTCCCGCGGTCCCAGGGTGGAATGATGTCGCCGATCTGGGTGAACGGCTGTCCAGTCTTCTGCCGCCCATTGTTTGGCGACTCTGCTGCCGCGAAATTCGTAGATCATTACTGCTTGCCAACTGACGCGCGGTCCGGTTGGTGGAAGGCCCCACAGCTGCCCGGTGTGAGTGCCGCAAACTGTTAATCGGGCGATGACCGTGTCGCCTATGGCGAAGATGTCTTCCTCCTTCGCCTGCGCATCCGGCAGCCCCGTCCAGAAGCCTGGCATTACTCGTTTGTACGCCTCACGTCCCGTGTTTGATCCTACGGATCGTCCGACCCAGTGGAAGTCCTCAGTGAAGAACAGATCCGCAGAAGCAGGATCGTGGGCATTGACGAACTCCCTAATGAGATTTCGCACGGTTTGGATGGTGGCTTCGGTCATCTCCCTGTTGCCCTCCGGATTCGTTTCTTAGACCGGCGTCCGCCGACAAAAGAGCTGTGCTGATATCACAGGCAATGATCAACGATTGATCTTCTCGACAGACTCGGCAGTCGACCGCGCCGCAATGTCCCGCACCCGACCGTTCTATCGGACAATTGGGATTTTTGTACTCGCGATCAGCCGGTCGCATTCATCGTGTTCAAGAGTAGCTGCGGACGTGACGGGCCGCTGAGGCGGTCGTGCGCCATTCGATGACGAGGGTACAGACAAATGCGCAATTGCCTACGCGCTCCTCGAAAAGCTCATCGGTTCGACTGCCCGCCAAGCCGGACAGTATTCGCGGGAGAGCCTCTCGACTGCCCGTCGGGCTTGGTTCCCGCGGGCTCTTGGCTCAGAACCCGGGCGTCGTTCTCCCGCATTCATTAGATGTCATAGCCCAGCTCACCAGGCTGAAGTCGCTTGCGCCTTGCACGCTCGCGTTCCGTTCTGGCGCGCGCGGCTTCGGCAACCGGCGCCACTTGCTCTCTTTGGACCACCACGCCGCCGTCGCGGTCCAGAACTACGAGATCGCCGGTTCTTACGTGATCTCAGCCGATCTCGACCTCGATGTCGATGCCGCACGGTCGGTTTGGTTGCACCTGTGGATCGCACCCAGCGCGACCAGATCGGCAGCCCCAGCTCCCGGAACTCGTCTACGTCGCGAGCTGCAACGTCTACAAGCAGCAGTGAGTCCTGTTCTGGTGCCAACCCCTTCTCTCACGACGATGATCCCGCATGTAGCCGCCCGGAGCGGCCACCGGCGCCACGCGATAGCCCGTCTCAGGTGTTCGTGGTCATCTCAACTGAGCTGGTCTAGCTGAATTAAACTGAAGGTCGCTGAGAATCCAGCGTCGACGACGTCGAACGCGTACAGACCCACCATCCCGCCAGTGAAGCGTAGGGAGTCGCCGTAGTCGTCGGACAGGATTCCTACGTCGAGCGCTGGCCCGATCTCTGTGCCATCGACACTCACCTGCGCGTATGCGCCGACTATCTCGGCCTTGAGTTCGACTGGATGCGTGTGGTCGAGCGTCCGTCTCGCAATGACTCGTGCGTCGCCGCGATCACGAGCGGTGACGACGACCGCCCGCTGGCCGCCGCCTTTCCACTGCTGCCCGTGCTGCGCTTCGCCGGTCGGCTCGATCCAAGTGACCGCGACCGAGTAGTAAGACGTCGAGTTGTACCAGAGCGCGATTCCGGCGCCCTCCGTGAAGGAGGACGGCGAAGCCTCCACCATGGCACTGAAGCATGCGCTTGTTTCCTTCAGTGGCCGCGCCAGCAGGCTCGCGCCGAACATCGACTCGAGTCCGTGACGCCCGCGAATGCGCACACCGTCGTTCAGCGCCTCTGTCCAGCTGTCCGCCGGCTCGCGAAGGCTACGCCAGGGCCAGGCGGGCGGCACTTCGGTCGTGGTCCCGGTGCCGCCGATTCCCGCGGCCGCCGCAGCGCCACCGTCGGGCCGGTCGGCCTCAGCCTGAGCGATTCGATCCCTCGGCGGAGCCAAGAACGTGTCAGCGGGGTGCCATCCCCCATGCTGCAGCCGCGGCCATTCTTCGATCCAAACGATCTTCTGCACACACGTCTCGCGGCCCCACGGGAATTGGCGTCCCTGCAAGGTGTCCAGCCAGCGCGACGCGAGGTGGCTGATGTACCAGTTACCGTCGGCATCCTGCACGAACTCTGCGTGCCCCGCCTTCTGCAGTCGCAACGTGCGATCGTCGCGCGAAGTCAGGAGCGGGCGATCATCGAGCTCGTATGGGCCAAGCAGCTGGCGACTTCTCGCCATCAGAACCCCGTGCTCCACACCCGTCCCTCCCTGCGCAAGCACCAGATAGAACCAGTCGTCTTTCACGAACAGCTTGGGTCCCTCGATCAAGGTCGGATGCTGCATGAGAAGGCTTGGGGTGCCCGTCGTGTGTCCGTCATAGTCGAGGGCGACAAGGACAATGCCGGAGAACCGGTTCCCGCCCGGGCGCGAGTCCGACTGCACGTTGAGGAGATAGTGCTCACCTGCATGATGGAAGATCGACGGATCGAATCCATGACCGCTCACCCGGCGCGGCGCAGACCATGGACCGTCCGCTGAAACGGATGTGGAGACGTACGTCTCAACATCGAGCTGCTGCCCGAGAAACGTGCCCACGATCGAGTACGTCATCCAGAACCGCTCACCGTCATGGCTGAGCGACGGCGCCCAGATGCCAGCGGAATCAGGCACACCGTGCAGGTCGCCTCGCGGCACCGCTCCGTCGACGCACCCGATGTACTCCCACTCGATCAGATCACGCGATCGGCGGATTGGAATGGTCGGGTACCACTCGAACGAGCTCGTCGCGAGGTAGAACCACTCACCCACCCGCACGATCGAAGGGTCGGGAGCGAACCCCCGCACTACGGGGTTGGTTGCGGTGCTCACATGCGTTCCTTGTCTGCCGACGATGATCGGCCGGAGGGGCTGCTCCGGAGATCAGCTACACGACCCGCACCGGTGAGAACAGCACCGGCACGCACCAGCCCGAGCATCGGTACGACTCCGGTCCAAACCTCGACCCACGCGCCGCCATCGAACGAGGTGGATGCACGGAATCGGTGGCACGAGAAGTCTCGAGAAAGCCGCAGCCGAATTCGGCCGTTCTGGACGACACCGAGGGCGATTCGGGTCGGACTGCGCGTGCGTCCTCCGGCGGCGTCCTGGCCGGGATTGCCGACCCCGAAGTCCTCGCGGGAGTCCAGCGATCGCGTCCGCACCGTCAGCTCTTCGCCCTCGTACCCGAATGCGACGTATCGGGAAACGCCCGTCATATCCTCGCGCACCATTAGGCCGGCGAAGCCGCTGTTGTCTTCCACACGCGCGGTGACGTCGATATCCCCGACGGCCTCCGTCACCATCGCGGAGAAGGCATCCGGATAGCCACGCTCATGGAGACGCGCATCGTCGCCGCTTCCGAATCTTCCCGGTTCCGCCAACCCGATCTCGAAAGCATGAGGGGCTTCTGCGTATGCGGCCGTCGTCCCCTCGCCCTGCATATACCTCATCCAGCCTTCACGAGGCGCCTGCTCGAGGCGATCGAGGAGAGTATCCGAATGCAGCCCGTACCAGCAACTGCCGATGCCTTGCAGAGCGGGCCCTTTCCTCAATTCGACGCCGGCACTGCGGGGCTGTTCGGTCGACTCCTCAGCCGCGCCAACCCGAAGCACCATCGCCTGAGACGGTTCGATGACAACGAATCCCTCCTCCGACACGGGCAGACTTCTGCCGGAGACGAGGTCGAAGACGTCGTCCGGCGTTCCAGGAACAGGCACCTCATAAGTGCGACTGTTGCCGTGCTCGTCGCGAGTGGTGTTGACGACGGCGAGATAGTCGCCGAGTCGGGTGATCGCCAATTCTGGGAGCGCCGAGTACGGGTTGTCTTCGTTGAAGTTGTCTCTTCGGATCTCACCGACACCCGGTTGGAAAGCGATCGGAAGCACTTCCCCGAGCGCGGCGAACTGGCGGCCCTCCACAATCCTGTCTGGCCCATGTTGCCGAAGCTCTTCGCGGGTCGGACCCCGCAGCGCCCAACTCCGAGAGCGGATGACGCCTGTCGTGCTCACAGCTGCAACCTGATGTTCGTCACCGACCATCACATGAGCCCGTCCGACACCCGAGAAGCCGCGATTCCGGCTCGTCAGGCTGGCGAAGAGATGCGTATCGCCGTCACGGAGCGAGAGCACGAGCGAGTCGATGTCTACGAAGGCGAACGGCCGTTCCTCTCGGGTGCGTGCCTCCGCACGCGAGACTCCCAAGGCGCGCAGTTCGCCGTCTTCGAAGTCGCGCTCGCGGGCATGCGGAAGAAGCCGACCGCCGGCCGGCGCGTCTGTGCTCTGAAGCCGCGCGTAGGTATCTGTAAGTCGAAGATCATCGATCAGGAGGCGTTCGCGACGCTCGACGACTTCAGGCAGAAATCGGCCGTCCTCGAGCATCTGGCGTGCGTAAGAAGCCCCTTCCCGCGCGCGATCCACAAAGGGACGCCAGTCGTCCGTCCCGTACTTCTCGGGGTGCTCGATCATGTGGTGGTAGACGGCGGCGTACCGGAGTGCCGCCCCGGATTCGGCATCAGCGACGTATGCGACTCTGCCGGGCAAGGCAGGATTGCGCTCATCAATAACTTGCTCCAGCAGCATGCGCCGTGCATCCCCGTCGTCCCCGCCCGGGTACCTGAAGAAGGATCGCGCGTGCGCATTGTCAAGAGTTCGTCGCAGGATCTCGTCGTTGAGCCGTTGGTCCGCTTCGTGATCCGCCGTACGGAAGAACCAGAGCGGAAGCACATTTACGAGCTCGCCATAGACGCCGACATAACCGTTTTCGCGAGGAAGCCCGTTGACCGTCAAACCGCGGTAGACCTTCCCGTATGGCTCCCTGCGCAGCGGGGCGCCCTTCGCGTCCGTAGCGCTTTCCGCAAGACCCTTCAGGACCACCTCGATCGCGTCCTGCGTCAAGATCACGTTCTTGTCGTGATGGAAGAGGCTGTGTTGCAGATCGAGCTCACGATCAGCGCGGCCGAGCAAGACTTCTTCGCCACGGAACGGTGCCAGTCCGAGGGCTTCACTCAGGATCTGGTGGCTGCGGCGAATGCCTTCGTAGAATTTCGAGGAGATGACTCGCAGACCCTCGTGAGCTTTCCACGCCCCCTCGTACGTGAACATCACCTGGTTGTAGATATATGAGAGCCGCGACCGGGCGAAGTCGAAATTCGCCTTCAACGCCCGCTCCCATGCTGAGCGCCTCGTCAGTGGCGCGCCGTCTAGCGCCAAGGGAGGAAGGGAGAACGAGTCGCCTTCGCTTCGCGAGTCGAAAGGTTCGCTCAGAAGATCCTCGAACCAGGCGGCACGGGGTCCCCCGAGAACGGGTTCGAGGATGTACAGCACCTCGCCCAATGCCGCGTAGTAACCTCCCCAGTCCGATTGGTGGCCTCCCGTGGCCACCGATCTGACATCCGCGAAGTAGCCGCGCACATGATCGTCGATGCTCTCGATCACACGTTCTAATGCATCACCCGCTGAGCTTTGTGCGCGTGTACCGAACCAGCCGGCGCGGAGGGCCTCCGCTACGAACCGCAACTCGTTTCGATACCGTTCGATGGACAAGGTCCGGCCGGATCGAGGAGCATGTCCACCGATGAGGTCATCCAGCCTTCTTGTCTGCCATTCCTGCAGCTCAGCGACCTGGGCTCGCTCCTCCGACGCCGGAGGACGAACAACAGCCCGGCCACGTTGGTCGTGGTTGCCGCGGCGTCTGGGAATGTCGCGCAGTGGGCTCAGGTGGCTGTGAGCGCGTATGAATCGCCTCGAGGCTTCGTCAGCGATCTCGCTACCGGCCGCGGACGCCGATGGACGGTATTCGGAACGGAACGTTCTCAGCGTGATGACGACTTCCCTCTTCCCAACGGTGCTAAGGGGAGGAAGCAGGACCGTGTAGCTCACGATCTTGCCGCTGACAGCTTGCGGATTCGATGAGATCAACGGTTCATAATCCCCACCATCGCGGTAGGTCGCCTGCTGATCGTCGACGAAGACGATTGTCTTGTATGGCGAGACGTCCGAGGCAAAGCACTCGACAGTCAGAAAGGTTCGTTGTCGAGGATCAACGGCCAGACGAAAGCTGACGTCATCAACGCGGGCGGATAGAGGTTGGCGGGGTTGCGCACGTACTTCGCCCAGTTCCACGGTGTGAAGCGGAGCCTCGGCCCCGAAGGTCGCGACCATGTCTCCCGTACTGCTCACCATCAACGCGACGATGCTGCCGTCTTCAGATATGCATCCGCTTGCTTCGACATCTCAGCTTGGAGCAGTTCGAGACCGGCCGCATCCGCGGCGCTCTTCAGCTTGTCCAACTGCGAATCGACATCCACCAGCCCGTACGACAGAGGAATGAGGTACTGCGTCATGGCGCTCGACATCTGCGCCACCGCGGACTTGACCGGCGTGATGTTCGGAATGAACTTCGCGAACGGAGACACGGTGAAGTTATTGAAATCCTGTGCCCAGTCGAAGATCGACTCCTCGGTCGCGCTCATATACTCGGATCTCTTCTCCAAAGACGGACGCCAGCAGAGTGCGTATCCCGGGAATGTGTATTCGCTGAGTTGGCGGTACCTGTTCCGCGACAGTTGTTTCCAGTCCTTGCCTTCGATTCCATACTCGAGGAGATCGTGGTTTGCCTGGACCGATAGCCAATCCTGTATGGCCAAGGCTCGGTCGAGGTCGCCATTCGCATTGATCACGACGATGTTGTCTGCCTGGAATGTTTGATAGGGCTTGAAGGCGTGCAATCCGCCCTTCAAGGGCATAACGTTGGCGAACGCCGCCTCGGGCACCTTTTTGCGAAGTGTGGATAGTGCATTGCTGCTGGTTCCGTCGGTCATCGCCCAAACTCCGCCATATGCGCCCGAAGCCCATCGGCTGGTCACGGTTGCGGAATCTGTGTTGATTGCATCTGCGTTGAGGATTCCATCCTGGTAATACCTCCTCATACGACGGAAGGTGTCGATGGTGCTGTCATCGTCCCAGAACGGCTTCGGATCAGCGCGACCGGTCTTGACGCAATCATTTGCAAAAATGAACCCGAAATTTGTCCCAGAGAAACTTGCCCCAAAAGAGTAGGCAGCTGCGTTGGGATTCGACCAATATTCCTCGTTGTACAAATTGAACACCAGCTCCGTGTTCTGGCTGTTACTGACGCCGAAAGGAACGACCCCTCGCTTCTTCACCGCATAGAGGTACCTTTCCAACGTGGAGAAGTCCTCGATCGTCGAATAGCCGAGCGATTTGGCCAGGTCTTCTCGGATGGTGAAATGCTGCATTCGGGCGGCGCTATTCGCCTGCGGCACTCCAGGGAGCAGGCCGTCGAGGGTGGTGTTCGAATCCAACAGCCGCTGAGGCAAGGTGGCCTTGAGATGCGGGTACTTCGTCAGCTTTCCCGCCAGGTTCACGATGGAGTGAGAGGCTTCGAGTTGCGACAGACTCGCCCACAATGCTTCAAGGGCCGTGTCGAACTTCGCGCCGCCGGTGAACTTCAACAGGGTTTGTTGTACGTAGTTGGAAAACGAGAGGAATTCTATATCGAGGGTGACCCCGAGGTCCTTCTTGAGTCGGCTGTTCAGGCGATCCGAGACAGCATGCCATCCGGGCGGCTGCGTGCCCGACACGATAGCGCTGCTGGAACCAGACACCTTGCCTCCGTTCGCCGAGTTGGCACTTGGCGTGCAAGCAGCCAGGGCAACGGACGCCCCTGTACCGCTGGCTATCGCGAGAAAGCCTCGCCGGGTGAGGTTGAGTGCGGCTCGATCCTGGGTGGGCATGATCGTTTCTCCTCTACTTCGAATGAGCTCGCGACGATCCGAAATCTCGGGGCATCTCGAGGGTCGTCATCTGTGGTCGATATCGTCAGCGATCGTCGACCTGACACTCTCGCGGTCCGGGTCTTTCGTCTCGTGACGAAGAATCCGGATCGACTGCCCGATCCCGCGCGACAGGGCAGGCAGTCTTGTTGCACCGAAGATCAAGAGCAGCACCGCGACGATGATCAGCAGATGCCAGCCAGTGATGCCTGCGAGCATGGTGTTCCCTTCCTGCTCGATTTCGTCGGGGTATGGCCGGCGTCGTGCATCGGCCGTACCCCGACATCTTCAATTGAGGTAAAGCACCAGCGTGCTTTGTGGCGGTACGCGGAGACCCGCGGCGAGTGCGACGTGCTCCGGATTGCCGTGGAATCCTTTCGGCGGGTTCAGCAGGCGTGCAGTACCCCTCCCCGTCACTTTCAACGTGAAGGTTTGATCCTTTGTGGTGTTCATGCCCACGAGGTACCGACCGTATTCGAGCTGGTAATACGGAGCGATGCCGACAAGAACCTCCTCGACGCCGACCTCAGTGGAGCCCAATGCGGGGTGCGCGTCGCTCGGGATGATCGCCAGCGGAAGCACCTCACCGGCGTACGCCTGGTGAACGGTGTCCCCTGGCGGAGTGATGCCGCCCTCGGGGAAGTTCGAGCCTCCATTGCTGTCGTTGATCGTGTAGTCCTGGTTGACCCAGTCCTGCACCGTGAACGTGTTCGAGCTCAGTTTTCCTGCGGTCTTCTCTCGGACCGTCGCCGATTGTTCGGATGACGGTGTGATGAGGTGAACGCGGCCCCAGTTGTTGACACCTTGTCGGGCCCTCCAGTACAGCGAGGCGAAGAAGAGTTCCCGCCCGTTCTTCACTGCGAGCACACCATCGACCTCGTCGGTGAAGACGAAGTCGGCTGCGTCCCAGTTCACGGGAAGCCGCTCGTTCGACGTAGGAAGCGCACGGAATGCGGCGAGGTCGCGCGCGAGCATTCGTGTCGCGTTCAACTGGACTCGGTTGCTGGTGTTGGTGAACATCAGCGCGAGCTGGGGCGCGAACTGCCCGTCCGCAACCATCTCCTGAGTCCACCCCGTGAGCTTCTGGTCGTTGAAAGCGGCCGCCGCCATGACGGGGCTGCAGTCCCAGACCGTGCGGGACGCGTACACGATGACACCCGGATATTCCTCGTTGCGCCATCCCACAACCGTCTCGAGGCGAGCAACCCTGTAGCCGTCCACGTCAGCGTCGATCTGACGGAAGTATCCGCGGGCCTGCACCATCTTGACCATCTGGGCGCGTACCTCTGGTGCCGGGACCGCACCGTGCCCGCGTGTGACGGACTCGTACATCATCACCAGCCAGTCGGTCACTTCGCCGTAGCTGCCGACGAATCCGAGTTCGCGGGTCAGACCTTTCGGCGTGACGACGTAATAGTCGGTTCCCAGTGGCTTCGTACGTGTGCCGTCAGGCAGTTCCGGCCCGTACCAGGGCTTCATGCCGAGACTCTCGTAGATCCACTGCCGGGCGCGAGGTTCGGGCCAAGCATCCTTCGGTGAAATCAGTGACAGGCCGCGATTGGCTTGATAGATGCCGATGGCGGTGATCTGCGCTTGATTCGAGTAGTGCCGCATGTTCTGTTTCCAGTAGTCGCGGCTGGAGAGCAGCATGTCCGTATACGCGGCACGACGGCTCACGGCCGATGCCCCCGCCGGGGCTGGCGCCTCGACATTGAGGTCGTCGAACCAGGCGGTTTGCCCGTTCATGACAACCATCCACACCTGGTATCTGGTCGCCCCTGCCGGCACGGTCATCACACCGGTGATCTGCTGCCAATCGTCGGAACCCGCTGATGCAAAGAAGTTGTGGTCTGTGCCGACGAGGTTCTCAGCGTCATCGAAGAAGAGGACATCGAGCTTCACCGCGGCAGCTGCTGCAGCCGATCCGTCGGTCTTGACCCACCCCGAAAGAGAGAGGTTCCCGGGGCCGGCCAGGATGAACCCGCTCGGAGCAACCACGAGACTGCCGCCGTTGGACACGAGCTTGGCGGACGCCGATCCTGAGTGAGCCGCACTCGAATCTCGGCTGAACGTGCCGTTGGCAGCCCACCCTTCGACCGTCCAGCCCAGCGGTGTGCCCTCGCCCTGTTCGAAACCGGGGTTTGTCAGTGTGGTGATGCCGGCAGTGACGGTCTTGTCGAGCTCGCCCTGGATGTCATTCCACAGGTAGGCAAGGACGAGACCGACACGGCCGAATCCCTGCCACTGCTGATCGGATGCCGTGAGAACGGTCGGATCTGCCTTCCATGCGTTGTACCGGCTATCGATGGCTGAACAGATCGCAGAGAGCGCATCCGGATTCTGATAGGCGGGGCTGTCTTTCCAGGTGTAACCCTCCGCGAGCATGTTGAAACCCCACGCGTCGGCTCCGTAAGCGCCGCCGCCGTAGATGAGGGCTTTGTGTTCGGCCTGGACTTGTGCTGTGAGCTTGGCGATCGCCGCGTCATCCTGATTCGGCCGGATCTTCGTGGCGGGTGCTGAACCCAGGACGTCAGAGCGGACCGGCGCAAAGTACGGGTTGGTGTGTGTGTACGCGCGATAGATGGGCCGAGAGGGCTCGATCTGGTCGTAGTAGTACGTATCGACCGTGCCGCCATAGTCCCAGATGCGCCCCATGGAGCGGATTTCCACCTGCAGGCTCCTCTTGCCCTTCGTATAGCTTTCGGGCAATGGAAGTGTGTGGAAGAAGAAGCGACCCGGGCTTCGGGGGTCTGTGCCGAGCTGGTCCAGGTTGTCGACCGGCCCCTCGTCGTACCAGCCGACTGACTTGCCATCGACGAAGAGCTGCAGCCGCCAGTTGTGCGATTCGTCGGCTTCGTCGGCATGATCGCCACCCCACAGCTTCACAGTGAGGTACGTCGTCTCCTCCGGATCGACCTGGAGGGTGAAGGATGTCGTCCCGCCCCACCAGGCGGCCGGGGACTGCGGGTTGAGGACACGGGCGGACTGAGCGAGCGCACCGGTGACGACGTCGGAGAGGGAGGCGCTCAGCGCATGGGCCGACTCCGACAGGCTGTTTCCGAATACGATCGTGTCTAGCGGCCCGTTCCTCGATGACCCCTTGCCGTGGGCTGTTGAGTCGGATAACCGGCCAACGGCTGATGCGGACGCGGGCGTCCAGATGAATGCGTTCGTCGCGGCCACGCCTGCCGTCGCCGCTGCCGCCGCGAGCACGCTCCTGCGGCTGATCTCGTTACCCATGTCTTCTCCGTTCGGTTCACTTCGTCGTGGTGGTACAGGAAACTCTCGAACACGGCTCCATCGGGGTAACGCTTTCGGGCGCGCCACATCGCTCTGTGTGCATCGGGACTCACACAAGGGCCGGACTTCCGGCGCCGCGAGCCGTACCGCACCGGAAACCCGTCAGTCAGCTACTTCTTTGCCGTCAGATATGCCTTGACCTGCTTTTGCATCTCGTTCTGCAGTTTGCTCAGCCCGGCGGCTTCAGCGGCCGATTTGAGCTTGTCGAGCTGGCTGTCGACATCGACCGCCCCGTAGTAGAGCGGGTTCGCGTACTGCGTGATGACGTTGTTCATTGCCGCTGCGGACTGCTTGACCGGCGTGGCGTCGGGGATGAAGGAGGCGAGCGTGGCCTTGGTGAAGTTGCTGTAATCCTGGGCCCAGTCGAAGACTTTCTTCTCGGATTCGGTCATGAATGATGAACGTCGCTCGAGCTTCGACCGCCACAGGAGGGCGAAGCCCGGGAACGCATACGTGCTGAGCTGCTTGATCCCGTCGTCGCCGACCGGCTGCCAGTCCGTGCCCTTGATGCCGTAGGCGAGCAGGTCATGGTTGTCTTGGATTGAGACGTAGTCCTGCAACGCCAACGCTCGGTCGACGTCGCCGCCGTTGGCGTTCACCACAACGAGGTTGTCGGCCTGGAAAGTCTGAATCGGTTTGACTGAGGTCAGCGGTCCGCCGAACGGAAGCACCTCCTCCAAGTCGGCCCCCGGAACCGCCTTGCGGAGCGCAACGAGAAAGTTGCTCGCCGTGCCGTCGGTGATCGCCCACTGGCCCGCGAACTTGCCGGCCTCGAACTGCGCTTGAACCGTCGCGCTATCGGCGTTGAGTCCGTTCGCGTTGATGATGCCGTCTTGGTAGTACTTACGAATGCGGCGCAGCGTCTCGACGATCTGGTCGTTTTCCCAGAATGGCACGGGGTCAGCCGAGCCAGACGCCAGTTGACTCTCCTTGAAGCTGAAGTACAAGCCCGATCCGGCGAAGATCGTATTGAAATACTTGGTCGGATTCTCCCATCCGGCCTGGTCGAAAAGTCCCACTGGCCCTTGCGGTCCAATGGCGAGCTCAAACGTCTCGTTCGAGGAGACGCCGAACGGCGTCACTCCGGAATCCTTCTGCTTCACGTCGTAGAAGAACTTCTCGAGCGTGTCGTAGTCCTGGATGGTGTCGAAGCCGTACTTGTCTGCCAGATCCTTGCGGATGCTGAAGTGTTGCACTCGCCCAGCACTGTTGACTTGAGGGACGCCCCACAGATGCCCGCTCCATTTGTTTGAGGAGATCAGCTCAGGCGCGAGCTGTTTGGACAGGTTGGGCCATTTGGAGATCTCTTTGGTGAGATCGACCAGCGACTTGTCCTGTTGCAGCTGAGCCATGTTCAGCCAAAGCGCCTGAAGCGCGGTGTCGAACTTCGCACCAGCGGTGAACTTGAGAAGGGACTGCTGGGCGTAGTTCGTCCAGTTGATGAACTGCGCGTCGAGCTCGAATCCGTGTTCCTTCTTCAGACCCGCGTTGAATTTCGACAGCACCGTCTTCCAGTTCGAAGGTGCGGTGCTGGGCAGAATCGCCAGCGATGTTCCCGAGAGTGCGCCGCCGCTGGATTTGGACGGGCTGCATCCGGCTAGTGCTCCCGTCAGTCCGACGCCGATCGCGGCGGCGCCGCCGAGGGCGAGGAAGCCGCGACGGCTGAGATTCGTGGACATTCCGTGTACTCCTTTGTGGACAGATTGCAGAGGGGGTTGGGGATGGTGCAGCTGTGCTCACTCAGCCCTTGGTTGCCCCGAGAGTGAGGCCTTTGACGAAGAACCGCTGGGCGAAGGGATAGGCGAAAAGGATGGGGGCGATGGTCATGACCGTCATGGCGAAGCGGAGTTGGTAGACGGGCGCCGCCGCCTGGGATGCGGACGCGCCTGGAAGGCTCGCGGCGTTCGTGACGTTCGAGATGAGATTTTGGAGGATCAGCTGCAGGGGGAACTTGTCAGGGTCGGAGATGAACAGCAGTGCCATGAACCACTCGTTCCAGTACGTGACCGCGTAGAAGAGCCCGAGCACGGCGAGGATCGGTTTGGAGAGCGGGATCACGATCTGGAAGAAGACCCGCAGTTCCCCGGCGCCGTCAATGCGAGCCGAATCGAGGATGTCCTCGGGCAGCTGTCGGAAGAAGCTGACTGCAACGAAGATGAGGAAAGGCGCCAACATCACCGGCAAGATCACCGAGAACCAGCTGTTCGAGAGGTTCAATCCCTGGGTCACCAGAAGGTAAAGCGGTACGAGTCCGCCCGTGAATAGCATCGGGATATAGGCAAAGACGGTGAGCGGTCGACTGATGCGCGGAAGCCGCCTGGCGATCACCCAAGCCAGCGAGGCGGTGCAGGACAGTGACAACGCCGTGCCGATGATGGTGATGAACAACGAAGCGATATACCCGTTGATCAGTGACTGTCCCGTGAACAGCAGTTGATAGGCGGCCACGGAGAACGGTGCCGGCCAGAAGCTGTATCCGTTGGCGGCGAGAACTGACTCGTCTGTGAATGAGCCGGCGAGGATCATCCAGAGCGGAATCAGGCAGAAGAGCCCGAAGATCGTCACACAGACATAACTGACCACCGTGAACGGTTCGAACGATCTACGACCGGGAAGCCGACTCTTCACGGGTGCCTTCGGCGGCGTCGCGCCCAGCACCGTCTCCGCTTCGAGATCGGTGATGGTCTGCGTGCGACCGGTGGCGATGAGGCTCATAGGATGCTGCTTTCCTTGTCGACGCGACGTTGCACGAGCACCGCGACCGAGACGAACACGAATCCGACCACGGACTGGAACAAACCGATTGCCGCTGTGGTACCGAAGTCGCCCACGGTGCGCAGCGAACGGAAAACGTAGGTGTCGATGACGTCGGTAGTCGGAAAGAGAGTGCCGTTGTCGCCGACGATCGCGTAAATCGTGGCGAAGTCACCGAAGAAGATGCGACCGACGCCGAGCACGATGAGGATTCCCATCGTCGGCAGGAGCAGCGGCGCTGTGACCGAACGCGCCATCCGAGCACGGCTCGCCCCATCGATTGCGGCGGCCTCGTAGACCTCTTCCGGAATCGAGGTGATCGCCGCCAGGAAGATGACGGAGGTGTAGCCACCGAGCTGCCAGACCTTGACGATGGTGAGGATCCACGGCCATGCCCCGGGTTGCGTGTACCAATTCACCTGAGGGAGGTCGAACACGTCCAGAAGGTTGTTCACCATGCCGCTTCGGCCCCCGACCCCCGCCAGCACCGCTTGAAGGATGATGCTGATCACGATCGGTGAGACGAAGTAGGGAAAGAAGATGACCGACTGTCCGAATCGCCTGCTGAAGTGACCCTTGATCTCATTCAGCATCACGGCCAAGAGCAGTCCGGCGCCGAGCGATGCCGCAAGGAAGAGCGCATTCAAGAAGATCGTGTTGATCACGATCCGGGGCGCGTCACCGCTCGAGAAGAAGTACGCGAAATTCTGCAGACCGTTCCACGGGCTGCCGAAGATTCCTTCACTGACGTTGAAGTCCTTGAACGCCACAACCAGGCCGGCCATCGGGCCGTAGGCGAACACCACGAACCAGACAACGCCCGGCAATGCAAGCAGCAGTAAGCCGAACGTTCCGCGACTCGTCGGCTTTCGACGGCGCGCCGGGCGAGTCGCTCCGGGGGCGGGAGCGCTCTTGACGGCCGCGGTGCCGGGCCCTACGTCCGCGACGGCGGTGCCTCGTTGCACTTCATGACTCCTTGTAGTCCTCACCAGTTCTTCGTGGAACTAGTTTCATAACGGCGAAGCTAGACCACCACACGAGCCATGTCAAGCGATCCATCAAGCCCGACGCGCATGCCTCCACGAAGGCGCTCGAGGGCCGAGTACGATCCCCAGCATGTCCACTCCAGACGAAGCGCAGGCGATCCGTCATGGCGGATCCCGCGGGCCTGCCCGAGTCAGCAGCGCGAATCTGCGAGACGTCGCGGCGCGGGCCGGCGTCTCGCCCGCCACGGCCTCACGAGTCTTCGGAGGCAGCCGGAGCGTCCACGTCGACACTCGTGCGAAGGTGCTGACTGCCGCGGCAGAGCTCGGCTACGTCGTAAACGGGCTTGCCAGAGCGATGACCGGCCGCGGGCCCGGTACCGTCGCATTCGTGGTCCGCTCCATGATCGGACCAACATTCGCGGCACTGGCCGCCGGCGCCGAAAGCGTTGCCACGGCGAACGGTCACTTGTTGTTGATCTCCACGACCGAAGGCGATCGGCAACGCGAGAGTGACCTCATCGCGACTTTGAGGGAACAGCGCGCACGCGCCGTCCTGTACGTCGGCTCGACAGAATCCGACGCCGAATTCGACACGCGCATCGCGAGCTATGCGAAGAATCTGGCCGACGTGGACGCGTCCCTCGTGTTGTGCGGCAGACCCCCGGTGACGACGGCACCAACGATCACGAGTGTCGACTACGACCATCGGGCCGGCGTCGGCGCTGGCATCGATGAACTGGTGCGCCTCGGCCACACTCGAATCGGCTACCTCGGCGAAGGCAAAGGCATGACGACCGCCGAGGTTCGACTCGATGGATACCGCACAGCCATGAAACGCCACCACTTGCCACATCCGAAAAGGCTCGTGCACGACGCCGCGAACAGCGAGGACGCCGGCCAAGCCGCAGCTCACGAGCTGCTGTCGATGGCCGATCGACCAACGGCGATCGTCGCGATGACAGACAACATCGCTGTCGGCACCTACCGAGCGGCGCGTGCGCTGGGCCTCCGGATTCCTGACGACCTGTCGATCGTCGGATTCGATGACGTGCCCATCGTCGGTGATCTCACTCCAGGGCTCACTACGGTTCACCCCCCGTTTTTCGAAGTCGGCGTTCGCGCGACCCGTATCGCGCTCGGACTAGAGCCCGCAGAGAATGTGCTCCTTCAACCCTCGTTCGTGCTGCGCGGTTCGACCGCGCCACCGAGGCGCATGTAGCTGCACGCTTCGTCATCTGCTGTGCTAGGAGGTCCGCCCATCGGGCGCACGGGCGCAATAGGAGGTTGCGCTCGCGACGGTTTGTAACTAGTTTCAATCCTCAGATACACCGCAACCCACGAACGGACAATGAGGATTCAATGACGAGTGCTACGGGCAGCACGACGACACTGGCATCCGCGCTCGTCGGGGTTCCGAAGCCGCCGATCGACTTCGCCATGACGATGAGTCCACCCGAACTCGCGACGCATCTGTTTGGAAACGGACTCGAGGCATTGCGCATCGAGGGCACGAGAGCGTTGCACAGCACCCCGTTCACCGTGCTCGACGACGACGCCCGACGCGCCCTCGAACAGGCCGAAGTTCTGATCGCCGCCTGGGGTGCGCCGGCCCTCAGCGACACCGACCTCGACCGCGCACCACGCCTGCGGTACTTGCTCTACGCCGGGGGCCAGGGATCCGCTTTGCTGCCCGACAGTGCAGGCGATCGAGGCCTCCAGGTGTCCAATGCCGGATGGCTCAACGCAATCCCCGTTGCCGAATTCACCGTTGCAATGATCGTGCTGGCGAACAAGAAGGCTTTCGAGGCGCATCATCTCTATCGCACCACCAGGTCACGCATCGACAGGGAGCTCGAGTTTCCGCGCGCCGGAAATCGCGAGAAGACCATCGGAGTCGTCGCCGCTTCACGCATCGGCCGGATGGTGATCGAACGACTCAGGGACCACGATCTTCGGGTGCAGGTCTACGACCCCTATCTGTCAAGTGCTGAGGCACAGCGCCTCGACGTGCGGCGCGTCGAACTCGACGAGCTGATGCGGACGAGCGACGTCGTTACACTTCATCCGCCGCTCAACGCATCAACCAAGCGCATGATCAACGCGGGCCTGCTCGCACAACTGCGCGATGGCTCCACTCTGATCAACACCTCGCGCGGCGACGTCGTCGATCAGGCTGCACTCCTCACGCAGCTGCGCACCGGACGGATCTCGGCGATCCTCGACGTCACCAGCCCTGAAGTCCTGCCACGCGATCACGAGCTTTACACGCTCCCCAATGTGTTCCTGACGCCGCACATCTCAGGCTCGATGGGCACCGAGATCCGGCGCCTTGGTGACCACGTTGCAACAGAACTCGAGCGGATCGCACTGGGCCGTCCGCTCGCGTTCCCTGAGGTCCTTCAGTGACCGACGAACTTCACATCGAGGAGCAGGTTCCGGCAGGCGCCAGAAGAGGCACCATCGTTGCCGTTCCAGGACTAGCCGAATCTGCCGGAACGTTGCGCAAGACCGCGCAGCATTGGGCGGAACGGGGATTCCGCGTATTGTCCGTAGACCCCCGTGGACACGGGCTCTCACCTCGATGGACGCCTGAACTGCTCCGGAATCATCCCGGTGACACGATCGTCGATGACCTGATCAGGGCACTGACGCCTCGGCTGGAGGGCGACTCCCTGATCCTCTTCGGTCACTCTGCGGGCGGTTCTGCAGCGGCGGCGGTTGCTGCGACACTGCCGTCGGGCCTCGTCGGCGTATTGCTGGAGGACCCCTTCTGGCGCCTTCCCATCACATCCCACCAAGACAGGAAGGTAGCGATGGGCGCGGCCGCGACCCTCGAGCACCAGCAAGCAATCACGGACTCAGAGCGTCGCGCCGAGATCACGGCCCGGTTCCCGAGATGGCCGATGGACGAGCTTGCCGAATGGTCGCTGGCAAAGCAGCGAATGGACGTCTCTCTCGTGCGCAATGGCGATGTCATCCCCACCCGCGCATGGACTACTCTCCTCACCGACCTTGCCAGGGCGTCCGTACCCGTGCATATCGTCACGGGAACGATCGCTATCGGTATCACCCCGAATCATCGAGCGATCGCACGTTCTCTCGGAGCCGACATCACTGTCGTTGATGGCGCAACGCACTTCATCCGTCGTGACAGCCGAGACGACTTCCATCGGATCGCTGACACCTTCCTCGAAAGCGTGGTCCCGACGGTATGAACACGAGAATCCCCGAGCCGGAGTGGACCGATCCGCCGTTCATCAGCATGTGGTTCGGCAACTTCTTCGAGCCGTTCTACTCGAATGCTGATGCGGTGCGCCGAGGGATCCGGGATGTCGCCGATCTCGGATTCACCTCCATCAACCTCGACTCCAAGCCGTGGGAGGACTTCTTCGCACGCTACCGCGGTGAGGAGGCGAGCCAGTATGTCGCCACTCAGGAACTGATGATGTCCGAAGCCGCGGCCAACGGCATGGACTTCACCTGTCTGGCGCTGTATCTATGTGGTGACAACCTGTACCCGGGCATCCGCGACGTGCCCCCGGTTCGCGGCGAGGAGTCGATACGACCGAACGGCGCTCCGATGGGCACCTACAAGTACTGGTCGCCGACAGCGCAGGCGACCATGGTCGAACATGTTCAGGGCCTCTTGCGTTTGTACGGCGACGGCATGCGGCGCGCTCCGGACGGCCGCGTGATCATGCAGACCATGTTCGACCCGATTCCTAAGCCCAGCTTCGATGCCGAGGGACGGGCGCACTACCTCCAGTGGCTGTCCACACGCTACAGCGGCGATATCTCACGTGTCTCCGCACGGTACGGCATCACGGCAACGAGCTTCGACGATCTCGAACCGTCCCAGTACTGGCTTCACCCAGGCGAACTCGACTGGGTCGGATGCGCGCTGCCAACCGTGGACGACCTCACGGGCCGCGGCCCGGACTTCAACCGATGGGTCGACAATCAGTCCTACCTGGGCGAAGTCATGGTTGAGTACTTCGCGACGATGCGCGACCACTGGCGATCGATGGTTCCCGAACTGTTCGTCGAACCTGTGCTGCACCAGTGGGGGTACTTCTTCAACCCACCTGGACAGCGTGACTGGCAGACGGGACAGCGTGCGCTGGACGTCTATCGCCTCGCACAACACGTCGACGGCGTACTCTTCATCACGGCACCGCTCAACGCCGAGAACCGGCCCGATGCTTCTGTGCTCAGCGTCGAAACGTCGATCGCGCGTACGGCCAACGGGGGACGCGAGTTCACGGCGGGCCTCTACCTCGGGCGTCACATCAACGAAGACGTCTATCGGTCCGTCCCGCCGGCGGAAGCCATTGCGACCCAGGTGGCCGGAGGCGCCAGAAGACTCCATGCCTACGGTTACAGCGGGCTGGATGACGGCGGTGTCATCTTCCGGATGGACCCCGTATTCAAGGATTCCCTCCGCGCGGGAACGGCGTGGGCGGCACAGGTCATGCCGTTGCTTCAGCAGCAACGGCACCGCGAGGTGGCCATCCTTTTCCCAGCGATGATGAGCTTCTACGAACCGCTCGAGCTCGACGAGAACGGTCGGCACCGAATGGATCTGCTCGGCTGGTATCAGCAGCTCACCGACCTCGGCTGGCACGTTGACATCGTGCATCCTGACCAGGTTGTGGCAGGCGCGCTCAAGGACTACAAGTACCTCGTCGTACCGACCGACAGCCTCTATGACCTTGGTGAGACCACCCAACTCGAGGCGAGCGTCCGTGCGTTCGCAGACCGCGGCGGCATGGTCATGCATGGACCGAACTGTGGCCTGGTCAAGGGCGCCTTCGGCGTCACAGAAGCACCTGTTCCCTTCGATTGCCTCCGCTGGGACGAAGATCTGATCCCACACGGATGGTCAACCGTTTCCTTCACCTCGGACGGCGAAGTGCTCGGCCGTTACATCGAGACCGGTCGCCCAGGGATCTTACGCACGTCGGTCGGAAAAGGCAGCGTTCTCTCGTTCGGCTTCGAATACGGTTACGCCTACGCGCGACGCACGATGCCGATCGTGCCACCCGCTTACGGACGTCGCGAGATGCACCCACTCGTGCTCCTCGACCGCACGCCCGTAGAGATCGAGATCGGCGCATCGCCGTCGGCGCTGATGAAACCGATCCGTGGCGTCGAGTTCGCAATCTTCGGCGACCGCGGAGTGATAGTGAACCACCGCGCCTCCCCGATCGATCTGAGCGATGTTCCGGCGCGACGGGTCATCCCCACTACGCCCTCGGCGCCGGGATCGCTCGCCGCCCACTCCGCCGCCTACGTCGAGATCCAGCTCTGAACTCCAGCGTGTACAAAGACACCAGTGGACAAACGCGGCCGCGATCTCCGTGTTCACGGTGGCGGAGGTGTGGTCTCGGGGCAGGTTGATCACGATGCGGTACTGGGTGGCCCGTTCCCGCAGGGTGATCATCGCCGAGACGAAACCGAGGCCGATGATGAGGTCGCCCTCCCAATGGCCGGGCGTCTTCTTGTCCTCAGCCTTGGCGGGGCGTTCGTGGATCATCATCATGTCTCTAATGCGCGAGCCGGTCCCATCGTGGTTGTGCCGCCACCGGTGCTTGCGGATCCGCTGCCCGGTGCGCAGCCGGGCCGCGTAGCGTTTGTGCAGCCCGGCGCCGTCTCGGGTCAGCAGGGCGCGGTAGATCGTTTCGTGGCAGATCCGCATCCGGGCATCGTCCGGGTGGGCCTTGCGCAGCCAGCTGCTGATCTCCTCCGGAGACCAGTGCCGGTTAAGCTTGCGCTGCTCTAGTTGCCGCAGTCGCGCATTGCCGAGGAGCTTCGGCGTCTTCAGGCGCGCGCGTTGCCGGTGCGCGTCGTGATCCGCGGTGGCCGGCAAGTAACTGCCGTCCGGGCCGGCGTGCCGGCCCAGCTCTCTGCTGATCGTGGAGGCCGAGCGGCCCAGCTGCGCCGCGATCTGACGCATCGAGAACCCGACCCGGCGCCGGTCCGATCAGCACCCGCTCCCGCAGCTCCAGATACCGGCCCGGACCGCCGGCAGCTGCTGCGTGAGGTGAAAGGCGAGGCGGGTTCTGGCGCAGGCGGATGCCGTACTGACGTGATACTCCGAGAATTCTGCATACCTCAACATTGGTTACCCTCTGCCGCATCAGCCGCCAGCACTCAGCGGCCAACTCCTTGCGACGCCTGAGCTTGCCGTGCAGGGCGATTGCCTGCTCCGCGTGACGGGCCGCCGTGAACAGCGCCTCCCGCTGCGCCGCCGCCTCCACGCTCCGCCGGGCCCGCGGGCCGGCCAGCCGCTGCATCTCGAACGCCTCCGCACGTGCTGTCCGCAAACTCAACCGCCGCGCGCACTCCCCGACGCGCACCCGCTCGCCGCGCAGCTGATCGAAACGACGCTGCACCCACCTCTGCCCGGTCACATGCGGGATCCCGGCCTCCCGGCTCACCGCAGCAGCAGCCATGGCCCCTTCCAACGCCGCCCAGAACCGATCCTCGACCTCGACCGGAAGCGCGCGCTGATGATACAGCCGCGGATGCGCAACCTGCGCCTCCCACTCCTCGACACGGCTCGAGCGCACTCCCATCTCCAACACAGCCTCCGGACCGCTCATCCCGCCACGCCGCAACTGGAGATACCGATCACGCAGCAGCCGGTACACCGACGAGGACGGGATGCCCGATAACCGGGCAGACTTCTTGATCCCTTCCCCGGACCTGATCGCAGCCAGAAGCCGCATCGTCGCATGAGACGACAAAGACAGATACATCAGCGAACACCTTCAATCGGGTGTTGCGTCGATCAACTGAATCCCGCGTACGCCAACTGCAACGTGATTCGTGCGGTCGTGGGTCATCGCCGCGGAAGGTCGGCGAAGGGTTTCTCGAAACGGAGACTACGAACGGAGACGACGGGACAGACAACGGCATCGATCGAGTACGAGGAAGAAACGACGGAAGCGGAACCACGGAGCAAAGGAGACCCACGGATCGAAAACGGCAATGCACGCAGGCACTTTCTGTGAGGTGCGCGCCAAAATCGGCGGTTTCGATGAAGAACAAGTGTGAGGGGTGGAATTGCGCGTTGGAAGCGGGGTAAGGCTTCGCAGGGGGTGAAGCAGGCCGTCGCGTACGCCTTCGGCGGGGTCTGCGACGCCACCCTTACTGCAAAGGACGCTGCCGGTGTGATCGCTGCCGCGGATTACGCGGACGCGTTGATGAACCGGTACATCTGCCAGAACGGCGCCATCCGGGACGATCTGCTGAGTCGGAAGCAGTTGCGGGCGTGGGTGGACGGAGTAGATCCACTCACCGATGAACGCCGCGGCCGTGACCTCGAGTCACCCGTCGCTGACTTGGTCCTTGATGCGACGGTGAACGCGCCGAAGTCGTTCTCCATCGCCGCGCTTCTCGATCCCGAGTTGAATACGGCGTATGAGGATCTGCAGGACCGGTTGCGGGACCGGATCATCCACCTCTGGCAGCAAGACCTCAACGCTCGCCGTGGTGCTGGCGGTCTCATTCGGGAGGACCTGGCCCGGGTTGAGGTGGTGGAGCTGAAGCATGAACGGTCCCGGTCGTTAGATCCGCACAAACACCGCCACCTCTGGTTGAACGTCAAAGTCCAAGGCCAGGACGGTCGTTGGTCGAACTTGGACACCCGGGTGGCGTTGCGGTTCCAGAACGTGGTGAACGCCGAAGGCGACCTCGCCGCACGCACCGACCCCGCGTGGATCCGCGCTCTCGCGGCCAAAGGATTCACGCTCAACACGGACGGCGAGATCGAGCAGCTGGCGCATTTGGTGCGGCCGTTGTCGAAGCGGTCAGCGCAGATCGAAACCAACCGGGCAAAGCGGCTGGAGTGGTGGCGGACACAGCATCCGGGTGAGTAACCGTCGCGGGATGTGTTGAATCAGATCGACCGATGGGCATGGGCCACCAACCGACCGAACAAACCAAAGGACTTGGATGAGGACGACTGGGCGGCCATCATCCGCGATGAGATCCACACCACCGACCCCACCATGACCGCACGGGCAGCGGTGGCCGTGACGCCGGTCAACGTGGCGGACATTGACCTGGACTTGGTGGCCGCGAAAGCGGTGGTGGATGCGGATGGTCGCTCCACCGGGACCGGCGGACGGTTCAGCGTGTTCGATGTCCGCGCGGGCGTCCTCCGCGCGTTGTCCTCTACGGGCTTGGTGACCGATCGCGACGATCTCACCTCCTTGGTCGACGAACTCGTCCAGCAGGCTGTGGCGGCGCACACGGTGCGGCTCCTCAATCAGGACGAGGTTGTGCCCGATCACGTGAAGCACCTCGTGGCCAGCGAGACAGTTGTGGCGAAGTACTCGCTCGCCAATCAGCTGTCGCTCTTCCCCGAGAGTGGAGAACCGCTCCCGACCGAAGCCGTGCAGAAGATCGCAGCGGTCGTTGACCCTGGCCGCGCCTTGGACTCCGGCCAGATCGACGGTGCGCGCGACATTGCAGGGACCAACACCCTCGTGACCGTGATCGGTGCGGCCGGGACCGGTAAGACCACGATGTTGAAGGTGGCCGCCACGGCTCTCAAGCTGCAGAACCGACGGATGGTCGTCGTCGCGCCGACGAAGAAGGCCGCGACCGTGGCCGGCCGCGAAGTCGGCAGCGACTCATCCTCACTCCACCAACTGCTTCACGCGTGTGGGTGGCGGTGGAACGAGGACGCGAGCGGACGCACCGTCTGGTCACGACTTGCCATCGGCGAAATCGACCCGACGACGCAGCAACCCTTCGATGGTGTCCCGGACGAGGAGTTGCAGCAGGGTGACCGGATCGTGATCGACGAGGCCGGAATGCTCGACCTCGACACCGCCAACGCACTCGTCCAACTCGCCCGCGAGACAGGCACTGGCATCGCCGCCGTTGGCGACCCGAACCAAGCCCTCCCCGTCGGTCACTCCGGTGCCATGGCACTACTCCGACACAACAGCGCGGAGATGGTCGAGCTTCTGGATGTGCATCGCTTCAAGGATCACGCATGGGGACGGTTCACGATCGAGTTGAGACGTGCTCAGACGGCAGCGGACCGCCAGAGCCTGGCAAACCGCCTGGTGGAGACCGGGCACGTCCAACTCGCCGACAACACCAGCGCGGCCGAGTCGACGATGACCGATGCATGGTTCGATGCGATGAGCCGACGGGAAACGATCTCCCTCATCACCTCCACGCACGCTGAAGCACAAGCAGTGAGTGAGGCGATCCAAGCACGACGCCTCAAGGCGGGCGCCCTCGCGACCGGGAAGGTCGCCGTCGGACAGGCCGGACAGACGCTCCTTGAGGGCGATGTCGTGCAGACGCGTCGCAACAACCGGTCTTCGGGAGTCGAGAACCGGCAGAACTGGATCCTCCACCGGATCACCAACGAGGGTCTCGTCCTGGCAAGCGTGAACGACTCAACCCAGTTCCGGAAAGTCAGCCACGACTACGCCGCACAGCACATCCACCTCGGCTACGCCTCCACCGTCTACGGTGCACAGGGAGAAACCACCGACCGCTCCCTCGTCGGACCCGGCGTCGACGCCGCCGGCCTTTATGTGGGACTCACTCGCGGACGTCTCTCCAACAACATCGTCCTCACTGCCCCGACTCCAAAGGCTGCGGCCGCTGAGCTTACGGAAATGATGCAACGTGGCAGCATCGAATCCACCATCGATGCCTCCCGCACCGCCGCACGCGACGAACTCCACCGCGCAGCAGCACCCCTGTCCGCTGGACAAGCAGGACCCGGGAGGAAGTCCGCACCAGAGCCGAGCCTCTAAGGCAGCCGATACGTACGGCAAATCGGCACTGCTACCCGATTCCGCGCCTCTATGTCGCCTTCTCGGGCAACATACGTGATTAGCGCAATCCCGTGCGCGTCCGCGAGCCGCGCGGCGTCGATGAGGCAACCGCCGGAGTGAAACACCAAGGCACGGCGCCCATCGGATGCGGACAGCGCGATCGCCCGTTGCACAAGAGGTACCTCGATGTTGCCGATCCGGTTCTGAACCAGTGCGACGTACCGTGAGCTGTACAGGTCACAGACCCCAGCGGCGACCCGCGCAGCGATAACGGTGTCCCGTTCGCCGAGGTAGACCATCCAGTCACGACAAAACTCCAGTGCAGCGACCTGTGACGAACCCACTGGTCGCGGGCCCGGACGCGAACGGGAATCGCTCATACTCCGAGGCTCCCCCACGGCTGGGACAAACACTAGCTACCGAGGACCACTGAGACTCCAGGCGCCGGGATGCGGCATCATGACACTGCTTACCGCTCGTCTGCGTAACTCATAGGCTCTTCGAGGAGCTCGTAGATAGCGGGCGAGTACCAGCGTGCGCGGCCTCCTTGGCCGTGCGTTCCGAGGCCCCGCAACCACCCGCGAGCCTCAGCATTCTTGATGAGGTTGCGGGCGCCCTGGTTTGTGAGTTCGAGTTCGCGTTCAACGGATGCCACCGTGACGAAGGGGTTGCGCACGATGAGGTCGACGAGGCGGGGCAAGCTCGAGCGTTCCTTGACGGCCTCATTGTGGTAGCGCTCGCGTATCTCGACCAGCCGGCGCGAACGGCTGACGGCGTCCTCGGCTTGCGCTTTGACGGCGTGTAGGAAGAAGACCAGCCAGCCGTCGATATCGCCCCGCTCGCGCACCGCCTGCAGTCGCTCGTAGTACTCCTCGCGATGTGTTTCGAAGTAGTTCGAAAGGTAGAGCAACGGAAGAGGGAGTCGACCCCGTTCCATGAGTAGGAGGTTGATCAGGAGCCGACCGATGCGGCCGTTGCCGTCCAGGAACGGGTGGATCGTCTCGAATTGATAGTGCATGAGCGCCGATTGCACGAGCGCCGGCAACGCCCGCCCATCCTCGTTGACGAATCGCTCCCAGTCGGAGAGTAGCTCGCCAAGGTGACGAGGCAACGGTGGGACGAATGCGGCATTCTCTGGTGTCGCGCCCGCCCGGCCGACCCACACGGGCGAGCGTCGAAACTCACCAGGTGACTTCTCCTCACCCCGAACACCTGCCAAGAGCGTCGCATGGACCTGCAGGATGAGTCGCTGGGTGATGGGCAGCTCAGCTGCCAACTCATAGGCCTGACGTGTCGCTTGGAGATATCGAAGTACCTCCGCGGTGTCGTCGTTTCCCGAGCCGGCTTCGATCTCAGACTGAAAGACCTCGGAGAGAGAAGCTTGCGTACCCTCGATCCGAGAGCTCGCCAGCGCCTCACGGCGCAAGTACGGGCCGATGAGCAGGCTCGGGTCTGCGATGAGCATGCCCAGCCCCTGAAGGAGCCCGAGAGCGGCATCTGCCTCCGACAACGCGGCGACGGCGCCGGTCGACAGGTCGAGCTGACGGGGGATGGGCTTGGGCAGGTAGTAGGTGAATCCGCTCTTGTTACCGGCTTCACGCGTAGCGCTGCCGAAGATCGAGTCCACGAAGCGTGCCGCATCCATACCCACAACTTACAAGAGAAGTGCCGCTTCACTTGGAGCGTTGCGGCTTCAGTGCAAGGCGAGTTGGAGCGTAGTCGCAGCTGTCCAACTAAAGTGGCGGTTTCGTTGGAGTTCGGCACCGACGCTCCAAGTCGAGTGAGAGTCTGGCGAACGCGTGCCGGGATCATGCCTGGCACACACCCAGTCGGTTCCGCCGGCATGTGCACACCCCTGTGTGCAGTTCCATTGATCTGCCCCGCAATCGCAGCAATCTCTGGACGCCAGGGACTGCTTCCCAAGCCGGAAAACAGTATGACTCGGCCTTGACTGTCGGGGTCATCAGAGAGAGTGGGCGCGGAGGTGCGCGCCAGATCTCCGACCAAACAAGAAGAACTAGTAGGAGTCGGTACCAGACAAAGCAGTCGGAGGAAGAGATGGGAAGCATCACAAGCTACGAGACCAGGCAAGGCCGGCGATGGCGGGTCCGCTACCGGAAGCCCGACCACTCTCAAACCGATAAGCGTGGATTTCGAACGAAGCGCGACGCTGAGCTCTTCATGGCGACCGTCGAGATCTCGAAGGGGCAAGGAACATACCTCGACCCGTCACACGCTCGCGTCACGGTCGGCGAACTCGCTACTGGATGGCTGGCGAACAAGGAGCATGCGCTCAAGCCATCCAGCTACTCCCCCATCCGCACTGCGTGGCGTGTCTACGTCGAGCCGCGTTGGTCAGGTACACCGGTCGGCTCCGTCCGACCATCAGAGGTCGAGAACTGGATCCGCGAGCTCGGACTGGGAACGGCCACTACTAATCGGGTGCGTCAGTACAAAGGCCCCCGCTCGCCAAGTGTCGTGCTTCGCGCCGTCGGCATACTCGCCGGGATACTCGACACCGCCGTTCGGGACGGGCGGATCCCGTCCAACCCGGCACGGGGGTCAAGCAACCTCCCGCGTAAGGCCTCCAAGAAGCCCCGCCGGTACTTGACGAACGAGGAAGTGTTCCGCTTTGCACAACACGCGCCCGACACGACGCGCGCCGCTCTCATCCTGACGCTCTCGTACACGGGCATCCGTTGGGGCGAGGCTGTCGCGCTACGACCCGAAGACATCGATCTCCAACGGCGGCGCATCAACGTGCGCCGTACGGCAACGGAGGTCGATGGTTACATCCAGGTCGGTCCTCCGAAGAGCTGGGAGTCGCGGTCAGTGCCGTTCCCTGCGTTCCTCGAGCCGATCCTGGAACGCCAGCTCGAGAACAAGCCCACCGACGAGCTCGTCTTCCGCGCGCGACACGGCGGATTCCTCATGCGCCCAGATACGAGCCATTCACGGCAGTCATGGTGGCTGACAGCGCTGCGAGAAGCCGGCCTCGAACGGCTCACGCCACACGACCTCAAACACACCGCTGCGAGCCTGGCCGTCAGCGCCGGTGCCAACGTCAAAGCACTGCAGCGGATGCTCGGGCACAAGTCCGCATCCATGACGCTGGATACCTACGCTGACCTCTTTGAGGACGACCTCAGCAACGTCGCCGAGCGACTCAACGAGCGCGTCGTCGCTGACAGCGGCATCACGCAGATTGTGGGCAAAATGTGGGCAAACGGTCCGTCTGCCTGAACCCGGCTCCCCGAACATCCGCGTAACTCCACGGATCTCACGACACTCGCAACGGTGCCCCTGGAGGGACTCGAACCCCCAACCGTTTCCTTAGGACGGAACTGCTCTTCCATTGAGCTACAGAGGCTGGCGCACTCATCCTACCGGTCGGTCGACATCGTTCGTGGGCTTCCAGGTGCCAGCGCTGAAGCGGAACGCAAGCGGCCTGTGCCGAGGCTATGCGTATTTCACTCAGACTATGGCTGTTGTCCGTAGCCTCGATGCCACACCCGAAGTCTCGATTCCGCAGCCAAGTCTCGATGCTGCAGCCGTAGTCTCAACGTCGCTTCAGTTCCATAGGCCCGACGTCGAGCTCGCGAGGCGGACACCGGGCGTGTGATTCCGACCGAGCGGCAGCGGGGCATCCTCACGCGGCCGGCTCCAGGTATCCCTGCCACTCGGGCTGCGCGTGCTCGACTCCTCGCACCATCCAGGCCGGATCGTGCGGCATGCGCGGTGTGAACGTGAGCGACCAGCCCATCTCGCTCGCGGTGCGGTCGCCCTTGATGTTGTTGCAGCGCAGACAGCAGGCCACGAGGTTGTCCCAGGAGTCCGCTCCCCCACGGGACTTGGGCAGCACGTGGTCGATCGTGGTCGCGTTCTTGCCGCAGTACGCGCAGCGGTGGCCGTCCCTGCGCAGCACGCCTCGGCGCGACACCGGAACGGCGCGACCGTGGGGCAGGTGGACGTAACGGGTGAGCAGGATGACCGACGGACGGTCGAAAACCGTGTCGACGGTCCAGACAGGATGCTCGGCATCCACCTCGATGATCGTCGCCTTCGCGCTCATCACCAGCGCGAGCGCTCGCTTGAAGCTCACGACGGCCAACGGCTCATATCCCGCGTTCAGCACCAGTGTGCGCATCGACATCCTCTCGATAGACCGGAATGGCTTTCCGTGTCTCTCGCGTTCGACCGCTCCGTCGCCGGGGATCCGGCGTCACAGCAACAAAAAAGGCGCCGTCACGAAGACGACGCCTAGTGATTCCACACACAGTGGTGGTGGAAGCAGTGGTGGCTGTGATGCCGATGGTTTCCCATGGGGGAAGCTTCTCCAGGACGGGCTACGGATGAACGTGGCCAGAATGACAACTGACTAGGCCAACAGGGTAACGCAGGATCGGCGCACCACGCCCTTGTGGCACGCCGATCGCTGGCCTGTGGTAGCCCGGCGTTCACCGCCCGGCCGGCAGCCGGTCACGCGACCGACCGCGTTCGCGATCAGATGCCGTATCGCACGATGTAGAAGTCGTCGGTCCAGATCGGCCGAATCGAGATGCTGCGACCCACGTCGGGCGCATCCATGATGTTGCCGTTGCCCGCGTAGAACCCGTCGTGCGCTCCGCCGAGCATGATGACGACGTCGCCGGGTTGCGCATCCTGAATGGAGATGCGCGTTCCCATCGCACCCTGGGCCGAAGCCGAGTGCGGCAGCGAGATGCCGAACTGGGCATAGACAAACATCACGTAGCCCGAGCAGTCGAAGCCGGCAGGGGTGTCGCCGCCATAGACATACGGCGTGCCGATGTACTGCTGCGCCACCGCGAACACCTGTGACAGGCTGAAGTTCGGATACGGCGGGTTCTTGAGGTAGTCGGATGCCGACGGCCCGTCGTACGCCGCCGCGTACGCCTGCATCTGCTTCGCGGCCGCCGCGCGCTCGGCTGCCGCCTTCTGGTCGGCGAGCTGCTGTTCGGTAGTGGCGCTGAACGTGTCACCGGAGGCCACGGGCCCGTCGATCGCGCTCGAGACGTGCGCGGTCTGGGAGTTCGCCTTCTTCATGTCGTCGATGACCGACGTGCCGAACGACGCCTGGTTGGAGGTGGCCGGGTTGAAGGCGTAAGCGGGGATGGCGACGGTGGCGATGATTCCGCCGGCGATGGCCATGACGGCGAGATTGGCCAGCGGCCTCAGCCGAGGTTTGCGCTTCGCGGTCGGCGTCGGCGCGGTCGTCGTGGGGACGGCAGGGCGATTCGCGGCGCGCGACATCCGCTGCATGCCGCGACGAGGGGCGGTGTCCGACTCCCTCAGGCCGCGGCGCGACGCTGCGGGGTTCAGGGAGTCGTTCGAGTTGTTGTTCGCCTTGCTGGTAGTACTCGGGTTGCGGTCTTCGGGAAGTCCGCTGGTACCTAATGTTGCCAAGGGGTGAACCTCCGGCGCTCCGCTGGCACTAGGTAGCCAACCCCGTCCGAGATCTCATGAAGAGTTCGGTTTCGCAGACTCGAGAGACGGGCAAGCGGGAGCGTCTCGAGCCGGGTCCGTCGACCGGCTTCTGGTCTGTGGACTCGTACGAGAATACGGGACCGTTATCTATTTGTCACATCGAATTCCACGCTTTTTCATGCTTTGTGGAAACCGACGCGATGGGGACGGAGAGTTGTCGATCCCCTTGCGTCCACCCATCCGAGACACGGTGGCGGTCGTCGAAGGGGCGCCGTCAGAGGGCCAAGAAGAGGGGCCAGACGGCCACGAACAGACGTCAGGCGGCCACGAAGATGTGGCTGGCCACCTCGCTGGGCAGCTCGATGGCCTCGGCGTACCCGTCGATCTGCATGGCCACATACGGGCCGGTGCGCCAGAACGCGCCGGTGGACCCCGGGAAGATCCCGGCCTGGCGCAGCTGCGCGAGCAACTCGGGCTCGAACTGCACCGGCTCCCCCAGCCGCCGGATGGTGGCCGTGACGCGCTCGCCGTCCTGCGTCGCATCCACGGTGCTGCGCACCCCGTCGAGGAACACCCGGTGGAGGCCGACGCCCTCGTCTTCGATCCGCGGGATCGGAGTGCCATACGGGGTCTCCGTCGGATGCCCGAGGATGTCCAGGATCTTGTGCTCGACCTGCTCGCTCATGACGTGCTCCCAGCGGCACGCCTCCTCGTGCACGTACTCCCACTCCAGACCGATGACGTCGGAGAGCAGCCGCTCCGCGAGGCGGTGCTTGCGCATCACGTGCACGGCCCTGCGGCGGCCCTCGGGCGTGAGTTCGAGGTGACGGTCGCCGGAGACGATGACGAGACCATCGCGCTCCATGCGGGCGACGGTCTGGGAGACCGTGGGGCCGGAGTGACCGAGACGCTCCGAGATGCGCGCGCGCAGCGGCACGATGTTCTCCTCTTCGAGGTCGAGAATCGTGCGCAGGTACATCTCGGTGGTATCGACGAGGTCGGTCATCGCTTCCCCTTGGTTCTCCGTGCGGGCGGCCGAAGGCGCCCTATCCAGCCTACCGGCGCGCGCAGACGGTCCCGTCCGCCCCGAGGGGTATCGACAGGCACCGGCGGCGCCGGCCGGCTCAAGGACTCGACCGGCCCGGCCTTAGAATCAACGCCATGCCTGCGATCGCGATTCCCGAGTCACTTCTGCCCGCGGACGGCCGGTTCGGCAGCGGCCCCTCCAAGGTGCGCCCTGCCCAGGTGGAAGCGCTCGTGGCCGCCGAATCCACACTCCTCGGCACCTCTCACAGGCAGGCACCGGTGCGAGGACTGGTCGGTCGGGTGCGCGAGGGCATCGAGACGCTGTTCCGCATTCCCGACGGATACGAGGTGGTCCTCGGCAACGGCGGTTCGACCGCGTTCTGGGATGCCGCGGCGTTCGGCCTCATCGAGAACCGGTCCGAGAACCTCGTGTACGGCGAGTTCAGCCAGAAGTTCGCGAAGGCGGCATCCGCGCCATGGCTGCAGAGGCCGCACGTGATCGAGGCGCCGGTCGGGTCCAGAAGCACTCCTGAGGCGATCGAGGGCGTCGATGTGTACGCCTGGCCGCACAACGAGACGTCGACGGGCGTGATGGCGCCGGTGCGTCGGGTGCACGGCGACCCGGGTGCACTGACCGTGATCGACGCGACGAGCGCGGCGGGAGGCGTCGACTTCGACGCATCCGAGACGGATGTCTACTACTTCGCCCCGCAGAAGAACTTCGCCTCCGACGGCGGTCTCTGGCTGGCGCTCTTCTCGCCCGCTGCACTGGAGCGCGTCGAGCGCATCGCGGCATCCGACCGCTACATCCCGGACTTCCTGAGCCTCAAGCAGGCCGTGGACAACTCGCGTCTCAACCAGACACTCAACACCCCTGCACTGTCGACGCTGATCATGCTCGACGAGCAGGTTCGCTGGATCAACGAGAACGGCGGCCTGCAGTGGGCGTCGGCTCGCACCGCCGAGTCGTCGGGCGCACTCTACGAGTGGGCCGAGTCGGTGGAGTACGCGCATCCGTTCGTCACCGATCCGGATGCCAGGTCGCAGGTTGTCGCGACGATCGACTTCGACGACGTGGATGCCTCGCGCATCGCGTCCGTGCTCCGCGAGAACGGCATCGTCGACACGGAGCCCTACCGCAAGCTCGGCCGCAACCAGCTGCGCGTGGCGACGTTCACGGCCGTCGACCCCGACGACGTGCGTCAGCTGATCCGCTGCATCGAGTACGTGGTCGAGCACATCGCCTGACCGCGACGGCCGAAAGCACGCGATGCGACTCTGGCTCAGAGACAGCGAGCGACTGCCCGATCCTCCGCCCATGAAGACGGACGACCGTGCAGCACTCGCAGTGGGCACCGTGCTGTGGGCGATCGCGGCCGTGGTCGCTCTCGTGCTGGCCGGTCCGCTCGCGGCCTCCGGGCACGGCTGGGTACTCTCGGCGACGATCGTCGGCGTCGTCCTCGGCCTGATCGGCGTCGTCTACGCGCAGGTGCAGCGCTCACAAGCTCGCCGACGCGAGCGTGCCGCCCCGCCAGCCGACGGGCAGCGGTCCGCTCGGCCGGAGGAACGCTGAGACCCTCGCTCGGACGAAGCGTGCTCGCGCACTGAAGTCAGTCCGCGGAACCCGCCTTGCGGGTTTCGCCCACGGAGCCTTCGTCGGCGCTCTCGTCGTCTGCGCTCTGTTCGTCGGCCCTCTCGTCGTCGGCACTCTCTTCGGCGTCGTCGTCGAGCGATGCCGCCTCGGCACCCGCGATGTCCTCGGCCTCGACGTCGATGTCGTCGGCCTCCTCGTCGTCATCCGCACCGGCGTCGTCCTCGTCGTGCAGGTCGATGTCGATGCCGTCGATGTCGTCGTCGTGGTCGAGGTCGTCTTCCTCGTCGAGGTCGTCGTCCTCGTCGTCCTCGAGGTCTTCCTCATCGTCGCCGTGCTCGCCGGCGGCCGCGGCGTCGGATGCGTTCTCGCCGCCGGCATCCGCGGCTCGCGCTGCCTGCTGGGCGGCCTGGTACTCCGCCAGGCGCTCCGACCACGGCACCCAGTCGGGTGCGAGCAGCGCATCCTCACCAGGCAGCAGCTCGGCCTCGAGCACGACGGGATCCGATTCCACGTCGACGCGCGCGAGCGACACCGTCCAGCGCCACCCCGGATATCCGGCCATCGTGCACTCGAACAGGAGCGAGAGCACGTGCTCGCCCTCCACCACGTGTCCGACGACCGGTCCGACCGTGGACTCGGGAGTGATCTCCAGCAGCACCGTTCTGGCCAGGTCGTGCGCCTCCAGCAGGCGCTCGTCGGCGACAACTGGCTGCGTTGGCGCAGGCCCGTCCGCGGCTGTGCTCGCCTCGGCCGTACTCACCTCGGCGTGCTCAGTCTCCGAAGCGGATGCCGCCGTCGCGCTTGCCGACTCCCCCGCGTCCTCGGTGTCAGCAGATTCGGCCGCGGCCTCTTCCGTCCGCTCGGCAGCAGCAGGTTCAGCCGTCGACGCTTCCGCGGCCTCAGCAGGTTCGGCCGTCGACGCTTCCGTAACCTCTGCCGCCACTTCCTCCGTCGCCTCGGGGGTCGGCTCCTCGGTTCCGGGCTCAGGCATCCAGATCGTCCGCCACCCGGCGAAGCACGGCCGCGATCTTGCGACCGTGTGCCGTGTCGGGGTACCGACCGCGCTTGAGGCCGGCGCCGATGCCGTCGAGCAGCTTCACGAGATCCTCGATGATCACCGCCATGTCATCTGCGGACTTGCGGTTCATCTTGCTCAGGCTCGGGCGACCCTCGAGAACGCGCACGGAGAGCGCCTGCGTGCCGCGCTTGCCCTCGGCCACCCCGAACTCCAGCCGCGTGCCAGCCTTGATCACGGCACCTTCGGGCACGGCCGACGCGTGAAGGAAGACCTCGCCACCGCCGTCTTGGGCGATGAAGCCGAAGCCCTTCTCCTCGTCGTAGAACTTGACCTTGCCGGTCGGCATGGGAGACCTCTCTCGGGATTGTCGGCGCTTTCGCGCCTCGACCCGCGTTCGCTCGGTACGAGAACGCGAGCATTCTCGTAGCTCACTCACCGCGGGTGGGTGTTGCTCGTGCAACGTCAATTATCCTTGATTCTGTGACCGACGAGACGCCTCAGCCCACATCCCGGGTGCAGCGCGCTCTCGCGTTCATCGCAGCGGGCCTCGTGATCCTCTCGATCGTGTGCTTCTTCGTGTTGATGATCGGCACGTGGCTGGGGGCGGGCGCCGACCAGGGATCCGGCAAGGGCATCTGGCCGACCATCGAGCTGCTGCCATTGGGGGCGCTCCCGCTCGCGTTCGTGCTCATCATCGTGCTGCTCGCGGTCAACCTGGTGGGACGCAGCAGGCAGAACCGGAAGGCCGGCCGGTAACGGCGGCGAGGATGCGCATCGCCGGACCCGCGCCCACATGACCAGCACCCTGTCGCTGGCCGAACGGCTCGGCGGCCTGGACGATGAGAGCCTCCACGACCTCATCGAGGGCCGCGGGCTCGCACGCTCGCGCATCGAGGACTTCTTCGACCTCGCCGATGCCCTGCTCGAACCGCCGTCCGTGCAGCATGCGCTCGCGCCGCTGCCCCGTCCCGTGCTGGCCGCGCTGGCCGCGCTCGCGGAGTGCGACGGCGCATCCAGCACCGCGCAGGTCGAACAGTGCCTGCGGGACTGGGGCGCGACCGAGATCTCGACCGCATCCGTCACAGCGGATCTCGACGCGCTCGTGGCGGCGTACCTCGCCGAGCGCACCGCGGACGGCGTCGCGTTGTATCCGGGCGTCGCCGCGCGCTTCCAGGCGTGGGCCGAAGGCGAGCGGATGCCGGGACGCAGGCTCGCGGCATCCGGCAAGCCGGCAGCGCTGGCGAGTGTGCCCGACGTCGATCGGCGCTTCGTCGATCGACTGGCGGCCGAGCGGGCGTTCGTCGCCGCGGGAGCAGTCGCCGAGTTCGTCTACGAGCTGGAGCGCGAGCCGGCGCGAGAGCTGCAGAAGGGCGGCCTGGCCCTGCCGGACACCCGGCGCATCGCGTCGGCACTCGGCATCGAGGTCGACGACGTCGCCACCGTGCACTGGCTCGCGGAGCGTTCCGGGCTGGTCTCCCGCGACGGCGTCGTGTGGCTCTCGACGGATGCGGCCGAGGCCTGGGCCGGACTCTCCACCCCGGCGCGCTGGGCGAGGCTCGCGGCGACGTGGCTCGAGTCGGTGCCCACCGACATCCGCCCGCTGATGATCGAGCGCGCGCACGCGGCCTGGGGCGACGCCCTGCGCAGCTATGCGCGGTGGAGATACCCCGCGGCTGACGCATCGCTCGACCGACGCGTGAACGAGGTCGAGACGCACGCGGAGTTTCTCGGCATCACCGCCAGCACGGCGCCGAGCACGGCCGGCATCGCGCTGCTCGAACGCGGAGCGGATGCCGCGGCGGAGGTCATGCGAGCGTCGTTCCCGGCAGAGGTCGACCGCGTGTACGTGCAGCACGACCTCTCCATCGTGGCGCCCGGGCCGCTCATCCCGTCGCTGGATGCCCGCCTGCGCACCATGGCCGACGCGGAGGGAACGGGACTCGCGGCGAGCTTCCGGGTGTCGCCGTCGTCGCTGCACCGCGCGATCGCGTCGGGCGAGACGGCCCAGTCGTTGCGCGACTTCATCGGGTCCATCTCACTGACCGGGCTTCCTCAGCCCGTCGCCTACCTCATCGACGAAGCCGCTTCGCGCTTCGGCAGGGTGCGCGTGCACACGGCCGACCCGGCGTCGGGCACGGGGTCTGCCGTCAACTCCGGCGACCGGGAGCTCTTGCGCACCATCGCCGTCGACCAGTCGCTGGCGCCGCTGGGGCTGCGCAGCCTCTCGGAAGGCGAGTTGCACAGCCGGTTCCCGCTCGATGTCGTGTACTGGGCGCTCGTCGACGCTCACTACCCCGTCGTCGCCGAGGATGCCGACGGCAACCAGCTGCGCGTGCGGCGCAGGCTCGGCCACTCGGAGCCGAGAGAGACGACGGATGCCGCGCAACTGGTCGTGCAGAGGCTGCGGGCCGCCGAGCGCGCCGACGGCGCGGACAGCACAGAGGCCTGGCTCAACCGCCAGCTGGAGTCGGCGGTGCGGTCGCGCACCACCGTGACGGTCACGGTCGCGCTGCCCGACGGGCAGGAGCACGACTATACGCTCGAGCCCACCGGGCTCGGCGGGGGCCGGCTGCGCGGCCGAGACCGCGCGAGCGACATCGAGCGCACGCTGCCCGTGGCGAGCATCCGCGCGGTGCGTAGCCCCTGAGCGGTCGCCGCCACTCCCGCCACCACCGCCGGTTGAGCCCGTCGAAACCGCGCCCCCGCCCCGCACCGCGGGTTGAGCTTGTCGAACCCGCGCACATGTCCGGGTTTCGACAAGCTCAACCCGCGGTGTTCGACAAGCTCAACCCGCGGAAGCGGCAAGCTCAACCCGCGGAAGGGACAAGCTCAACCCGCGGTGTGCGGCAAACTCAGCCCGCGGAAGCCGCACCGAGGAGGCATCGAGGCAGCGCACATAGACTCGTCTGTTATGTCTGACGGACCCCTGATCGTGCAGAGCGACCGAACCGTGCTGCTCGAGGTGGCGCATCCGCAGGCGGAGGATGCTCGGCACGACCTGGCGATCTTCGCCGAGCTGGAGCGGGCGCCCGAGCACATCCACACCTACCGCATCACGCGGCTGGGACTGTGGAACGCGCGAGCGGCCGGGCACCAGGCATCCGACATGCTGCGCACGCTGGAGACGTACTCGAAGTTCCCGATTCCGCAGACGGTCGCCGTCGACATCGAGGAGACGGTCGCGCGGTACGGCCGGCTCGTGATCGAGCGCGACAACGAGGGGACCCTCGTGCTGCGCAGTTCGGACGAAGCCGTGCTGCGCGAGGTCTCCGGCGCGAAGCGCATCGCCCCTCTGCTTCTCGAGCGAAGCGAGGACGGCACGTTCGTCGTCGCCGCCTGGGCGAGGGGTCAGCTCAAGCAAGAGCTGGTCAAGCTCGGCTGGCCGGCCGACGACCTGGCCGGCTACTCGCCCGGCACCCCGCACGAGATCTCCCTGGATGAGAGCGGCTGGCACCTGCGCGACTACCAGGTGAAGGCGGTGGAGAACTTCTTCGAAGGCGGGTCTGGCGTCGTGGTTCTGCCGTGCGGCGCCGGCAAGACGCTGGTCGGAGCAGGCGCGATGGCCACGGCCAAGACGACCACCCTGATCCTCGTGACCAACACGGTGTCTGCGCGGCAGTGGCGGGACGAGCTGCTGAGGCGCACCAGCCTCACGGCGGAGGAGATCGGCGAGTACTCGGGCCAGGTCAAGGAGATCCGCCCGGTGACGATCGCGACCTATCAGATCCTCACCGCCAAACGGAAAGGCGAGTACGCGCATCTCAGCCTGCTCGACGCGCTCGACTGGGGCCTCATCGTCTACGACGAAGTGCACCTGCTGCCTGCTCCCGTGTTCAAGCTCACGGCCGAGCTGCAGGCCAGACGGCGCCTGGGCCTGACCGCGACGCTCGTGCGGGAGGACGGCCGGGAGGGCGACGTCTTCTCGCTGATCGGGCCGAAGCGCTTCGACGCGCCGTGGAAGGAGATCGAGTCGCAGGGCTACATCTCCCCTGCAGCCTGCTACGAGGTGCGCATCGACCTGCCGGCATCCGACCGGCTCTCCTATGCGGCAGCGGCGGATGACGAACGCTACCGGCTCGCCGCGACCGCGCCGGCCAAGCTCGACGTGGTTCGCGCGCTCGTCGCACGGCACGCTGGCGAGCGCATCCTCGTCATCGGCCAGTACCTCGACCAGATCGACGAGCTCGCGGATGCCCTCGGCGCCCCGTCGCTCACCGGCGCGACGCCCGTCGACGAGCGCGAGCGTCTGTACCAGGAGTTCCGTGACGGCACCACGCCCGTGCTCGTCGTGAGCAAGGTGGCGAACTTCTCGGTCGACCTGCCGGAGGCGACGGTGGCCATCCAGGTGAGCGGATCGTTCGGCTCCCGCCAGGAGGAGGCGCAACGCCTCGGCCGGCTGCTGAGGCCGAAGGAGTCCGGTCTCTCGGCGAACTTCTACACGCTCGTGGCCAGGGACACCGTCGACCAGGACTTCGCCCAGAACCGCCAGCGCTTCCTCGCGGAACAGGGCTACAGCTACACCATCGTCGACGCCGGCGACCTCGCCGCCGCCTGATCCACCGCCTGATCGCGGCCTGATCGCGGCCACCGTACCCGGACCGCTCGCGGCGCATCCGCCCGCCTCCGGCTCACGCGCTCCGGCCCGCTCGCGCGCTCCCGCTCCGACCCGCTCTGGCGCTCTCGAAGACAGGCAGGAAGGCGCTCTCCTCACCGGAACAGGCAGAATCGGCCTGTTCCCGGTAATTCTGCCTGTTTTCGCAGTGACACGCGCCCGGCAAGTGGCGGCAGACGAATGCCTCGGCGGCGAGCGGCCGGCTCAGCGCTCGCGCACGTACCGCAGCAGCAGCGTGTCGTCCGAGCGCAGCACCTGGGCGAGCCGCATGTCGAGCGGCAGCTGCGGGGCCCCATCGATGATGCGCTTGCCGAGGCCGCCCTCCAGCACCGGGCTGACCGTGAGGCACAGCTCATCCAGCGTGCGCTCCGCCACGAACGTGCCGAACAGGTGCGGTCCCCCCTCGCAGTGCACCCGGCGCAGCCCCCTGTCGGCGAGAGCGTTCAGGGCCGCCGTCGTGTCGAGGGATGCCTCGCCGCACACGATCACGTCCGCCACCTGTTCGAGCGCGCTCTTTCGCTCCTCGGACGCCGCGGCCGTCGTCAGCACGATCGGCCGGACGGGTGCCTGCGTGAAGACGTCGCTACCGGGGTCGAGGTCGGCCGCGCCTGAGACGATGGCGAGCGTGGGCTGCGGGGCGAAGCCGTTCGCCTTCCGCCACGCTTCGGACTCGGGGTCGACGCGCATGCCGCCGTATCCCTCGACGCGGATGGTGCCCGCTCCGACGAGCACGACGTCGCACAGCCGGCGAAGCAGCGCGAAGACGCGCTTGTCTGCGGCATCCGAAAGACCGCCGGAACGTCCGGCCTGGGTGGCCGACCCGTCGATCGACGAGACGAAGTTCACGCGCACCCAGGCATCCGAGACGCCGTCCTCGTAACCCGCGATGACCGCAACGTCGTCGAGGTCGGACGCCGGCGACGGCCACAGCGCGTCGATCGCGGGCCGTTCACTCCTCATTGAAGTCACCCATGTTGTGCTTGAGGTACGCCGGCTCCCGCAGACCGAGAATCGCCTCCGTCATCCGCACGGCGGCCACAGACTCGCGCACGTTGTGCATGCGCACGATGCGGGCGCCCTGTGTGACGCAGAACACGGCAGCGGCGAGCGAGCCTTCCAGCCGGTCCGCGCGATCCACATCGAGCGTCTCGCCGATGAAGTCCTTGTTCGAGACGGCCGCCAGCACGGGCAGCCCGAGCGCCGCGATCTCGTCGAACCGTCTCGTGAGCTCGAGGGTGTGGAGCGTGTTCTTGTTCAGGTCGTGGCCGGGGTCGATCACGATCCGCGACTCCGGGATGCCGATGGAGACCGCCAGCTCGACCCGCTCGCTGAGGAACGCGATCACCTCGCCCACCACGTCGTCGTACTGCGGTCGCGGATAGACCGTGCGCGGCTCGGCAAGGCTGTGCGTGATGACGAGCGTCGCGTCGCTGTCGACGACCGCCTCCGCGAGTGCCGGATCGTGGATGCCCGTGGTGTCGTTGATCACGTCGGCCCCCGCCACGATGGCGTGTCTGGCCACCTCGGGCTCGAATGTGTCCACCGAGATGACGACGTCGGACTCACGCCGCAGAGCCTCCACCACCGGGACGACGCGCGCGATCTCCTCCTCTACCGGAAGAGCCGGCCCCGGCTTGAACGGCACCCCGCCGACATCGATCCAGTCGGCCCCGTGCTCCACCGCCGTGAGGCACGCACGCACCGCGGCATCCAGAGCGAACGTCGCGCCGCGGTCGTAGAACGAGTCGGGCGTGCGGTTGACGACGGCCATCACAGCGACTCGCTGAGAGAAGTCGAAGGTGTGCGCGCCGATCGTGCGCTGCGGCGAGCGCAGCGGCGGCAGGTAGACGCTCACGCGCCCGCCACGAGGTCGCCGAGTGGAACGCTCGGATCGGCCAGACGGCTCTCGTCGACGGGACGCGCGGCGCGGATCAGCGCCTGGACGTCCTCGTTCACGTCCCACACGTTGACGTTCATGCCGGCCACCACCCGGCCGTCCGGAGTCACCCAGAACGACACGAACTCGCGACCGGGAACATCCCCGCGGTACACGACGTGGGCGTCTTCCATCAGCGGCCGGTACCCGGAGTACTCCATACCCAGGTCGAACTGGTCGGTGTAGAAGTACGGAACGTCGTCGTACTCCACGCCGCGGTCGAGCATGTTGAGGGCGGCCGTGCGGCCCGTGCCGATCGCGTTCGCCCAGTGCTCGCTGCGCAGCCGCTGGCCGACGACCGGATGCATCGGGTCGGCCGCGTCGCCGACGGCGAAGACGCCGTCCACTCCCGTGCGCATCCCGGCGTCGACGAGGATGCCCTTCTCGGTCTGCAGGCCGGCGTCCTGCGCGATGCGCACGAGCGGCTGGATGCCCGTGCCCACCACGACGACATCCGCTTCGACCTCGCCGCCGTCGTACCGCACGCTGGTCACGCGTCCATCCGAGACCCCGAATCCCTCGACACCGGCTCCGCGGATCAGCCGAACGCCATGGTCGAGGTGCAGCTGGGCGAACACCTCGCCTAGCTCGTCCCCCAGGGCCGTCGAGAGCGGCACCTTGGCGTGCGAGACCACCGTCACCTCGTTGCCGAAGCCTCTGACGGTCGCGGCGACCTCCATGCCGATCCATCCCGATCCCACGACCACGACCTTCTTCTCGCCGTCCTCCGTCGCCTCGCGGATGCCGCGGGAGTCCTCGATCGTGCGCAGATAGTGGATGCCGTCGGCATCGCCGCCGGGCACGTCGAGCTTCTTGGGCGTGGCACCCGTCGCGATGAGCAGGCGGTCGAACGGGACGCTGCCGCCGCCCTCCAGCTCGACGCTCCTGCCCCGCAGGTTCAGGGTGCGAGCGTGCTGCCCGGTGCGCACCTCGACGTCGTGGTCGCGCCACCAGTCGTCCTGCTGCACCCACAGCTCGGACTCGTCGAGCTCCGCGAGATATCCCTTCGACAGCGGCGGCCGGATGTAGGGCTTGTGCGCCTCTGCCACGATCAGGGTGAGGTGGCCGTCGTAGCCCTCCTCACGCAGCGTCACGGCGGCGGTCCCCGCCGCGAGGCCGCCTCCCACGATGACGAATTCCGGTGTGGACATCGCAACCCCTTCCGTGCCGGACGCATGCCGGTCGGCTATTCGCCTGCCTCGATTCTTCAACAGCGGGCCCTCCGTCGTGCAATCCCTTCGCGCTGTGCACGATTACCGCTAAGGGCACCCCCTGCTCGCACACGCGCAGCCAGCGGATGCCGTACGACAGACTCACAGAAAGATCCCAGCCAACGCGCAGAGACTGGGCGCATGAGCACCGGACCCCGCATCCTCATCGTCGACGACGAGCCGAACATCCGCGACCTCCTCACCACCAGTCTTCGATTCGCCGGGTTCGCGGTGCGAGCCGTCGGCAACGGCGCCCAGGCGATCAGCGCGGTGCTGGAGGAGGAGCCCGACCTCATCATCCTCGATGTCATGCTCCCCGACATGAACGGGTTCGGGGTCACGAAGCGGCTGCGGGGCGCCGGATACACGGCGCCGATCCTGTTCCTCACCGCGAAGGACGACACGGAGGACAAGATCACGGGCCTCACGGTGGGCGGCGACGACTACGTCACCAAGCCGTTCAGCCTCGATGAGATCGTGGCGCGCATCAAGGCCATCCTGCGCCGCACCATGCAGGCCGACGACGACGCGATCATCCGCGCCGGCGAGCTCACGATGGACCAGGACACGCACGAGGTGTTCGTCGGCGACACCGCGATCGAACTCTCCCCCACCGAGTTCAAGCTTCTGCGCTACCTCATGCTCAACCCGAACCGGGTGCTGTCGAAGGCGCAGATCCTCGACCACGTGTGGGAGTACGACTTCAATGGGGATGCCGGCATCGTCGAGAGCTACATCTCCTACCTTCGCCGCAAGGTCGACGCGCACTCCAGCGAGCCGCTCATCCAGACGAAGCGCGGTTTCGGCTACATGCTCAAGGCCGCGAAGGTCTGAGAACGCCGCGCACGGCTTCGCCCAGCTTGACCGCCTAGGCTCCCATCCTGTGATGCCAGCCCTGCCGCCGAGAACGCAGCGCCGATGAGCACGGTGTTCGATCGGTGGAACTCGATCTCGCTTCGCACGAAGATCACGGGCGTCACGGTGCTCGTGCTCACGTTCGGCCTGCTGGTGGCCGGCCTCGGAACGATGCTGCTGTTCAAGCCGGTGCTCATCAACCTGTTCGACCAGCAGCTGGAGGCCATCGCCTCCCAGCCGGACAGCATCAACGCCATCCTGCCCAGCGACGGCAAGAAGAGCACGGGTCCGGTCATCGGGCAGAACAACACCGCCAGCTTCTACGTCGCGCTGTACGGCGCCGACGGATCGCTGCTCGCTCAGAACTGGAGCTCGGTGCCGGACGGCAAGAAGCCGGCCGTACCCGCGCACCTCACGCTCGACGAGGGTGCCGCCTGCGCGAACCGCAGCGCCGCGTGGCTGCAGAGCCGTGACGGCCTCAGCAACTTCCGCAGCGTGTGCGCCGTCGTCCAGCTGCAGAGCGCGACGCCCACGTACGGCACGGCGCTGATCGCCGTCTCCACGTCGCCACTGGACATCACGCTGGCGAGCTACCTGTCCATCTTCTTCAGCTTCGGGGTCATCGTCGTCATCATCGGTGCCTTCCTGACCAGGGCGCTCGTCACCACCACGTTCCGGCCGCTACGCGAAGTCGAGCGCACGGCGGCCGAGATCGCCGACGGCGATTTCAGCCAGCGGCTCGGCGGTGCGACCCCGAACACCGAGGTCGGAAGGTTGAACCGTTCGCTGAACACGATGCTCAACCGCATCGACCAGGCCTTCAAAGACCGCGCACGCACGATCGATCAGATGCGGCGCTTCGTCGGGGATGCCAGCCACGAGTTGCGCACACCGCTCGTGTCGGTGCGGGGTTACGCGGAGCTCTACCGGATGGGCGCCCTGCAGACGCCCGACGAGATCGCCCAGGCCATGGACCGCATCGAGAAGGAGGCCGTTCGCATGGGCCTCCTGGTCGAGGACCTGCTGGAGCTCGCACGACTGGATCAGACCAGGCCACTCACGCTGACGCTCGTCGACCTCGTCCCCCTCGCGCACGACGCGGCACTGGATGCCAACGCCGGCAACCCGGATCGCACCGTCTCGGTCGTGCTGTCGCTGCCCCCTCTCCCGCCGCCTCCGCCGGGACCGTCGGCCGCGGAGGCCGCTGCGGATGCGCAGGCCGACGAGGAAGCGGAGGAGCAGGCATCCGGCTCCCGCGGCCCCGCACAGCGGTCGCGCAACGCCACCGGACCGATCGGATTCGCCGGCGCGACGCTCGCCAGGCTCCGTCGTCGTCAGCGCAAGACCGAGCCGGGCCTCGAGACCGTGCCGCTGGAGCTCGCGGACATCCCGGAGACGCCGACGGTGCGGCCGCTCGTGATGGCCGACGAGAACAAGCTTCGGCAGGTGCTCGCCAACCTGATCGGCAACGCCGTTCGATACACGCCTGCGGGAAGCCCGCTCGAGATCGGCGTCTCCGTCGATCCCGACCAGCACGTGGCCGTGCTCTCCGTCATCGATCATGGCGAGGGCGTTCCGCCGCAGATCAGGGAGAAGATCTTCCAGCGGTTCTGGCGGGCCGACACGTCACGCACTCGCGAGACGGGCGGCAGCGGGCTCGGGCTCGCGATCGTCGCATCCATCGTGGTCGCGCACCACGGCACCGTCGACGTGGTCGAGACGCCGGGCGGTGGTGCCACGTTCCGTGTGAGCCTCCCGCTGGTCGAGCCGGGCGCCGAAGCCGCGAACGACTAGCACTCCGCGTGCGCTAGCGGCGGCGTGGCTGCAGCGTCCGCGAAACGGACGGCGCGGCACCCTCTCCGCGCCGGCAAACCTGTCCAGCAGACGCCAGCCGCCTCGCCGAAGGGGCGACACCTCCCGCTTTGGCAAGCACAACGAACCGATACCGCCCGGGTTCTGGCAAGGTTGGGCCCGCGACACTACTCCCTCTTTGGCAAGCCGCACAGGCCCAGACTGCTCTCCTTCTGGCAAGAGCACGGCGGTTCGCCGCACGGTGGCGCGAGGAGAGCGCTACCGTGACGCGATGCGCGACGACGAGCTCAGGCGACTGCTGACCGAGAGCAACCCGTGGTGGACGGCCGCCGCACGCGGCGCCGATCCGACCGCATGGGTGGCCGGCAATCGCACGCTGCGCGAGCGCACGCGCTACGAGCTCGGCTACCGTGCAGGCATCCTCGACGACGTCGCCAGCACCGAGCCGGACGGCCGGCTCGTCGTTCTGACCGGGCCGCGCCGCATCGGCAAGTCGGTGGCGCTCCTGGATGCCGCCGCGAACCTCTGCACGCTGCCCGGGCTCGACCCGAGACAGGTCGTCTACGTGCCGTGCGACACGATGCGCAGCCGCGACGTGACCCGCACGCTGACGCTCGCCCGGATGCTCACGCGCTCTGTGGATCAGCCCAAGCCGCGACCTCGGGTCTGGCTGTTCGACGAGATCAGCATGGTCAGCGGCTGGACCAGCGTCCTCAAGCTGGCCAGGGACACCACCGCGTTCGGGGACGACACCGTCGTGGTCACCGGCAGCAGGTGGGCGCAGTCCGAAGACATCCAGGGCAATCTGCTCGCCGGTCGCGCCGGATCCAGCGGCTCGCACCGCATCAGGCAGCTACTGCCCATGACGTTCCGGGATTTTCTCACCGCGGCGTATCCGGGCCTGCCCGTCGTGCCCGTGGTGAACCCTGCCGAGCTGCAGAGCGAGCACGTCCGCGCCGCGCTCGACGAGGTGCAGTTCGTCGTGGACGACCTCGATCTCGCCTGGCAGGACTACCTCACGTGCGGCGGCTTCCCGCGTGCGGTCTTCGAGCACACGCGCGCCGGCGCCGTCTCGGACGGGTACGCCCGCGACCTGCACGCATGGCTCCGCCGCGATGTCGACCCGGATGCCCCCACGAACACCACGACGACCCTGTTGCGCGGCATCAGCGACCGCATGAGCAGTCCGATCAACCTCACGACGACGGCGCAGGATCTCGGATACTCCAGTCGTCCCACCTTCACCGCACGCGTTGATCGCCTGATCAGCACGCACGCCGCGCTGCGCTGCAATCAGGTGCGCGAGCAGGGCGACCGTGTGGTCGGCGCGCACTACAAGCTGTACCTGTCCGATCCGCTGCTCGCCTGGATCCCGACCATCGTGAGCCCCGGCCTGCCGACGCCGGACTTCACCCGCCTCACGGAGTCGGCGATCGGCATCACGCTGGCCCGAGCGATCGAGGCGCTGGATGAGGGCCGGTGGCTCTCCGACGACTCGGTGGGCTACGCGCGAACGGAATCGAACAACGAGGTGGACTTCGCACCCGTGCGCGTTCCGCTCGCCGGCGCGCACGCCACCACGGTGCCGATCGAGAGCAAATGGGTCGACACCGGCTGGCGCGGTGAGGCACGCGTCATCGACGGCAAGTACGGCCGGGGCATCATGGCGACGAAGTCGGTGCTCGACCTGGAAGGGGATGTCTGGGCCGTTCCCGCGCCCCTCGTCGCGCTGCTTCTCGCCTAGTCCGACGTCCCAAGGCTCCCCGAGTCAGCCCGGCTCCCAGGGTCAACCGAGGTCAGCAAGACTCCCGGAGTCCGCCGGGGTCAGCAAGACTCCCGGAGTCCGCCGGGGTCAGCCCGACTCTCAGAGTCGGCCGGGCTCAGCCCGGCTCCCGGAGTCAACCGCGGTCAGCGCGATCAGCCCGACTCTCCTCGATCCTGAACGGTCTCCTCCTCCCCTGCCGCTGCGGCCGAGGCGTCGTCCCCGACCTGCGTCTGGCCGCTTCGGCCGTAGGCAGGACCTCCGTAGCGTCGTCACCGGAACAAGGCCGGCACCGCGCATCCGGCGGGCACCGGCCTCGCACATGGGCACGTGCCTCGGCACGACTCGCGCCGGCGTGCGAGGGCACGACAGAACATCGACAGGAGGAACCATGACGACATATCGGGTGGACAGCGATCAGATGATCGCCACGACCGCGGCCGTTCGCGGCTCGATGAGCCGCATCCAGAGCGAGGTCGCTGGGCTGCTCGGGCAGCTCACGGGGCTCGAGGGAACGTGGAGCGGACAAGCGTCGCAGTCGTTCCAAGGCGTCGTGACCCGCTGGCGGGCCACACAGCAGCAAGTCGAGGAGTCGCTTGCTGCGATCAATCTGGCGCTCGGCCAGGCCGGGCAGCACTACGCAGAGGTCGAGCTGACCAACGCGAAGCTCTTCGCGGTGTGATCCATGACGCAAGAAGGGCGCCCCGAGGGGCGCCCTTCCGCTGGTGGAGCAAGCCGTCGCGGCATCACCGCTTCGGCCGAGGCGGACTTCGAAGAAGTCCGGACTTTCTAGAAGTCCATGCCGCCTGCCTCGCCGCCGGGAACCGGAGCGTTCTTCTCCGGCTTGTCGGCGACGACAGCCTCCGTGGTGAGGAACAGACCGGCGATGGATGCGGCGTTCTGCAGAGCGGAACGCGTCACCTTGGCCGGGTCGATGATGCCCTGCGCGAGCAGGTCGCCGTACTCACCCGTCGCGGCGTTGAGACCGTGACCGGCGGGCAGCTCTGCCACCTTCGCGGCGACCACACCCGGCTCGAGGCCGGCGTTGAGAGCGATCTGCTTGAGCGGAGCCTCGATCGCGACCTTCACGATGTTGGCACCGGTCGCCTCGTCACCGTCGAGCTCGAGCGTGGCGAACGCCGCCTTGCCCGCCTGGATGAGCGCGACGCCACCACCGGCGACGACACCCTCCTCGACGGCAGCCTTGGCGTTGCGCACGGCGTCCTCGATGCGGTGCTTGCGCTCCTTGAGCTCGACCTCGGTCGCGGCGCCGGCCTTGATGACGGCGACACCGCCGGCAAGCTTCGCCAGGCGCTCCTGCAGCTTCTCGCGGTCGTAGTCGCTGTCCGTGTTCTCGATCTCGTTGCGGATCTGCTGCACGCGGCCGGCGATCTGCTCCGGGTCGCCCGCGCCCTCGACGATCGTGGTCTCGTCCTTGGTGATGACCACCTTGCGGGCCTGGCCGAGCAGGTCGAGGGTGACGTTCTCGAGCTTGAGTCCGACCTCCTCGCTGATGACCTGACCACCGGTGAGGATGGCGATGTCCTGCAGCTGGGCCTTGCGGCGGTCACCGAAGCCGGGGGCCTTCACGGCGACCGACTTGAAGATGCCGCGGATCTTGTTCACGATCAGCGTGGCCAGGGCCTCGCCGTCGACGTCCTCGGCGATGATCAGCAGCTGCTTGCCCGCCTGGATCACCTTGTCGACGATCGGCAGAAGGTCCTTGATGTTGGAGATCTTCTGGTTCGCGATGAGGATGTACGGGTCCTCGAACACCGCCTCCTGACGGTCGGGGTCCGTCACGAAGTACTGCGACAGGAAGCCCTTGTCGAAGCGCATGCCCTCGGTGAGCTCGAGCTCGGTGCCGAACGTGTTCGACTCCTCGACCGTGACGACGCCTTCCTTGCCGACCTTGTCGATCGCCTCGGCGATGATCGCGCCGATCTCGGGGTCGGCAGCGGAGATGGATGCCGTCGCGGCGATCTGGTCCTTGGTGTCGACGTCCTTCGCGGCGGAGAGCAGCTGCTCGGTCACCGCGGCGACGGCCTTCTCGATTCCGCGCTTGAGGCTGATCGGGTCTGCCCCGGCCGCCACGTTGCGCAGGCCCTCGCGCACCAGCGCCTGGGCGAGCACGGTCGCGGTCGTGGTGCCGTCACCGGCGACGTCGTCGGTCTTCTTCGCGACCTCCTTGACGAGCTCAGCGCCGATCTTCTCGTACGGCTCCTCGAGCTCGATCTCCTTCGCGATGGACACGCCGTCGTTCGTGATGGTGGGAGCGCCCCACTTCTTCTCGAGCACGACGTTGCGACCGCGCGGGCCGAGGGTCACCTTGACCGCGTCGGCGAGCGTGTTCAGGCCACGCTCGAGGCCGCGACGAGCCTCCTCGTCAAAAGCAATGATCTTTGCCATGTTGTTTCTCGTCCCTCCCGGACGTTACGCGAAAGAATCAACGTTTAGCACTCAGCTGAAGCGAGTGCTAAAAGGATTCTGGCACTCGACCCTCGCGAGTGCAAGGCGAGCGCCTGGGAGGTGCGAGGCTCAGGCGTGCCTGCGCCTCGTCAGCAGCCGGGCCACGCGGTTGCTCGCCAGCCCCACCGCTGCCGCGCCCGCTGCGCCCAGGCCGGCGAGTGCGCAGAAGATGCCGAGCGCGGCCGCGAGCGGGCCATCGCCCGCGTAGCCGCCGACGAGGAACGTGATCGACACCGCGAAACCGAAGGCGGCGCTGGCGACGAGCGCCGTCACCACGTGCCGGACGACGGAGCCGATGAGCAGGCATCCAATCGCCCAGGGGATCAGAACGAGCGCGGAACCCGAGAAGATCGCGTGCGCGCTGAGCGAGCCGAGGGCGACGCCGCACGCTGCCGCGAGCACAACCGCGCCGACGCGCATCCAGCTGCCACGTCGGATGCTCGTCATCGCACCCGCTCGGGCGTGAGCGAGTGCGACGTCGCGACGAGCAGCCGGGCGGCGAAGTAGACGCCGAACGCCAGCGCCACCGCTCCTTGCGTGTACCAGAGACCCTGCCCCCACTGGCCGCCCAAGGCGACATCTGCCGCGCCGCCCGCCAGGAGCGCGGCACCGGCGCCGCCGAACGCCGTGGCGCCGATCGCGGACACGACGATGGGAGGCACCCTGCGACGGGGCGTCCTGCCGAATCGACGCACGAGCAGGAGCACGACGGCGACGAGCCCGATCAGCACGAGGCCGCCGACGGCCGCGGCGAGAGAGAACAGGAAGGAGTCGTCCGACGCCTCCAGGGTGGCTGCGGTCTTGCAGGTAGCCGCGCCCGGCTGCACAGCGAGCCAGTGCGCGCACTGCTCAGCAGTGAAGCGATCTGTTCCGGGCGCACCGTAGACCCACGCGGTCGAGGTGAGGAACGACACCACGCGCGCCAGGATGGTCGCCAGTGCGATCGCCGCGAAGCCTGCTGCGCACAACGTCACGGCCGCCCTCGTCAAGGCCAGGACGAGCTCGCCCACCGTTCGGCCCTCGGCGGCCTTCGCCACCTGCGCCGGCGACCCGAACGCCGCGATGGCGGCCTCCTGGGCGGCATCCTCCGGCATGCCGGCGGCGACGGATGCGGCAGCCGCGTCACGGAGATGCGCCTCGGCCTCCACCAGCATGCTCCTGGACTCGGCAGACCGCCCGTGCAGCCGAGCGAACAGCGCGTCGAGATACTCGTCGATGCGGTCGCCGCCGCTCATGCTTGCACCCCCAGCACGTTGTCCACGGCCGCCGAGAATCGCTTCCACTGCGTCGACTGATGCGCCAGTTCCCGCTCGCCCGCGTCGCTCAGCCGATAGACGCGCCTTCGCCTTCCGTCGATCGCCTGCCAGGAGCTCTCCACGAGCCCTCTCGATTCCAGCCCGTGCAGAGCGGGATAGACGGTGCCCTCAGCGAGGTCGAACTCCTCGCCGCTGCGGGCCTTGAGCGCAGCGATCACGTTGTATCCGTGCGCCGGCCCGGCACTCAGCACGCCGAGGAGCAGAAGGTCGAGGTTGCCCCGAATCCGATCGTGTCCCATACCTAGGAAGTCTAGGTGTGGGACAACTCCGGCACAACACCCTTGATCGAGGGCGGCCCACCGTCGGTCGAGGGAACGGCGCCGTTGGTCGAGGGAACGGCGCCGTTGGTCGGGGGAACGGCGCCGTTTGTCGGGGGAGCAGGGGCGCGACGGGAATGCGATGGTGACGACCGGAGGTCAGCAACACAGCGCGGCACAGAGCGACGATGAGGCGCGAGCAAGAAGAGGCAGCACACAGAAAGAGGGGGCGCCGAGATCGGCACCCCCTCCACTATCCATGTTCGCGGTCGTCAGGCGGGACGCACCGATTCCGCCTGCGGACCCTTGGATCCGGTGCCGACCTCGAAAGTCACCTGCTGACCCTCTTCAAGGACCTTGTAGCCGTTCATGTCGATGGCGGAGTAGTGAACGAAAACGTCCTGTCCCCCACCGTCGACGGTGATGAAGCCGTAGCCCTTCTCAGCGTTGAACCATTTGACGGTTCCGTTCGCCATCTGTTACTCCCATTGCCTTCACGCAACGCCGCATGGTCGCGGACGTTGAACCCCGATAGTAGCGGTCGGCCTAGTCCAGGACGAGAGGCGTGTCCAGATTGAGACAATCGGTTACTTCACGCCCGCATCGACGGCGTGTCGCGCGGGTGTTCACGGGGTTTCGTCACTCGTGCGTCGGCACGTAATCCAGACCAAGCACGACAGTGATGTCGGCACCGGATGCCGCGAAGTCCTGCGTCTCCTGGATCGGCGCTCCGGCCAGCTCCTGTGACACGGCGAGGGCTGCGGCTCTGTTCTTCGGGTCGCCGTAGTAGACGGTCGTCTTCTTCACGTCCGTCGAGCTCGCGTTGGCCGGCGTGATGTTCTGCCAGCCCGCGGCCTTGAGCGTCGTCGTGGCATCCGCTGCGAGGCCCGTCCTGTCCGTTCCGTTGAGCACGATGAGGTTCAGGGCCGGGTTGACCGCCGGCGTGATGGTCGGCGTCGGCGTGGGAGTGGAAGTCGGAGACGAGGATGCCGATCCGCTCGCGAACGGCAGCTTCACGTTGAGCGTGCCGTTGATCGCGAAGATGCCGAGCGCACCGAGACCGACGATGACCACGACGGCGACGGCGCACCACGCCACCCAGATCCAGCCGTATCCCTTCGGCCGCGGTGCTCGGTGCGCGCCGATGCGATCCAGGTCATCGGGGACCTGATCGAAGCGATCGGTCGGGAACTTCGCGGCCATGGGCGGGGTACGGATCCTTGAGGTCGGGCGGCGTCGAAACGGGCGGGTCGTCGGGTGATTCGAACGGCTCGTGGTCAGCGGGGCAGACGCAGGCCGTCCTCCCGCGCCCTGAGTCGCGCGGCGCGAACGCGTTGCAGTCGACGCACCAGCATCGGGTCATGCACAAGCGCCGCCGGTGACTCGATCACGCGGCCGAGCACTTGATAGTACCTGGCCGCGGAAAGACCGAACTGATCGCGGATCGCCTGCTCCTTGGCGCCGGCGTGCTTCCACCAACGTCGCTCGAACTCGAGGATGGCACGGTCGCGGTCGGAGAACTCTGCACCCGCGTCGCTGACGGCATCCGCTTCGTCCGAGGCTCCTTCGCGCGCATGCTCGGGTTCACCCACCGCGCATCACCTCCCGCCGACGAGGGTCATTGTAGGGTCGCCGCTTGTGCGCGCCGCCGTGCCATGCCGTAGCACTCCGACATGCGGAACAGTCGCCGGGGTTCGGTCGTTACCCTTGGTGTGCGCAGCGGCGCAACCGATGGATGCCTGCTGCCGGGAAAGGATGGACAGCTATGACGTACGCGGTCTCCAAGTCGAACGACCAGTGGCGCGAGGAGCTCTCCGGGGAGCAGTATGCCGTGCTGCGCGAGGCGGCGACCGAACGTCCGTGGAGCGGCGAGCTGCTCGACGAGAGCCGGGCGGGCATCTACACGTGCGCGGCGTGCGGTGCCGAGCTTTTCAAGAGCGGCACCAAGTTCGACTCCGGATGCGGCTGGCCGAGCTTCTATGAGTCCGTGCGGCCCGAGGCGGTCGAGCTTCTCGAGGACACCTCTCTCGGCATGGTGCGCACGGAAGTCCGGTGCGCGAACTGCGGCTCGCACCTCGGTCACGTCTTCCCCGACGGGTTCGGCACGCCGACAGGCGACCGGTACTGCATGAACTCACTCTCGCTGGGCTTCACTCCCGTTGCCGATGAGCAGGCAGGCGCCTAACACGAGTGCCCGCGACGCGATCGCCGCCCGGCGATCGCGGTCGAAGGTGACGGATGACGCGCCGACGCACGAGCAGGTGCTCGGCCTCGTCGCCGCTGCCGCTCGCGTGGCCGACCACAGCTCCTTGCGGCCGTGGCGGCTCATCGAGCTCCGTGGAGACGCGCGCGTGCGGCTGGGCGAGGCCATCGCCGAGGCGGAAGGCAAGGCGGAGCCGTCGACGAAACCCCTGCGTGCTCCGCTGCTCATCGCCATCGTCGCGAGCAGGCGGAAGAGCGAGAAGGTGCCGGCATGGGAGCAGGATGCCGTGGCATCCGGTGTGGCCCACATGCTGAGCCTGCTTCTCGACGAGGCCGGCTGGGGTGTGATGTGGCGCACCGGCCACTACACGCGCTCCGATCCGGTGGCCCGCACGCACGGTCTGGAGGAGAACGAGCGCCTGCTGGGATGGCTCTATGTCGGAGGCAAGCCGCCGCGCGCCGAGGGCAAGGGCGACGGCGCGCCGAAGCTGATCGACGCCGAGAAGGTGGTCAGCGTTCTGGAGTAGACGCTGACAGGTTGAGCCGGCTGCGGGACTCGAACCCGCAACCTACGCTTTACAAGAGCGTTGCGCTACCGATTGCGCCAAGCCGGCAGAGGGCGTGCCCTCGGGACCATATTACGGGGCTGTCGATCGGCGACGTGCGGCAGGACGGCTCCCGGCCCAGGGCAGAAGTGCGCCGCGATCCACCGTGGCGGTTCGGCCGCTCGAGTTCGGCCAGGTTCGGCCGCTCGAGGTCGGCCAGGTTCACCTCCGGTCCGCCATCCCCGACGTGGGTTTCGACAAGCTCAACCCACGGGAGGCCGCGGGTGTCGGCGCAGGGTCAGCCGTTCGAGGTGGCCGTCGGCGTCGGGGTGGGCGTCGGCTTCTGCGTGGAGTACGTGTCGGCCTGCGCCTTCACGATGAACGCGCGGAACTCGTCGGGGTCGGTCAGCGAGCCCTGGTACTGCTTGCCGTTGACGAGCACGAGCGGTGTGCCCTTCAGTTGCTTCACGCTCGAGTTCGGGATGGGACCGGTGAGCGTGCGGTCGAGCGCGTTCTGCGCCCACGAGTCGAACCGGCTGTCGTCGATGCACTTCGACACCGAGTCGTAGTCCTTCACGCCCGCCCGCTTCACGAGCTGCTTGATCTGGGCGTCGGTGAGACCCGCCGTGTTCTCCTTCGGCTGGTTCTCGAACAGCTGCCGGTTGAATTCCCAGAACGAGTTCGGGTCGTAGTTGGCGACGCACGCAGCAGCGTTGTCGGCGCGCAGCGAGTACTTGGTTCCTGCCGAGTGGCTGGCGAGCAGCGGGATGGGATGGATCTCCACGGTCGCGGCGCCCGAGTCGACGAGCTTGCCGATCTGGTCCGCGTTGGTGCGCTCGAACTCGCCGCAGTACGGGCAGAGGTAGTCGATGTAGGTGACGATGCTGACGGTCGCGCCAGTGGCATCCGGCTTGTTCACGACGGGCTTGGCATCCGGAGCGGTGGCAGGCGTGCGTTGCGCCTTCATGCCCTTGCCGATGAGGATGCCATCGCTCGCCATGTTCGCCGGACCGTGCGACGGCGGGTGGATCGAGGAGACGATCACGACCGCGACGACCGCAGCGACGGCCAGGACCACCACGACGATGCTCGACCTGACGACGGCCCGCCTGCGACGCTCCTGCTTACGGTGTGCGTCGCGCAGCTGGCGTGCCTTGTCACGTGCTGCGGCGCGGCGTTCTCCATTGGACGGGCGGCGTTCGACATCGCCGTTGGTCATTCGATCTCACTTCAGGTGCGAAAGCTGTGTCAGGTTCGGGGGGCATGCGGCAAGGCGGCACGCGAACGCCACAACCCTAGAGCCGCACTCTGGGAAATGCCCAGACGAGCGCTGCGGAGAGGCGCAACACGACCGGGGTGAACGCTGCGTCTCCGCCCAACGACCCGAACCCGATTCGGCGCATCCTCGACTCTTGTCGTAGCATCGGTCCTGGTCATCGGCGACCGATGGCCATACAACATCCATCACAACGGATCGTCCGGCACGTACCTGCCGGTGAAGGAGACACACCATGGCAACAGTGACTTTCGACGATGCGACGCGCATCTATCCCGGTTCGACGCGTCCCGCCGTCGACAAGCTGAACCTCGACATCGCCGACGGCGAGTTCCTCGTTCTCGTCGGCCCCTCCGGCTGCGGCAAGTCCACGTCGCTGCGTATGCTCGCCGGTCTTGAGGAGGTCAACGAAGGCAACATCTTCATCGGCGACCGCAACGTCACGGATGTTCCGCCGAAGGACCGCGACATCGCCATGGTCTTCCAGAACTACGCGCTGTACCCGCACATGACCGTCGCGGAGAACATGGGCTTCGCCCTGAAGATCGCCGGCGTGAAGAAGGAAGAGCGCGCCCAGCGCGTGCTCGAGGCCGCCAAGCTGCTCGACCTGGAGCCCTACCTCAACCGCAAGCCGAAGGCCCTGTCGGGTGGTCAGCGTCAGCGCGTTGCGATGGGCCGCGCGATCGTGCGCAGCCCGCAGGTGTTCCTCATGGACGAGCCGCTGTCGAACCTCGACGCCAAGCTGCGCGTGCAGACGCGTACCCAGATCGCGTCGCTGACGCGCCGCCTGGGTGTCACCACCGTGTACGTGACGCACGACCAGACCGAGGCCCTGACGATGGGCGACCGGATCGCCGTGCTGAAGGATGGCGTTCTGCAGCAGGTCGGCACGCCGCGTGAGCTGTACGCGGAGCCGAACAACGTGTTCGTCGCGGGATTCATCGGAAGCCCCGCCATGAACCTGTTCGCTGCGGACGTCACCGACGGTGGCATCCAGTTTGGCACCGCTGTCGTGCCGGTCGACCGCGAGGTGCTGGCCAAGGCGGGCAAGCAGGTCACGATCGGTGTGCGTCCCGAGGACGTCGTCGTCTCGACGAGCGCGAGCAACGGCCTCACGGTCGCCGTCGACCTCGTCGAGGAGCTCGGCGCCGACGGCTACCTCTACGGTCACACCGAGGTCGACGCCAAGCGAGTCGACATCGTCGGCCGTGTCGATGGCCGGGTGCACCCGAACGCGGGCGAGACCGTCTACATCACGCCGAAGCCGGGCCACGTGCACATCTTCGATGCCGAGAGCGGCGAGCGCCTCGGCGGCGCCGTGGTCGACTGACCTTCGCGCATCCCATCATCGAGGCCCCCGGTTCCGAGTTCGCTCGGGCCGGGGGCTTCGCTGTACCCCTCGGGGGAGCGCGCACGCCCTAGGCTTGATGGCTATGGCCGGCTCCGTCAACATCACCGCGGCAACCGTCGATCCCGCGCTCCTCGACCTGCCCTGGAACCTGCCGTTGGACAAGTGGTCCAACGAGCACATCGCGTTGCTTCCCAAGGGCATCTCGCGTCACCTGGTGCGCTTCGCGAACCTCTCCGGGTACGTCATCGCCATCAAGGAGACGACGGGAGAGATGGCCAGACGCGAGTACGACATGCTGCGCACGCTCCAGCGCCTGGATGTGCCGTGCGTCGAGCCGGTGGCCGTGATCGAGGGACGGTCGGATGACTCCGGCAAGCCGCTGAAGCCCGTGCTCGTGACGCGGCATCTCAAGTTCTCGCTGCCCTACCGCGCGCTCTACTCGCAGACCCTGCGACCCGACACGGCGACCCGTCTCGTCGACGCTCTCGCGGTGCTGCTCGTGCGCCTGCACATGGTGGGCTTCTTCTGGGGCGACGTCTCGCTCTCCAACACGCTGTTCCGCCGCGATGCCGGCGCGTTCGCCGCCTATCTCGTGGATGCCGAGACCGGCCAGCTCTACGAAGGCGGCCTGTCGAACGGCCAGCGCGAGAACGACCTCGAGATCGCGAGGGTCAACATCGCGGGCGAGCTCATGGACATCCAGGCGGGCGGTCGCCTTGCCGAGGAGGTCGACCCGGTCGACGTCTCCGGCGGAATCGTCGCCGCCTACCGGGTGCTCTGGAAGGAGCTCACCGGCAGCGAGTCCTTCTCGGCATCCGATCGCTGGCGCATCGCCGAACGCGTGCGCAGGCTCAACGAGCTCGGCTTCGACATCGAGGAGCTCGCCATCCGCAGCACCGGCACCGACAGCGGCACCGTGCGCATTCAGCCGAAGGTCGTGGATGCCGGTCACCACCAGCGGCGTCTGCTGCGGCTCACGGGGCTGGACACCGGCGAGAACCAGGCGCGGCGCCTTCTGAACGACCTGGACTCCTACGCGGCGACGGTGGCCAAGCAGGGCCTGGACGAGGAGGCCATCGCCCACGAGTGGCTGATGAGGGTGTTCGAGCCGGTCGTGCGGGCCATCCCGGCCGAGCTGCGGGGCAAGCTCGAGCCGGCCGAGGTCTTCCACCAGCTTCTTGACCACAGGTGGTTCATGTCCCAGGAGCAGGGGCGCGACGTTCCGCTCGCGGAGGCGCTGTCGTCGTACATCAACGACGTGCTCCGTCATCGCCGCGACGAGGCGACGGTGATCGCCCCGGTCACCGAGGCCTTCACCGTGCCCGTCTCCGTCGTCGACGACGAAGCGGACGACGAGGACTGGATGTCCAAGGTCTGAACGCAGGCCGCGCTCAGCCCGCCGACGGCATCGCCTCCCATCTGATCGTGCCGTCCCTCGCCGCGGTGACCGTGACGGTGAGCGGGCGTCCGTCGACGTCGCGAACGGCATCCTTCGCCAGCGTGAGGCCGTGCAGAGCGATGCCTTCCACGGTCGAGCACGTCTCAGCCACCCGGTTCCCTCCCGCGACGGCCACGAGGCAGTATTCGTCGTCGAGCCGCTTCGCGGCGTAGAGCGTCGCGCTCTGTTGCATCGTGACGCTGCCCGCGACCAGGTGGAACGACGTGGGAACGAAGCCGCTCGTCACAGCGGCCGGCAGATCGTCGACCCTGGGCGCCGTTCTGAAGAACTCCTGGATGGCGGGACCGGGAAGCGGTCGGAAGGCGTCGTCGGGGATGATCGTCGTAGTCGCGGCTGCCGGCGTGGACGGCGCGTGGTCTCCCCCGCCGATCGCTGCGGAGATGCCGGTCGCCACGAGCACGCCGAGCACGAAGGCCCCGGCACCGATCAGCACGGGTGCTGCTCGCCTCACCACCGAGGGGCTGCGACCCCGCCCGCCGGTGGTGCGGCCGCTGTCGCCCTCGCCCTGGTCCTCGTCCTCGCCCTCCGCGGGCTGCTCGCTGTCGCGGCTGCGGGCATCCGCTGCATCGCCGACACGTGCCGCGTCGTTCCGGGCAGCCGCGCCGATCGGATGCATCCGGGAACCACCGAGGCCCCTGTCCACCGCGTCCCGGTCCGAAGCGGTGGACACTTCGGCGGGGTGCAGCCGGTCGAACTCGGCGAGCGCCCACTCGCTGGGCGTCATGCGCACCGGCGTTCCGGTGCTCGGGTCACGGTACTCCTGGGGCTCCTCCGCCGCTCCCTCCCGCGAGTACACGCGCGCGAGCAGTCGTTGTCGATCGTCCATGATCAGCACCTTTCGGGGCGAGCAGTCCCCTCCAGGCTAGGCCGGGCCGCCGCTGCCGGCCGTCGGCACCGGCGGCGGATGGCGCGGACTCAGCGGGCGGACGCCTCCGCACGCCGCTTCGCGATCTCGTACAGAGTGACGCTCGCGGCGATGCCGGCGTTGAGCGACTCCGTCGCGGACGAGATCGGAATCGAGACGATCGCGTCGCACGTCTCGCTCACCAGCCGGGACAGCCCCTTGCCTTCGCTCCCGACGACGATGACGACGCCGCGGTCGGCGAGCTCGAGATCGTGCAGCGAGACGTCGCCGTCCCCGTCCAGGCCGAGCACGAACAGCCCGCGCTTCTTCAGTCCCTTCAGGGTCTGCGTCAGGTTGGCCGCCATCGACACCGGGGTGCGAGCGGCTGCTCCCGCCGACGTCTTCCACGCCGACGCCGTCAGGCCGACCGAGCGACGCTGAGGAACGATCACGGTCTGCCCGCCGAAAGCCGCCGTCGAGCGGATGATCGCGCCTAGGTTGCGCGGATCCGTCACACCGTCCAGCGCGACGAACAGGGGCGTCTGGCCGGCGCTCAGCGTGGCGTCGAGCACGTCGTCGGCATGCCGGTACTCGTAGGGCGGCACCTTGAGCGCCACGCCCTGATGCACCGCGTCCCTGCCGGAGAGCCTGTCCAGCTCAGGACGCATGACCTCCAAGACGGGGATGCCCCGCTTGGTGGCCGTGCTCATGATCTCCTTGACCCGGTCGTCCAGCTCGATCCGCGCCGCGATGTACAGCGTGGTGGCGGGGATGCGTGCGCGCAGCGCCTCGAGCACCGAGTTGCGGCCGGTGACGATCTCGGAGTCGTCGGAGGTGGCTCTGCGCGCGGTCGTCCCGCCTCCTGTGTTGGACCGCTGGCCACCGCGAGCGGCCGCCTTCGCCGACGCACGATCGGCGAGCGCCTTGCGCTTGGCCGCCACGTGATACGGCCGGTCCTCCGCCTTGGGCGTCGGTCCCTTGCCCTCGAGCGCCTTGCGGCCGTTGCCGCCCGTGCCCTTGGTCGGGCCCTTCTTCGATTTGCGCACGGCACCCGCGCGCGGCTTATTCGCCATCGATACTCCAATGCGCACCCGTCGGGGTGTCTTCGATCGTGATGCCCGCCTCGGCCAGCTCCGAGCGGATGCGGTCGGCAAGGGCGAAGTCCCGGGCCTGGCGTGCCGCCTGCCGGTCGGTGAGAAGCCGGCGCAGCAGGGCATCCAGAGCCGTGCGCGCCCGGGTGTCCCCTCGCGCCGCCTGCCACTGCGGGGACAGCGGATTGATGCCGAGCACCTCCGTCATGGCCTCGACCTGTCCCCTCGCCGTCGCTGCAGCGCCGAGGTCCTCGCCGTCGAGCGCCTGGTTGCCCGCGCGCACGGTGTCGTGCAGCACCGCCAGCGCCTGCGGAACGGCGAAGTCGTCGTCCATCGCCCTGGCGAACTCCTCGGGGATCACCTCGGCGCCGCTGGAGGCGAACCTCGTGCCGGCCAGGCGCCGGTCGACGCGCTCGAGGAAGCCCGAGATTCGCTCCATCGCCGCCTCCGCCTCGGCCAGCGAGCTCTCCGTGAAATCGATCGTGGAGCGGTAGTGCGCCGAGCCGAGGTAGTAGCGCACGACGAGCGGCCGCGCGGTGCCCAGCAGGTCGGCCGCGTAGACGGAGTTGCCGAGCGACTTCGACATCTTCTGGCCGGAGATGTTCACGAGGCCGTTGTGCACCCAATATTCGGCGAACGCGTTCCCGGCCGCGGTCGACTGGGCTACCTCGTTCTCGTGGTGCGGGAAGCGCAGGTCGAGGCCCCCGCCGTGGATGTCGAAGTGCGGGCCGAGATAGCGGGACGACATGGCGGAGCACTCGATGTGCCAGCCCGGGCGCCCCGGTCCCCACGGGCTCTCCCACGCGGCCGACTCCGGCTCGTCGTCCTTGCGGCCTTTCCAGAGCGCGAAGTCGCGGGGGTCGCGCTTGGCCCGCGGGTCGGCATCCGTCGCCGGCTCCATGGCATCGATGCTCTGCTTCGTCAGCTCCCCGTAGTGCGGCCAGCTGTGCACGTCGAAGTACACGTCGCCGGAGGCGTCATCGGCCACATACGCGTGCTCGCCCTCGATCAGGCGCGCGATGAGCTCCTGCATCTGCGGGATGTTCGCCGTCGCACGCGGTTCGTAGGTGGGCGGCTGGATGCCGAGGGCGCGGTATCCCTCGTCGAACTCGCGCTCGTAGCGGTAGGCCAGCGCCCACCACTGCTCGCTGCTGCCGGATGCCTGCGCGGCGGCGGCGTTGATGAGCACCTTGTCGTCGATGTCGGTGACGTTGCGCACGAGTGTGACCTCGTATCCGCGGTAGTTGAACCATCTGCGCATCTGGTCGTAGACCAGCGCGGAGCGCAGATGCCCGATGTGCGGGGAGGACTGCACGGTGGGGCCGCAGACGTAGATGCCGACCTTGCCGGTCTCGATCGGAACGAAGTCGCGCAGTCCCGCGGCTCTCGTGTCGTACAGTCGGATTCCCACAGAGTCAGCTTATGGGGCGTCGGCTGGCAACAAGCGCTGTCGCGATCGCCGTTACGCCCTCGCCCCGACCGGTGAAGCCCAGGCCGTCGGTGGTGGTCGCCGACACGGAGACGGGCGCGCCGAGGATGCCGGACAGCACGGCCTCCGCCTCGGTGCGTCTCGGCGAGAAGCGGGGCTGGTTGCCGACGAGCTGCACGCTCACGTTCGCCACCCGCCAGCCGGTCTCGGCGAGCCGTTCTCGAACGGCACGAAGGAACACGTCGCCGTGCGCGCCGGCGAAGCGCGGATCGTCCGTGCCGAACACGGACCCGATGTCGCCGAGCCCAGCGGCGGACAGCAGCGCGTCGACGATCGCGTGCGCGACCGCGTCTCCGTCGCTGTGGCCGGCGAGCGCCGGCACTCCCGGCCAGGCGAGACAGGCGAGCCGCAGCTCGCCGCCGTCGGCGAACGCGTGGGTGTCCGTTCCGAGCCCGACGCGCTGCGTGAGAGCCGAACCGCCGAACAGCTGCTCGGCTCTGGCGAGGTCGGCAGGCGTCGTGATCTTGAACGCCAGCGCAGCACCGGCCACGATGCGCACTGGGTGCCCGATGGCGGCGACCAGTGCCGCGTCGTCCGTCGCCTCCTCCTTGGCGGCCGCGTACGCCGCCTCGAGAATGCCGCGTGGAAACCCCTGCGGCGTCTGCACGGCGACCAGCTCGGAACGGTCGACGGTGTCGACGACGCGCGCTGCGGCATCCGTGCGCTTGATGGTATCGCTCACGGGGAGGCCGGGTACGACGCCTTCGCCGCCCGCGTCGACGGCCTCCACCACGGCGTCGAACTGCTCGGATGGCGTGAACGCGCGCGCGGCGTCGTGCACCAGCACGACCTCGATCGCCTCGTCGAGCACGGCCAGGCCGGCCGCGACGGATGCCTGCCTGCTGGCACCGCCCGCCACGACGACCGCTTCAGAGGCGAGAGGTCGCAACAGCTCACGCACCTCGTCGGCCCGCTCGGCAGGCACCACGGCCACGAGACGGGCATGCGAACTCATGCCGTTCACGGCATGTACGGCGTGCTCGAGCAGCGTCAGGCCGCCGACGGACACGAACGCCTTCGGCAGTCCCGCGCCGAGTCGTGTTCCGGAGCCTGCGGCCACCACGATGACCGCCACGCGCGGCGAGAATGCGCTCATGCCGATGAGCGTAGTGCGAGCTCGGTCGCAGCGACTACGAGGCGAGGACCTCGTCGAGCACGCTGGAGGCCTGCTCCTCGTCGGTCTTCTCCGCCAGGGCAAGCTCCGAGATGAGGATCTGCCGCGCCTTGGCGAGCATACGCTTCTCTCCCGCGGACAGTCCGCGGTCCTGGTCGCGACGCCAGAGGTCGCGCACGACCTCCGAGACCTTGATCACGTCGCCGGAGGCGAGCTTCTCGAGGTTCGCCTTGTAGCGGCGGGACCAGTTGGTCGGTTCCTCGGTGAACTGGGCGCGCAGCACCTCGAACACCTTGTCGAGGCCCTCTTTGCCGATCACGTCCCTGACCCCGACCAGGTCGACGTTCTCGGCCGGAACCTCGATCGTCAGGTCGCCTTGGGTGACGTTGAGCTTGAGGTAGACCTTCTCTTCACCCTTGATGATTCTCTTCTTCACCTCGGTGATGGTTGCGGCACCGTGGTGCGGGTAAACGACAGTCTCGCCGACCTCGAAAAGCATAGATAGCAGTCCCTTCAGCAGCGTCTAGGATACCACAGCAGGGCCGTGCTATCCTGTGCCGCCGGTCGGCCGCCGACCGCGATACGGTAGGCTCGAAAGGCAATCCGCGGTGTTCGTAACAGGCCGATCCGGCCGGCCCGGTGCGACTTGGAGGATCTGAAGTGAAGGCGCGCGTAGCGGCATCCATCGTTCTCGCTCTCGGACTCACGGCGGGCATGTCGGGCTGCACCCTGCTCACTCCGCAGGACACCCTGTACATCAAGGAGACCGCTCACGGCGTGAACGGATCCGTGGGCAAGATCGACATCCGCAACGCGGTCATCGTCTCCAACACCAGGGGCACGATCGGCAACCTCGTCGTCACCTTCGTCAACAACGAGGACAAGGCGCACTACCTGACGGTCCACCACGGTTCGTCGTCGCACGACATCGCCATTCCGGCTGACGGCATCAAGAAGGTCGGCGGCGAAGGACGGCGCATCGAGTTCACGGGGCTGGACGCGAAGCCAGGCTCGCTGACCGACGTCTACTTCACATACGCTGATGCGACGGGCGCCCAGATCCAGGTGCCGGTGCTGTCGTCGACGTTCCCCGGATACGAGGCGTTCGCTCCCACGCGGTGACGCCCGCGCCCGCCAGGGGTCGAAGCGCGAGGCTCCCCGTCGCTCGCGGCCAGGTTCGCGCCGCGGCGGCACGCTACGTTCGCGCCACGGGGCATGCCCGCTCGCGACGCCGCCATGCCGCCTTCTTGCGGCGCGTCAGCGCGAGCTCTGAAGGACCTGCGCGCCACCCGGAGCTGAGCCGTCAGCTGTCCTCGAAACGGTAGCCCAGCCCGCGCACGGTGACGAGCATCTGCGGCTCCGACGGGTTCTGCTCGATGCGGGAACGGATGCGCTTGATGTGCACGTCGAGCGTCTTCGTGTCGCCGAAGTAGTCGCTGCCCCACACCCTGTCGATCAGCTGTCCCCTGGTGAGCACGCGGCCGGCGTTGCGCAGCAGCAGCTCCAGCAGCTCGAATTCCTTGAGCGGCATGGGCGTCTCGACGCCGGCGACCGAGACGGTGTGCCGGTCGACATCCATGCGCACGCTGCCCGCCTCGAGGATGCCGTCGTCGAACGGCGCCTCCTCCGTCCGCCGCCGCAGCACCGCCCGGATGCGTGCGAGCAGCTCCCTCGTGGAGTACGGCTTGGTGACGTAGTCGTCGGCCCCCAGCTCCAGACCGACGACGATGTCGACCTCCGAGTCCTTCGCCGTGAGCATGATGATGGGAACGTTCGAACGCGAACGAAGCTGCTTGCACACCTCCGTTCCTGGTATGCCGGGAAGCATGAGGTCGAGCAGCACGAGATCGGCACCTTCGCGATCGAACTCGGTGAGCGCGGCGACGCCGTCGGCGGCCACTGCCACCTCGTATCCCTCTCGCCCGAGCAGGAAGGCGAGCGGCTCGCTCAGCGACTCCTCGTCTTCCACGAGCAGGATGCGGGTCATATCGGTCGTTCTCCTTGGGTCATGGCGGTCTCCGATGGCCGGTCGGACTCGTCGGGCGCCTGCGGCTCCGATGTCGGTCCTTCCGCCTCGGGGAGCCGGATGGTGAAAGTGGATCCGCGGCCGGGCTGCGACCACACGCGCACCTCGCCGCCGTGATTCTGCACGGCGTGCTTCACGATCGAGAGGCCGAGGCCGGTGCCGCCTGTCGCTCTCGAACGGGCCTGATCGACTCGATAGAAGCGTTCGAAGACGCGGTCCTGGTCCTCAGGGGGGATGCCTGGCCCCTGGTCGGTGACGGAGATCTCGACGACTCCGTCGTTCAGTCGGGTGCCGATGCCCACTCTGGTGTTCTCGGGCGAGTAGCGCACGGCGTTCGAGATGAGGTTGTGCACGGCCGTGGTGAGCACGTTCTCGTCGCCGAACACGGCGGCACGGGAGCGCTTGCCGGAGGCGAGCTCGATGCCCCGCGAGTCCGCGAGCACCCGGTTCTGGTCGATGGCGGCGGCGACGACGTCGTCGATGGAGACGCGCTCGGCATGCGGAACGATCTCCGCCGCCTGCAGCTTGGAGAGGTCGATGATGTCCTGGGTCAGTCGCCCGAGGCGTGCTGCCTCGCCGGTGAGCCGGGCGGCGAAGTGCCGCACCTGCTCCCCGTCGTCCGGCGCGCTCGCGAGCGCCTCGGCGAGCACGCTGATGGCGCCGATCGGCGTCTTGAGCTCGTGACTGATGTTCGCCACGAAGTCGCGACGCACCTGCTCCAGCCGCACGGCCTCCGTCCGGTCGTCCGCGAGCAGGAGGATGTAGCGGGAGCCGAGCCTGGCGACGCGCACCGTGAGCTGCACCGTGGCATCCCCTAGCGAGCTCCTGGCCAGTTCGAGGTCTTCGGCGACGGGCTCTCCCGTTCGCCGCACCTCGTCGACGAGCTCGACGAGTCGCGGCTGGCTGAGCGCCGCGTTCCAGACGAGTCCGAGGCTGTACGCACCGGCCGAAGCCCGCACCACGTTGTTGCTCGGATCCACCACGATGCCGGCGGTCGGAAGGGCTTCCAGCACCTGGTCGACGCCGTCGGGCACCGTGGGGTTCACGATCTCCGTCGCGCGATGGCTGCGGGATGCCGCCGAGTACAGCAGCCACACGAATCCGGCGCCGACCACGAGGCCGAGTGCCAGAGACAGCAGCACCAACCAGGTGGAGTCCATAGTCAGAAGGCTACCGTCGCCGCCCGAGCGGCCTTGACGGAGAACCCCCTGATGGGCCCGCCTTTGCGGAATGTTCCGGCGTCGGACACCGCCCGTTAACCTGACACAGGGACCATGACGTGCGGACCGGATCGACCGGCCGTCCAGCGTGCCGCCGGGAGGGCGAACTTTTCAATGCGAGACGTATTCCAGCACGAGATGCGCGAGGTGCAGGACCGCCTCGTCGAGATCGCCGAGCTCGTCGTCCTTTCGATCCGCAATGCGACGCAGGCGTTCAACGACGGGGATGTCTCGCTGGCGGAGACCGTCATCCAGAACGACCAGAGGATCGACGCGCTCACCGTGGTGCTCGACGAGCTCTCGATCCAGATCCTGGCCAGGCAGAATCCCGTCGCCCGCGATCTGCGCATCGTGGTCAGCGCACTGCGCATCAGCGCGTCGCTCGAACGGATGGGCGACATGGCGGAGCACATCGCCCAGCTGGCCCGCTACCGCTTCCCCGACAAGGTCGTGCCGAAGAGCCTGCGCGGAACGTTCGCCGAGATGGGGCGACTCGACGTAGTGATCGCCGAACGTCTGGTCGAGTTGCTGCGCACGCAGGAGCCGCGCCTCGCGGACGAGATCCGCAACCAGGACGACGAGATCGACGAGCTGCACATCAGCGTCTTCGACAAGGTGCTCGGCGAGACGTGGAAGGGCCAGGCCGTCGACACCGTCGACGCCACGCTCGCATCCAGGTATCACGAGCGCTTCGCGGACCACGCGGTGTCCATCGCGAAGAAGGTGCAATACCTCGTCACCGGCGACTGGGTGCCCGAGGCGTCCTGACCGCCGAGCGCTCCTGACGTGCCCGGGGCTCGTGCTACTTCGCCGCGCCCTGGGCCGCTACCGCCGCTGCACCCGCGGCGGCCGCCTCCGGGTCCAGGTACTCGCCCGGACCGAGCGGCAGGAAGTCCTCGTCCAGCCGGTACACGAGCGGGATGCCGGTGGGTATGTTGAGCCCGGCGATGTCGTCGTCGCTGATGCCGTCGAGGTGCTTCACGAGTGCACGAAGCGAGTTGCCGTGCGCCGTGACCAGCACCGTCTTGCCCGCCGCGAGATCCGGGATGATGTCGGATCGCCAGTACGGCAGCATGCGCGCGATCACATCCTTCAGGCACTCGGTGCGTGGCAGCTCCTCGTCGGTGAGGTCCGCGTAGCGCGGATCTCCGGCCTGCGACCACTCCGCGTCGTCCGCGAGGGGAGGCGGCGGCACATCGAACGACCGGCGCCACAGCATGAACTGCTCGTCGCCGTACTTGGCCTTCGTCTCGGCCTTGTCCAGTCCCTGAAGCGCTCCGTAGTGGCGCTCGTTCAGACGCCACGAGCGGCGCACCGGCACCCAGAGCCGGTCGGCGGACTCGAGCGCCAGATCGGCAGTCTGGATGGCGCGCGTCAGCACCGACGTGTGCAGCACGTCGGGAAGCAGGCCCGCGGATGCCAGCAGCTCGCCCGCGTGCGCCGCTTCCGTCCGCCCCTTCTCCGACAGTCGCACGTCGACCCAACCGGTGAAGAGGTTCTTCTGGTTCCACTCGCTCTCGCCGTGGCGCAGCAGTATCAGGGTGTAGGGGGCAGGCATACGTCAAGAATAGTGGAGGCGGAACGACGACTATCGAGGGGAGAGCCGTGACCGGGAGGCACGCGCGGGCCGTCGGCGCGATCACCAGGGGAACGACGAACACGAACCGGCTGCGCCGGGTCGACCGCTGGACCGCCGCGCAGCCCGCGCTCAGGCGCGCGGAGGATCCCCTCGTCGTCGACCTCGGCTACGGCGCCAGCGGCGTCACCGTGTTCGAGCTCGAGCGCCGGCTGCGGCGGGTGCGGGACGACGTGCGGGTGCTGGGACTGGAGATCGACCCGGCCCGCGTGGCGAGGGCATCCGATCAGCTCGAAGGCGTGCGCGCCGGTGCCACGCCGTTCGGCCCGGATGCGCACGTGTCGTTCGCGCGCGGCGGTTTCGAGGTGCCGACGCCCGACGGCGAGCGAGCTGCCATGATCCGTGCGTTCAACGTGCTGCGACAGTACGACGAGTCCGACGTGCCGGAGGCGTGGGCGCTGATGCGCTCACGGCTGCAGCCCGGCGGCCTGTTGGTCGAGGGCACGTGCGACGAGCTGGGCCGCATCGCGAGCTGGGTGGCAGTGTCGCCCGAGGGCCCCATCTCGTTCACCGTCTCGCTGCAGCTGACCGGGCTCGAGCATCCGTCGATCGTCGCCGAACGCCTGCCGAAGGCGCTGATCCACCGCAACGTGCCCGGCGAGAGGGTGCACGAGTTGCTCGTCGCGCTGGAGGCGGCGTGGGCGCACAGCGCTCCCCTGTCGCCCTACGGGCCCGTGCAGCGCTGGATCGGCACGGTCGAGCGTCTGCGCGAGCGCGGATGGCCGGTGCTGGCAGGGCGGTCGAGATGGCGGCTGGGCGAGCTCAGTCTGCCGTGGGAGCTGGTGGCTCCCGCCTGACGGCACCCTCCCTGCTGACCGCGCCCAGCCTGGGGATGCGCGGAACATGCGCCTCCGCGCCCGCGTCGGTCGGCACGATCGGCTCCTGCGCCGCGGCGACGACCCCGTCGGCGGTGCGCACGACGAGGTCGATCGAGGGATCCGTCGACCTCTTCACCACGGCCAGCGCAACGGGTCCCAGCTCGTGGTGCACCGCGGACGAGGTGATCCGCCCCACGACGGCATCGCCGGCCAGCACCTCGGCCCCGGCCGGCACCTGGATGCCCTCGGATCCGTCGAGATGCAGGAACACGAGCCTGCGCGGCGGGTGCCCGAGATTGTGCACCTTGGCGATCGTCTCCTGTCCGCGATAGCAGCCCTTCGTGAGGTGCACCGCGGTGCGCAGCCAGTCCAGCTCGTGCGGGATGGTGCGCTCGTCCACCTCCGCCGCAAGGCGCGGCCGCCATGCCGCGATGCGGAGCGCCTCTGCGGCGAGCGTGCCGGCAGCGGCCGGCTCGCCCGCTGCCACCTTCTCCACCAGCGTGCCGAGCGAGTCCCTCGGCACGAGCGTCTCGAACCAGCGGTATCCGCTGCCCGGATACTCGTGAGCGCCGCCGTCGCCGGCGGCGGCAGGTCGCGCGTACTGGTGGCCGCCTTCGACAACGCTCTGCCAGGGGTCGTGCCAGCTGAGCGGGATGCCGCGAGGCGCCGCTGCCACCGCGGCGACGGCATCCGGCAGACCCATGCTCCCCACCGTGGCGAAGTCCGCCGTGCGGTCGACAGGCTCGACCCGGAGCATGAACCGCATCTTCTGCAGGAAGTCGAGCACGGCATCCGTGTCGGCGCGCTCGACGAGCAGCCACGTGGTCTCGTCGTCGTCCACGATGTGCAGAGCGTGCTCGATGTGGCCGGCCGGGTCCAGGAGCAGGGCCTCGGCGGACTGCCCGGGAGGGAGCGTGCGCAGGGACTGGCTGCTCATGGAGTCCAGCCAGCTGAGCCGGTCTGGCCCTGACACGGCGACGACACCGCGCGTGGAAAGGTCGACGACGGCCGCGCCCTGCTGAAGGGCACGTTGCTCGGTGAGCGGGTTGCCGTAATGCGCAGGCACTCCGGAGTCGGCCGCATCGTCCGCGGCCTCGACGGCGCCCGGCAGCGCGAAGAACGGTGAACGGGTCATTCGCTGCCCCGGCCGGCCTGCCGCGTGCCTGCCCGACCGCTGCCCGCTTCGTCGGAGTCCAGCGCGCTCGTTCCCGCCAGGTCGGTGCGGGCCAGTCGCGCCGACGCATGAGTGCGCAGCTCCTGGCCCAGTGCCGCGATGTCCCAGGCCCACAGCAGGTGCGATTCGACGAGACCGTACAGCCGGGTGGCGGCCGAGTAGTCCTTGGCCCCCGAGGTGCGCAGCACGGCATCCGTGGCCAGATCGATGCGCGGACCCTTCACCTGGCCGACGTAGAGCTCTGAGATGCCGTCGGGATGCAGGATCTGCGCCTCGATCTCGAACCCGCCCGACGACGTGCGGAGCGTCTCGACGGACTGCGCGGTGTTGAAGGGGCGGACGTCCGATCCGGGAAGAAGGCCGGGACCGGCATCCTCGGGCAGCAGCGTTCTGCTGAGACGCCAGTATCCGAGCTCCGTCGCCAGCGGGGTCTGCTGCTCGTCGAGGAGCCACGTGTACGAGCTGTAGTTCAGCGCCGGGAGCCCGTCGTGGCTGAAGCTGATGCGCTGCCCGAACTCGCGCTCGACATGGTCGTCACCCACCACGTAGTCGAGCACGCCTGTGCCCTCCCAGACTCCGATGAGCCACGAGAGAGGAACGAGCTCAGCGGGGAGCCCTTCTGGCAGCGAGATCAGCGCTGGCCCCGGAACAGGTTGTAGACGACCAGAACCGAGACGCCGGCGATCGCCAGCACCGCCAGCGACAGCAGCCCGACGAAGACGAGCTCGAGGGTGACAAGCATGTGATTCAGTCTATCGACCCTCGACGCCCGTCAGGCGTGCGCGAGAGCCAGCACGAGCGTGGCGATCGCGAGGATGACGAACGAGCCGGCGAGGCTCGCGCCCATCCGCATGACGAAGCCCCGCTTCTGCTGCGTGGCCAGCTGGACGCACATCGACACCAGCACGGCTCCCGCCATCGCGATGCCCAACCATCCGAGGTACGCGTTCGCACTCGCGAACACGCCGATCAGCACGGCGGCGACCACGGCCGCCGCCCACACGCACACGACCGAGGTCCAACGCAGGGCTGGGGTGAGGGTTTCGCCGGTCACTCGCACATTCTCCCCCGCTGAGCGCCGGGGCCCAAGGCGGACGCGGCCGAGGGTACGTGCTCGCTGACGATAGGATCGGGATACTCTCAAGCGGGCGGGAGGTCGCGTGGCTCAACTGTTGGTGCTCACGCCCACGCCTTCGCAAGAGGTTCTGCCCGCTCTCGGGCTGTTGTCGCACCGCGTGCGGCAGGTCGCCTCGTCCACGACCGCACTGCTGAACGCCCCCGCGTCCGACCTGATCTTCCTGGATGCCCGGCGCGACCTCGTCGGCGCGAAGGCGCTGTGCAAGATCCTCTCCTCGACCGGCAACTCGACCCCCATCGTGCTCGTGCTGACCGAAGGAGGGCTCACGGCGGTCACCGGCGACTGGGGGGTCGACGACGTGATCCTCGAGGGTGCCGGCCCTGCGGAAGCGGATGCGCGCATCCGGCTCGCGGTCGACCGGCGCTCGAACGATCCCGCCCAGTCGAAGATCCAGGCCTCCGGCGTGACCATCGACGAGGCGAGCTACTCGGCCAAGGTGCACGGACGCTCGCTTGACCTGACGTTCAAGGAGTTCGAGCTGCTGCGGTTCCTCGCCACGCATCCGTCTCGCGTCTTCACGCGGGAGCAGCTGCTGAGCGAGGTGTGGGGCTACGACTACTTCGGCGGCACGCGCACCGTCGACGTGCACGTGCGACGCCTTCGAGCCAAACTCGGCGACTCGGAGTCGCTCATCGGCACGGTGCGGAACGTGGGGTACCGCTTCAACGTGGTCGACGACGAGGAAGCCTGATCGCATGCCCGACGCCTCCGCCCCCGCGATTCGGGTGCATCGTGCCGCGCCGGACGATCTCGCCGGGGTGCTGGCCGTCGCGGATGCCGCGAGCGAGCAGGACGGCGCCGACCCCTTCAACGAGCAGACCCGCCTCGACCTCGCCTCCGGGCGCCGTTCCGCGCATGCCGCGTACAGCGGTGCCGACGGCAGCACCGGCCCCGACGCCGATCGCATCGTCGGGGCCGCAGCGACCGGCGCCGGCGAGCTGGATCTCGTCGTGCTGCCCGGCGAGCGCGGGCGCGGCTACGGAACCGCGCTTCTCGAATCGCTCCTGCCGACGCTGGACCCCAACGTCTCGGCCTGGTCGCACGGCGACCATCCCGCCGCACGCGCGCTCGCGGCGAGCCACGGCTTCCAGCTGGTGCGTACGCTGCTGCGGCTCCGGCTGCCGTCGCTCATCCAGGTCGTGCGGCGGCCGCTGCCCGACGGCATCCGGATCGAGACGTTCGATCCCGTCGCCGGTGCCTCCGACTGGCTCGCGGTCAACTCGCGGGCGTTCGCCGGGCATCCCGAGCAAGGCAGGATGAGCGCCGACGATCTGTCCGAGCGCGAGGCGGAGCCGTGGTTCGACCCTGACGACTTTCTGGTCGCGCTTGACGACGAGGGAAGGATGCTCGGCTTCCACTGGATGAAGCTCGAGCCCGGATCCGACGAGGGCGAGGTGTACGTGCTGGGCGTCGACCCTGGCGCTGCAGGACGCGGACTCGGATCCGTGCTCCTCGCCGAGGGCCTGGTGCGGATGCGCGAACGCGGTCGCACGTCGGCCTCGCTCTACGTGGAGGGCGACAACGACCGCGCCCTTGCGCTGTATCGCCGCGCCGGCTTCGTCGACGATGCGGTGGACGTGCAGTTCCGTCGCGCGCCTGCGTGAGTGTTCGACCCCTCGCGGGTTGAGCTTGTCGAAACCGCGGTCGCAGAGGGTTTCGACAGGCTCAACCCTCGGTCACGGTTGGGCCCCGCTGACGGAAAGCCGATCGGCAACCTGCCGTTTCCCCCACGGTGTCATGATGAGAGGATGGACGGCGAGGACACCCTGATCGGCACCGGGCTCAGCCCCGAGTTCGATGACGACTTCGAGCAGCCGTGGAATCCCGAGCTCGATCCGACCCTTCCGCCCGACCGCTATCTGGACCGCGAGCTGAGCTGGCTCGCGTTCAACCAGCGCGTGCTCGAACTGGCCGAAGATCCCCTGGTGCCCGTGCTGGAGCGGGCGAACTTCCTCGCGATCTTCGCCACCAACCTCGACGAGTTCTTCATGGTGCGCGTCGCCGGGCTGAAGCGGCGCATCCTCACGGGTCTCGCCGTGCAGACGAACACCGGCAGGGCGCCGGTCGACGTGCTCGCCGACATCTCCGCGATGGCCCACGACCTGCAGGTGCGGCACGCCAAGGCCTATCACGAAGGCGTGCTGCCGGCTCTCGCCGAGGCCGGGATCTCGATCGCCACCTGGGACAGCCTCGACGACGCCGATCGCGAGCAGATGCGCGACATCTTCTCGCGTCAGATCTTCCCCGTGCTCATGCCGCTCGCCGTGGACCCCGCGCATCCGTTCCCGTACATCTCGGGGCTCTCGCTCAACCTGGCGATCAGGGTGCGCAACTCGAAGACGGGCAAGGAGCAGTTCGCGAGGCTCAAGGTTCCGACGATGCTGCCCCGGTTCGTGCGCATCGACCAGCGCGAGTCGATCGGGCAGATGCGCTTCATCATGCTCGAGGACCTGATCGCCCACCATCTCGGCGACCTCTTTCCGGGCATGGAGGTGCTCGCGCATCACGTGTTCCGCGTGACGCGCAACGAAGACGTCGAGATCGACGAGGACGAGACGGAGAACCTGATCCAGGCACTGGAGCGGGAGTTGCTGCGGCGCCGGTTCGGTCCGCCGATCCGGCTCGAGGTGTCGCAGGACATGGACGCGATCACGCTCGACCTGCTCGTGCGCGAGCTCGACATCACGCAGCAGGAGGTCTACCCGCTGCCGGCTCCCCTCGACCTCGGCGGCCTGTACGAGCTCGCCAAGATCGAACGGCCCGAGCTGCACTATCCGAACCACGTGCCGACGACGCCCGCGCAGCTCATGCCGCGCGAGCCCAACGCGCTGCCGGATGTCTTCGCCTCGATCGCGCGCGGCAACATCCTGCTTCACCACCCCTACGAGTCGTTCGCGACGAGCGTGCAGGCGTTCCTGGAGCAGGCGGCGCGCGACCCTCATGTGCTGGCCATCAAGCAGACCCTGTACCGCACGAGCGGCGACAGCCCGATCGTCGAGGCGCTCATCGACGCCGCAGAGCGCGGCAAGCAGGTGCTCGCGCTGGTGGAGATCAAGGCGCGGTTCGACGAGCAGGCGAACATCGAGTGGGCGCGCAAGCTTGAGAAGGCCGGTGTGCACGTCGTGTACGGCCTCGTCGGGCTCAAGACGCACTGCAAGCTCGCGCTCGTCGTGCGCGAGGAGAACGGGGTGCTGCGGCACTACAGCCACATCGGCACAGGCAACTATAACCCCAAGACGTCGCGCATCTACGAGGATCTCGGTCTGCTCACGGCCGACGACCAGGTGGGCAAGGATCTGACGCGGCTGTTCAACGAGCTCTCCGGCTACGCGATCGAGAAGAAGTTCAAGCGGCTGCTGGTGGCGCCGTTGCACCTGCGCAAGGGCCTGCTCAAGGCCATCGACAACGAGCGCAAGAACGCTGAGGCGGGCCGGGCCAGCGGCATCCGCATCAAGGTCAACTCCATCGTCGACGAGGCGATCATCGACGCCCTCTACCGTGCGAGCAGGGCAGGCGTGCCGGTCGACCTGTGGGTGCGAGGCATCTGCGGACTGAAGGCAGGCCAGGAGGACTACAGCGCGAACGTGCGGGTGCGCTCCATCTTGGGGCGATACCTGGAGCACTCGCGCATCTTCGCGTTCGCCAACGACGGGGATCCGCAGGTCTACATCGGCAGCGCCGACATGATGCACCGCAACCTCGATCGCAGGGTCGAGACGCTCGTGCGCCTGGTGGACCGGGCGCACATCGCAGAGCTCGACGAGCTTTTCGACAGGGCCATGGATGACCGCACGTCGTCGTGGTGGCTCACCTCGGACGGCAGCTGGGTGCGGCACAGCCTGGACGAGAATGGACAGCCGCTCGACGACCTGCAGAATAGGCTCATGCAGTTGATCTCGCACCGACAGCGCCCAGGCAGCCGCCGGTGACAGAGACCGCCATCTACGCCGGCGGCGCGGTGTGCTGGCGCATCATCGACGGCGCCGTGCACATCCTCGTCGTGCACCGCGCCAAGTACGCCGACGTGACCCTGCCGAAGGGCAAGGTCGACCCGGGCGAGTCGCTCCCCCAGGCCGCGCAGCGCGAGGTGCTCGAGGAGACCGGCCTGAAGGTGACGCTCGGCGTTCCGCTGGGCATCACGCAGTACACGATCTCGAGCGGACGCGAGAAGTTCGTGCACTACTGGGCGGCGGCCGTGAGCGACAAGGCCGTGCACGCCTCCACGTTCGTGCCGAACGAGGAGATCGCGGCCATCGAGTGGGTTCCGCTGCGACGCGTGCGCAAATACCTCAGCTACGAGCGCGACGTCGAGATCGTCGAACAGTGGGCCGCCCTCTACGACGAGGGTGTCACCAAGACATTCGCGCTCATCGTGCTTCGGCACGCCAAGGCCACGTCGCGTTCGCACTGGGAGGGTGAGGATGCCCTCCGCCCGCTGACGAAGGTCGGCGTACGCCAGGCCGCCAGCAACGTGCCCACCATCGCGGCGTGGCGCCCGAAGCGCATCGTCACCTCGCCCGCCGTGCGCTGCGTCGCCACCGTGGCCCCGCTGGCTGCGGCGTTCGGCGTCACCGTGACGCGGACCGATCGCCTCGCTCAGGACACCTGGGAGTCGGGCACGGCGACGGCGGGCATCCGCCAGGTGGTCGGCAAGCGGGTCAGGGCGCGCAAGACGTCTGTGCTGTGCACGCACGGCCCCGTGCTCCCCGATGTTCTGCGGGAGATCGCCCTCGCAACGGGCACCACGATGGGCAGCTACATCCGGGATGCCGCTGCGCTCGAGGTGGGCGAGTACTCCGTGGTGCACCTGTCGAAGAGCAACCCGGCATCCGGCATCATCGCCATCGAGACGCACAGCCCGCGGGCGTGACCCGGCCGGCGGCACGCATCGAAGCCTCCATAGTGCGTCAGTCCGCCGCGCACCGCCAGTGACCTTGCAACCCTTCGCCCTTCGTTAACCTCGCGTTCACCGCCGAGGGGGACTCTGGTCACGCCCCGAACCTACCTTCACTCACAGGCCGGTACCCGGCCCATGCCGTGCGTCCTTCACGGCCGCTCATCACGAGGCACGCGGCCCGCGAACGGCAGTCACCCACTCCCGAAGGGAACACAGTGAAGTTCAACAAAGCAGCTGCGGCGAGTGCCATCGCCCTCGCCTCCGTGCTCGCGCTCAGCGCCTGCTCGGGAGACGGCGGCGCCAAGAGCTCCGGCACGCCCGCTGCCTCCACGACCGACTCGGCCGCGGACTACAGCTCGCTCTCCGGCACGATCACCGCAGGCGGCTCGAGCGCACAGGCCAATGCTCAGGCCGCGTGGACCGCAGCCTTCCAGGCGCAGGCCAAGGGTGTGACCATCAACTACGACAAGTCGCAGGGCTCGGGCGGCGGCGTCACGAACTGGCTGAACGGCTCCTACGACTTCGCCGGGACCGACGCCGGACTCACCGCCGACCAGCAGACCCAGTCGCAGGCGAACTGCGGCCCCAACGGCGCGCTCAACCTCCCGACCTACCTCTCCGGCGTGGCCATCATCTACAACCTGCCCGGCGTGAAGCTGCAGCTGTCGAACAAGACGGTCGCCGACATCTTCAGCCTCAAGGTGACGAAGTGGAACGACCCGGAGATCACGGCCGACAACCCGGGACAGAACCTTCCGGACTCGGCCATCACCGTGGTCTCCCGCGCTGACGGCTCCGGCACGACGGCCAACTTCACGAGCTACCTGAGCCAGACGCAGCCCAGCGTGTGGACCTACCCGGTCTCGACCGCATGGCCCGTTCAGGGCACGAGCGGCCAGCAGGGCGGCAGCGGCGTGGTGAACACCGTCACGGCCGGAACGGGGACGATCGGATACGCCGACCACAGTTCCATCGGCAACGCCGAGGCCGCGAAGATCCAGGTCGGCACGAGCAAGACGTTCGTCGACTACTCCGCCGCCGGCGCCACCAAGGCGTTCGACTCGGCCGCATCCGCCACACCGCAGGTGAAGGGCGATCTGCTCCAGAAGATCGACTACACGAAGATCACCGACAAGTCGGCGTACCCGATCCCGCTGCTCTCCTATGACGTCGTCTGCACGACGTTCAAGGATGCGGCTCAGGCCAAGCTGACGGCCGCCTACCTCGGCTTCGTCGCCAGCGAGACCGGTCAGAAGGTCGCCGCCGCGAACGCCGGTTCGGCTCCGCTTCCGAGCAAGGTCCAGGCGGATGTCGCCGCGAGCCTGAAGCTCGTCAAGTAGCAGCACCGCAGAGGGCATCCGCGTCCCGACCCGAACGTCGACGTCGTCAGAGAGAGTGAAGTGACAGAGAATACCGCTGTGCGACCTCCGCTGAACGATGCGGTCGACCGCAGGACGGACGGGGATGCCCTCCGCGCATCCGGATCGGACCGGTCACGACACGACCGGTCCACACAGGGCCGTCCCGACTCGGGCGGCCGTGGCCGGCGTCGCAGTGAGGACAGAGTCAAGGCCCGCCCCGCCGACCGGATCTTCCGGTTCCTGAGCACGGGCTCGGCCGCCCTGATCATGGTGATCCTGGCCGGCGTCGCGCTCTTCCTCATCATCAAGGCCAGCCCCGCGATCACGGCGAACTGGGCCACGAACCCGGACCTGTCCCACGGCACGACGCAGGGACACTCCTCGTTCTGGGCGTACGTCGGCCCCCTCGTCTGGGGAACGCTGTGGTCCGCTCTCATCGCCCTCGTGCTGGGCGCCCCCGTCGCCATCGGCATCGCGCTGTTCATCTCGCACTATGCGCCGAGACGTCTGGCGGGCGTGCTCGGCTACCTCGTCGATCTTCTGGCGGCCGTTCCGTCCGTCGTGTTCGGCCTCTGGGGCATCTTCGTCATCCGGCCGTTCATCGTTCCCTTCCAGGACTGGCTGAACCAGTACCTCGGCTGGATCCCGCTGTTCGGTGGCCCCGTGTCACGTACGGGTTCGACCATGCTGGCCGGAGGCGTCGTGCTGGCCGTCATGATCCTCCCGATCATCACGTCGATCTCGCGCGAGATCTTCCTGCAGACACCTCGCCTGCACGAGGAGGCGGCGCTCGCGCTCGGCTCGACCAAGTGGGAGATGATCAAGCTCGCGGTGTTCCCGTACGCCAGAAGCGGCATCGTCAGCGCCACGCTGCTCGGTCTCGGCCGAGCACTCGGCGAGACCATGGCCATCGCGCTCATCATCTCGCCCTCGCTGATCTACTCCGTCCACCTGATCACCGACACGAAGAACTCGCAGACCATCGCGGCGAACGCCGCCCTCAACTTCCCGGAGTCGAACCCGCTGCAGCGCGATGCGCTCATCGCCACCGGCCTCGCGCTGTTCATCATCTCGTTCGGCGTGAACTTCGTGGCCAGGTGGGTCATCTCGCGAACCGGGTCCGGCGCCAGGCGCAAGACGAGAGCGGCGCGCTCGCTGCCGCCGTCCGATCCGACATCCACGCTCTCCACGGATGCCGCGGCCAGCCCCCTACTCGCACACCGCGCCGTGGAGAAGGCCGAGGAGGCCGCCGACCGATGACCGCCACCCTCACCCAGAACGGCCGCAGGCCGCGCGGACCCGTTCCGAACGCGCTCACCTCCGGACAGTTGCCGCGTTTCGTCGAGCTCTACACACTCATCGGCGCCCTGGCCGTCAGCGCTGCCGTGCTCGCGATGACCGGGTTCAGCATCGTCGGCTGGCTCGTCCTCAGCGCCGTCGTCTACCTGGTCGGCCTCGGCATCCTGTCCACGGTCGTGGAGAACCGCCGGAAGGCGACAGACCGCGTCATCCGCGGGCTCGTCACGATCGCGTTCCTGCTCGCGCTCATCCCACTGGTCTCGACGCTGATCACGGTCATCGTGGGCGGCGCGCCGGCGCTCACCTGGGACTTCATCACGAAGACCGGCGGCAGCGTCTTCGACCCCAAGACGCTCAAGGTCACCGTCGTGACCGGCGCGTGGCAGGCCATCGTCGGAACGCTCATCATCACCGGCATCGCCGCCCTCATCTCGATTCCGATCGGCATCATGGCCGCCATCTACCTGGTGGAGTACGCGCAGCCCAAGCAGTGGATGGCGCGGGTCGTGACGTTCCTGGTCGACGTGATGACGGGCATCCCGTCGATCGTGGCCGGCCTGTTCGCGTTCTCGCTGTTCACGCTGATCGTCGGGCCCAAGGCGTTCAGCGGCTTCTCCGCCTCCATCGCACTCTCGGTGCTCATGATCCCGATCGTGATCCGCTCGACAGAGGAGATGCTCAAGCTCGTCTCGAACGACCTGCGGGAGGCGTCGTACGCGCTGGGCGTGACGAAGTTCTCGACCATCGTGCGCATCGTGCTTCCCACCGCCATCGCCGGGATCATCACGGGCGTCATGCTCGCCATCTCGCGCGTGATCGGCGAGACGGCGCCCATCTTCATCGCCGCGAGCTTCACCGACAACTTCAACGCCAATCCGTTCAACGGGCCCATGCAGACCGTCGCGGTGATGGTGTACACGGACTACAAGTTCCCTTCGCAGGACATCGCGTCCTCGTACCAGTCGGCGTGGGGCGCGGCTCTGCTGCTCGTGCTGCTCGTCGTCATCCTGAATCTCATCGCGCGTATCGTCGCCAGGGTGTTCGCACCCAAGGGTCTGCGGTAGAAACCTGACAGGAGCAAGCGTGTCCAAGCGCATCAATGTGAACGACCTCGACGTGTACTACGGCGACTTCCTCGCCGTCGAGGGCGTGAGCATGACCATCGAGCCGCGCACCGTCACGGCGTTCATCGGGCCGAGCGGATGCGGCAAGTCCACCTTCCTGCGCACGCTCAACCGCATGCACGAGGTGATCCCCGGGGCGCACGTCTCCGGCGAGGTGCTCATCGACGGCGACAACCTGTATGCGCCCGGCGTCGACCCGGTTCTCGTGCGGCGCCAGGTGGGCATGGTGTTCCAGCGCGCGAACCCGTTCCCGACCATGTCGATCCGCGACAACGTGCTGGCCGGAGTCAAGCTCAACAACCGCAGGATGTCGAAGAGCGATCAGGACGCACTCGTCGAGCAGTCCCTACGCGGCGCGAACCTGTGGAACGAGGTCAAGGACCGCTTGCACCTACCCGGCTCCGGTCTCTCCGGCGGCCAGCAGCAGCGTCTGTGCATCGCGCGGGCGATCGCGGTGTCGCCTGACATCCTGCTGATGGACGAGCCGTGCTCGGCCCTCGACCCGATCTCCACGCTCGCCATCGAAGACCTCATCGAGGAGCTGAAGCGCGAGTACACGATCGTGATCGTGACGCACAACATGCAGCAAGCAACCAGGGTCTCCGACCGCACGGCGTTCTTCAACATCGCCGGAACCGGCAAGCCGGGCAAGCTCATCGAGTACGACGACACGGCGACGATCTTCACGAAGCCGTCCGTGCAGGCGACGGAGGACTACGTCTCGGGCCGATTCGGATAGGGGCGGATTCCGCTTCCCCGTCTGGACTCGATGCGGCATGCGTCGATGCGGCATGCGAGAGCCCGGATGCGCCGACCGAGAGCGGAGACGCAAGTGCCGGGCCGCAGAACGCCTCTCGGCGCGAGGCCGCTCGAAGCGGCGAATGATGGAGCCCGGGGTTACTGCGGCCCGGCCACGTAAGTCTAACGAATCAGCCCCCGGGGTATTCCCGAACAGCCTGACTTCCGCCGACGGAAGCCCCGGTTAGACTCGGGCCCCGATGGCTCCGCACACCCGCCTCCCGATAGCGCCGCCGGCTCCTCCTGCGTCGCGCATGCCGACGCGCCTGCCCGGTCTTGACGGTCTGCGGGCGCTCGCGGTGATCGCCGTCATCGTGTACCACTACGTGCCCGGCGCGCTGCCCGGCGGATACATCGGCGTCGACGTGTTCTTCGTGATCAGCGGGTTTCTCATCACGTCATTGCTCACCGGTTCCCTCGGGCGCAAGGAGCGGCTGGGCTCGTTCTGGATGCGCAGAGCTCGCCGCCTGCTCCCCGCCCTCGTCGTGCTCGTGCTCACGTGCTGCACCGCTGCGCTGTTCGTCGGCAAGGACGTGCTCGCAGGCATCGGCGCGCAGATCGCCGGCGCGCTCACGTTCAGCAGCAACTGGGTGTACATCGCCCTGGATCAGAGCTACTTCGCGCAGGGCTCGCCCCAGCTGTTCCGCAATCTGTGGTCGCTCGCGGTCGAGGAACAGTTCTACCTCGTCTGGCCGTTCGTGGTGCTCGCACTCGTGGCGTGGATGCCGCGCCGCGGCCGCGCGATCGTCCCGCTGCTGCTCGCACTGGCATCCGTCGCCGCCATGGCCGCGCTGTACCGTCCGGGCTCCGATCCGAGCGGCGTCTACTACGGCACGGGAACCCACTTCTTCGGGCTGGCGCTGGGTGCGGGGCTCGCCTTCGTGCTCGACCGGCAGCGAAGGTGGAACCTGTACGGGCACGAGTCGTGGGGCGAACGGTTCGCCAGGCGGTCCGCGCCGGCCGTCGGCATCCTGTCGCTGGTCGCCCTGACCTGCTACGCGGTGTTCGTGCACGACAGCGACGCGTTCAACTACGACGGCGGTCTCGGCGTCGTATCGCTGCTCTCGGTCGGCGTGGTGTGGGCGGCGACGAGGCCGGGATCGGCTCTGGGTGCAGCGCTCGACGTGCGGCCGCTGCGAGCGGTTGGCGTGCGGTCGTACGGGCTTTACCTCTGGCACTGGCCGGTGCTCGTGCTGGTCGCGGCAGCACTGCCCGGGCCGCCGGCCGGGGCCTGGGCGTGGCTCGTTCCGTCGATCGCTCTCGCCATCAGCGCCGTGGCCACGGCACTCTCCTACCGCTTCGTCGAGACGCCCATCAGGCGCGGTGGCTTCCGGATGCTGACCCGCCCGTTCACGAGCGCTCGCCGCGCCCGTCCCGCCCTGTTCGCCGCAGCGAGCGCGGGCTGTGTCGCGCTACTGGTGGGTGTGGTGGGCACGTCCGCCGCCGCCGTCGAGGGCATGAAGGGCACGATCGCCGAACAGCAGGTGGCGGCGGGACAACGCGCGATCGACGCCGCACGACACCAGCAGCCGAGCACGGGCACCCCGACCGCTGCTCCCCCGACACCGTCCGCGACCGGCGCGTCGCCGTCGGCCACGCCGACACCGCAGCCCACGACCACGCGGCCGGGCCCCGTCGTGCCGCCCGAGCCGAGGAACGGGGCAGGCATCACGGCGATCGGCGACTCGGTGATGCTCGCCTCCGCCCCAGCGCTGCTGACCGCCTTCCCCGGGATCGACATCGACGCCGTCGTGTCACGATCGCCGCGCGACGCTCCCACCCTTCTGGCGCAGAAGGCCGCTGCCGGAACGCTCAGGGACACGGTCGTGATCGGCCTGGGGACCAACGGATACCTCGGAACGGGCACGCTCGACCGCGACCTCGCGGCCGTCGGACCGGGCCGCCGCATCGTGTTCGTGAACATCTTCGCGGATCGGCCGTGGCTGCAGGAGGTGGACGGCGATCTCGCCGGCTTCGTCGCGGCGCATCCGCAGACCGCGCTCGCCGACTGGCACGATGCGATCGCGGCGCATCCCGAGCTTCTGGGACCTGACGGCATCCATCCGGGATCGCAGGGCGGCGTGCTCTACGCCGACTGCGTGGCGTCGGCGCTCGACCGCCTGGGCTGAGCGTCCGGGCTGCGCGCCGCCCGGGTTGTCGCAGCTCTGCTCGTCACTCCAGCGAGTCGTCGCGCCAGAGCCGGGCCGCTGTCGTCAGCTCGGAGGCGAACTGCGAGAACCTCAGTGCACGCCGCGTGAGCAGGCTCGCCCGCTCCGGTTCGGTGTGGTCGGCGTCATCCGCGAGGCTCGTGCATCCGGCGGCGCTCACGCGACAGAATGCCGCCGCCCTGTCGAGCGCCACGGCGAAGTCACCCTCGAACACCCCGCGCAGAATGCGGTCGGCGAGCTCGATGATCTCGTTCGGACCCGTCGGTGTCTCCGCTCCCGCGACCACCTCGTCGATGGACTGGAGCACCTCGGTTCCGCGCTGGAACTGGAGACTCGTGGCGTGCGGATCCTCCTTGATCGCGAGCCGGATCAGGTAGATGCGCCAGAGCGCGCCGGGCAGGCTGTGCGCGGCCGCCCGCGACCAGAGCTCGGCGATGGCGTCGATGCCGTTGTCGTCGGTGTACGCGACGAGCCGGGAGACGATCTCGGGGTCAGGATGCCTGCGCACGCGCTCCAGCAGCGCTGCGGCCGTCTCGTGCGCGACTCGGCTCGTGGTGGCGGGATCTTCCGCGCCATGCATGTCGTCGAACTTGAAGCCGGGGAACTTCGTCGGCTTGTGGTACGGGCGTTTCGAGTCTGTCACCCGACAAGGATTCCGCATCTGGCGCACGTCCGCACCCGTCGGGCATCCGCGCCGATTCTGCGGCTCTCCGCGGCCGATACGCATGAATCGGAGCCTCTTGTCAAGGGACTACCCCCGTGGGAGGGGCCGCCGATAGCGTGACGGCCATGAACATTTTGCTGATCATCGTGGCGATCATCGCCGTCATTCTGCTCTTCACGGGCGGTTTCGTTCAGGCGGTCAGCTGGCTGCTCTGGGTCGGAATCGTTCTGCTGGTCTTGGCCATCATCGTGTGGATCGTTCGGGCGCTCACCGGAAGGCGGCGTGTCTGACACCCCCACTCCTACTCGCACAGGCGGGCGTTGCAGACAGATGTCGCGGCGCCCGCCTTCGTCTGTCATCCGCCCTGCGCCTGCGGCGTCTCCCAGGCGATGTGCTCGCCCGGTAGATTGGTCTGCGCGCCCCTCTAGCTCAGTTGGTAGAGCATCGGACTTTTAATCCGCGGGTCGCCGGTTCGAGCCCGGCGGGGGGCACTGAGGATCGGCGGGATCAAGCCGTTCGATGACGGAACAGCTGTCCTCGAATGAAGGATTCGCATTGGTTTCGCAATCCCGAGGATCCCGATGCGTGCCAGCGCACGATCAATTGAGGACTCGGTCAGCGATCCGCCCGGCGATATCGGTGACGGAAAGACTCGTACTATCGAGAACCAACTCGGACGGGAATTCGACGCGTTCGAGGATTTCGGCCAGCTCCGGATGCCGTCGTTCATGCCACTCAAGTTCGTTCGTGTTCTCGCCGTGCCGAAACCTCAGCCGGGCCAGTGCGATATCGGGGTCCAGAACCAGACGCACCAGTAGCGAGTGCTCGGCTTCAAGCGCCCCTACGCAGCGGTCGAACTGCTCGGTCGTCTCCACCACGCCAGCAGCCACGATGATCTGCGCACCGCGAGCACGAAACTGCCTGGCGACAGCCCTGATGTTTGCCACAGCCAGCTCGAACTGGAATGGGTCATCTCGTGGAGACGGCCAGGCGCGACGGAGCCAGTCGACATCAATCACCGCACCCGGGATGCCGCGATTCTCCAACTCTTCACCCAACCGATCAGCGGTTGTGGTTTTGCCCGCGCCGACGCTCCCGTTGATCCACACCGCGTCGTAAGCAGGTCGAGTCATACGCGAGACCATACCGCCGCACTTGCGGCTCACGCCTTGACCACGCGTAGCGGGATCCGCTGACGAATTGATCGAGGGCGTGAGCCGGGCAGGTGAACGGGATTACGGTGTCTGCGTGACCAGTCTGGAGCCGGTGGGGCAGGTGCTCTGCGTCTGGTTGGCAGCATTCGAGCCCGGCGGGGCACGCTGATAAGTCATTAGGGCACCCCGAGCCGGTACCGCCGACCTACTGCACGCACGGGCATCGGCGAGCGGACACGAATGGTGCAAACGGCAAGCTTGTGCCGAGGTCGTTGACGGCCAGCAGCGCGTCAGCGGTCGTTGCTGCGACCGCGAAAGCATCCGAGACTTCGTCGACTACGTGCGTGGGCTCAAGCTCAAGCACTCGTTCCCCATTCAGGCATTGGCAAGCAGAGGGGGGATGCCCGCATCCAATCGGCGACCCGGGGGGGCAGCCACTACCTCGGGATGCGGCCCGATGGCACGTATGAGATGTGGTGTGCATTGGAATCCCTATGCCGCTGTGAGTGCGTCGCCAACGAACGCCAGCTGTGCGGGAGCGAGGCGGCGCCAGAACCCGGGGTCGTGGGCCCCGGGTTCGAAACCGCCGGCGGGACGCGCTGAGAAGCCGGCGGCATAGTCGCGGGCGTTGGGGTAGAAGCCGTCGCCCGTGCCGCAATCGATCCGGACGGCGACGCCGGCCAAGTCAGACTGGCGCCCGAAAACGGTGTTGCGCGCGAAGTCCGCCGCGTCGTCGAAGGCGCCTTTGGCAGCCTGGCCGAACGTGTGCCACAGGGCCGGGCTCTCGGCCGCGACCGCGGCAACCCGCGAGTTTCCGAGTAAACCGCCGAGTCGGAGCACACCGTAGCCTCCCATCGACCAGCCCATGAGGGCGATGCGATCAGCCCGCCCCCCGCGCAGGCCCCGCGCCGCGAGTTGCGGAAGCAAGTCGTCGACGACCATCGCGCCGGCATCCGTTCCGTCTGCCCGCGGATGCCAGTAGCCGTTACCCCAGCGACGGATGCCAGCGCGAACGGCTTACGCGTCTGGACCGCCTGCGCGAGATAGGCATCGAAACGCATTGATGGCGAGAACGCGGCCCTTTGGTCGTCACCGTATCCGTGCAGAACTACAGCGACGGGCAACTCAGCCCCGGGTTTCGTGCCCGGTGGGTACGCGATCTCGTACCCGACCTGGCGACCACCCATATGCTTTGACGTGAGCGATCCGGCGACCAGCGGGCCGGACGCGATCGCCGGAACGACGCCGTCGGGCCCGTCAAGGCCGAGCGCGCGGTACATGGTGGATCGCCCAGGAAGCAGATTCTCATTGACGGCGAGGCCGGCACCGGCGAGTACAGCGCCCGCGGCAATCCCGATACCGGTTCCCAACACGACGCGGCGAGAAACGGGACGGCTGACCATGGCGACATTCTGACAGCGCTCACCCAACCCACCGACACCGCTCCGAATACGACGTGGGCGCGCATCCAGCCCGCACGCTCCGGAATTGGTTCCGCGGGCTTCTATCGCTGCCTGCAGGGTCGACTCACGAAGAGCCACGCCGTCGTCGCGGAATCGCGCAGTTTGCGTGGGGTGCGGCCACGAGCGGCATGCTCCGAGACACGGCAGCACCGCACGAATCCGGGAGGCAAAGGACCTTGATACTTGCGTGATGCGCTAGCATTATGCATGTGCGGTTCGCGGATCGGGACGTCGAGTCGTATTGGCTCGGCGGTCCGGCCCCGCGGCGCGTGCCGGCCGACGTGCGAAAACGTTTGGTGCGCAAGCTTCAGATGCTTGACGCGGCGGCCGAGCTGAACGACCTGAGGGTTCCGCCCTCAAACCACCTCGAGAAGCTGCAAGGAGACCGTGCGGGCAGCTACAGCATCCGGGTGACCGACAAGCGGCGCCTGGTCTTCAACTGGGACGGAGGAGAGGCACACGATGTCGCATTCATCGACTATCACTGACGACTTGTCCACGCCGGGTGAGATCCTGCTCGAGGAGTTCCTCGTGCCGCTCGGGGTGACCCAGTACGAGTTGGCCAAGCGCATCGGCGTCGACCAGTCCCGCATCTCCCGAATCATCCGCGGCCGCCAGGCGATCACCGCCGACACCGCCCTGCGCCTCAGCGCCTTCTTCGGCACCACCCCGCAGTTCTGGCTCCGGTTGCAGGAGGGCTACGACCTCGCCCTCGCACGCGCAACCGCCTCGCTCAACACAATCCAGCCGCTCAGCGCCTGATGTCAGTCCCCGACCAGTGCGTGGTACTGCTCGTTGATCGCGCTGACCGATACCTGGTAGCGCGCCGAGGAATGCCCTAGTGACTCCCTTGCCGGATTGTGGTCGCTCGTCAGTCTTACGGCGATGCTGGTCCACGTCCTGCCCCCGCTCAGCTCCGCAAGAACTCCGCGAGTGCTGCGGCGAGCAGCTCGGGCTGCTCCTCGGCGACGTGGTGGCCTGAGTCGATGCCGCGCCCCTGCACCTGGTCGGCCCAGCTCTTCCAGATCGGGATGGGGTCGCCGAAGAGGTCGACCAGGTCGTCGCGTTCCGACCACAGCACCAGCAGCGGCATGCTGAGACGCCGTCCTTCCCTGCGGTCGGCACGTTCATCCTCGACGTTCACGGTGAGGCCCGCGCGATAGTCCTCGATCATCGCTCGCACGACGTCGGGGTGGTGAATCGCGGCACGACGTTCGGCGAAGTTCTCGGCGCCCATGGATTCTGGGTCACCCCGGTACCAGCTGTCCGGGTCCGCGAGGATCGCGCGCTCCGGCTTGTCGGGTTGTGCGTAGAAGAACCAGTGCCACCACGCCGTGGCGAAAGCGGGTGTGATGCGGTCGAGATGCTCCGTGATGGGCAGACAGTCCATCAGTACCAGCCTGCGAACCCGGTCCGGCTCGTCCATCGCCAGGCGCATGGCGACGTAGCTGCCCCGGTCATGCCCGACGACATCCGCCTGGTCATGACCCAGTCGATCGAGCAGAGCGAGGATGTCGCGGGCCATCGCCCGTTTCGAGTGGGGCCGGTGGTCGGCGGTCGCGGCGGGACCGCGCGAGCGTCCGTAACCCCGGAGGTCCGGGCAGATGACGGTGTGGCCGGCTGCCGCGACCAGAGGGGCGACCCGATGCCAGGTGGCGGATGTCCGCGGATGCCCGTGCAGGAGCACGACAGGCGATCCTCTCCCACCGCGGCGGAGGAACACGCTGGATTCACCTAACTCGATCGTCTCTTCGGTGACCCCCTCGAACACGACTCGACGCTATCGATGCGGCCCGTGCCTGTGGACCGGCTGCATTTCGAGTCGCAGCGGGGAATGATGGACCTGGGTCGCGCGTTCCATGTCTATGCAAACGCATACACACGACAATGAACCGCTCTGCGGTTCCGACGAGGGGGCATCCCAATGCAGTTCGGCATCTTCTCGGTCAGCGATATCACGCGCGACCCGACGACGGGCGTCACGCCCAGCGAGGCCGAGCGCATCGACGCCACGGTCCAGATGGCGTTGAAAGCCGAGGAGGTGGGCCTGGATGTCTTCGCGATCGGCGAGCACCACAATCCGCCCTTCTTCTCCTCGTCGCCGACGACGCTCCTCGCCCACATCGCGGCCCTGACGAAGCGGCTGATCGTGACGACGTCGACGACGCTCATCACGACGAACGACCCGGTGCGCATCGCCGAGGAGTACGCCATGCTGCAGCACCTGTCGAAGGGCCGCATGGATCTCATGCTCGGCCGCGGGAACACCGCGCCGGTCTACCCGTGGTTCGGGCAGGACATCCGCCAGGGCCTCCCGCTCGCCCTCGAGCACTACAACCTGCTGCACAGCCTCTGGCGCGAGGACGTCGTGGACTGGGAAGGCCACTTCCGCACTCCGCTTCAGGGATTCACGTCGGTGCCGCGACCTCTGGATGACGTGCCGCCCTTCGTGTGGCACGGCTCCATCCGCACGCCCGAGATCGCCGAGCAGGCCGCGTTCTACGGCGACGGCTTCTTCGCCAACCACATCTTCTGGCCCAAGGAGCACACCCAGCGCATGGTGGAGTTCTACCGCCAGCGCTTCGAGCACTACGGACACGGCAGCGCCAAGCAGGCCATCGTCGGACTGGGCGGCCAGACATACATCGCGAAGAACTCGCAGGATGCCAAGCGCGAGTTCCGTCCCTACTTCGACGAGGCCCCGGTGTACGGCAACGGCCCCACCATGGAGCAGTTCACCGATATGACGCCGCTCACCGTCGGCAGCCCGCAGGAGGTCATCGACAAGACGCTGGGATTCCGCGACTACGTCGGCGACTACCAGCGCCAGCTCTTCCTCGTCGACCACGCCGGCCTGCCCATCGGCACGGTGCTCGACCAGATCGAGCTGCTAGGGAGCGAGGTGGTGCCCGTGCTGCGCCGCGAGTTCGACGCCCTGCGCGACCCCGAGGTACCGGATGCTCCCACTCACGCGAGCCTGGTCAAGGCCAAGTACGGCGACGCCGCACCCCGCCAGCCGCGTCCGAACGCGAATCGCGGCGACAACGTGACGGGCGGTTCCCCGTACCAGGACACCGAGACGGCCGGCGCAGGCGTCGTGGAGGGAGACTGAGATGGAGCCGCAGAGCTTCACGCTCGCCGTCGTCAACGCGGGAATCAGCGACCCGTCGTCGACGAAGCTCCTGGGCGACAGGATCGCGCAGTCGGCGCGGGACATCGCCGAGCGGCGCGGCCACACGGTACGCCTGATCACAGTGGACCTACGGGACCTGCTGCCGGAGCTGTCCGGCGCGCTCGCATCCGGTCTGCTCGGTCCGCGGTTCACAGCCGCCGTCGAGGCGCTCCGCTCGGCCGATGGCGTGATCGCCAGCACCCCCGTGTACAAGGCGGGGCCGAGCGGCCTGTTCAGCTCGTTCTTCCAAGTGCTCGACAACGACCTTCTGATCGCCAAGCCGGTGGCGCTGGCTGCCACTGCGGGCACCGCCCGCCACGCCCTGGTGGTGGACGAGCAGATGCGGTCGCTCTTCGCCTACCTGAGGGCGCTGAGCGTGCCGACGTCGGTGTTCGCCTCCACCGAGGACTGGCAGGACAAGGCCCTCGCATCGCGCGTGGACCGCGCGGCGTACGAGCTCGTGCTGCTCATGGAGAGCGGCTTCGAGCGTAACGTGCGGGACTCGAGCTGGCGCAGCTACCAGCACGAGTACGGCAGCGCAGGCGGCACCGAGCTCGGGATCGACCTCGAGAGCGATCTGATGCGACTGGCCACCGGCGGCTCGCTCAAGCCGAAGAACTCGGTCATCGAGGGAGTCGGCGAAGGCTGAGCCGCGACCCCCGGCTCCGCCGTCGCGCCAGTGCGGGTTCCTGGTCGGGCCCTCGCGCTGGCGCACCGTGCCGGCCGCGCCCACGACAGGTTCGGATGACACCCTCGCGCTAGCGACGGCGGCCGCGGAATCACTATGCTGGGCGCATCCTGAAAGAGAGCGCTCTCTGAGGTGCGGTGCGCGCCGGAGAGCCGAGGCGAAGGCGGCTCGTGGGCAACGCGGAATCGTTCAGCAGGCGAGGCTTCATCGGCATGGCGGGCGCGGTCGCGGCCGGCGGCCTCCTCACGTCGACGCTCGCCGGATGCACCCCGACGCCGCAGCACGCGAAGGCGACCTGGACGCCGCCCGCTTCGCCGATGCGTTTCCCGAAGGGATACGTGTGGGGCGCCGCCACGAGCGCCTATCAGATCGAGGGCGCGTGGAACGAAGACGGCAGAGGGCCCTCCATCTGGGACACGTTCTGTCACGAGCGCGGCGACGCCATCGCCGATCACTCGTCAGGCGATGTCGCGGCCGATCACTACCATCGCTGGCGAACCGACCTCGATCTGCTGGCGTCGCTCGGCGTTGGCGGTTACCGGTTCTCGATGGCCTGGCCGCGCATCCAGCCGACCGGGTCCGGTGCGAGCAACCAGAAGGGCCTCGACTTCTACAAGGGGCTCATCGACGGACTGCTCGAGCGCGGCATCCGCCCCGCCATCACGCTGTATCACTGGGACCTCCCCCAGCCTCTGCAGGATGCCGGCGGCTGGCCCATCCGCGACACGGCTAACCGATTCGCGGACTACGTCGACATCGTGTTCGGCGCCTTCTCCGACGTGGATGCCGACTGGTTCACGCTCAACGAGCCGAAGACCCAGGCGTACAACGGCTACTGGTACGGCACAGACGCCCCCGGCCTGATGGAGCCGGACAAGGCGGCGGCCACCGTGCACCACCAGCTGCTGGCGCACGGGCTCACGGTGCAGGCGTTCCACTCGCACGGCGTGAAGGGCCGGATTGGACCGGTGCTCAACCTCACGCCGGTGAAGCCGACGGATGCCGCCGCCAAGGAGCAGGCGAAGAACGTCGACGCCGTGCAGAATCGCCTGTTCCTCGATCCGATCCTGAAGGGCAGCTACCCGACGGATGCCATCGGCACGGCGAACGGGCAGCTTCCGGCCGACCCCGGCGGATTCGCGGCTCTCATCCACGACGGCGACTTGAAGACGATCTCCTCGCCCATCGGCGTTCTCGGGGTGAACTACTACGGCGTCGCGGGCGTCGACCTCAACGGGCAGATGGTGCAGATCCACCCGACCTCGACGGCGAACTGGGAGCAGATCTGGGCTCCGGGGCTGTACGAGCTGCTGACGCGTATCAAGCAGGACTACAAGAAGACGCCCATCGTGATCACCGAGAACGGCATGCCGGATGACGTGCTGCAGCACGGCGTCGACGACCCCAAGCGCATCGACTATCTGCGCTCGCACTTCCAGCAGGCCGCACGTGCGATCCAGGCGGGCGTGCCTCTGGAGGGTCACTACGTGTGGGCGCTGATCGACAACTTCGAGTGGTCGCAGGGGTATACGCAGCGCTGGGGGCTCGCGCAGGTCGACTACCTCACGCAGAAGCGCACGCCGAAGAAGAGCTTCGGCTGGTACCGCTCCGTGATCAAGGCGAACGCCGTCGCGCCCAAGTAGGCGCGAGCATCCGTCGGCGGGCCGCTCAGCGCTCGACGACCACCTTGCCCATGGTGCGTCCCGTCTCCACCAGGCGGTGTGCCTCCCGGAAGGTCGCGGCATCCCAGCCGTGCAGCACCGTCGTCGCGGTCGAGGCGACCCGGCCTGCGTCGACGAGGTCTGCGACGGCGTCCAGCAGCTCGTGCTGCCGGATCATGTCAGGGGTGTGCTGCATGGGACGCGTGAACATCAGCTCCCAGTGCCAGGTGAGGCTCTTCGACTTCAGAGCATCGAAGTCGACATCCTTTCCGGAGTCGATCGCGACGACGGCTCCGAAAGGCTTGAGCACGCGCGCGAAGTCCTCCGCCCTGCCTGCGCTGTGCGCCGAGAACACCCAGTCGACGCCGTCGGGCGCGGCGGCGAGCACGTCGTCCACGAAGTCGCCGTGGTGGTCGGCCGTCGCCGAGGCGCCGAGCGTGCGCACCCACTGCGACTTCTCCTCGCCAGAGGCCGTGGCGATCGTCCGCACGCCGGGCAGAAGCTCGCGCACGAGCTGTAGCAGGATCGATCCGACGCCTCCCGTCGCACCGACCACGAGAAGCGTGCCCTCGCTCCCCTCGTGCAGCCCGAGCTTGTGGAACAGCGACTCCCACGCCGTGATGGCCGTGAGCGGCAGCGCCGCGGCCTGGGCGAACCCGACGGAGGCCGGCTTGCGACCCACGATGCGTTCGTCGACGAGCTGCAGGTCGGCATCCGACCCCTGCCTGTCCAGCTGACCTGCCCACCACACCTCGTCGCCAGGGCGGAACAGCGTCCCCTCCTCACCCACGGCGCGCACGACGCCGGCGCCGTCGAAGCCGAGCACGCGCGGCTGCTCCAGCTCGGGGCTTCCGGCGCGCTGCTTCACGTCGACGGGGTTCACGGATGCCGCGCGCACCTCCACCAGCACGTCACGCGGTCCCGGCTGCGGGTCGGGCAGGTCCACGTCGATGAGACTCCGCTCGTCGTCGATCGGCAGTCCCGACGTCAGCGCAACAGCGTGCATGCGTTCTCTCCTCTTCTCGCGCTGGGTGCTCCGGCCGGATGCCGCCCGTCAGACCCGCCCCACACGGTCGGGAATGACCGATGCGAGTCCACGCAACCAGGTCGCCTGATCCTCAGGCCACCATCCGCCTGAGGGAAGCGCTCCGAGCACGTGCGCTATTCCTGAGGCCGTCGCCGGGGCGGGAACGACCCGGCTGGGAGCCGCGGCGGAGACCGCGCCCAGCCACCAGTGACGCTCCGTCACCGGCAGCGATTCCGGCTCGACCACGACGAAGTAGTCGGGGAGCGCCGCCGCCCCACGTCGAAGCCGGCCGAGGAGCGCTTCGACTGCTACCTCCAGCGTGCCGACGGGCGCGCTCTCGTCGAAGTACGAGATCCAGGCCCGTCCGACATCGTGCAGCGGGTCCACGTCGTGCACGGCGTACGGGCCGTGCACCGACCCGGCGAACGAGTGGGCGCGCGCCTCCTGCTCCGTCTCGTCCACGCCATCCTGCTCTGCCTGCCGCAGACGGATGGCGCGCACGTTCGGCAGCGAGTCGAGTTCGCCGAACACCTCGGCGGGAACACGCCCGACGAGCACGACCTCGGTGCTGGAGGGTCTGGCCATATCAGGCCCGCGCCGCGCCCTGAACGCCGTGCGCCCCGAGCAGCGGAGCAATGCCCCAGCGCGCCTTCATCGTCTCCCCCGCGCCCAGCCAGCGCAGTCCCTGCCCGGAGTTCAGCGCGTTCGCGGGAGCCGTCATGGGCTCGATCGCCACCGCGACCTGCCCCTGGGGCAGCGTGGCGAACGAGCGGTGCGTGAAGGCCTGCACGAAGCCGAACGAGTCGTCGGCCCAGAGCGTGACGCTGCGGCCGTCCGGTGCGGTCAGCGAATGCTCCGCCCTGCCCGACTCGTGCTGCACGCCGCCGAAGCCGTCGTCGAGCCGCAGGTCAGCCACGCGGCGCCCCTCTCGCAGGTCGTACTCCGTGCCGTCGACCGGATGCTCGTCGACCACATTCATGCGCTCGTCCACCTCGAAATGCGTCGCCGCATCCAGCTTCAGCACGAGGTCGGCCGTCTCCACGCCACCGATCTTGAGGTAGGGATGCGCGCCGATCGCGACCGGAGCGTCGCTCTGCCCTGCGTTCACGATGGTGTGCTCGACGGTGAGACCGTCGGCGCTCAGGCTGTACCGCACCGTCGTGTCGAGCAGGAACGGATACCCGAGCTGCGGGTAGACCGTCGCGCCCAGCGTGATGGATTCCCTGCCGCGCAGAACGGGCAGGTACGGCGAGTAGCGCAACAGCCCGTGGATGGCGTTACCGCGCGCCGGCTCCGTGACGGCGAGCTTCTGCTCTGAGACCGACCCGGACTCGTCGCGCAGCCACCAGGTGGCATCCTTCACGCGGTTCGGCCAGGGGACGAGCACGATCCCGCAACCGGACGGCGGGGTCGAGGCCTCGTCGAACGGTTCAGTGACGTCGATGCCGCCGACGGAGTAGGAGCGGATGCCGGCAGCCAACTGCGTGATGACCGCCTTCGCCTGCCCGTCGGGCGTGTCGCACGTGAGTTCGTACTGATCCCCGGTTGGTGCGCGCATGACCCAAGCCTAGATGCGGCGGCGCCGCCCGCGGAGGAGCACGGTGCCGCCCACGGAGGAGTACGGAGCCGCCCGCGAAGGAGCAAAGAACGGACTGCGCCTACTCGTCGACGACCAGCACGCGGGAATGGGCAGCACGCAACGCGCGAAGCGCCTCGCCGTCGGCCGAGGCGCCGAGGTAGACGGCCGCGAAGTCGGACAGCTCGCCGATGCGGCCGAGGTGCACCCGGCCGGTCTTCGACCCGTCGGCCAGCACGACGGCCCGTGCCGATGCCTGCACCATCTCGCGCTTCAGCTCCGCCTCGGGAAGGTTGATGTTCGTGATGCCGGCGTGCGCATCCACGCCGTTGCATCCGATGAAGGCGAGGTCGGCGTGCACGTGCGTGAACATGAGCGACGCGAGCGGCGCGACGAGCGAGTGCTGCAGCGGGCGCAGGGTGCCTCCCGTGACGATCACCTGGACGCGCGGGATCGCGTTCTCCAGCTCGAGCGCGATGGTCAGGCCGTTCGTGATCACGGTGACGTCGTACAGGTCCTCACGGCACACGAGTTCGCGGGCCAGCGCCATGCACGTGCTCCCCACGTCGACGATGACGCTCATGCCCGGCTCCACGAGTGCGACGGCGGCGCGGGCGATGGACCGCTTCTCGTCGGCGGAGCTCTGCAGCGCCTCCTCGAACGACAGCTCGTGCAGCGGACCGGTCACCCTGGGCATGGCGCCGCCGTGCACGCGACGGATGCCCTGCGTGCCCTCCAGCACCGCGAGATCGCCGCGCACCGTGACGTCGGAGACCCCGAACGTGTCGCTCAGCTCGCCGACCCGCACGAATCCCCGCTCGCCGATCAGGGCGAGCATGCGCTGCCTCCTGATGGTCGCCGGTGCACCGGCATCGGGAACCGAACCGGCGGTCGGGGCTGGGACATCGGCCACGCGGCAAACTTACGTTTGCTTGTGTTTGGTTGTCAATCCGTAAGGTAGGGTTTGGACGTGGGCACCATCACGAAGCGCGAGCACCGCCTCGCGGACGGGCGTGAGCTCATCTACTTCGACGACGCGGACAGCTCGCTTCCGCCGGATCGAGCGCCCGACCTGCGCATCCTCGACCATCGACCCGAGACGGCGCGCATGCGTCAGGATCCGCTCACCGGAGACTGGATCTCGATCGCCGCAGCACGTCAGAACCGGGTGGTGCTGCCGCCTGCCGCGCTCGATCCGCTCGCTCCGCAGTCGCCAGGCAACCCGTCGGAGATCCCGAGCGACTACGACGTCGCGGTCTTCGAGAACCGCTCCCCCTCGTTCGGCCCGGCACTGGACGGCCCGGATGCTCCGCGCGGGCTCGACGACCTCGCCGAGATCGGGATCGGACGCATGCGCACCTCCGTCGGACGCTGCGAGGTGGTGTGCTTCAGCCCGCAGCATTCCGGAGCGTTCGGCAGCATCTCCGCGTCGAGGGCGCGCACGGTGATCGAGGCCTGGGCCGACCGCACGGCCGCGTTGTCGGCGCTGCCCGGCATCCAGGAGGTGTTCCCGTTCGAGAACCGCGGCGAGGCGATCGGCGTGACGCTCGGGCATCCGCACGGGCAGATCTACGCGTATCCGTACATCACGCCGCGCACGCAGCGGCTGCTGGCGTCCGTCGAGGCGTACGGGCCGACGCTGTTCGACGACATCCTGGAGTTCGAGCGCGCCAGCGAGCGGATGCTCATCACCGGCGCGCACTGGAGCGCCTATGTGCCCTTCGCGGCGAGGTGGCCGCTCGAGGTGCACCTCGTGCCGCACAGGCAGGTGCCCGACTTCGCCGCGACGATCGACGACGAGCGGGACGAGCTCGCCAGGCTGTACCTACGGCTGCTGCGTGGCGTCGACCGGCTCTACGACACCCCGACCCCGTACATCGCGGCCTGGCATCAGGCGCCCGTGAACGTGCATCGTGACGACGTGCGGCTGCACCTGCAGCTCACCTCACCGCGACGGGCCGCCGACAAGCTCAAGTTCTTGGCGGGCAGCGAAGCGGCCATGGGAGCATGGATCGGCGATGTGCCGCCGGAGAAGCAGGCAGGCGAGCTGCGCGAGGGGATCGCGCTGGCCGAGAAGGAGAACCCCGTATGACCGACCTCGCCTCCACGGCACGCGCCCGCTTCGCCGAGCTGTTCGGGCATGCGCCGCAGGGCGTGTGGTCGGCCCCTGGCCGGGTGAACCTCATCGGCGAGCACACCGACTACAACGACGGCTTCGTGTTCCCGTTCGCGATCGACCGGCGAACCGTCGGAGCTCTCGCGCTGCGTGATGACCGCGTCGTGCGTGTCGCGTCGTCGTTCGCGGACCGCGTCGTGGAGACGTCGCTGTCCGAGCTCGGGCCGGGAGCGCCGCGCGGCTGGCAGAACTATCCGCTCGGCGTCGCGTGGGCGCTGGGGCAGCTGGGCGCCGACCTGAACACCGTGCCCGGCTTCGATCTGTACCTCGACTCGTCCGTTCCGATCGGCGCAGGCCTTTCTTCCTCGGCTGCCATCGAGTCCGCCGTGGCGGTCGCGCTGAACGACGTGTGGCGGCTCGACCTCGACCGCAAGGCGCTCGTCAAGGCCGGCCACATCGCCGAAAACGAGGTCGTCGGCGCGCCGACGGGCATCCTCGACCAGTCCGCCTCGCTGCTCGGCCGCACCGACAGCGGCATCTTCATCGACTGCCGCAGCTTCGAGACCGACGTCATCCCACTCGGATTCGACGACGCAGGACTCGAGGTGCTCGTGATGGACACGAAGGTGGAGCACGAGCACGCAGCCGGCGGCTACGCGGCGCGGCGGGCGTCCTGCGAGGCGGGAGCACGAGCGCTGGGCGTTTCCTCGCTGCGGGATGTGACGATCGCCGATCTGCCGCGAGCGCGCGACATCCTCGACGGCGAGACGTTCCGCCGGGTGCGGCACGTGGTGACCGAGAACCAGCGCGTGCTCGACACCGTGCGCACGTTGCGCGAGCAGGGTCCGCGAGCCATCGGCGACCTGATGGATGCCTCGCACCGCTCCCTGCGCGACGACTTCGAGGTGTCCGTTCCGCAGCTCGACCTGGCCGTGGAGATCTCGCAGAACTACGGCGCCATCGGCGCGCGGATGACCGGCGGCGGCTTCGGCGGATCGGCCATCGCGCTCGTGCCGCACGAGCTGGTGTCGCAGGTGGAGGCTTCCGTCGACGCCGCGTTCGCCGAGCACGGCTACGCGCAGCCGGACCTCTTCGCCGTCGTGCCGTCCGCCGGCGCCTACCGGGACGAGTGACGTCGCACCCTGACTACCCGCTCCCCCCACCCAGCTCCACGGCCTCCCGGCCTGCCCCCGTCCCCGCCTCCGATTCCGTGAAAACAGGCAGGAATGCGGTTACCTCGCGGGAACAGGCTGAATCGGCCTGTTCCGGATAGATCTGCCTGTACTGGCGACTGGGGCTGCGCCGTTTTGGGTAGACCCGCCTGTGCTGGCGACTGGGGCCGGTACCCGTACTGGTGTCTGAGACGGTGCTGAGGCCCGCCGCGGGGTGGCAGGCTGAGGGTATGACCGCACACCAGGATGCCCGCGTCACCGCACTCCCCGATCGCCCGTCGCCCGAGGTGGCCGAGTCCGCGTGGGCGGCGCCCGGGTCGCACCTGATCGGAGCCGTCACGCTGGCCGAGCGGGCGAGCGTCTGGTACAACGCCGTGCTGCGCGCCGACAACGAACCGATCGTGATCGGCGAGCGCTCGAACATCCAGGACAACTGCTCCTGCCACGTCGACACCGGCTTTCCGCTCACGGTCGGCTCCGGAGTCTCCGTCGGCCACAACGCCGTGCTGCACGGCTGCACCGTCGAGGACGACGTGCTCATCGGCATGCATGCCACGGTGATGAACGGTGCCGTCATCGGCACGGGATCCCTCGTCGCGGCCGGGGCTCTGGTGACGGCGGGAACCGTCGTGCCGCCCCGATCGCTCGTCGCCGGCGTGCCCGCGAAGGTGCGACGCGAGTTGAGCGACGAGGAGGTGGCGGGCATCCGCCACAACGCCGAGGTCTACCTCGAGCACCTCGAGCTGCACCGCGTGGGCGTGCGCAACTGACGTGCGCGACCTGCAGGATGCGTGACAGCAGGGCATCCTGACGGCACCGGTCGGTCGCAGCACCGGTCCGACCGAGTACCACTCGTGCCACGACCGGATCGGCACCGAACGGCTCCGGGACCGATCCGATTCACCACCGATCCGCACACGATCAGAAGGAGATCAGCGATGACGAATCTCGCCGCGGTCATGACAGGACTGGAGCAGATCGAGCTCCGGGATCGCGAAGAGCCGCACGCCGGGCCGGGAGAGGCGGTCGTCGCCATCCGAGCCGTCGGCGTCTGCGGTTCCGACGTGGCCTACTACCGCTACGGCCGGATCGGGCCGTACATCGTGGACGGCGACATCGTGCTCGGACACGAGGCGTCGGGAGAGGTGGTCTCGGTGGGCGAAGGCGTCACGAACGTGGCGCCAGGCGACCGCGTCGCCATCGAGCCGAGCGTGCCGGACTGGACGTGCGAGCAGTGCAGGGCCGGCCGTTATCACCTGTGCCCGAACCTGCGCTTCCTGGCCACGCCGCCCGTCGACGGCGCTCTCGTGCAGCGTCTGGCGATCGACGCCCGCACCCTGTTCGTCATGCCCGACACGATGTCGTTCGAGGAGGGCGCGCTCGTCGAACCCCTCTCGGTGGGGCTGTGGGGATGCCAGCGCGCCGGACTGCGACCCGGAGACGACGTGCTCGTCACCGGCGCGGGGCCGGTCGGCCTTCTCGCGGCGGAGGCGGCACGCGCACTCGGTGCTCGCACGGTGACCGTGACGGATGTGTCCGAGCCTCGACTCGCCCTCGCTGCGCGGCACGGCTTCGACGTCGAGCTCAGCGGCTCCGAGTCCCGCTCGTCACGCGCATTCGACGTGCTGCTCGAGTGCTCGGGGGCACCCGGCGTGCTCGCCGACGGCCTGTCGCGCCTCGGACCTGCCGGGCGGGCTGCGGTCATCGGGATCGCAAAGCAGAACGTGGAGTTGCCGCTGCACACCCTGAACTGGAACGAGATCACCATCTCGATGGTCAGCCGCTACCAGAACACGTGGCCGCTGGGCATCGCGCTGATCTCCTCCGGCCGGGTCGACCTCACGGGCGTGCACACGCACAGCTTCTCGCTGGCGCAGACGGCCGAAGCGCTGGGCATCGGCGCCGCGGATCCGTCGGCCGTGAAGGCGATCATCTACCCGCAGGATGCCTGAACAGCAGGACGCGCGGCCGCAGCTGACGCGGCGGCATCGCCTGCTGCTCACCAGCTGGCTGGGCGACTGGTCGGTGCTCGCCGACTACTCCTGGCCGTTGCAGGACACGGCCGTGCTGCACATCGTGTCGGACTCCGGCGAGCACATCGTGAAGGCCAGCGAGTCCAGCCATCACATCCAGCGCGAGATCAACGCTCACCGCACTGTGCTGAGCACCCTTGACGAGGTGCCTGTGCCGCGACTTCAGTTCGCCGACGCGGATGCCGGCGTCCTGGTGACGGAGTATCTGCCTGGGCGCCTTCTGCTCGGGGCGCCGGAGCAGGATCATGCGGATGCTTTCGAGCAGGCCGGCCGCATCCTTGCGCGCCTGCAGGTGCCAGGGTCGCTCTCAGCCGAGTACATGGACGACGTCGCCGCGCAGGCCATCGAGCTCGTGCAGCGGGCCGAAGAGATTCTCGACGAACGGTCGCGTCGGATGCTGCAGGAAAGGGTCGCGGCGGTGCCGCGGCATCCCGTCAGGCTCCACTTCACGCACGGCGACTATCAGCCGCGCAACTGGCTGGTACACGAAGGACGGATCGCCGTCATCGATTTCGGTCGAGGAGCGCAGCGCTCCTGGGTGAGCGACCTGGTGCGTCTGCGCAGCAAGGACTTCCACGGCCGGCCGGAGCTCGAAGCCGCGTTCATGCGTGGGATGGGCCGCGAGCTGGATGCCTCGGACGCGGCCGTGCTCGAGCTGGAGACGATGCGTGAGGCGATCGGCACCGTCGTGTGGTCGCACGGCATCGGGGACCGCGACTTCGAACAGCACGGACGGGCGATGATCCGGCGATTGCTCGACGGCGACGCCGTCTCCGCTTAGTGCAGCGCTACCCGCGCTCGACGTCGATCTCGGTTCCGCCGGTGAGCTCGACGAGCTGGTCGTACGTGAGCGGGAACACCGTGTGCGGGTGGCCCGCCGCCGCCCAGATCTGCGGATATGCCCGCAGCGCGGCGTCGACCCAGGTGCGCAAGCGCGCGGGATGCCCGGTGGGAGCCACTCCCCCGATGACCTGTCCCGTCGCCTCGCGCACGGTGTCCGCGGATGCCCGCTTGAGCGTTCCGCCGAGCGCCTCGCCCAGGTAGGCGGTGTCGACCCGGTGCCCACCCGAGGTCATCACGAGCACGGGCTCTCCGTCGAGCGTGAACACGAGCGAGTTCGCGATGGCGCCGACCTCGACGCCCAGGGCCGCCGCCGCGGCGGCCGCCGTCGGGGTCGCCTCATCGAGCCAGCGGACCTCGCCCTGGATGCCGTGCGCGCGCAGCTCGCGCTCGACGGCCCGAACGGCGGAATGCGATGTGTCGATGCTCATCGGTCCAGGGTAGCGAGCACACTTGCCGGCTCCGGCAGCGAGTACTCCCGCCGGCTCACGCAGCGGGCAGTCCCGTCGCCTCAGGCGAGGGAGGCGAGCACGGCATCCACGTCCGTCACGTCGATCAGCGGCGCGTAGAGGGCCATGGCGTCCAGCGCGCGGCGATGGTCGGCGTCGGTGGCGCCCGCGCAGGCATCCGCTGCGACGCGCACGTGCACGCCGGCATCCGCAGCAGGCAGCGCGGTGGAGAGCACGCAGCAGTCCGTCGAGACACCGGTCAGCACGAGCTCACGACTGCCGCCCGTTGCGGCGTCGAGAGCGGCGCCCCACTTGCCGAACGTGCTCTGCGCGATGAGCGCGTGATCGGATGCCGGTTCGTCGACCAGCCGGTAGAGCCGGTCGTCGTCGGGCACCAGCGCCCACGGCCACACGTCGTAGTACACCGCCCATGCTCCCTTCGGATGCTCCGGTGCCACGAACCGCGTGTGCACGACCCGGTGACCGAAAGCGGGAAGCAGCCGGCGGATGCCCGCCCTCGCCTCCTCGAAACGCGGCGTGAACCAGCCGCTGGCGGCATCCGCGAACACGTGCTGCATGTCGATGACGACGAGCCATGGATCGCTCATCGCTCGGCCTGCGCAGCCGTCGCATCCTGCGCGCTGTCGTCGAGCGCCTCCTGACGGCGCACCCGGCCCCGGCCGAAGATCACGACGCCCAGGTACCCGATCACGAGGGCGGCGAGCACGCCCAGGTTGGCACCGCCCCAGATGCCCTTCACACCGCCGAGTCCGAACGGCCCGAGGAGGTAGCCCTGCCAGTTCAGCCAGTCGAGACCGTACGGGTTGACGACGAGGCCCCATCCGATGCCCGTGCCGATCACGAGCAGGGCGATGGCGAGCCAGTTCCAGCTGCCGTACCGTCCTCGTGCGTCGAACAGGTCGCGGTCGGAGTAGTCGCGCCTGCGCAGTGTGAGGTCGGCCAGGAACACACCGCACCACGCTGCGATGGGCACGCCGAGCGTGATGAGGAAGCCCTGGAACGGTCCGATGAAGTCCGCAGCGAAGAACACGATGTAGACGGCTCCGGCGATCATGATGATGCCGTCGACGAGGGCGGCGACCGGACGCGGGATGTTCACCCCGGCGCTGAGCAGCGCGATCCCGGATGAATAGATGTCCAGCACGGCACCGCCGATGAGGCCGAGCACGGCGACGATGAAGAACGGCACCAGGAACCACGCGGGCAGGATCGTGGTGAGCGCTCCGATCGGGTCGGCGCCTATGGCTCCCGACAGCTTCTGCGACGAGCCGGCCAGCATGAGACCGAAGACGAGCAGGATGACCGGTGCCAGCGAAGCGCCGAACGTGGTCCACCCCACGACGCCTCCCGACGAGGAGGAGCGCGGCAGGTAGCGCGAATAGTCCGCTGCCGCTTGCACCCAGCCGAGCCCGAACCCGGTCATCATGAACACGAACCCGCCGATGAGCTTCGGCAGGTCGCCCGATGGCAGTTCGGCCAGCTTGGTGAAGTCGATCTGTCCTGCCACCAGGACGATGTAGACGATCGTGAGAACGGCGGTCGCGATGGTGATGATCACCTGCAGCCGCATGATCACGTGGAAGCCGAACACGCCGCCGCCGATGACGAGCACGACGACGATCACGAGCGTGACGATCCGGGTGACGACACCACCCGCACCGCCCAGCTCTTTGAAGACAGTCGTGGTGGCCAGTACGGCGAGGGCGACGAGCACCGTCTCCCAGCCGACCGTGAGCAGCCAGGAGATGACGGATGGCACGGTGTTGCCGCGCACGCCGAACGCGGCCCTGCTGAGCGTGAGGGTGGGGGCCGATCCGCGTTTGCCCGCCAGCGAGATGAATCCGCAGAACAGGAACGAGACGATGATGCCCAGGATGCCCACGATCGTCGCCTGCCAGAACGAGATGCCGAATCCGAGCAGGAACGATCCGTAGCTGACGCCGAGCACGGAGACGTTGGCGGCGAACCACGGCCAGAACAGGCCGCTCGGCCGCCCGCGCCGCTCGGACTCGTCGATCGAGTTCAGGGCGTTGAGCTCGATCGTCATGGCGTTCGGTCGAGGCGCTTCGGCTCGATCGTCGTGCACGGTGGTCATGGCCTGGAATGTAGCGCAGGCACGCCGTCGGCGGTAGCGTCCGCGGCGACCGGGTGTCACTGGCTCACGGCACGATCGAGCCATGGAGATACAGCTCGCGATGGTCGTGCTCGAGGTTCGGGATCTAGACGCCTCGATCGCGTTCTACCGTCGCCTCGGCCTCGACATCCCTCAACCGCCTTCCGAGCGCCCCGTCGTCATCCATCGGATGCCCAGCGGCGTGAGCCTGCTGCTCACGACGAACTTCGCGGCCGCCTACGATCCGGGCTTCCGGCGGCCGGAGGGCGGCTACCAGCAGCTCCTCGAGTTCTACGTCGGTGAGGACGCCGCCGTCGACCGCATGTGGGATCAGCTCACGGGCGCCGGCTATCACGGACGCATGCCGCCGACGAAGACCGCAGGGCCGTACGCCGCGATGGTGGACGACCCGGACGGCAACGTCATCCTGCTCACGTCCGATGAGGCAGCGATCCCCGCCGCAGCGTGATCAGCGCTCCGTGTGATCAGCGGTCAGCGATCAGCGTGATCAGCTGGCTGCTTCGGACCAGGCCACGGCATCCCGCTCCGGAACGGCGTCGCTGCGCCGCACGGCAGCGCCGTGCCACCACAGCAGCGCGAACCCGATGAACGGCAGCAGGATGTCGGTGTACAGGATCGACCCCGCGTTGCCGGCGGCCAGGTTGCCCGTGGTCGCGATCTGGTAGATGTGGCCGGCGGCGTCTCCCCAGAGGAACACGGCGGGGCCGACGAGAGCCAGGAACTTCACCAGCAGGCTGCGCTTTCGCGAGAAGGCGATGAATCCGACGACGGCGAAGCCCAGGCTCGCGAACGCGACCTCGAGCTGGAAGGGGCTCTGCGCCCAGCCGATCACCTTCGCGGTGAACGCCCCGAAGACGCTGTGCATGACGAAGTTGTAGGCGTAGCTGACCCCGACGGACAGCAGCAGGAACTGGTTCAGGAACGCGCCGCTGACGAAGCCCGGCTCGTGCCTGTGCCGCGACGACAACGAGATGATCGCCGCCGTGATCAGTCCGACGATGAACAGCGTCACGGTCATATTGCTCAGAATGAGCGTGATCGCCACGGTCATGAACTCTTGCACGATGGCCCCCCGAAGCCGCAGCCCCCGAGTGCTGCCGTACCGAGGCACAGCGTAATCGCGTCGAAATGGCGGGAAACACCCCCAACATGGGGAGTGTGCCATGGGCACCGACGCGGCGAGACGGCCGGAAAGGCCGTCGGCTCAGTGCCCACGGTTCAGTGCCCGCCGACCAGCGCTCGTCGGCTCAGTACTCGAGGGAGCGCTCCGCGGCCTCCACCACGTTCGTCATGAGCAACGCCACCGTCATGGGTCCCACACCGCCCGGGTTGGGCGAGAGCCAGCCGGCGACATCCTCCACGCCGGGGTCCACGTCGCCGTACACCTTCGACTTGCCCGTGTCGCGGTCGTCCTCCCGGGTGACCCCGACGTCCAGAACCGCCGCCCCTGGCCGCACGTCCTCGGGCCGTACCAGGTGCTTCACGCCGGCCGCGGCCACGATGACGTCGGCCTGCCGCAGGTAGAACGGCAGGTCACGCGTTCCGGTGTGCGTCAGCGTCACCGTCGCGTTGATCGCGCGACGCGTCAGGAGCAACCCGATCGAACGGCCGATCGTGACGCCCCGCCCGACCACCACGACATGCTTGCCCTTCAGGTCGTAGTCGTTGCGCAGCAGCAGCTCGATCACGGCACGCGGCGTGCACGGCAGCGGCGTCGAGATCGGGCCGTTCACGTTGAGCACGAGCCGGCCGAGGTTGGTCGGATGCAGTCCGTCGGCATCCTTCGCCGGGTCGATGCGCTCCAGAATCGCGTCCGTGTCCAGGTGCTTCGGCAACGGCAGCTGCACGATGTACCCGTGGCAGGCGGGGTCGGCGTTCAGGCGGTCGATCGCCTCCTCGACGTCGTGCTGTGTCGCATCCGCCGGGAGCTCGACCTGGATCGAGTTCATGCCGATGGCCTCGGACTGCCTGTGCTTCATGCCCACGTAGAGTTGGGAAGCCGGATCGGCACCGACCAGCACGGTGCCGATGCCGGGAACGATGCCGCGTTCCTTCAGCGCCGCGACGCGTTCGGACAGTTCCTGCTTGATCTGTGCTGCCGTCGCCTTGCCGTCGAGTCGAATGGCCGTCATCGCCCTCAGCCCTCGATCGAGGAGGCGAGCTCGACCTGCTCGACCGGGAAGCCGGACGGACCGAGCCCCGGGTAGAGCGGGAAGGCATCCGTCAGAGCGCGCACTCGCTGGTGCAGGGCGGGGATGTCGGCATCCTGCTTGAGCGCCAGCGCGATGACGTCGGCGACCTCGGTGAACTCGGCGTCTCCGAAGCCCCGGGTGGCGAGAGCCGGCGTGCCGATGCGCAGGCCGGAGGTGACCATCGGCGGACGCGGGTCGAACGGCACGGCGTTCTTGTTCACCGTGATGCCGACCTCGTGCAGGCGGTCCTCCGCCTCCTTGCCGGTGAACTGCGACGTGCGCAGGTCGACGAGCACGAGGTGCACGTCGGTGCCGCCGGTGAGCACGTCGACGCCTTCCGCCTTCGCATCGGAGGCGGTCAGCCGGTCGGCCAGGATCTGCGCGCCGCGCACCGTGCGCTCCTGGCGGTCGCGGAACTCGTCGGTGCCGGCGAGCTTGAAGGCCGTCGCCTTGGCGGCGATCACGTGCATCAGCGGCCCGCCCTGCTGGCCGGGGAACACGTTGGAGTTGAGTTTCTTGGCGATGTCGGCGTCGTTGCTGAGGATGAACCCCGAGCGCGGACCGCCGATGGTCTTGTGCACCGTCGAGCTGGTCACGTGCGCGTACGGCACCGGGGACGGGTGGATGCCTGCTGCGACCAGGCCGGCGAAGTGCGCCATGTCGACCCAGAGCGTCGCGCCCACCTCGTCGGCGATCGCGCGGAACGCCGCGAAGTCGAGGTGACGCGGGTAGGCGGACCAGCCGGCGATGATCACCTTCGGCTTGCTCTCGAGCGCCTTCTGCCGCACCACGTCCATGTCGACGCGGAACGACTGCGGGTCGATCCCGTAGGACGCGACGTTGTAGAGCTTGCCGGAGAAGTTCAGCTTCATGCCGTGCGTGAGGTGGCCGCCGTGGGCCAGCTCGAGCCCGAGGATGGTGTCGCCCGGCTGCGCGATGGCGCTCAGCACGGCGGCGTTCGCGGATGCCCCGGAGTGCGGCTGCACGTTCGCGTACTGGGCGCCGAAGAGCGACTTGGCACGCTCGATCGCGAGGTTCTCCGCGATGTCGACGAACTCGCATCCGCCGTAGTACCGACGGCCGGGATAGCCCTCTGCGTACTTGTTCGTGAGCACGGAGCCCTGCGACTCGAGAACGGCGCGCGGGACGAAGTTCTCGCTCGCGATCATCTCGAGGTAGTCGCGCTGGCGGCCGAGCTCGAGGTTGAGCACCTCGGCGATCTCCGGATCGACCTCCGCCAACGGCGCGTTGAAAGTTTCGGAAACGGTCATGCCTGGCTCCTCATTCCTAGGGCGGACGTGTGCACGTCTTGTTCGCGTCGGCCCAGGCGCGCGGCCGAATCCGCCCTCGAATCTTCAGAGCTGGAGAGTCGCTCCCCGATGGTGAACCATCCGCGACGGATGCCGGATGCCCGTCACTCGCCGATACGCCAGTTGCGACGGCTCCAGCATACCCGGCCCCCACCGCTGGTTGAGCCTGTCGAAACCCGGGCCTCCGACCAGCGCCACCGAGGGTTGAGCTTGTCGAAACCCGACCCACTGCGCTGAGGCCAGGGCTCGTCGAAACGCTTGGCTGGTTTCGACAAGCTCAACCAGCGGTACCGGCGGTACCGGCTCAACCTGCGGTGGGGGCGGCCGCGCGTTCGCGCGCCGTGGTGAACGCCTCGACGCAGCGGCGGATCTGCTCCTCGGTGTGCGCGGCGGAGAGCTGCACGCGGATCCTCGCCTTGCCGACGGGCACCACGGGGTAGCTGAACGCCGTCACGTAGATGCCGCTGCGCTGCATCTCGGTGGCGATCCTGGCCGTGAGCGCCGCATCAGAGAACATGACGGGCACGATCGGATGCTCCCCTGGCAGCAGGTCGAAGCCGGCGTCGGTCATGAGCGTGCGGAACAGGTTCGCGTTCTCCACGAGCCGCACGCGGGCGTCATCCGAGTGCTCGATGAGGTCGAGAGCCGCGAGCGTTCCCGCGACGATCGACGGCGCGAGCGAGTTGGAGAACAGGTAGGGCCGCGAGCGCTGCCGCAGCAGGTCGACGATCTCGCGCCGCGCAGACACGTATCCGCCGGATGCGCCGCCGAGCGCCTTGCCGAACGTTCCGGTGCGCACGTCGATCCGGTCCTCCACGCCGCACAGCTCCGGCGTGCCGCGGCCGTGCTCGCCGATGAAGCCGACGGCGTGCGAGTCGTCGACGATGACGAGGGCGTCGTACTTCTCCGCCAGGTCGCAGATGCCCTCGAGGGGTGCGATGTAGCCGTCCATCGAGAAGACGCCGTCGGTGACGATGGCGCGGAAGCGCGCATCCTGCGCCGCTTTCAGCTGCTCCTCGAGGTCGGCGAGGTCGCGGTTGCGGTATCTCAGCCGTCGCGCCTTGCACAGCCTGATGCCGTCGATGATCGACGCGTGGTTGAGCTCGTCCGAGATGATCGCATCTTCCGCACCCAGCAGCACCTCGAAGAGACCGCCGTTCGCGTCGAAGCACGACGAGTACAGGATGGTCGACTCCGTGCCCAGGAACTCCGATACCCGGCGTTCGAGCTGAACGTGCTGCTCCTGTGTTCCGCAGATGAAGCGCACACTGGCCAGGCCGTAGCCCCACTCCTGGAGGGCGCGGGTCGCAGCCTCCACCAGTACGGGGCTGCCGGCGAGGCCCAGGTAGTTGTTGGCGCAGAAGTTCAGCACCTGAAGGCCGTCGGCCTCGATCTCGGCACTCTGAGGCCCGCGGATGCCGCGCTCGCGCTTGGTGAGTCCCTCCGCCTCGATCTCGGCCAGCTGGCCGGCGAGGTGTTCCTTGAGCTTTCCGTACATCACATCACCGTCCAGTCCAGGATGACCTTGCCACCGTGCGCGGATGCCGCCGCCTCGAATCCGCGCTCCCAGTCCGTCGCCGGCATCCGCTCCGAGATGATCGAGCCGATCGCCTCGCGCAGCACGGCGCTGGTCTGCAACATGGCGCCCATGGCGTTCCACGTCTCGAACATCTCGCGTCCGTAGATGCCCTTGAGCGTGAGCATGTGCGTGACCACGATGCCCCAGTCCACCGCGATGGCGGCGCTCGGAAGGCCGAGCATTGCGATCCTGCCGCCGTGGTTCATGTTCTCGATCATCTGGGGTAGAGCACTCGGGGCACCGCTCATCTCGAATCCCACGTCGAAGCCCTCGCGCATGCCGAGCATGTGCTGGGCCTCGCGGATGGTCTGCCTGGACACGTCGACGGCGAGGTCGGCGCCCATCCTGGTGGCCATCGCCAGCCGCTCGGGACTGATATCGGTGGCGACGATGAAGCGCGCGCCGACGTGGCGTGCGATGGCGACCGCCATGAGCCCGATCGGTCCGCAGCCGGTGACGAGCACGTCCTCCCCCACCAGTGGGAACGCCAGGGCCGTGTGCACCGCGTTGCCCAGCGGATCGAAGATCGCCCCGACATCGGGGTCGATCGACTCGTGGTGCACCCACACGTTGGTCCCAGGCAGCGTGAGGTATTCGGCGAACGCGCCGTCGCGCTGCACTCCGAGGCCCTTGGTGCGTATGCACATCTGCCGCCTGCCCGCACGGCAGTTGCGGCACATGCCGCACACGATGTGCCCCTCGCCGGAGACCATGTCGCCGACCGCGACCTCGTGTACGAGCGGGCCCACCTCGACCACCTCGCCGAAGAACTCGTGCCCTGGGATCAGCGGAGCGGCGACGGCCGACGACGCCCAATCGTCCCAGCGTCGGATGTGCAGATCCGTGCCGCAGATGCCGGTGCGCAGCACCCGGATCTTCACCTCGTCCTCGGCCGGCACGGGCTCCGGCCGGTCGACGAGCTCGAGGCCGGGGCCGGCCTCGGCCTTGTAGAGCGCCTTCACCGAGCGGTCCTCCTTCGCGCAGACATCCCTATCGGTCTATCGCAATCCTGACGTGTGTAGCGCGCGGAGGCGCTCGCACGCGGAAGGCGTGCGCCGGAATCCTGCGGGCGTCGGGCGAAGCAGTGCGGCGATCCTGCGTGCCGCGGAGATCGGCGGCCGGGGCAGCGCGAGCTCATTTTGACGATTGAAACTGCAGCTTTGACACGGCTTGCGATCATGAACGATCATGAAGGGATGAGCAACGACAACGCGAACATGCCCGGGGCAGACCTCGAAGCAGAGCTGACATCGCAGCCGGACGTGTGGGAACACGCCGTCTCCCTGACCCGCGAGCCGGCCCTGCTGCCTGCCGACGGACAGCGCATCGCCGTGGTCGGCTGCGGCACGTCGTGGTTCATGGCCCAGGCGTACGCCAGTCTGCGTGAGCGAGGCGGCAGGGGCGAGACGGATGCCTTCGCCGCGTCGGAGGCGCTCGTCGACCGCGACTACGACGCGATCGTCGCCATCACCCGCTCGGGCACCACGACGGAGGTTCTCGAACTGCTCGACGCCGTGCGATCGCACGCGCGTCGCGGCGGCGTGCGCACCGTCGGCATCGTGGGAGACCCGAACACGCCGCTCGTCGACCTGGTGGACGACGTCGTCGCGCTGCCGTTCGCGGACGAGCGCTCGGTGGTGCAGACGCGGTTCGCGACCAGCGCGCTCGCTTTGCTGCGCTCATCCCTCGGTCACGATCTGGCGCCTGTGATCGCGCAGGCCCGCGCCGTGCTGCATGACGAGCTGGACGACGAGCTGATAGAAGCGGAGCAGTACACGTTCCTCGGCACGGGCTTCAGCGTCGGAATCGCGCACGAGGCCGCGCTCAAGATGCGCGAGTCGTCGCAGTCGTGGACGGAGTCGTACCCGGCGAAGGAGTACCGCCACGGACCGATCGCGATCGCGGCGCCCGGCAGGGTCACGTGGGCGTTCGGCGAGCTGCCGGCCGGCATCCGGGCCGACACCGAGTCGACGGGCGCCCGTTTCGAGCACAACGAGATCGACGCCATGGCCGACCTCGTTCGACTGCACCGGGTCGCGCTCGAGCGCGCACGTCGGAAGGGCCTGGATCCCGACCGGCCGCGCAACCTGACCCGTTCCGTCATCCTGGACCCGCAATGAGCGAAGCCACCTCGATCGGCGCCGGCGCTGCCGTCGTGGCGTTCGACGTCGGCGGCACCGACATGAAGGCGGCGCTCGTCGACGAGGACGGGCGGCTGCGCGAGAAGCTGCGCGTGCCGACCCCGCTCGCCGAGGAGCTGACCGGGGAGCGCGTCGTCGAGGAGGCGGCGCGACTGGCGCGACTGCTCGCGGAACGGCATCCGGACGTGCACCCGGCAGCCGCCGGACTGCTCGTGCCCGGCCACGTCGACGACGTTCTCGGAATCGGCGTCTTCGCGGAGAACCTGGGCTGGCGGGACTTCCCGTTCCGCGACAGCGCGGAGGCAGCGCTCGGCGTCCCGGTCGGGTTCGGGCACGACGTGCGGGGCGCAGGAGAGGCCGAGCACCGGCTCGGTGCCGCGCGCGGGTTCGACGACGTTCTCGTCGTGACGATCGGAACGGGCATCGCCGCCGCCGTCTTCGTCGACGGCCGGCTGTACACCGGGGGCGGACTGGCGGGCGAGATCGGGCACGACCGGGTGGCCGACGGCCCACTCTGCGCGTGTGGCGGCCACGGGTGCCTCGAGGCGGTGGCCTCCGCCGCCGCCATCGCGCGCCGGTATGCCGCGCGCAGCGGTCGCACCGTCGCGGGCGCCAAGGAGGTGCTGGAACTCAAGAGGTCGGGCGACGCCAACGCGAACGCCGCCTGGGAGGGCGCTCTCGACGCGCTCGCACTCGGGTTCTCCCACGCCGTCGCACTGCTGGCGCCGCAGGCCATCGTGATCGGCGGCGGCCTCTCCGAAGCGGGCGACGAGCTGCTCGATCCGCTGCGGGAGCGGCTGGACGACGTACTGACGTTCCATCGGCGTCCGCTGCTGATCAGGGCGAGCATCGGCGCGGATGCCGGTCTGTACGGATCGGCGCTGACGGCGCGGGACGCGCTCCGCGCCGTCGCCACCGCGCGGATCGGAGGAGGACGATGACGCTGGCTCCGACAGCGGACCTCATCGCTCGCGCCGCGCAGGCCGGCGTCGGCATCGGCGCGTTCAACGTCATCCACCTCGAGACCGCGGAGGGGATCGTCTCCGCCGCCGAGCGGGCGGACCTGCCCGTCATCCTGCAGGTGTCGCAGAACTGCGTGACGTACCACGGCGGCCTCGACCCGATCGGGAGGGCGTGCCTGGAGCTGGCAGCCGAGTCATCTGCCGCCGTCGCCGTTCACCTGGACCACGCCGAAGACGCCGTGCTGGCTAGGCGCGCCGTCGACCTCGGGTTCGGCTCCGTCATGTTCGACGCCTCCCGGCTCGACTACGACGAGAACGTCGCGGCCACCGCCGCTGTCGCCGCGTACGCGCACGAGCGCGGGGTCGCCGTTGAAGCGGAGCTCGGCGAGATCGGCGGCAAGGACGGCGCGCATGCGCCCGGCGTCCGCACGGACCCCGACGAGGCGGCGGCCTTCGTCGCGGCGACGGGCGTGGATGCGCTGGCCGTGGCCGTCGGCTCGTCGCACGCGATGACGTCACGCGAGGCGTCCCTCGACCTCGCACTCATCGCGAGGGTGCACGCCACGTTGTCCGTGCCGCTCGTGCTGCACGGATCCTCCGGCGTGCCCGACGACACCATCGCAGCCGCGATCGCGGCCGGCATGACGAAGGTCAACGTGTCGACGCACCTCAACGGATTCTTCACGCGTGCGGTGCGCGAGTATCTCGACAGCCATCCGGATGTCGTCGACTCCCGCAAGTACGTCGCGGTCGGTCGCACGGCGCTGAGCGGCGAGGCCGAGCGGATGCTCCGGCTCTTCGCCCAGGCGGGCTCAGCCCAGACAGGCTCAGCAGAGGCGGGCGCGGCGCAGGCGGGCGGTGCCGCGTGAACCGCTCGGCACGGCTGCAGGCCGTGCTCGATCTGCTCGCGGAGACCGGTCAGATCGAGGTCGAGGACATCGTCAGGCGCCTCCAGGTCTCCCCCGCGACGGCCCGTCGCGACCTCGACGCACTGGCGTCGCAGCAGCTGCTCAGCCGCACCAGGGGCGGCGCGACCGGGCAGTCCGTCGCCTACGACCTGCCGCTGCGCTACAAGCGCGAGCAGCACGCCGAGCAGAAGCAGGCCATCGCCCAGGCCGCGAGCGCGCTTGTGCCCCGCGGAGCCGTCGTCGGCCTGTGCGGGGGCACCACGAGCACCGCCGTGGCCACCGCGCTCGGCACACGTCCCGATCTGGCCGAGCCGTCGTCTCGCCCCGTGCTCACCGTGGTGACCAACGCCATCAACATCGCGGCCCAACTCGTCATGCGTCCACAGATCAAGGTGGTCATGACAGGTGGCGTCGTGCAGCCCAGGTCGTACGAGCTGGTGGGCCCGTACACCGACTCCGTGCTCGGACAGATCGCGTTGGACTTCGCATTCATCGGGGTGAACGGCGTGGACCCGGTGTTCGGCCCGACGGTGCACGACGAGCACGAGGCCGCCGTGAACGCGCTCATGGCCGAACGCGCGGAACGTGCCGTGCTGGTCGCCGATGCGAGCAAGATCGGCCGCAGGGCGTTCGCCGCCGTCGGCGAGCCCGGCGCGTTCGACACGTTCATCACCGATGACGGCATCACCACGAAGCAGCTGCGCGACTTCGAAGACGGGGGCATGCGCGTCATCGTCGCGTAGCGATCTTCGGCTCCGCATCCGTGGCGCATCCGTGCCGCATCCGTGTCGCACCGGTCGCGGGGAGCGGTGCGGCGGGCGAGACACGAACGGGGCGGCCCGCCGGATGATCACCGGCGGCACCGCCCCAGCGCCGCGCTCCTGAACCCCCCACAGTTCACGCGGCATCCTGACCGATGCTCGGGTCGCAGCCAGGTCCGTCGCGTCGAAGCCGAATGAGACGCGACGGTGGTCCGTTTCACCTTCAGAGACGCATCACGGCGCGGATCATGACGCGCAACCAGCGGAGATTTCTCCGCGCGTCGCGGCGACCAGTTCCGGCGGGATCTCCCCGTGACAGGGCGAATTGCGCGCACGGGGACAGCACCCCAGAATCGAGTAGACCGCCCGTCCTCCCGCCCATCGTGGCTTCTCGCAAAGGCGACCAACGAATGGCACCGCACAGCTCCCCGCGCCGGCTCGAACGGTCCGGCGATGCCGAGTTGCTGCGCCTGACGAGAACCGGCGACATGGATGCCTATGCGCTGCTGTTCCACAGACACGCGTCGGCCGCGGCGTCCGTCGCCCGCTCCGTGACGAGCAGTTACGAGCCCGACGACCTCGTGTCCGAGGCGTACGTGCGCATCCTTCAGGCGCTGCAGTCGGGCAACGGACCCAAGGACACGTTCCGTCCGTACCTGTTCACGACCGTGCGCAACATCGCCGCTTCGTGGGGGCGATCCGGCAAGGATGCCGTTCCCGTCGGCCCCGAGGAGCTCGAGACCCTGGCGGTGCAGGAGGACTACTCGCTGGTCGCACTCGACAGGTCGCTGACGGCCCAGGCGTTCCGCTCGCTGCCACCGCGGTGGCAGGAGGCGCTGTGGTACAGCGAGATCGAAGGCATGCAGCCGGCCGAGCTCGCCCCGATCCTGGGCATGAGCGCCCAGGCCGCGGCCGCCTTGTGCTACCGCGCCCGCGAGGGCCTGCGGCAGGCGTGGATCCGCGCCCACCTCACCTCTGCCGATCTCGAGCCGGAGTGCGCGTGGACCGTCGAACACCTTCCTGCGCGCTCGCGCGGACGCCTCGGCAAACGCGACAGGGCGCGCGTGGAAGCCCATCTCGAGACGTGCGAGAAGTGCACGATGGCGGCCGCCGAGGCCGAAGAGACCGGGGCACGGCTCGCGCTCGTGCTGCTTCCGCTCCTCCTCGGCACGGGTGCCGCGACGATCTACGCCGCCACGCTGAAGAGCGGAGCTGCGACGGGAAGCGCCGCGGGAACGGTCGGCGCAGGGACCGCTGCGGGATCGTCAGGTGGCACGGGCGCCGGCGGAGGCGGCACTGCGGCAGGCACGAGCGCCGCCGGCGGCGGCACTGCGGCGAGCACGAGCGCCGCAGCGGCAAGCACCTCGGCGGGAACGGTGACCGCCGCCGGCGGCACCGCAGTCGCCGCCGGAGCGACGGCAGGTGGCCTGGGCGCGCTGTTCAGCGGCGCGAGCGGCGTCGTCCTCGGCGTCGCGGCTTCTCTGGTCATCGTCGGCGGTGCCGTCGCGGGCGTTCTCATCGCCACCTCTCCGGGACGCGGAGCGGATGCGTCTCCCGTCGCGATCGCCGACGGATCGTCAGGGGCGTCGCACGGCGGAGCATCCTCTGCTCACCGTTCGGCACCGACCTCCCCCTCGACACCGACGACGCCGACCGACGGCTCATCCGCGGACGGCACGGCAGGGTCGGACGCCGCTGCGCACGACGGGCCGCCGGCGGCATCCGATCGGCCAGACGGCTCCAGTGGCACGGCGCCCGGCGGATCCGCCGGTCCCGCCGGACCGACGCAGCCGGGGAGGCCGACCGGACCGACGGACCCCACCGGGCCGACGGACCCCGCGGGACCGGGCGGCCCCAGCGATCCGGTGCCGCCTGTTGCTCCCTCGATCGCGAGTATCGACACCGGCGGCGGACTCTATTACCCGATCGTGTCGGGCACGGCCGCGCCGGGCGCGACGATCACCGTCACGGGCGGCGGCGCGACGACGACGACGACGACCGACGCGACGGGCGCCTGGTCGGCGAGCCCGTTCGACGCCGAGCAGCACCAGGCCGCCGCGTCGCTGAAGGCGCTCTCTGCAGCGGCCGCGACGACCGATCAGCCGGACTCGTCCGACCCGTCGGACCAGACCGGCGAGTCCGACCCATCCGCCCCGTCCGACCTCGGTGTGCTCGCGCCGCCGGTGAGCGCACCTCCCGTCACGGTCTCGGGCACCATCGAGGTCACCCAGACCGTCGCGGGAGTGCGGTCGGAAGCGGCATCCGCCCCCTATTCCGTGACCGGGCCCCAGCTCAGTGTCGAACAACTGCTGTGGGACGAGTCGCCGATCGTGGCCGTGCATGTGCCCGAGGCGAATGCGACGGACTGCCAGATCCTCATCGATGGTGCGCCGACAGCCGAGCCGCTTTCACCTGGGGCGACGCGGTACGTGTTACTGCCGAGCTTCGGCACTCACACCATCTCCGCCAGGTACGAGGACGGCTCAGGCCGCCTCGGGCCCAGCACGCAGGTCACGATCACGGTCGATCTGCCCTGACCGAGTGCGAGAGCGAGCTGTCGCGGCGAACATGACGATCGCGATCACGAGGATGCCGAGCGCCGTCCACGGAACGGCATAGATGCCCCAGAGCGCGTAGATCGCGCCACCGATCACCGCCCCGCCGCCGATGCCGACGTTGAACGATGTGGTGTACAGGGCACTCGCCGTGTCACGGAACCGCGCGGACGCCGCATGCAGCAACTGGGTCTGCAGAAGGGGCGGCAGGCATCCGAACGCCAGCGCCCACAGCGCGAACGCGGCGATCGCGACGGGAGGAACGCCGGGCACGACCGCCAGCACGGCGACACCGACGGCCGTGAAGACCAGGCAGATCGCCGCAGAACGGGCTGGCTTGCGACCGAGCCAGGTGCCCACCAGCACGACGCCCACGGCGCCCATTAGCCCGCCCACGAACAGCATCGGGCCGACGGCGCCGGTTCCCAGGCCCATGGCGTCGGCCACGAACGGCGCGACATAGGCGTTCAGGGTGAAGCTGCCCAGCGTGGTCAGGCCGGTGAGCACGCAGACGACGATCACCGGACGGATGCTCGGATCCCTCCGCAGCGAGAACCCGCCCGTCACCGTGGACACGCCGCCCGTCATGACGGGAGCCGACGCCGCAGACGCCTTGGGCAGCATGGTGCCCACGACGATCGAGCCGACGACGAGCAGGCATCCGACGACGGCGAACGCGATGCGCCAGCCAACGGCATGGCCGAGGATCGTGGCCAGCGGAGCGCCGAGGATCAGGGCGAGCGACACCCCACCCGACGAGATGGAGACGGCGCGCGCCAGCTGGTGCGACGGCACGATGTGGCCGGCGTATGCGCCGGTGACGGCCCAGAACACGCCATGCGCCATGCCGCCCGTGATGCGCGCGATGACGGCGACGCCGTAGTTCGGCGAGACGGCCAGCAGCAGAGAGCTGAGACCGATCACGACTATGACGATCACGACGAGCAACCGGCGCGGGATGCGCCGGGTCAGCGCAGTCAACGGCGTCGCGGCGACCACGACCGTGAATGCGTAGACCGAGACGAGCATGCCCGTCTCCGGAGTGGTGGCGTGCAACCCTGCCGCGATCTCGGGCAGCAGCCCGGTCGGCAGCGTCTCGCTGGTGACCGCGAGGAACGCCGCTGCGGCGAGCGCGAGCATCCCTGTCCATGGGAAGGGCGCGGCATCCTTCCCATCTGCGGCGCCGACCGCTCCATCGTGCGACGACATGAGCGTGTCCTCCTTCGCTTCGTCGCTGTTCGCCCCAAACGGTGATGGCTCCGGGCGCGGCAGACGAAGCAGGGTCGTCGGATGCGTCGCGCACCGGCAACTCTAATCGATTCGATCGACGGATTCCGAACGCCTCGAGCGCGTCGGCCGGTGCCTTCGCCCGCGCGCCATGGGCACCCTGCGGGGTGCCATACCCTGGTGGGATGGATGCCGCCGCCTCCCTCCGCCACTGGGTGATCACGCTGATCTGCGCCGACCGCCCTGGCATCGTGCACGCGGTGAGCGGTGCTGTCGTCGAAGCACGGGGCAACATCACCGAGAGCCAGCAGTTCTCGAGCTCCGACACGGGCCGGTTCTTCATGCGGTTGCAGGTGGAGTCGCCCGCCGACCGCGAGGAGTTCGAGGCCGCCCTGGCGCCCGTGGTGCAGCAGTACGACATGACATGGACGCTCGACACGGTCGGCCGCCCGCTGCGCACGCTCGTGCTGGTCTCGACGGCCGCGCACTGCCTCAACGACCTGCTGTTCCGCCAGCGCGCCGGCCAGCTGCCCGTCGACATCCCTCTCGTGCTCTCCAACCACGGCACCCTGCGCGAGCTCGCCGGCTTCTACGGCGTGCCGTTCGACTCGCACCCTGTCACGGATGCCGCCAGCAAGGCCGCGTTCGAGGCGCGCGTGCTCGAAGAGGTCGAGCGGCACGACATCGAGCTGGTCGTGCTGGCCAGGTACATGCAGATCCTGTCCCCTGAGCTCTGCGCTGCGCTCAGCGGACGGTGCATCAACATCCACCATTCGTTCCTGCCCGGCTTCAAGGGCGCGAACCCCTACCGGCAGGCGCACGCCCGAGGCGTCAAGCTCATCGGCGCGACGGCACACTTCGTCACGAGCGACCTCGACGAGGGACCCATCATCGAGCAGAACGTGGTGCGAGTCGACCACAGCGCGTCGCCCAGCCAGCTGGTCGCCATCGGACAGGACGAAGAGAGCCGCACGCTCACGCAGGCCGTGAAGTGGTTCGCCGAAGACCGCATCCTGCTCGACGGCGCGCGGACCATCATCTTCCGCTGACGCGACCCCGGCACGATCTCGCCTCGATCGTCCACATCGCAGATCCCGATATCGTCGCTGTCGCTTCTCATCGACTCAATCGGCTCGGCCACCCGAGCAAGCTCGGCCGGCTCTCACCTCAATCGCCGATACCATGGAGGCGATGTCTGCGCAGAGTACCGAGCATGCGCGCGCCCCGATCGACTTCTGGGACGTGCTCCGCTTCGTCGTCGAACTGTTCGCCTTCGTGACGCTGGCGGTGTGGGGATTCATCGCCTGGACGTTCCCGCTCAACATCGTCGTGGGCATCGCCGCTCCGCTGCTCGCGATCGTGCTCTGGGCCGTGTTCCGGTCGCCGAAGGCGGTCATCCGCATCGACACGTTCGGCAAGGCGATCGTCGAGATCATCGTCATGACGGCAGCGGCGTTCGCGTGGTGGGATCTCGGTCAGCCGATCGTCGCGGTGGTGTTCGCGCTGGTCGCGCTGCTCAGCGGCATCATGAGTGGCCGCAAGGAACTCGCGTGAGCGCCGCGCGGGTCATCCACGGCGCTCGCAAGCTGGATGCCGACGGCCAGGTCGACGACTTCTGGCTCGCGACGCAGGGCGACCGCATCGTCGCCACCGGGAACGGGTCGGGATGGCGCGCCTTCGCCGACGACGCCGACGTGACGGATGCCGGCGGGCACTGGCTCACGCCCGGTTTCATCGACCTGCACTCGCACGGCGCAGGAGGATGCGCGTACGAAGGCAGCGTCGACGACATGCGCACCGCGCTGCGCACGCACAGGCAGCACGGCACCACGCGCTCGATCCTGAGCCTGGTCGCGAACCCCGTCGACGAGCTGCGCGTCAGCCTTGCGCGCATCGCCGAGCTGATGGAATCCGACCCGCTCGTGCTCGGATCCCATCTGGAGGGACCGTTCCTGAACCCGGAGCAGAAGGGCGCTCACAACGCGGCGTTCCTGCGCACGCCCGACGATCTCGAGGCCGTCGAGCAGCTGATCGCCGCCGCCCGTGGCACTCTGCGCCAGATCACCATCGCACCCGAGCTGCCTGGCGCTCTGGAGGCCATCGACGTGCTCGTCGAGGCCGGCGTCATCGTCGCCGTCGGCCACACCAATGCCACGGAGCAGCAGGCGAAGCTGGCGTTCGACCGCGGCGCCCGCGTGCTCACGCACGTGTTCAACGCCATGCCCGGCATCCACCACAGGGCGCCGGGGCCCATCATCGCGGCATTCGACGACCAGCGCGTGGCGATCGAGCTCATCCTCGACGGATTCCACGTGAAGCCCGAGGTGGCGCACCTCGCGTTCGTGCAGGCTCCCGAGCGCATCGCGCTGATCACCGACTCCATGGTGGCGGCAGGCATGCCGGATGGCGCGTACCACCTGGGCTCGCTCGCCGTCACGGTGACCGACGGCCACGTGCTGCTCACCGGGACGAACCAGATCGCCGGATCGACGCTCACCCAGGACGTCGCGCTGCGGATCGCGATCCTTCAGACGCGGATCGCTCCGGCCGACGCGGTGGCCGCCCTCACGCTCACGCCGGCCAAGGTGCTCGGGCGCGAGCACGAACTGGGCCGCCTGGCCGCCGGATACCTGGCCGACGTGGTGCTCCTCGACCACGACTGGAACGTGCGCAGCGTGTGGGCCGACGGAGCGACGCTGGTCTGAATCGCGCTACAGCTGCCAGGCCGGCTTGTTGTCGTAGGTGTACTTGTAGTAGTCGGCCAGGCGCAGCTTGCTCGCCGCTGCCTCGTCCACGATCACCGTGGCGTGCTCATGGAACTGCAGGATCGAGGCGGGGCACATGCTCGAGACCGGTCCCTCCACGGCCGCGGCGATGGCATCCGCCTTGCCCTCGCCCTGCGCGACCAGCACGAGGCGTCGCGCGCCCATGATGGTGCCGAGTCCCTGGGTCACGCAATGCGTCGGCACGTCATCGGCCGAGTCGAAGAACCGGGCGTTGTCTGCACGGGTCTTCGGCGCCAGCGTCTTGATGCGGGTGCGCGACGCGAACGACGACGTGGGCTCGTTGAAGCCGATGTGCCCGTTGGCGCCGATGCCGAGGATCTGGATGTCGATGCCACCGGCATCCGCGATCGCCTGCTCGTAGTCGCGGCAGGCCACCTCGATGTCGACGGAGCGCCCGTCGGGCACCTGGACGAGCGCCGGGTCCATGCGCAGCGGCTCGACCACCTCCGTGCGGATGACCGACGCGTAGCTCTGCGGATGGTCCTCGGGAATGCCGACGTACTCGTCGAGCGCGAACCCGCGCACTCCGTCGAAGCTCAGCGTGCCGGCGGCCACGCGCTCCGCGAGGCTCGTGTAGATCGCCAGCGGCGACGACCCTGTGGCCAAGCCGATGGTGGCGCGCGGCTTCGAGTCGATGACCCGCTCGATGAGGTCGGCCGCCAGCACCCCGACTTCGTCCGCCGTCTGCTTGATCACGACTTCCACGCGTGCCTCCTGAGGTCTTGTGCGTCTGTTCCAGTCTTGCCGACCCGAGCGGCCGGTTCCACCACGGTCGGCGTCACCGCTCTTCAGCGGCCGCGGCCGCGGATGGCGCAGACGGCCGGGATGCCGTCCCCGCTGCCGCGCCGACGAGCGCGGCTCCGACCGCCGCGGCCGGCACCTCGGCCGGCAGCATTCGCACGCGTTCCGGCAGGCCGAGCGAGGCGATGAACGGCGAGTCCTCGCCCCACTGCGTCATCACGTCCGTCATGGCCGCGAGCAGCCGGTCGCCGAGATTGCTCAGACCGCCGCCGATGACCACCGTCTGCACGTCGACCGTGAGCACGAGCACCCGTACACCGGAGGCCGCTCCTGCGGCGACGGCGCGCCGCACCTCGATCGCCGCCTGGTCGCCGGCATCCGCGGCGTCGAAGAGCTCGAGCGCCGGCAACGGCGCCTGCGACGGCCACAGGCGGGCAACGGCCCTGCCGGACGCGAACGTCTCGATGCAGCCGTACTGGCCGCAGCCGCAGCGCACTCCCGACGGATCGATGGGGATGTGGCCCACCTCGCCTGCGCCGCCGCCCGGCCCTCGCCACAGCGTGCCGTCCATCACGATCCCGGCGGCGACGCCCGTGCCGAGATTCAGCAGCGCGGCCGTACCGGTCAGGCCGAGGAGGCTGTACGCGCCGAGCGCTGCGGCCTTCACGTCGTTCTCCAGCCGCACGGGAGCACTGACCCTGCCGCTCAGGAGCTCCGCGAGGGCGAGATCGGTCACACCCAGGTTCACCGCGTGCCGCACGTGCCCGGTCGCCGGATCCACCATGCCGGGGATGCCGACGCCGATCGACGTCACGTCGCCGAGGTCGAGGCCGTCGCGCTCGACGACCTCGCACACCGCCAGCTCGGCCGAGTCGAGCAGCGCGTTCGGTCCCATTCCGGTCGCCACCCGCACCCGGGAGCGCACGGCGTCGTCGGCATCGAGCACGACCGCGTCGATCTTCGTTCCCCCGATGTCGAGGCCGAGCCTCATGCGTCGCTCCCGTCCAGCAGAAGCGCGATGAGCGCTCGCCCGACGAGCCGGGACGCGCCGAACGTGGCGACATCCGCGTACTCGCGTGCGTCCGACGGCCAGCCCATGTCGACGACGAGCGTCGGGCGAGCAGCGCGGAGCGCGTCGATGGTCGCTCTGGCGAACGGATGCCTGTGCACCGCCTTGCCGATCACGACCACTCCCCGATCGTCCGGCACGCCATCCAGGATGGCCGCCACGCGGGCGTCGAGGTCGCCGCCCGAGGCATCCGCCTCGGACACCACGAACTGCGGATGCCGCGACCACGCCACCGAGTCGCCGGCGGCGGGTTCCGCGCTCGCCTGGGCGAACGGTCCCCACGGAGCGACGCCGACCGCGATGTTCGCCTCGGTCTCGAGGCGCACCACGGCGAACGGGCCCCGCGCCGCGGCCAGTGCGGAGAGCGCGCCCGGCCGCACGTCGAAGGAGCGGCGCACGTCGTCCACGCTCACCGACGCCGGGGTGCTCCCGCCGGGCGCTGCCTCAGAATGCGAGGCCGCACGTGCCGCTATCGAGCGCGCGGCCATCGCGCGGACACGGCTCGCGGCATCCGCCACCCGCTCCGCGCTCAGCCTTCCGGAGTCGATGGCATCGTCCACGGCGCCGACGATCTCGTCGATCAGCTGGTCCGGCGTGTCTGTGCCCAGGCAGAGCAGGTCGCATCCCGCCGCGAGTGCCCGGACGGCGGCCTCGGAGATGCCGGTCTCGCCGCTGGCGCCCTTCATGTCGAGCGCGTCGGTCACGATGACGCCCTCGAAGCCCAGCTCGCCGCGAAGCAGCTGGGTGAGGATGCGCGACGAGAACGTCGCGGGAGTGCCGGCGTCGACTCGAGGGAGCACGATGTGCGAGGTCATGATGGCGGCGACGCCCGCCTCGATGGCCGCGCGGAACGGAACGAGCTCTCGTTCGCGCAGCTCGTCCAGCGACCTGTCGATGACCGGCAGCGCCAGATGCGAGTCGAGCGCGGTGTCTCCGTGGCCGGGAAAGTGCTTGGCGCAGGCCGCGATGCCGGTGGACTGGATGCCCGTCGTCCAGGCGGCCCCGTGCCGGGCCACAAGTGCGGCATCCGCTCCGAAGCTGCGCACCCCGATCACCGGGTTGTCGGGATTGGAGTTCACGTCGACCACAGGGGCGAAGTCGAGCGTGCACGACGTGCGGCGCAGCGTCCATCCCACCTCCGTGCCCACCCGCCCGGTGACCTCGAGCTCGTCGATCCTGCCGAGCACGGCGTTGCCCGGGTAGGGAGAGCCGTCAGCGTAGTTCAGGCGCGTGACGTCGCCGCCCTCCTCATCGATGGCGATGACGGCGAGCGGCGAGGCGGTCAGGATGTCGTCGTTCAGCTCCTCGAGCTGGCTCTCCGAGACGATGTTCGGCCCGAACACGCACACGCCGCCGAGCCCCGCGGTCAGGCGCCTGCGCAGGGAGTCGGGCAGCCGGGTGCCCATGAAGCCGGGAAGGAGGGTGGCGGCGATGGCGCGGGCGCGGGCATCCGGGTCGGCCATGTCGATGGATGCGACGGCCTCGTCGAGCATCGCCGGTGCCTGCCGAGGCGCCTGGGGATCTGGCATATTTGTAAGTAAAGCTTACGAACGCGGCGGGCCGCAAATGATCCGGCAGCGGGCAGATGTCGCTGCTGGACGGCGCGCCGCGCGCTCAGGGGTGAGAAGGTGACCGGAGGGCCGCGCGCGGCGGAGCACCGGACTTGACACCATGGGGAGAGCGCCGCTTCACTGACGAACCGTCGGCACGACGGCGACGTCGACCGCGACGAGACCCCGACGACGGAGGCGGGAGCCGGTGCGCGGTGAAAGGGCAGGCCGGCGAGACCCGGGGGACGGCGCAGAGAGGCACGGAGACGAGCATGGTGCGGTTGCGCGTGACGACGAAGGCGTTACCCGAGCACAACAGGCGTCACAACCGCTCGCTTCTGTTGCAGACGCTGCTGCACGACGGCCCGATGAGTCGTGCCGATCTTGCGCGCGAGTCGGGTCTCACCAGGGTCACCGTCTCGGACCTCGTGAACGAGCTCGCCTCTGAGGGGCTGATCAGCGAGCTCGGGCCCCGGCCGAGCCCGCGCATCGGCAAGCCGGCGACGCTCATCGGGCTGAACGAGAACGCGTATCACGTCGTGTCGCTCGATCTGTCCGGCGACGATCGGTTCGTGGGCGCCATCGTCGACCTGCGGGGCACCATCGTGCAGAGAGCGCACGCCGAGCTCGGTGGCGCCGGCGGGGCCGATGCCGTCGAGCTCGCGCTCCGCCTGGCATCCGAGCTCGTCGCACGGTCGACCGTGCGCCTGCTCGGCATCGGCGTCGGTACGCCCGGCGTCGTCGCTGACGGCGTCGTCGTCTCGGCGCCGAACCTCGGTTGGGCCGGTCTCGATCTCGCTGCCGCGTTCCGCCGGGAGTTCGATGTGCCCGTGCACGTGGGCAACGATGCGAACGCGGCGGCGCTGGCCATGCGCACGTTCCGCGACACGACCTCGAGCTTCCTCCTCGTCGAGATCGAGAACGGGGTCGGCGCCGGCCTCGTGATCGGCGACACGCTCGTGGAGGGCAAGGGTTCGTCGGCGGGCGAGATCGGCCACCTCGTCGTCGACGAGAACGGGGAGCGCTGCGCGTGCGGACGCAACGGATGCCTCGAGCAGGTCGTCGCCGTCCCCCACCTGCGCGCCCGGCTCGCCGCAGCCGGCGCTGACAGGCGGGCAGGCGTGCTGACGGATGCCGGCCGCTCGCTCGGACTCGCGCTCGCACCCATCGTCGCCACGCTCGGACTCGACGATGTCGTGCTCGCCGGACCGGCCGACCTCCTCGACGGACCGTTCCTCACCGCAGTGCTCGAGACCGTGCGATCGCGCACGCTGGCCACAGCCGGCGGACCGCGCATCGTCGTCGAGAACGACAGTCACGACCTGGTGGTGCTCGGCGCGGCGGTGCTCGTGCTCTCGTCGGAGCTCGGCGTCGCCTGAGCCGGTGGGCGGCAACCCCTTCGGCAGGCGGCCACGCGCGGATGCCTACAACAGCAGGCCGCAGCCGCGCGATCCGATGTGTGGTCGCCGTGCATCCGCCGCCGTGCGGCATCCGGGTGGGAGTAGGTTGCTGGCGTCGGTCGCGGCCGCGACCGTTGCCCTCCGAGCCCAGGCGGACATCATGAGCGACACCATCCTTTTCGAGGTATCCGACGGTCTTGCGCACCTCACGCTGAACCGGCCGGAGCGGCTGAACGCCATCGACGGCGAGGCCGCCCACCGCTGGCGCGACCTCGCGATCCAGGTGGCCGAGCGCGACGACATCCGCGCCGTGCTGTTCGACGCCGCCGGGTCCGCGTTCTGCGCGGGAGGCGACGTGGCCGCGATGGCCACGACGGGAGGCGACGGCTCCGTGGTCGCCGGGCTCGCCGACGTCATCCACGAGGGGCACCGCATCTTCAGCGAGACCCCGAAGCCCATCGTCGGCGCGGTGCATGGCGCCGTCGCGGGCGGCGGCCTCGGATTCATGCTCGTCGCCGACTACGTGGTGGCGTCGGAGGCGGCCTTCTTCGTCTCCAAGTACGCCGACATCGGCCTCACGCCCGACTGCGGCGTGAGCACGTTGCTGCCGCAGGCCATCGGCGTGCGCCGGGCGCTGCAGCTGCTGCTCACCGACCGTTCCCTCACGGCCGTCGAGGGACTCGAGTGGGGTCTCGTGGCCGAGGTGGTTCCGGCCGACGATCTGAGAGACCGCGCTCGCCACATCGCCGAGCACTGGCTCGCGGGAGCCACCGGCGCGTACGGTCAGGCGAAGCGCCTGGTGCGAGCCGGCGTCGGCCGCAGCTACCAGGACGGGCTCGATGACGAGGCCCGAACCATCGGGGCCGCGTTCGAGACACCGGATGCCCGAGCCCGCGTCGCCGCCTTTCTCGCCCGCTCCGCCCGCTGACCGAAGGACTCCCCCGATGACCGATCTGCAAGGACGCACCATCCTCATGTCCGGCGGAAGCCGCGGCATCGGCCTCGCGATCGCCGTTCGCGCCGCCCGCGACGGAGCGAACGTCGTGCTGCTGGCGAAGACCGACACTCCGCATCCTCGTCTGCCCGGCACCATCCACACGGCGGCGGACGACATCCGCGCCGCGGGCGGCCAGGCGCTCGCCGTCGTCGGCGACGTGCGCGAGGACGCCGACATCGCGCGCGCCGTCGACTCCGCCGTCTCGGAGTTCGGCGGCATCGACATCGTTGTGAACAACGCCAGCGTCATCGACCTCTCGCGCACGCTGGACCTCCAGCCCAAGCGTTACGACCTGATGCAGGACGTCAACGTGCGAGGAACGTTCATGCTGTCGCGGGCCGCGATTCCGCAGCTGAGGAAGGCGGCCAACCCGCACATCCTCTCGCTCAGCCCGCCCGTCGGCCTGGAGCCGAAGTGGCTGGGCGCCCACACCGGGTACACGCTGGCGAAGTACGGCATGAGCATGGTCACGCTCGGACTCGCCGCCGAGTTCGCTCGCGACGGCATCGCGGCCAACACGCTGTGGCCGCGCACGACCATCAAGACGGCCGCGGTCGGCAACATCCTCGGCGGCGAGGCGCTGCTGGCCAAGAGCCGCACGCCCGAGATCTACGCGGATGCCGCGTACGAGGTGCTGACGAAGCCGGCGCGCGACTACACCGGCCGTTCGCTCATCGTGGAGGACGTGCTCGCCGAGGCGGGCGTCACCGACCTCGCCAAGTACTCCCCCGGCGTGCCGGAGAGCGAGCTGTTCCCCGACATCTTCCTGTAGACCGGTCGGGCGATCGCCGCCGCCGGCTTACGGGTTCCTGCTGGCGATGCGTTCCGTGAGCGGCGCGAAGTAGGCGGCCCGCTGCTGCGGTGTCACCGTGCGCCCGGTCACGCCGGGGCGCTGCTGCCACGGCAGAGGCCCCGACGATCTGCGGTACTCGACGCCGATGGCATCCAGGCGCAGCAGATGCGGCTCGAGCCGGTAGAGGAAGTCGTCGTAGTCGCGCTCGCCGTCGAGCCACAGGACCTCGGCGAGCGCGCACATCCTGGGGAACGCGAAGTAGTCCACGGTGCGCGGGGAGTCCATGTGCTCGGTCCAGATGTTGCCCTGACCGCCGAGTACATGCGCGGCCTCCTCCGGCGTCAGCTCGAACGGCACGGGGTCGAACCGGTACACGTCCGCGATGGTGAGCACGGTGCCGACCGGGATGGGCTCGTCCGTGCGATCGGACTGCCGGTAGTCGAGGTACGCCTGGTCGTCGGGGCACGCGACGACGTCGTGCCCGGACCGCGCAGCGGCGATGGCGCCCTCCATGCCGCGCCAGGATGCGACGGTGGCGCCCTGGCTCACGGTGCCGGCGAGCCCGCCCTCCAGGATCTCCTCCCACCCGTACAGCCGACGGCCGCGACGGGCGAGATGGTCGTCGAGACGTCGGATGAACCACGCCTGCAGCTCCTCCTCCGTCGAAAGCCCGAGCTCCGCCTTGCGCTGCTGGGTGCGCTGATCGAGGAGCCAGCCCGTCTTCGGACACTCGTCGCCTCCCACGCCGATGAACGGCGACGGGAAGATCTCGATGACCTCGTCGAGCACGTTGGTGAAGAACTCGACGGTGGAGTCCTCCAGGTTGATGACGTTGTCGTTGATGCCCCACCGCGTCCACACGCCGAGCGGCTCGCTCTCCTCGCGAGCGAGGCCCAACTCGGGGTAGGCCGCGATGGCCGCCTGCGTGTGGCCGGGCGACTCGATCTCCGGGATGACGTTGATCGCCCTGTCCATCGCGTAGCTGACGATCTCGCGCAGGTCGTCCTGCGTGTAGAAACCGCCGTGCGGCCGGGAATCCCCTCGCGAATACGACGCCGCGCCGAGCTGGCTCTCCCGCCGCCAGGAGCCCACCTCGGTCAGCTTCGGGTATCGCTTGATCTCCACGCGCCAGCCCTGGTCGTCGGTGAGATGCAGGTGCAGCGTGTTGAACCGGTGCATGGCCATGAGGTCGATGAAGCGCAGCAGATCATGCTTGGGCATGAAGTGCCGAGCGACGTCGAGCATGATGCCCCGCCATGCGAAGCGCGGCGCGTCGTGGATGCTCACCACGGGTGCGACCCATCGCACGCCGAGCACGCGGCCCTTGCGATAGATCTCGGGCGGAAGCAGCTGCAGCAGCGACTGGCATCCGTAGAACACGCCGGCGGGTCCGCCGCCTGCGATGTGGACGCCGTCCGTCGTCACCTCGAGCGTGTATCCCTCAGGCGAGAGCTGGGGGTTCCACTCCAGCTCGATGCCGCCGTCCGG
>NZ_DASZVF010000066.1:0-15709 GCF_035547335.1 Humibacter sp. | reverse complement strand
AGCTGCGCCACGATGTAGCCGATCACGTCGCGCCAGGCGAAACGCCGAGCCGCGGCGAGCCCGAGCGTGACGGCCGGGTTGAAGTGACCGCCGGAGATCGGACCGAACGAGTACGCGCCGATGACGACGGAGAGGCCGAGGGCGAGCGCGACGCCGAGGAATCCGACATTGAAGCCGCCCCTGCCCCCGCCGAACCCGGCGGCGAAGATCGCCGTGCCGACCACGGAGAACACCAGCAGGAAGGTACCGAACGCCTCGGCCGCGAGCCGCGCGACGAGAGACGGGGATACTGTGGCCTCCGGTGAGGCCGCAGCAGGAGTTGACTCAGACATCTTCACTTTCCTTTACGGATCGAGTAAGCCGGGCGGACTCCGCACGAGGACGTGCGTCCGGCGCCTACTCGAACGCTAAGCGATCTCCCAGGTTCGGTCCACTCGATTTCTCAGCATGTCGTGGACGGGCTGCGCTGAGCGGCAGGCGGGCAGGCGGGCAGGCGGGTAGGCAGCAGGCAGCAGACGGGCGGCAGACAGGCAGACCGCACGAGCGATTCCCGCGAAGACCAGCGCCTCAGAGCCGTCCGGATGCCTTCAACGCCAGATACCGGTCGGCGATGGCGGGCGGCAGGTCGGCAGGCGGCGCGCTGACGACGCCTGCTCCGCTCATCCGCACCGCCTCCGCCACACGCGACGTGTCGAGCAGCGCTCGCTCGGCGGCCGCAGCCTCGTAGAACGCCTCGACGCCCTCACGCCGCGAGGCGAGCTCTTCGATGCGCGGGTCGCGAACCGAGCCCACCACGACGGTGTGCGACGAGGCCAGCTGCGGCAGCGCGGCGAGGAGGCCCATCGTCGATCCGGGGGCCGAGGCATCCGTGAGCAGCACGACGAGGGCATGCCGGTGCGTGATCGCGCGAACCTGCGCCGGAATCGCCGACCAGTCCGTCTCGATCAGCTCGGGCCGCACGTCGGCCAGTGCCGTCACGGTGCGGGAGAGCAGGGCCGGGCCCTTCGCCCCCGTCACGCGGGCTCGGACCCGCCGGTCGAATGCGAGCACATCGACGCGGTCGCCTCCGCGGTCCGCGAGAGCGGCCAGCAGCAGAGCCGCTTCGAACGCCGTGTCCAGGCGCGGCTCGTCCGCGATGCGCGCTGCGGACGCGCGCCCGGTGTCGATCACGATGACCACACGACGGTCGCGTTCAGGACGCCACGTGCGCACCATGATGCCCGAGCCAGCGCGAGCGGCGACCGACGTGCGCGCCGTGGCGCGCCAGTCGATGGACCGCACGTCGTCCCCGGCCACGTACTCGCGCAGCGAGTCGAACTCCGTGCCCTCGCCCCTCACCATCACCGGCGTGGACCCGTCGAGCTCGCGCAACCGGGCAAGGCGGGACGCCAGGTGCTTGCGCGAGTGGAACGGCGGCAGCACGTGTAGTTCGGCAGGCGCGGCGAGCGTGGCCTGACGCGACCACAGGCCCAGGGGACCTGCCGCACGGATGGTGACGAACTCCGAGCGTCTGCTGCCACGGCGCCGTGGGGTGAGCGGGAGGGTGAGGATGCGTCGCTCGCCTTGCGGGACGTCCAGCGGCAGCCTCGACCGCGAAGCGCCGGCGGAGGGTTCCCAGCCGTCGCGCAGCGTGCCGTGCAGCCGGCGGGCGCCGAGGTTCGTGACGAAGATCGTGGCGGTGACCGTCTCACCGAGGCGCACCCGACCGGGGAGCATCCGCTCGAGCGCCACGCGCCGCGGAGAGGATGCCGCGAGCAGGTCGATCGCCCCCAGCACGCAGCAGAACACGAGCCAGCATCCGAGCGCCAGGTACGCGCCGGCGGCCGTCGAGCCGAGCAGCACGACGGGCACGAGACCCAGGGCGAGGAGGGCGACGAAGCGCCCGCTGACGGCCATGACGCTGGCCTAGAGCGGAACCTGCACCTGCTGCAGCACGGAGCGCAGGATGCCGTCTGTCGTGACGCCTTCCAGCTCGGCTTCGGGCTGCAGCTGCAGGCGATGGCGCCACGCGGCAGGCGCCATCGCCTGCACGTGGTCCGGGGTGATGGCGTCGTATCCGCTCAGCCAGGCGAACGCCTTGGCGGCCGCCAGCAGCGCTGTCGCGCCGCGCGGGCTCACGCCCAGGCGAACGGACGGGCTCTGCCGTGTCGCTCTGGCGAGGTCGACGACGTAGGCCAGCACGTCGGATCCCGCCGCGACACGACGCACCTCGGCGCGAGCATCCAGCACGTCGGCGGCATCGATGACGGGACGGATGCCCGCTGCCGCCAGCGCACGCGGATCGAACCCCGCGGAGTGCCGTCGCAGCACTTCGAACTCGGTGTCGCGATCCGGAACCTCGAGCACGAGCTTGAGCAGGAACCGGTCGAGCTGCGCCTCGGGCAGGGTGTAGGTGCCCTCGTACTCGATCGGGTTCTGCGTGGCGGCGACCAGGAAGGGATCGGGCAGCGTCATGGTGTCGCCGTCGGCGCTCACCTGTCGTTCCTCCATCGCCTCCAGCAGCGCGGCCTGCGTCTTCGGGGGAGTGCGGTTGATCTCGTCGGCCAGCAGGATGTTCGTGAACACCGGTCCGTGCCGGAACACGAACGCGGCCGATTTGGCGTCATACACCACCGATCCGGTGACGTCGCCCGGCATCAGGTCGGGCGTGAACTGCACGCGCTTCGCCTGCAACGACAGGGCCGCGGCGAGCGATCGCACCAGCAGGGTCTTCGCCACGCCGGGAACGCCTTCGAGAAGGACGTGCCCGCCGGTGAGAAGGGCGACCAGCAGGCCCGTGACGGCGGCATCCTGTCCGACGACGGCCTTCGCCACCTCGGCACGCACCGTGTCGAAGGCGGGCCGTCCGCCGTGCGGGGCTGGCGGAGCAGACGTCGGCTGCACGTTCGGTTCGGCTCTGCTGGGGTCGGTCATCGGCGATGCTCCCGGGTCGATCGGTCACTGCGAGCCTACTGATGCGGGGTGCATCGGTGAGCGGTCGGGCCGCGGCGCTCCAGGCGCGTGGCCTTCCGCGCATCGGCCGGTGGGCGGTGCCGGGTGGTCCCGGGTAGTCCCGGGTGGTCTCGTTCGCCATGGCACGGGGCTCAGGGAGCGCCGCGCACGGCCGTCCGCACCGCATCCTCCAGCTCGGCGAGGCGTGCCGCGAAGTCGACGGCCGAGGCATCCGTGAGCGGTACGCCGTCGAGCAGCACGTCACGTACGTCCTTCGCCGCACGACCGGTCAGCGCTGCGGCGCTCGCCGCCACCTGGTCGACGTCGGCTCGAGGGGGCAGCCCGCAGAGCACGCCGATGCGCTGCACCGCTCCCACCCGAAGCGCGTCGAGCGCGTGCACCCGAACGGATGCCGTGCGGTACAGCCTGGCGCGACCCTCGATGGTCTCACCTGCGCGCACCACGACGGGCAGGTTCTCCACCACGAGCGGACCGAAACGGCGTCCTCGCCACACACCCGCCGCAACCACGACGGCGATGAGCAGAAGGATCGCCGGGGTGACCCACGCCGGGGTCAGCGCGGCGAGACTCGGCGCCCCTTGAGCGGCGGCATCCGCCTGGGACGGCAAGTACCACACGAGCGTGCGGTGCTGGCCGAGCAGGCCGATCGCCAGAGCCGCGTTGCCTGCCCGGGCGATGCCGTCGTTGTCGAGCAGGCCGGATCCGACGACGGTCACCCGGGTGCCCGCCGCAACCGACTGCGCCACCGCGAAGGTGCCGTCGCTCGCGCGGAAGCATCCGGTCGCCGGTTCGGCGACCCGGAAGGTGCGTGTTCGCCCGGCGACCGACCCGGCGCGGTCGGCCGCGGCCAGCGAGCATCCCGAGCTTCGCGACGACACGCTCCGTTCGCCGGCCTGCGCCACGGTCGGAGCCATCGCGCGCAGCTGCGCGAACCCCGGGTCGACGGTGACCACATCGGATCCGAGCGAGAGCACGGTGCCGAGCTGGCCGGCATCCAGAATGCCCTTCGGGTCGGAGAGAAGCACGGTCGTGTCGGCGCGGTCGGCCGTCGCTCGTCGCGAATCGGCGAGCGACGAGGCCGTGCGCAGGTCGACGCCGTGCTCGGCGAGCACCCGGGCCAACGCCTGACCGCCCTGCGGCGCGGGGTTGGAGGCGCCCATGGGATCGGCCGAGGTGGAGGCGAGTGAGAGTTGGATGGCGGCGGCTCCGGAGCCGACCAGCAGGATCGCGACGAGCACGAGCCATCCGCGCGCTCGCCGAAGGCTCTGGCGCGGGGTGCGGGAGAGCGCCGTCGCCGTCGCTGTCACCTGGGTGCCCCCGGCGTCGTCGCGACCTCGCCTGCTGACGCAGGTAGCCTCGACGACCGCGGTGTCGCGCGGGCGAGCTCGTGATCCAGTACGACGAGCGCCTCGTAGTCCGCCGCTCGTGCCGACCGTCCGAGGTAGCGGACGCCGTCGAACAGCACGGCGGCGGCGTGCAGGCGCTCACCGTGCGCAGGAAGCGCGACGGATGCCTCGGTCGCGAGCTCTTGCGACGTCGTTCCCGGCAGGAGCAGCACGATCGTGCGTTCCCCGAGCGAGCGGGCGATCGCGCGGAACAGGTCGCGGACCGCGTCGTCGTAACGGCCGCCGGCGGCCGACGAGGATGCGTCCCTGCGCAGGTCGGCCGTGCTGCGCCCGTCGTCCTCGTCGAACACGACGGAGTCCGGCGTCCTCCTGCGCAGCCGGGGGAGGCCGAACACCACGAAGGCGCCGACGATGATGGCGGCCACGATCGCGATTCCGATGCTCGCCAGGATCCAGGCGGCATCTCCGCTCACGTTCGCACCCAGTGAGGCGAACCACTCCGAGATCTGCTGCGCGACGCGGTCGAACCACGTCGGCCTGGCCGCCTGGTACTCCGGCTTCGCGAGCTCGTGCCTCAGCCACTCCTGCGCGGTGTGCGCGCCGGGGTCGAGGGGCGGCGTGTCGGCCGTGAGGCGGAGCAAGGCCGCAGGGGCGAGTCGGAAGACGGCGTCGATCACCGTGGCATCCGCTTCACCGCTGCGTCCAGGTCGCCGACGCAGACGGGTGGGACGACGACCGGGTCGCAGCCCAGGCCGGCGTCGCGAAGGGGTCGCGAGCATCCGGGATGCCTGCGGCGCGCTCGTCCACGACGCGCCTCAGCTCGGCGTCGAGGCCCTCGCGGCGCATCCTGAGATCCAGGTACACGGTCGTCGCGGTGGCCGCCTGCACCACGGCCGTGACCGAGCCGACGAGCGTGCCCACGATGATCGAGAGCACGTAGTACGCGATCGTCACGCCGATGGCGTTGCCGGCCTGGAACGATCCGGTCGGGCTGATCAGCGAGATCACGATGGTGTACACGGCCTGCAGCGGGATCGTGACGACCGCGCTGGCACCGGCGCAGATCACGGCGACGAGGGCGAGCGTGCCGAACGTGCGCCAGAACGAGCGTTCGGTGAGCCGCCACGACCGGGCGAGCGCGGTGAAGACACCCGTCTTCTCCACGACGATCACGCTGGGCGTGAGCGCCGTCTTGGTACCGAGCCACACCCAGAGCGCGCCGAGCCCGCAGACCGCCGGCACCACGAGGAGCACGGTCACGACCCAGGAGCCGGCAGCGGAGGAGGCTGCGGCCGAGGCGGCGACGAGCGCGATGGATGCTGCTACAGCGGCCGCCAGCAGCACCGTCCAGCCGATGAGGCGCCACCGTCGCCCTCTCGTCGCGCGCCACAGCGCCCGCAACGTGAGCTTCTCACCGAGCGCGCCCCTAGCGACTTCGGATGCCACAAGGCCCTGCACGAGCGCCGTTCCGATCAGCGAGATCACGACGGACACGAGCACGGCGGCGACGAGGATGGCGATGCTGCCGGCCGTGATGAGCTGCATGTCGCTCGTGGAGTCGCGGTCGGCCGCGGCGATGCGCAGCACCGCGAACACCGCGGCCACGCCCACGACGAGCACGGTGGACAGCGTCGAGATGAGCTGGACGATCAGCGCGCCGCCGACCGTGGCGCGCGGGTTGTGCCGCAGCACCCGGAACGGGGTGCCGAACAGGGTGCCGAACGGGAGCGGGCGAAGCGGGAAGAGTCCCGGCCTGGGAGGCGGGGTCCAGCCGGTGCTCTGCTGCCACGGGGGTTGCTGCTGCCACGTCGGCTGCTGCCGCCACGCGGGTTGCTGCTGCCACGCAGTCTCGGCTGACTGAGCGCCGGGTTGCGGCGGCGCCCAGGATTCGGGTGCAACCCACGTGCCAGGAGCAGGCGCCTGATCGGCTGCATCGGCTCCGGGTGTCGTCGTGCCGTCCGGCCGGGTCTCGTCTCGGCCGGGGCCGTCGGAATCGCTCACCGTTGACTACCTGCCACTGCTCGGATGTGTGCGTGAACCTGCGCTGGGTTCCCTCATCCTGGCACACGGAGCCTCGGCGGACGCGGGCGGCGCACGCCGGACCATGGCGCGTCGCCGCGGGGCTCCAGGTGCCCTGCCGAAAGCGTCGACTACTCTTGTGCCATGGTCTCGCCCGGGTGGTCGCCTTCCGCGGGCACTGAAGAGGAATCAGGACCCCAGACTGGCATGAACGCGAAAATCCTGGTCGTCGACGATGACACCGCCTTGGCCGAGATGATCGGCATCGTGTTGCGCACGGAAGGGTTCGAGCCGAGCTTCTGCTCCGACGGCGCGATCGCCATCGACAGCTATCACGCCACCAAGCCCGACCTGATACTCCTCGACCTGATGCTTCCCGGCATGGACGGCATCGAGGTGTGTTCTCGCATCCGCGCCGAGTCCGGCGTTCCGATCATCATGCTCACCGCCAAGTCCGACACCGCCGATGTGGTCAAGGGGCTCGAGTGCGGCGCGGACGACTACATGGTGAAGCCGTTCAACCCGAAGGAGCTGGTCGCGCGCATCCGCACGCGGCTCCGGCCTGCGGCATCAGCCCCCGCGGCCGACACGTTGCGCGTCGGCGACATCGAGATCGACGTGGCTGCGCACGAGGTGCGTCGCGGCGAGTCCCGTATCAACCTCACGCCGCTGGAGTTCGACCTGCTCATCGCGCTCGCGTCGAAGCCGCAGCAGGTGTTCACCCGCGAGATGCTGCTCGAGCAGGTGTGGGGCTACCACTACAAGGCCGACACCAGGCTCGTGAACGTGCACGTGCAGCGGCTGCGGGCGAAGGTGGAGGAAGACCCCGACAACCCGAAGATCGTGATGACCGTGCGCGGCGTGGGCTACCGCGCCGGCGCCACACCCTGACGAGGTCGGGAGATGTCTCGTGATCCCGTGGCGGACCAGGCGTCGTTCGACGGCCACGCAGGAGCGCTGAGTTCGTGAGGTTCGGCGGTGACTGGTTGCGGTGGCGTGAGTGGCCGGAGCGCTTCGCGCACGTGTGGCGCACGTCACTGCAGTTCCGCACGGTGCTGATGACGGTGGCGCTCACCGGCGCCGCGGTGCTCGTCGCGGGTTTTCTCGTGTCGTTCATCGTCGGCAACGGGCTCTACCAGTCGCGGCTCGAGCAGTCGTATCACGACTCGGCGCGCGCGACCACGGATGCGCAGAAGAAGCTGGACGCGTCGGACGCCACCGACCCCGAGGCCATCGACAACCTCTTCCTTCAGGTCTTCGGCGACATCAAGAACTCCACGACCACCGGGCTCGTCGCGTCGTTCCGGGTTCCCGGACAGGGCATCGACGCGGCGGCGCCGGTCGGAGTCTCGACGTTCGGCTCCGGCAAGGACATCATCACCAAAGACCTGCGCAAGGCGGTGCAGTCGTCACCGCACGCCGTGTTCGCGCAGTCCGTCGCGCTGCCCTCGGGCGACGGGTCGACGCATCCCGGCATCGTGGTTGGCTCCGAGCTCCAGCTTCCGACGGCAGGCAGGTACGAGCTCTACATCGGCTACGACCTCTCCGACTCCGAGCAGACCCTGCTCTTCGTGCAGCACACGCTGCTCATCGTGGGCCTCGCGCTGCTCGTGCTCATCGCCGGCATCACGTATCTCGTGGTGCGGCTCATCCTGACGCCCATCCGCGTGGCCGCTCAGACCAGCCAGCAGCTGGCCGACGGTGACCTCGAGGTGCGCATGCCGATCGCGAACGAAGACGCGTTCGCCACGCTCGCACGCTCTTTCAACGGCATGGCGGATGCCCTGCAGCGGCAGATCACGCAGCTCGCCACGCTCTCCCAGCTGCAGCAGCGGTTCGTCAGCGACGTCTCGCACGAGCTGCGCACGCCGCTCACCACCATCCGACTCGCCGGCGACGTCATCTACGACCAGCGCGAGGACTTCCCGCCGGCCACCGCCCGCACCGCTGAGCTGCTGCATGCCCAGATCGAGCGGTTCGACAGGCTGCTCTCCGACCTGCTGGAGATCAGCAGGTACGACGCGGGATCGGTCGTGCTCGAGTGGGAGCCGACCAACCTCGTGCGGCTGGCGGAAGACGCGGTCGAGGACATGAGGCCGCTCGCGCTGACGAACGGGTCCGAGGTGCGGCTGGAGGCGCCAGGAGGCTACTTCGAGGTCGAGATGGATCCGCGACGTGTGCGCAGGGTGCTGAGGAACCTGCTCGGCAACGCCATCGAGCACGGCGAGGGGAAGCCCATCGTGGTCACCGTGGACAGCAACCAGACCGCCGTCGCCCTCTCGGTGCGCGACTACGGGCTGGGCATGAGCGAGCGGGATGTCGCGCACGTGTTCGACAGGTTCTGGCGCGCCGACCCGTCGCGCAAGCGCACCATCGGAGGCACGGGCCTCGGGCTGGCCATCTCCCTCGAGGACGCCGCGAAGCACGACGGCTGGCTGGATGTCTGGTCCAGCCCGCACGAGGGATCCAACTTCCGTCTCACGCTCCCGCGCGTGCCCGGCGAGCCGATCGCCGCCTCGCCGCTCCCGCTCGCGCCGTCCGACGCGCCGCGCACGGCCGACGACCGGCCCATCGGTCACGAGTCGATCGGCGGCCGGCACGACGACGGCGACGAGCCGGCAGGGCGAGACACAGGGCGATCCGGTCGCGAGCGCCGTGCAGCGCGTCCGCGCGGCGACGCCCGCAAGCACGACGTGCGGGGGAGCGAACGCGAAGGGTCGGTGAAGCCATGAGCGGCGGGACGAACGTGCGTGGCAGAGGAGGCCGGCTGGTGCGGGCATCCGTGGCCATGCTGGGCCTGCTCGCGCTGATCGCAGGCTGCGCGCAGATCCCGCGCACGAGCTCCGTGAAGGAGGTCGGCCCGATCAGCGCGCAGAACAACGGTCTGGGGCAGGTGGACTTCCTGCCGAACGGTCCGCAGCAGGGTGCAACGCAGGACGAGATCCTCAAGGGATTCATCCAGGCCCAGGTCTCGCCGCAGGGCGACTACGCCGTGGCGCGCGAGTTCCTGGCCACCGGGTTCCGCAGCAAGTGGAACGCGGATGCGTCGGTGACGGTGGACACCGGATCGGATCGTGACTACGAGACGGTGTCGTCGGATCAGAAGCTGCTCACGCTCACCCCCGTGGCGTTCGTCGACGCCGACGGCAGCTACACCAGGGCCGAATCGTCGACGGGCATCCAGCAGCAGTACACGTTCGTCAAGCAGGGCGGACAATGGCGCATCTCGAAGGCGCCAAACGGCGTCATCATCGACAGCTCGCGCTTCGCGAGCGTGTTCGCGCCGCATTCCCTCTTCTTCTTCAGCCCGGATCTGCAGTTCCTCGTGCCGGACGAGCGCTGGTTCCCGAACTCGCCTGCCTCGCTGCAGACCAGGATCGTGAAGGAGCTCGTGCAGGGGCCGGCCAAGTGGTTGTCGGGCGCGTACACCAGCGCGTTCCCGCAGGGGTCCCAGCTGACCTCCGATTCGGTGACCGTCACCGGCGGACAGGCCGACGTCGATCTGAACAGCACAGCGGGAGCGGTGGATGCCCTCACCCTGGAGCGCATGCAGCTCCAGCTGTCGGAGTCGCTGGCCTCCGTTGCCGGAGTCACCGACGTGCGCATCTCGATCGAGGGCGTGCAGCGGCCGGTACCGGATGCGCTGTCGCCCGAGCCGGTGCAGAACCCCAGTGTCGACTCGAACGCGCTCGTGTTCCGAAGCGGCAAGTTCGGTCTGCTCTCCGGCTCGGCAGTCTCGGAGATCCCGGATGTCTCGTCGAAGGTGGAGAGCATCGGCCCGCGCGCCGCCACGCTGTCCGGTGACCACCGCACGGCCGTCGTGCTGGGCGCGGGCGCGAGCTGGGTCGTGCGCGCCGACGTCGACGATCCGGTGCAGCTCGACACCCGGCCCGGTCTCGTCGCTCCCACGCTGGATCCCTCTGGCTATGCGTGGAGCGCCACGTCGGCATCGCCTTCGGAGCTGCAGGTGCTCGGCCCGAGCGGTTCATCCACCTCGCTGATGGCGGCGTGGCCCGACGGCAGGTCGCTGATCGCCATGGCGATGTCACGAGACGGCACGAGGCTCGCCGCGCTCGTGCGCACCGACTCCGGAACGAGCATGATGGTCGCCGGCGTGGTACGGACCTCGAGCGGGCGGCCGGAGAGCATCTCGACCCCGGTGAATCTCGGCCCGGTCGGGGGAGGGACCGCCACGTCGCTCACCTGGCTCGACGACCTCACCATCGGGGCGCTCGCCGTCGGGTCGGGCGGGGAGAGCTCGATCGACGTGCAGACGGTCGGTGGTGACGCGCAGCCCGCCCCGGGGCCCGCCAAGGGTGCGAGCATCGGTCCGGTCGGAGCGGCGCCGTACTACTGGGTGCTCACCTCGGACGACTCGCTGCAATGGCCGCGCGGCACCGGGTGGCAGCAGCGTGCCGACGGCGTGCAGTTCATCGGCCAGCAGCTGGGCAAGCCGCAGTAGACCGTCGCGGAGAGCGTGCTCGCCGACCACCCTCCGTCCCCCACGCCGGGTTCGCGCGCGGTTTGCGCCGAGATGCGTCCACAGCGCCGGGGCCATGCCCGTCGGCGCCAGCCTGGACGCATGTCCACCGCGTTCCGCCCGGTCACTCGGGCTCTTCCCGGACTGAAGTCGGCGTTGCTGGACGCGCTCGCCGTCGTGTCGCCCACGTCGTGCGCCGGATGCGCAGCGCCCGACCGGTCCCTGTGCTCCGCATGTTCTGCGGCGCTCGCGCCGAACGTGCGCGAGGTCGACCTTCACGGCCTGCCTGTCACCTACGCGCACGAGTACGGAGGCGTGGTGCGCTCTGTGCTGGCCGCGTACAAGGACGGCGGGCGCACGGATGTCGCAGGCCGCCTCGCCCCGGCGCTGGCCGCAGCCATCGCATCGGCGTTGCGCGAGCACGCTCCTCCGGTCACCGCGCACCCTGTGCGCCTGGTCACCGTGCACCTGGTCACCGTGCCGTCGTCGCGGTCCGCGCGCCGCGCCCGCGGGTTCTCTCCCGTCCGCCTGCTCCTCGCCCACGCGGGGCTCCGTACGGAGCCGGCGTTGCGCGCCCGGCGACAGAGCGCCGACCAGGCGCACCTCACTATCCAGGGCCGACGAGAGAACAGGGACCACTGGCTCGCGCCGCGCGGCGCACTGGCGGGCCGGCACGTGCTCCTGGTCGACGACATCCTCACCACCGGTGCCACCTTGCTGGAGGCCAGGCGAGCTCTGGCATCCGGTGGCGCGCACGTGATCGGTGCCGCCGTCCTGGCTCGAACTCCGCGTCGGAACCCCGTGCCTGAGGCCTTGGGCGGCCGCTCGGGGACCATCCGCGAACCGCCATGATCGGCGCACGGCATCCGTCGCAGTCGGTATGCGGATGCTTCGCGGACGCCCGGCAAGTACCGGGTGACATCCGCCTGCTCCCGGTCTACGGTTGGGGGAAAAGGTGTCGGTCCAGCCGCCCTTTCCGTACGGGCGACGGCCGCACCGGAAGCAGGAGGTCGCCATGGAAATCAACATCTTCGGACTCGGCGTAGGCATCACCGATCGCTTCCGTGAATATGCGACGGAGAAGGCAGCCAAAGTCGGTTCGCTCGCTGAGCGAGCTCTCTCGCTGGAGATCAAGGTCTCCCGCCACAACGAGAAGTCCGGAGGTCAGAACGGCGATGATCGCGTCGAACTGACACTCGTCGGACCGGGTCCGGTGGTTCGTGCCGAAGCCACGGCGTCCGACAAATACGCGGCGTTCGATCTGGCGATCGGACGGCTCCTGGAGCGCGTGAGACGCGCAAAGGACCGCAGAAAGATCCATCGCGGCCTGCACAGACCGCCCTCGGTGCGCGAGGCGTCCACTGTGGGCCTCGGGCGTGTGGATGTCACCCCCGCGCCGGTCACGGTGCTGGAGCAGGTGCGCACCGGCTCTGTTCCCGTGGTGAACAACGAGCCGTCGACAGCGGAGGAGGCGGAGGAGTACTGCCCCGTCGTGATCCGCAAGAAGGTGTTCGCGTCCGTGCCGATGTCGGTCGACGACGCGCTGTACTACATGGAGCTCGTCGGTCACGACTTCTACCTGTTCATCGACGAGGAATCCAACCGGCCCTCCGTCGTCTACCGCCGCAAGGGCTGGGACTACGGCGTCATCGCCCTCGACGAGAACGCGGAGGAGCTTCAAGAGGTGGCGACGGCCTCGCGCAAGCTCGGCCGAGCCTGACCACCACCTCTGGCCGAGCCTGTCGCCGAACCGCCGGTTGAGCCTGTCGAAACCGGGCCCTGAAGCGTCGGGTTTCGACAGGCTCAACCCGGTGGTGTACGGCTGCTCGCTTCGGGTTTCGACGGGCTTGACCCGCGGTGGGGTGCCGCACCGACAACCTCCAGCGCATCCGCAGCAGGCATCCGGCATGCTCAGGTCACAGGCCGGTAACATGGGGGAGTTGCCGTCCGGCAGGTCGGCACGCGTCCGCCCGGGACGACGGGTGCCCTGCGGCATCCTCTACGAACCACTTGGAGTGCATCAGTGGCCTCAGTTCTCGAAAAGGTGCTGCGTGTCGGTGAAGGCCGTACGCTCAAGCGGCTCGAGGCGTACGCCCGCGCCGTGAACGCGCTCGAGGAAGACTTCCAGAGCCTCACCGATGAGGAACTGCGCAACGAGACGAACGAGCTGCGTGAGCGCTACGGCAACGGCGAGTCCCTCGACGACCTTCTGCCCGAGGCCTTCGCGGCCGTGCGCGAGGCGGCGGTGCGCACGCTCGGCATGCGGCACTTCGACGTGCAGATCATGGGTGGCGCCGCGCTTCATCTCGGCAACATCGCCGAGATGAAGACCGGTGAAGGCAAGACGCTCGTCGCCACGACCGCCGCGTACCTGAACGCCATCGCGAGCCGCGGCGTTCACATCATCACCACCAACGACTACCTGGCCAGCTACCAGGGAGAGCTCATGGGGCGCGTGTTCCGCGCGCTCGGCATGACGACGGGTGTCATCCTCGCCGGTCAGACCCCGGACGAGCGACGCGAGCAGTACCTCGCCGACATCACGTACGGCACGAACAACGAGTTCGGCTTCGACTATCTGCGCGACAACATGGCGTGGCAGGCATCCGACATGGTGCAGCGCGGCCACTTCTTCGCCATCGTCGACGAGGTCGACTCCATCCTCATCGACGAGGCCCGCACGCCGCTCATCATCTCCGGTCCCTCAAGCGGAGAGGCGAACCGGTGGTTCAACGAGTTCGCGCGCCTCGCCACGCGGCTGCAGCCGGATGTCGACTTCGAGGTCGACGAGAAGAAGCGCACCGTCGGCGTGTTGGAGCCGGGCATCGCCAAGGTCGAGGACTACCTCGGCATCGACAACCTCTACGAGTCCGCGAACACTCCGCTCATCTCCTTCCTGAACAACGCGATCAAGGCCAACGCGCTGTTCAAGCGCGACAAGGACTACGTCGTGATGAACGACGAGGTCCTCATCGTCGACGAGCACACGGGGCGCATCCTCGTGGGGCGCCGCTACAACGAGGGCATCCACCAGGCGATCGAGGCCAAGGAGGGCGTGCCGGTCAAGGCCGAGAACCAGACCCTCGCAACAGTCACGCTGCAGAACTACTTCCGCCTCTACAAGAAGCTCTCCGGCATGACGGGTACGGCGGAGACCGAGGCCGCCGAGTTCATGTCGACGTACAAGATCGGCGTGGTCGTCATCCCGACGAACAAGCCCATGATCCGCAAGGACATGCCCGACCTCGTGTACAAGAACGAGGAGGCCAAGTTCAAGCAGGTCGTCGAGGACATCGTCGAACGCAACAAGAAGGGCCAGCCCGTTCTGGTCGGAACGACGAGCGTCGAGAAGAGCGAGTACCTGTCCCGGTTGCTGGCGAAGAAGGGCGTGCGGCACGAGGTGCTGAACGCCAAGAACCACGCGCGTGAGGCCGCGATCGTGGCACAGGCCGGACGCCTCGGCGCCGTCACTGTCGCCACCAACATGGCCGGCCGTGGAACCGACATCATGCTCGGTGGCAACGCGGAGTTCCTCGCGGTCGCCGAGATGAACGCCAGAGGCCTGAGCCCGGTCGACACCCCTGAGGAGTACGAGGCGGAATGGGACGCCGTGTACGACCGCGTCAAGGCCGCCGTCGCCGAAGAGGCGGACAAAGTCATCGAGGTCGGCGGCCTCTACGTGCTGGGCACCGAGCGTCACGAATCGCGCCGCATCGACAACCAGCTCCGCGGTCGCTCCGGACGCCAGGGCGATCCAGGAGAGAGCAGGTTCTACCTCTCGCTCACCGACGACCTGATGCGGCTGTTCAACGCGGGTGCTGCCGAGAGCCTGATGGGTCGCAGCAACGTTCCGGACGACCTGGCGATCGAGTCCAAGGTGGTGAGCCGCGCCATCCGCTCCGCCCAGGCGCAGGTGGAGGCGCGCAACGCCGAGATCCGCAAGAACGTGCTCAAGTACGACGACGTGCTGAACCGCCAGCGCGAGGCGATCTACAGCGACCGGCGGCGCATCCTCGAGGGCGACGACCTGCACGAGCGCGTGCAGCAGTTCCTCGAAGACGTGATCAGCGAGGTCATCGATCAGCACACTGCGGAGGCGAGCGCCGACGACTGGGACTTCGACGCGCTCTGGTCGGACCTCAAGGTGCTCTACCCGGTCGACATCTCCATCGACGAGGTCATCGCCGAGGTGGGCAACAAGGGCCGGGTGAACCGGGAGTTCATGAAGCGCGAGATCCTGTCGGATGCCCGCCTCGCGTACGCGCGACGCGAGGAGCAGCTGGGGTCGGCCGCCATGCGCGAGCTCGAGCGCCGTGTCGTGCTGTCGGTCATCGACCGCCGCTGGCGCGATCACCTCTACGAGATGGATTACCTCAAGGACGGCATCGGGCTGCGGGCCATGGCTCAGCGCGACCCGCTGGTCGAGTACCAGCGCGAGGGCTTCACGATGTACCAGCAGATGATGGGGGCGATCCGCGAGGAGTCCATCGGCTTCCTGTTCAACCTCGAGGTCGAGGTGACTCAGGCGGCGGGCGAGGTGACCGAGGTGGAGGCCAAGGGCCTCACCCCGTCGGCGAACGAGCAGCAGCGACTCAGCTACTCGGCGCCCAGCGACGACGGAAGCGTCGAGGTGCGCAACCAGCGTGGCCAGGTCGAGCGTGCCGCCACGGACCGCGCCGAGCGCGCCAGGCGCCGTCAGCTGGCCGCCCAGCAGGAGAACGCGCCCGTACAGCAGCAGTCTGCAGCACGGGGTGCTTTCGGGCAGCGCGCGGACGACAGTGCGCAAGCGGAGCCGCTCAACAGGGCCGAGCGCAGGGCACAGGAGCGTCGTCGGCGCTGAGCGCCGGCAGCACTGACCCCCAACAGCGCGTCGACCGGGCCTGCGGCCCTCCCGATGCGGTCGTGGGTGAGT